>JALIBN010000034.1:50628-95850 GCA_030576275.1 Pseudomonadota bacterium | reverse complement strand
TTGTCAAGATTTCATCAGCTACTGCTACACCCGTAGCGGCTAATGCCATCATTGCGATTGATAATGTTTTCAGCTTCATTAAAAATTTCCTCTAATTGCTTTATAGTTATTTTTACGACACGATTGAACTCACTCTGAGCTCCATGCGTGTCCAAACATTAATCGTCTCGAAACTGATAGTCAAGCTTCTCTCCTAGTTTTTCTAAGACTTTTTTCATATTCTTTTCGGGAAAAACTTCCCGACCCGCTAAGTCAGTGAAACCAAAGGAGTATTACTCTAGTGGTAAATCTTTAACATTCTCATTAATTCTTACCCTTACTACGGTCAATATCACTAAGATGCGCTCATACCTCGCATCTTAGTAGTAAAACCTAGGTACTTTTATGCTTGAGCTTCAACATTATCTTTAACCCATTTTTTAGCCAGAGTGATAGCCGCTAAGGTGCGTTCGCGTCCCAGTAATTCCAAGGTTAAATCAAGAGGTGGTGACATCGTATTTCCTGTAATCGCCACCCGAATAGGTTGCGCTACTTTTCCCATGCCTACTCCTCGTTCAACTGAGCAGTCTTTTATTTGGACATGAATAGGTTCAGCTAACCATTCCGATAATGCTGATAATCGACTTTGCATATCATCCAGTAGCACGAGACTATCTATTGTTAAGTTTTTACGTGCCGCTTTATCATCAAACTCAGTTATTTCTTTATAGAAAAAGACACTATTTGTCGCCATCTCTACTAAGGTCTTCGCTCGTTCTTGTTGCAATACCACCACTTTGGTCAACTCGGGTCCCTGCGTTGGATCAATACCCAATGAACCCATGTGCCAACTTAAATGATGGGCAATGTGTTCTGGTGAGCTCGTTTTAATATATTGCTGGTTGAGCCATAATAATTTATCTGTATTAAAACTTGATGCCGACTTGTTCACATTTTTGATATCAAAAAACTGAACCATTTCATCAATAGTGAAAATTTCTTGATCACCATGAGACCAACCTAAACGAACTAAGTAGTTCAATAAAGCTTCCGGCAAGAAGCCATCATCACGGAAGCTCATCACACCTACTGCACCATGACGTTTAGATAGCCGTGCACCATCATCCCCCAAGATCATTGGAAGATGAGCAAAAACGGGAGGCTCGGCGCCTAATGCTTTAAAAATATTAATTTGTCTTGGTGAGTTATTTAAATGATCGTCACCTCGAATAACATGAGTCATTCCCATATCTAAGTCGTCAACCACAACCGTTAGATTATAAGTTGGTGTGCCATCAGGTCGTGCAATGACTAAATCATCTAATTCGCTGTTTTGAAATTCCACATCACCTTTAACTACATCCTTAACGATCACACTACCTTCAAGCGGATTTTTAAATCGCACAACAGGCTGCACGCCATCTCGTGGCGTTGTGAGATGACGACAACGGCCATCGTAACGTGGCTTTTCTTTATTGGCACGTTGCTGTTCACGCATCGCATCCAACTCATCTTTAGAGCAATAACAACAATATGCATCCCCCTGCGATAATAGCTTTGCAATGACGTCTTTATATCGATCAAAACGATGCGTTTGATAAAAAGGGCCTTCGTCGTATTCAAGACCAAGCCAAGTCATACCTTCTAATATAGCGTTCACGGACTCTTCGGTTGACCGCTCTAAATCTGTATCTTCAATTCTTAAAACAAATTTTCCGCCATGTTTACGAGCATACAGCCATGAGAATAATGCTGTACGGGCACCGCCAACATGAAGGTAACCGGTAGGACTAGGGGCAAATCGGGTGCGAATGGTCATGTATTAATCTCTTAAACTGGAATATTATTTCAAATATCAGTTATTGTACCAGTATGTACTCTATATATATGGTTGTTGATTTCTATGAAAACACTTTCAAAGTTCGCAGGTTTATTTGTCTCTATCTTTTTAACCTCCTGTTATGCTGACGAAAATTATTCATTATCAGAAGTCAGCCCAGGCATTTTCTATCATCAAGGCATTCATGAAGACCCTACAGAAGCTAATATTGGTGCGATTGCCAATGTTGGCTTTATCATCGGCGAGCGATGTGTCGCTGTAATTGATAGTGGAGGTAGTTATCTTGAAGGTACATATTTACGACGTGCAATCAAGAAACAAACTGACTTGCCTATCTGTTATGTCATCAATAGTCACGTTCATCCTGATCACCTATTCGGCAATGCGGCTTTTAAAGTGGATTCCCCGCAATTCATCGGCCATGAAAAGTTGCCTGCAGCCATTGCCGCTCGACAAGATTATTTTGCCAAGACTTTCAAAGTGTTATTAGGACAAGCGTACACCGGAACTGAATTTATTAGTCCCACACTTACAGTTTCAATAGATAAGCCTATTACTATTGATCTAGGAAACCGCTTATTAACTCTTACTGCCTATTCAACATCTCATACCGACAATGATTTGACAGTATTAGATAACACAACTAAAACGCTGTGGACAGGTGATTTGTTGTTTATGAGTCGTATTCCAGCACTCGATGGTAGTATTAATGGTTGGCTTATAACAATGCAAAAACTTCAGTCTATGGATCTTAATTTTGTCATCCCAGGTCATGGCAAAGCTGGGAGTAAAGAATGGCAACAAGGCTTATTAGCACAAATAAAATACTTTACGGTATTGCGAAATGAAGTTCGCGAAATTATTAATAATATGGGCACCATTGAGGAAGCCACCCAAACGGTAGGACTTCAAGAATCCAGTAAATGGGAACTTTTTGAACAATATCATCGTCGTAACATCACAGCATCATTCGTCGAACTCGAATGGGAATAATAAAATAGTGGAGAGAAACTATGTCTAGTCGTATATTTAATCTTTTTATCATCAGTCTAGCCCTCATGTCATTTGGGCTAACGACCTATGCCGCGACGCCAAAAGAACCTTTATGGCCAACACTTAAAGTAGCTTACTTTGGTGATAAAGTGATTCGAGAAGATGCAAGTGATCTATTAGTTATTGAAGCACCTAAACGAGCCGAGGATGCAGCAATAGTACCTATTACAGTAAAATCACTCGTACCTCAGTCAGCCGAAAAATACATCAAAAACATTCATATTGTAGTTGATAATAATCCGGAACCTTATTCAGCTAACTTTCACTTATCGCCAGAATTAGGTTTAATCGATATTTCTACCCGAATGCGGGTGGATCAATACACTTTTGTACGCGCTATCGCTGAAATGAACGATGGCTCATTACATATGGTATCCCGCTTTGTTAAAGCATCTGGTGGTTGTAGTGCGCCTGCAGGTAAAGATGCGGCCGCAGCCCTAGCCCGCTTAGGTAAGATGCAAATTCGCATGCGTACACCAACCGTTGGCGAGCCAGTGCAAGCCCAAGTGATTATCAGCCATCCTAACTACAATGGTTTACAATTTGATCAGGCTTCACGCAGATATATTACAGCACATTATGTGAAAAATATTAATATCTCTTACAACGATAAACCATTAATGTCAGTTGATACGGGCATTTCTGTTAGTGAAGATCCAAGCATTCGATTTACCTTTACGCCAACAGAAAAAGGGACATTAAAAGCTGAGGCAACTGACAGTGAAAATCAGGCTTTTAGTGAACATAAAGACATCTAGTTAAGAATCAGCACTAAAATTACCCAAAAAAAAGGCCGTATTCTAATACGGCCTTTTTGTTTTTATGTGAAACGCTTTTTTATGATCAACGCATCCGACAGCTTTTATAGGCTTCTATATGCGCTTTTTTAAATTCACTGATGCCATCAACTACATCGGCATCGTCTCTGAACATGGCACCTCGGTCACCCGGCAAGTTTCGGTATTGAAATCCCGTATCAGCATCTTCAAGTTCAGTTTGTGTAAACGATTCTGATAACTTATCAATAACACATGAACATTTATTTGTTGCTTCATAAATATTCATTTTGCCCTGATTTGATGCAATGCAATCCTGAACATATTGAACACGTGTGACAGTTGAAAAGTCATTGGCCGAGCTAATCCCTGGAAGCGCAAGCAATCCAGTCATTAATAGTGTTAAACCCGCTTTATTCATCAAGTAACTCCTAAATTATGCTAATTATTCCTCGTGGGATTTCATCTGACTCATGCGTCAACCTTATAGTTCCTTAAACACGTTGATACATAATTTTGCATCATACCCTAACTTTAGCTATTCGTATTCATCATAGGCAGATAACGACATCAAGAATTTTATTCTCAACGGCATGATAAGTTAAAGTAATTAAGGTAAACTTTGTAGTTTTACATCTTTACATAATTATATATAGACCCATACCACTGGGCAGGAGAGACCTATGAAAAAATTGTTACTTCATCTTGATACTGACTCTGTTGTTAGTGCATTTGACCAAGCAGTTGCATATGATGCGGGAGTAGACAATATCATGGCATATGGCGGTGTAACTCGTGACAATGTAACGCCTCATGTCCATGGCATGATCTTTACACGCGGTGGAAAAAACTTAAAAAATAGTGCGATTTTTATCGGAGGCTCTAACGTTGCAGCCAGCGAACTCGTTGGTAAGGCAGTTAAGAAGGCCTTCTTTGGCCCTGTTCGTGTCTCAGTAATGCTTGACCCAAATGGCTCCAATACAACAGCTGCAGCTATCGCCCGCAAAGTAATGACAAACTATGACATTACAGGTAAAAAAGTTGTTATCTTAGGATCTGGCCCTGTAGGCCAACGTTCTGCACTTTATTTCTTAAAAGAAGGTGCTAGCGAAGTCGTTATTACTTCCCGTAGTTTAGCGCGAGCGAAGGTCATTACAGATCAAATGAAAGCGGCTTATGGCGTGGACGTTACGCCTGGTGAAAGTCGTAGTGATGAAGCGGTGAAAGGATTATTAAAAGATGCTCATGTTGCTATTGCTAGCGGCCCTGCAGGTGTCTGTGTATTACAAAAATCTGCATGGTCTGCAAGTGATACATTAGAAGTTATTGCCGATGTCAACGCGGTGCCGCCACTTGGTGTTGAGGGCATTGAAGTTATGGACAATGGTACAGAAAAAGAAGGTATTAAATTATATGGTGCCATTGCTATTGGTAACTTTAAAATGAAAGTGCATCGTGGCTCAGTATCATCTTTATTTGAATCCAATGATCAATTCCTCGATGAAACAACTATCTACGATATTGCTTGTAAGATCGATAGCGAATAGTGACATCAAAGCTAAATAACAACACTCATCCGAACATTGCTGTACGGGTGAGTGCTCCAGCTCGACTCCATCTAGGTTTTCTTGATCTTAATGGTGATTCTGGCAGAAAATTTGGCAGTATTGGGCTTGCCATAAATAGTCATTATACGATTGTTAAGGCGCGCAGGGCTGACCATGTCAGCATTACAGGTCAAAGCGCCAGCCCGCAAATCATTCAAAAAGCGGAATCATTACTCACTAGGTTTTATCAGACCATAGGCAACAACATTGCGGCTTCAGATCAGCATGTCGCACTCACTATAGAACGATTGATTCCTGATCATGCGGGATTTGGTTCAGGCACACAATTAGCACTGACTATCGGCACGGCACTATGTCGTCTCTATGACATCAATGCAACGACCGCTGAGCTCGCTCAACAATTAGGGCGAGGTAAACGCTCTGGTATTGGTATTGCGACTTTTGACATGGGTGGTTTTATTATGGATGGTGGTAATAAGCCTAACCATGGCACTCCCCCTCCTCTATTAGCTCACCATCAATTACCTAATGAATGGCGAATGGTGCTGATTATGGATCCAAAACATAAGGGTGTACATGGCCAGCAAGAAAAAACGGCATTCACAACTCTCTCCAAATTTCCACTGGTAAATTCACAAGCTATTTGTCACTTATGCCTAATGCAATTATTACCAGCGATAGTGGAAAATGAACTCGATCAGTTTGGTAATGCTATAACTAAAATCCAACGGTTAATTGGTGACCACTTTGCGCCAGCTCAAGGCGGTCGTTATACCAGCAATGGTGTAGCACAAGTACTTGAACATGCACTCAAACTTGGCCATACCGGCATAGCTCAAAGCTCATGGGGGCCAACTGGCGTTGTATTTGTTGATAGTGAAATTACTGCTACATCGCTTATCAATAACTTAAAAACTTTCGCTCAATCAATATTGCCTAATGGTAATCAACTTACTTTTAGCATTGCTCAGGCCGATAAGCATGGTGCAGTTATTGAAACGGCAAGCTAATAACGATTATGATGTTAGTAAAACATCAATAAAAACTACAAATTAAGGAATCAACATGTCAAAACGTTCGATTGTTCATATGTTAGACCCTATGGTACATAACAGTCCATTTGATATTAATATGGCTGTAGATGCTGGCTACGAAGTAGTCATTCCTTATAGTAATGTTAAATTAGAGGAAGTGGCGGGTCTAACGCAAGACGCAATTTTTTCTCGTGGCCCCTCTGGTGTCAAAAAAACGGGCATGTTTATTGGTGGTCGAGATATTGGTCTGGCAATGGACATGTTAGATGCGGCTAAAAAGGCTATGGTTCCCCCTTTTGAGGTTTCAGTCTTTGCCGATCCAAGCGGCGCATTTACAACTGCCGCAGCATTAGTTGCTTGTGTCGAACGTGACTTGAAGAAAAATTTTGATTTACCATTATCTGGTATGCGTGCAGTTGTCTTTGGTGGAACTGGTCCGGTTGGTTTAGCAACTGCGGTGATCGTGGCGCAACAAGGTGCGGATACAACGATTGTTGATCACTTTTCAATTGATACTGCGCTTGATTTTGCTAAAGAAGCTAAGACCCGTTACGGCGTTAGTTTACGAGCTACTGCCGCAGCATCTGATGCCGATAAAGCACGTTTATTATCAAATGCGGATCTGGTTTTCTGTACTGCAAAAGCAGGAATTCAAGTATTGAATTCTTCCGTGTTAGAAGATGCTAAACAGCTCAAAGTAGCAGGCGACGTAAATGCTGTTTCACCATTAGGTATTGAAGGCCTAGGCATCATGGATTCAGGTGAACCTCTCGTTCACGCCGTAAACTCTAAAGGTGCAGTGGGTATTGGTGCGCTTGCTGTAGGTAATGTTAAATACAAACTACAAAATGCATTACTAAAAGAAACGCTAAACGCTGAAAAACCTGTCTATCTTGATTTCCGTAACGCCTTTGATGGTGCCCGTCAGCTCGTTTAATTAAAATTGCACGATGCAAACTCAGAATATTCCCATACTGATTTTTGCACAAAGTGGGCGCTTCTTAGCAGAATCAGCCACCCAATCTGGTTATAGAGTTTGGGTGGCTGATTGCTATGGTGATACCGATTTATTAGCGGTTGTCGAACGATGGCAATCTCTCCCACCTTTTGCCAAATTAACCCACGAAACTATTATTGCCTCCCTGTCAGAACTGACTGGGGGTGAACAGTGCATGCTTATTTGTGGCAGTGGCATTGAACACTGTTACCACTTATTATTTCCACTACCCGTCAATATTCAGCTTATTGGCAATACGCCAGACACCGTACATACGATCAAAACTCCTGCATTGTTTTTCGATTTGTTAGATCAACACGATTTCAACTATCCCGATACTCAATTTGATGAAATGCCTCGCAATGATTTAACCTGGCTGAAAAAACAGGCTACGGGCATGGGCGGTACACACATCCAATATACGATGTTGGCCACAGATATAATTGAAGTTGATACTTATTATCAACGTTTTGTTTCTGGTAATAGTGGTTCATGCCTATTTTTAGCGGATGGCCATCAAGCACGCTTGGTAAGCATCAATCATCAGCAGCTTGCACCTAATAATCAACACCCTTTCCGTCTGGGTAGAATTGAATCAGCATGGCAACTTTCGGCCTCTCATAATGACTATTTGGATAAAGTAGTTAACCAACTCACTATAGCCTTGACCTTAGTTGGCTTAAACAGTTTAGACTTCATTATTTCGGATCTAAATAAACTATTAATCCTTGAAATTAATCCTCGTGTAAGTGCATCAGCAGAACTTGTTAACAACACGGATACTTTGTTCAAGGAACATCTTGATGCGTGTTTAGGCCGACTTCCTAGAGCACAAAGTTCCCTAAATCAGAGCGTTGCCTCGTTGCTTTATCATTATGCCATGTCAGATCTTATTATTCCTGACAATATGTTATGGCCTGAAGAGTGCCATGATCTTCCGGCCGCTGGACTCACCATCAAACAGGGTGAGCCAATATGTACATCTCGAGTAGAACCTGATGAAAATGCATCTGCTATTCAATTACATCAGCTTATTGAACAAAAAGTTCTAAAACAACTTATCACAGCTACTTGAAAAATAGTTCCGCTCAAGCTTAGCTCCGAAGGATTACTAGAATTAGTCCATTGCTCTCAAGATGAATGCCTTGGGAAAATCACTAAGGATCGAGGCAGGTTAAGTGCTTTATTTATGCCTCATCCTAGAATTGATGACCACATTAATGCCTTACGGCAATATTAGCTAACAATTCCGCTTCCAACAGTGTCCCTGTCCTGAAGTGGCCTGCTAAAAAATATTTTATAAATCATCATCTTCAAAATTATAATCGGGCGTATTTGAGGGCTTATGTATGTAAAAACCCATTGCATAATCAACGCCCAAACGCCATAGCAAAGCTAAACTATTAGCATCAGATACAAACTCAGCAATGCATTGCTTTCCCGCTTGTTTACTCATCTCGATAATGGCTTTCACCGCCGCTTGGTTCTCTGAATCTTGAGCCATATGCTCTACAAATGAACCATTAATCTTCAGATAATCAACATCTAATACACTCAAACTATATGAAAAATCCAAGCCCGATCCAAAGTGCTCTAAGCCAAACTCACAACCAATTGCTCTTAACTTGAGAATAACCGCTTGAGCTTGTTCTAAATTTTCTAATGCTGCCGTTTCACTAATTTCAAAAACTAACGCTGAGCCATCTAATTGATGACGGCGTAATAAAGCAACAAGCCAATCAACAAATGCCTTTTTCGCTAACATAGGCTTGGATAACTTAATAAAAAAGCGGGTTTTGGGATGATCTTTGCGATGCTCGACCAAACTAGCTAGGGCCTGAGCTATAACCCACTCATCGATCCCTAACATCAAGGTGTCATTTGCTACATAGTCAATAAAGTTTTCAGCGACAATCAATTGACCATCCGCACCTTTCATCCGAACCAGTACATCGTAAAGCTCTTGCTCTTTACCATGCAAACTTACAATGGGCTGATAATTAAGTACAAATCCATTATTTGCTAACGCATCACGAATGTTTCCCTGCCAAAATAATGCATCATCATTACTTGCCTCACCCTTATCAGCTTTAGCTGTTTGATAACGTGCAACTGTATTCCCACCCTTTTTCTGAACTTGCATACAGGCTTTATTGGCATTCTCTAAAATGACTTCTATTGAAAAACTTTCCGTAATACGACTAATACCAATACTGCATCGTAAATCAACCATTTTGCCATTGGCATGAGAAACGAAAGCTTCAATGATTTCTCGGTAAGCTTCAGCACGCTCATCAACATAATCGTTATCGCCACTAGCAATGATAATAGCAAAGACTTGATCGGAGTATCTCGCTAATAATTCATTATCTTGTGATATATTACCCAGTAACCCAGCAGCTTCTTTCAAGACCTCTTCACTGGCTGTTAATCCTACCTCTTCTTTAATCAGCTGAAAGTTATCAAACTCCAAATATAATAATGAAGAGATACCTTTGCCGTCACTGGCTTTACTAACGGTAAGGCCGAGTTCATCCATAAAGCGAATACGGCTAAATAAGCCCGTTAATACATCATAATCGCGTAGTAATAATAACTTCTCATCTGAAACGGAAACTTCCTGTGAATTTTCATCATGGACAACCACTTGAATACATTCTTCGCCTTCAATTTCAGCATGAGTAAACTCGACATTGGCGGGGAAACTGTCGCCACTAGCTTTCAAGCACAACACCGATAATAGCGGGGATTTAGTGTTTTCTTGCTCTGAGTACTGCTTCAAAAAGGCTTTAAATTTAGCATGGTCATCTAATGCGACCATATCTAACATTGGTAAGCCATCGACATCTTCAGACTCTTCATATCCAAATAAGGTTAAATAAGCTTGGTTCACATAAATATGCATGCCTTCATGCATATAAGCAACCGCATCACGGGAGCTGTCTAATAATAACTTTGCCCGTTTTTCACTTTCACGTAAGGCATGTTCATTGCGCCTACTCGAGCGACGTATAAATAAATTTTGTAACTCCCTTGCAACTGCAAACTTTAAACGTTCCGTGTCATTAAACGTAATAATATCTTGTGCACCATGATGATAATAATCTGCCATGCTATCAGCGTTTGTGACCAGTACAATACAAGGGATATCTCTTCCCAGACGGTGTATTAAATTAAGCACATCGCTCGGTGAAACTGCGGCCAAGGTATCTCGACACAAAACCAAATCCCAAGATGCTTCTGTCAATGCTAGCTCTAAATCTGCCAATACTTCTTGACGTGCACCTCTAACTGTATGGCCTGCACTTCGAAGTACGTTGGTTATATTATCAGCATCAGTCAGTGAATCATCCACCAACATCAATCGTAAAATGCCTTCCGCTCTATCCATGTTTTGCATCCTCTTTCGCTGGAGTTGTTGCTTGCTGACCTTCTAAGACTAACATTTGTTCTGTCATCCATTGATGAACAATCTGATTTAGCTGTGCCGCAGTTTGATTCTTGTTACTGATTACAGGGCCAATTACCAACTTAATGACACCAGGATATTTAATCAATCCATGTCGTGGCCATGCTTTTCCTGCGTCATGTGCCACTGGCGTAATCGGCACACCAGCCTCAACCGCAAGTTTCGCGCCTCCCACGCCAAATCGACCCATTTTACCTGAGGGAATGCGCGTTCCCTCGGGGAATACTACCACCCAGTAACCGTCCGATAATCGTTTTTTACCCTGCTCGATGATTTGATTTAATGCTTGTCTGCCAGCAGCACGATCAATGGCAATAGGCTTTAACGAGGCTAAACCCCAACCAAAAAAAGGTATCCATAATAATTCGCGTTTCAACACCCAAACTTGAGGTGGAAATACGGCTTGTAATGCAAGTGTTTCCCATGAAGATTGATGCTTACATAAAATAACGCTGGCTTGGCCTGAAATATTTTCTCGCCCCTCAACCTCATAGCGAACACCACAAATTTTTTCCAACAGCCACAGATTTAGCACCGCCCAACGGCTAACAGCTATGTAGCGCAATTTAAAGGGCAATGGCCACAGTAATACACCGATTAATGAAAAGACAATCGCAGTCATAACATGAAAAAAAACAAAGATTAAAGAGCGAAATAACAACATTATACTGTTGGGTCCAATAATGCATCTACCACAGCAGCTAAATCATCATAAACGGCAACGCCTTCAGGAATACCTTTTGCCAGCATTTTCTCACCCTTTCCAGTACGCACTAAAATAGGCGTGGCTCCAGCAGCTTGGGCAGCCATAATATCTCGTAAAGAATCACCCACTGCGGGTACACCCTCGAGCGTAATTCGTAATCGACTTGCCAATTCAGAGAATGATCCATCTTGTGGTTTACGACACAAACACTCATCTTTAGGGCCATGAGGGCAGAACAAAATAGCTTCTATTTTGCCACCGACTTGCGCTAACATTCGGCGCATTTTGCTGTGGATGTGATTGAGCGTTTCAACATCAAATAATCCACGGGCAATACCTGATTGATTGGTAATAATGATCACTCGATAACCCGCATAATTTAAGCGAGCAATCGCCTCTAAACTGCCTTCAATAGGTTGCCATTCAGCGGGTGACTTAATAAAGTCATCCGAATCATGGTTGATCACCCCATCTCGATCCAGAATTATCAGCGACATTACGATTCTCTCCTTTTATTCCTGTAAACAGGAAATATCAGCCACACCCAAAAATAATGCCCTAGTTTGATTAAGTAAGGCTAAACGATTATTTCGTATCGCAAGGTCATCAGCCATCACCATCACTTGCTCAAAAAAGCCATCAACAGTATCTCGCATATCCGCCAAAATGTTTAATACACCCGCATAATCAGCCTGCATCAATAATGGTGCTATCGCCGAACTAACAGCATGTAACTTCTCAGCTAAGGCTTGCTCTGCAGGTTCAACCAATAAAGCAGAATCAATCGTAGCGACATCACCTTCAGTATCATTTTTACGCAAAATATTGCTAATCCGTTTATTGCCCGCCGCCAGCGCTTCAGCTTGTTCTAATTGACGAAATTCAGCGACTGCATGCAATCTTGCCATAAAGTCTAATGGCCGCGAAGGCTGGACGGCTAATACAGACTCAAACACATCGGTTTTGAAACCTTGATCAGACGCATAACCACGCAAGCGCTCAAATAAATAACGCATCACCTGCGTTGTCACGTCTTGCTCGGTCAAGGTAACATCAAAACCTTGTTGAGCTTGCTCTAACAACAGCACCAAATCAACATCGAGTTTATTCTCAATCACTACGCGTAATGCACCTAAAGCTGCTCGACGCAAAGCAAAGGGATCTTTTACCCCTGTTGGTGGCTGACCAATTCCAAACAAACCGACTAACGTATCGAGTTTTTCTGCCAAACTGACCGCTTGGCCAGTTGTTGTTTGTGGTAATTTATCACCTGAAAAACGCGGTAAATATTGCTCATCTAATGCTTCAGCAACTTCATTATGCTCACCATCTAAGTGCGCATAATAACGCCCCATGATACCTTGTAAATCAGGAAATTCACCGACCATTTCAGTCACTAAGTCACACTTAGCCAGCAAAGCAGCACGTTCAGCTAATGCCGCATCACCACCAATTTCAGTGGAGATAACGGCTGCTAATTTAGCGACACGAGCAGACTTATCAAATACCGTACCCAATTTGTTTTGGAACACGATCGTTTTTAATTGCGCTTGGCGATCGGCCAATGGTCGTTTGCGATCGGTAGCCCAAAAGAATGCCGCATCGCTGAGTCGGGGTAAAATTACACGTTCATTACCAGCAATAACTTGAGCCGGATCACGACTTTCAATATTACAAATGGTAATAAAATAAGGCAGTAACTCACCCGTTTTATCACGTACCGCAAAATATTTCTGATGTTCTTCCATTGATGAAATCAAGGCTTCTGATGGTAATTCAAGAAAGCGTTTATCAAATGATCCTGACAAGGCAACGGGCCACTCCACCAAGCCAGTTACTTCATCCAATAAATCTTCATTTAGGACTGCCTGACCACCCAATTGCGTTGCTAACTCTAAGACTTGGCCATGAATCGCAGCACGTCGAGCCGCCATATCAACCACAACATGACCTTCTGTTTGTAACTGTGGAGCGTAGCTTTGCGCCGAATCGATGCGAATTTTTGCAGGATGATGAAAGCGATGACCGCGACTTTCACGGCCTGAAGACACGCCTAAGATATCTGCAGGAATAACTTCGTCACCGAACAACAAGACTAACCAATGTACTGGGCGAACAAATTCGCCTGGCAATGTTCCCCACCGCATGCGTTTTGGAATAGGTAAGTCATTAAGCGATTGCTGTAAAATATCAACAAGCAAACTGGCTGTTTCAGCACCTTTTTGTTCTTGCTTATAAGCTAGCCATGTTCCTTTGTCCGTTTCTAATTTCTCTAAATCATCAACGGTTGCGCCACATGAACGAGCAAAACCTTGTAAGGCTTTTGTTGGATTACCCTCACCATCAAATGCGGCTGCAATAGCAGGGCCACGGCGTTCAACCACGCGATCTTGTTGGCGAATAGCTAAACCATCCACGACCACCGCCATACGACGAGGCGCCGCATAAGAGCGAATAGCACTAAAACTTAACTCCGCTTTTTCTAAGCCTTGTTTGATACCCGCTTCAAATGCTTGAATTAATTTTTTCAGTGCTTTTGGTGGTAACTCCTCAGTACCCAACTCAATTAATAAATCGCGCTTATCTGTCATGTCACTCATGATTGCGCCTCCTTATTAACAGACGCACACATCGGAAAGCCTAATGATTCACGACGATCGTAATAAGCTTGAGCCACCGCACGTGCCAATGTACGGACACGCAAAATAAAGCGTTGACGTTCGGTCACTGAAATAGCTTTTCGAGCATCTAACAAATTAAACGTATGTGATGCTTTTAACACTAATTCATAGGCAGGCAAAGGTAATCCGGCTTCAATCATCCGTGCACTTTCACGTTCATAGTTGTCAAAATTAGTGAATAAACTGTCAACATCGGCGTGGTCAAAATTGTATTCTGACATTTCCACTTCATTTTGGTGGAACACATCGCCATAAGTCACTTTGCCCATCGGGCCATCAGACCAGACAAGATCATAGACACTACTAACACCTTGTAAATACATAGCAATACGCTCTAAGCCATAGGTGATTTCGCCTGAAACAGGACTGCATTCTAGTCCGCCTACTTGCTGAAAGTAGGTAAATTGTGTCACTTCCATACCGTTTAGCCAAATTTCCCAACCGAGGCCCCACGCACCTAAAGTGGGTGATTCCCAGTTATCTTCTACAAAACGTACATCATGAATCGAAGTATCTAAACCCAACATATGTAATGAGCCGATATATAACTCTTGAATATTAATTGGTGATGGTTTTAACACCACTTGGAACTGATAGTAATGCTGTAACCGGTTGGGATTTTCACCATAACGACCATCTGTCGGACGACGTGATGGCTGAACATAGGCCGCGCTCCAAGGCTCAGGCCCTATTGCACGCAAGAATGTTGCAGGGTGAAAGGTACCAGCACCCACTTCCATATCATAAGGTTGAAGCAAGACACAGCCTTGTTCTGCCCAATATTGCTGGAGCCGCAGGATGAGTTCCTGAAAAGTTTTTGGCGTCTCCGCCACCGTTACTACTGAAGTCGTCATTTATTACACATCACAATCTAAAATCAAAAACTCTATGATTATAGCGAATATCCAGCCCACTTGTCGTAGCAAACTGGATATTTTATACCTAAATATGCTGAAAATTCGGCTAACGTTACTTTTGCGGCAAGGTAAGCTAAGCTGCTATGTAGCTTGTATAGCATCAAATGGCTTACACCTTGCCAAGCAAGTTGATATTGATAATTCTCGGCATTTATACAAAAAAATTCCCTAATAATTAAGTATCAAGGCGCTCATTACAATAACAAGGGATTAATTTAAAGATTGAACTTAACCAATCTGGCAATTAATTTAGGCCAAAATATGGCAAGTAAACTCACAACACAAATTTCAGGTAAAATTCACCTTCAATTCACAGCATGAGTAACGTAGCATGACTCGACATATTGGCATCGTGATGGATCCTATTTCAGCCATCACCATCAAAAAAGACAGTAGTTTTGCCATGTTATTAGCGGCACAAGCTAAGGGATGGACGTTGTATTACATGGAACAGCAGGATTTATTTCTGCATCAAGGCATCGTCTCCGCAGAGATGAAATCACTGCGTGTATTCGAAAATGCTGAAAAATGGTTTGAGTTAGGTAAGAGTCAAACCCTGCCTTTAGCCGATCTTGATGCTATATTAATGCGTAAAGATCCGCCGTTTGATATGGAGTATATCTACAGTACTTATTTATTAGAACAAGCCGAGGCGGCAGGTGTATTAGTAGTTAATCATCCTCAAAGCCTCCGCGATGCCAATGAAAAACTTTACACTGCATGGTTTCCACAATGTTGTCCGCCAACCTTGGTTTCACGGAAAAAACATCTCATACGTGGATTCCATCAACAGCATCAAGATATTATCCTCAAACCCCTTGATGGCATGGGTGGCGCATCTATCTTCAGAGTAAAACAGGACGATCCTAATTTCAGTGTCATTATCGAAACACTGACCGATCACGGTCAAAAATCAGTGATGGCCCAAAAATTCATTCCTGAAATTGTTGATGGTGATAAACGAATATTAATGATTAATGGTGAACCGGTGCCTTATGCATTGGCACGCATTCCTGCCGAAGGAGAAACTCGCGGCAATCTCGCCGCCGGTGGCCGCGCCGAGGGACGACCTTTAACTGACCGTGACCGCTGGATATGCCAACAAGTAGGCCCAACCTTACGTGAAAAAGGCTTATTATTTGTTGGGCTAGATGTCATTGGCAACTATCTCACAGAGATCAATGTCACAAGCCCAACTTGTATCCGCGAATTAGATACTCAATTTAACCTTAATATTGCAGCCGATTTGATGGACTGCATCGAGCATCAGTTATCATGACCTTATTGCGTTTTTTCCTATTGGCTTGCCTATTAACATTAAGCGCCTGTAGTAGTGATGATGACAAAGCACTACAAGCTAAATTTGATGCTTTCGGCACCGAAATTGATGTCAGTTTGTATGGTGTCGATGAAGCCACAGCAGATAAGACAGTGACACTTTTGGAAGAATCTTTTTCTAGCGTTAACAATACATGGCACGCTTGGCATCCCAGCGTTTTAACCACTATCAATAAATCTATCAGCGAAGGTAAAAGTATCGCTGTCACCTCCGATGTTGCAACATTAATTAATCAAGCCAAAACACTCTCTATAGCAAGCAACAACTTATTCAATCCAGCCGCAGGCAAACTATTTGAATTATGGGGTTTTCACCAAGATGACTGGTTTGTCTCGCATCCGCCGCCAAGTGATGCCGCCATCAACGAGTGGTTGAGTGATATTCCTACTATGGCCGATATTCATCTTAACAATGGTGAGCTGACTAGCGATACCCCTAAAGTTAAGCTCGGTTTTGGAGGTTTTGCCAAAGGATATGCGGTTGATGCGGCCATTACCACTTTACAAAATTTAGGGGTTACTAATGCCATTGTCAATATTGGTGGTGATCTTCGCGCCATTGGTTCACACGGTAAACGACCTTGGATAATTGGCATTCGTCACCCACGCAAAGATGGCATGATGGCCTCTATCGCACTGAAAGGTGATGAAAGTGTATTCACTTCTGGCGATTACGAACGTTTCTTTGAATTCGAAGGCACTCGTTACCCGCATATAATTGATCCTAGAACGGGGTTACCGGCACGTGATGCCACATCAGTAACGGTGTTACACACTAACGCCTCCGAAGCTGATGCAGCAGCAACCGCATTATTAGTTGCCGGAAAAGACTGGCCAGAGATCGCGGCAGCGATGGGTATTGAGCGTGTTATGCTGGCACGACCAGATGGTCAGATAGAACTAAGTCCTAAGATGGCAGAACGTGTTCGACTGATCAATAATGCTAATCCACCGATTATTCGTGAAATTGAAAAACTGACACCATAATATGGGTACAATCACCGCTGTTGACCGGCTTATTTTCACTTTAGTATTTTCAGTCATCATTCATTTGGCGATTATATTAGGCGTGAGCTTTGATGCCACTTCACCACCCAAAAATACCCCGTTAATTAGTCTTGATATTACACTGGTAAAACAACAAACCCAATTAGCGCCCGAGCAGGCGGATTATTTAGCACAAGTGAATAATGAAGGTGGTGGTCTAACGGATGAAAAGTCACCAGAACCGAGTCCTGATGCACCCATTCCCGTTACAGAAGAAACAGCATCATCGACCTCGACAGAAGCCGCACCTCTCGCCGATGAGCCTATCCCAGAACCTGAGCCATTAACGATTGTAGAACCTACACCCGTGATCGCTGAAGTTCATGAAATAAAACCTGAGCCCCCAAAACCTGTTCCAGAAAAACCAAAGCCGCCAGCCCAACAGGCTAAAGTGGTCACTCAAAAAGTTGCTAAACGTAAAGTTGAGCAAGTTGATCTTGCTGACATTGTCGAGCCCTTAGCCGCCATGCCAACATTATCGGCCAGTGACATAATGTTTCAGGCCAGAAATGAAATCGACAGTTTGCAACAACAACTGGATAATGCGGCACAATCACTGAGTAAACGACCTAAAAAACGTCGTATTTCTGCCTCTACCAAAGAATATGCAGCCGCCGCGTATATGAAATCATGGGAAATGAAAGTCGAACGCATTGGCAATATGAATTATCCACAAGAGGCTAAACGCGAAGGACTAAATGGCAGTTTAATGCTCTCTGTCGATATCAATCCAGATGGCAGTGTACCGCCAAATGGAATTGTGATTTCTCGGTCGTCTGGCTACAAAGTTCTCGATGATGCCGCAGTCAAAATTGTACGGCTCGGTGCACCTTACGCAGCCATTCCAGAAAACGTACTTAAAAGTAGTGATATGCTGACTATTATTCGCACCTGGAAATTTGAAACTAATCGTGGCTTATCTACTCGATAACATTGCTCGCCTTGATCGACACGTTGTTGTAAGCATCTGGTTTAATGTTATACCGCTCACAGTATGCTAGTTTCTGTTAGCTGATTAATTGATAACCCATTTTGGCTTTACTTGTATCATTGGGACTGAGTGACAATTGCTGTTGTAGTTCATTGGCCAACACATTTAAATGCTCTACATTGCCCGCTTTTAATTCCAACTCAATTTCATGGATAACTTGGCTTAATTCACCAGCAATAACCCTTCCCCGATCATAAGCCAACTCGATTCTCGTGCCATCTTCTGTGCAAAGTTGTAACGTTTTACGCTCAAAATCAGTGGTGAATACAGGGCCAATCTTCGACCAAATAGCCGTGTTTTCAATTATCGCGGCCAGTGGTGTTTGTTTTAATTTTGCCAAATCCCATTCAGCGCCATCTAGTTGATGCTCCCATTCTTCACGTTGATGTAAGCCATCTTGAACATGACCTGATGTTTTGACCGTTTGCATCGACACACCGTCACTTTGCCTCATTCGCAACCCTAAGCCTTGCGAAACTAAATACAATTCAGCGGTATCAAAATAGGTGCTGACCAACCTCATAGCCTTGATATTGCCCTCAATAGTATGATTAGGCAAAACCAATGAAGATAATTCAATCGCCGCGCCACCATTAACAACTAGTTTTAGTTCTTGTTCTAAGGGCATTAGCCAATAATCTCCGAACTTATTAACTGCTCCATACTTTCAAAGCTTGTTCGAAGTTGTGTAAGCCCTATACGAGCCTCTTCTTGCAAATCATTTTCATATTTTAACAATAAGTCGTTGGCTATTAGGTGCATATCAAGATGTACCTTTTCAAATTCCGTCAGCCATCTATCGCTAAAAATGGCATCTTGGCGCGCGCGTTTAAGCCACGTTCCACACTGACATTTGTTTTTAGTCATAATCGGCCAACATTCTATTTGTGTAGGCATTGATAAGATTTTTTTTTCAAAATAAGCTTGCCACTGCTTTGTTGTTAATCTTAATAATCTAAGCTGAATTTGTTTTGTCGTTAAGGATTGTTTAGCCGTTGCTAGCCACTGCTGGTTGGGTTTATAGTGGAGTAGCCAATGAGACATCTCATCCGCAGTCATTGGCCTTGCGATACCATAACCTTGTGCTTGATGGCAGCCCATAAGCAACAACATTAACCCGTGCTCCGTAGTTTCAACCCCCTCCGCAATCACTTCTCGACTAAATGAATCAGCCAAGCCAATGACACTATTAATAATGGAGTAATCGCTCGGATCATCGAGCATATCCCGTACAAAACTTTGATCTATTTTGACGGTTGTTATCGCCAAGCTTCTGAGATGGGTTAATGACGAGTAACCGGTACCGAAATCATCTAACGCGATCTTGATGCCTAAAAGATCCCGACAGTATTTAATAATTCGACTTATAGTATGAATATCACCTAAGGCACTACTTTCTAAAATCTCAAGTTGAAAATGCTTAGCATTTATTTCAGGAACGAGGGCTAAAGCACTCTTAAGGTGTTCGATAAAGCACTTATCTTGCAAATGATAAGACGACACGTTGACGCTAACTTCAAGAGCAATGGCTTGTTCCCGCCATATCGACATCTGTTTTAATGCCTGAATGATAACCCATTCACCGACCTGTATTTCTAAATCAGTGCCAGAAATCAGTGGCAAAAAGTCTAAAGGTGGAATAAGCCCTTTTTCAGGATGCCGCCAACGAATAAGGGCTTCCACACCAAATACCTTGCCCGTTTTCATATTTACTTTTGGCTGGTAATATAAACACATCTCGTCATTGAGCAAGGCTTGCTGTATTTCGTGCAACTTGCTTTGGTGCTGAACCGTTTTTAAATCATGTTCAGCATTAAATATTTTATAACGATTTTTGCCTGCCAGTTTAGCCTGATACATCGCTTGATCGGCATGCCGTAACAAGGTATCAATATCACTGTTATCTGAGGGATAGACCGTCACACCACTCGAGGCACCAATCGTAAGCAGATAGCCATTAATTTGATAAGGTTGAGCAAGAGAATGGTGTAATCTGGTTAATAATGGATCACATTCTTCAACAGACATTATGTCTTTTAGTAATAGTGCAAACTCATCTCCACCTTGTCGAGAGACCGTATCTTCTTCTCTTAGTTCTGCCTTGATCCGTTTGGCAACCTCTATCAGTAATAAGTCGCCGACCTCATGCCCGTGATGGTCATTCACTGGTTTAAAATCATCTAAATCAAGGAAACAAATAGCCAGTAATGTCTCATTACGTTTACTATCCGAAACAGCCTGCGAAAACCTATCGGCAAATAAGGTGCGATTTGGTAATTGCGTAAGTACATCATAATGGGCCATTAAATGAAGCTCTTCTTGCTGTTCTTTACTTTCAGTTATATCAGAGAACATACCTAAATAGTTCAAGATATTGTCATGTTCATCTTTTAATGCCGAAATTGTCAGTAACTCAATATAAGGCTGGCCATTTTTCTTACGATTCGACACCTCACCATGCCAAAAGCCGGTAGCATGGATTTTTTCCCACATATCGATATAAAATTCAGGCCCGTTTTTACCTGAAGCAAATATACTGGGATTTTCACCTAGAATATCACCGCGTTCATAACCCGTTATTTCAGTAAACGCAGGGTTCACATTAATAATATCGCCATTAATATCCGTCAGCATAATAGCTTCATGGCTATCGTTAAAAACACGTGCAGCTAGCGCTAACTGCTTACCTGATTCTATTCGTTCTAATTCAATTGATGCCCTCACTGCAAGGCTGTTTAGTAAGCTACTGGTATGGGTGCCGACCGTCATCGGTCTATCATCAACAATGGCTAGCAAACCAATGACTTGATTGTGACTATTTTTCAATACAATCCCTTGGTAACTTACGGCATCCATTTCCACCAACATAGCATCATCAGGAAACAAGCCTTGAATGTTATCAGGATAGAAACACAGTCCCGTTTCGGTTACATTTTGACAGGGAGTGCCTTCGAGTGAATAAGAAAAATTGTCACGGTAATCGTCACCCGCCCAGACAGCAACAGTATCTATTTGATTTTCAATAGTCTGGCTAAGACAAGCAATAAAGGCATAACGGCTATTTTGTGAGTATGCCAGTTGCTTGACCATGAGTTGAAAAATTGTTTCGTTACCAACATCACCACTTTCTGCTAATAACCGTAGTACCTGATCATTCTGTTTGCGTTCAGTAATATCGGCATGAATGCCAATCACCCGTATCGGATTGTCATCATTATCGCGTTCAACCACTTCGCCAATTGAATGCAACCAAAGCCATCGCCCGTCCTTACTCTTTCTACGGTACTCGGTTACAATCGATTCATTTGTTGCTAACATTTCATGATAAGCCCGTTCGACAGCAAGCTTGTCATCAGGATGAATGTTCTCACTCCAAGTCTTTACATCGAGATCAAGCTCTCCGGGCTCATAGCCTAATAAGCGAGCATATTCGTCCCCGATCAGTACCTTTCCAGTTTGCGGATTTAAATCAAACCATCCTTGATGAGCGACCTTGAGCGCGTAGTTAAGTCGTTCTTCATTTAAGCTTAATTGTGTTGTTTGGAGTTGCACTTGACGTTCTAGACCTTTGGAAAATCGCTTTATTGTTTGTGTTGATAAGAAATAAAAGGGGAAGGCAAAAAGTACAAATAAAATAGCCACGACCAACGTGAATGTAAAACGTCGATTCAATGCGTTTCTGATTTCACTAGTTGATATATCAGCGGCAGTAACAAACAGGCTTCCATCTTCTGCATATTGAGGAATAAAAATACTACGAAACGAACCCCATTGATCGGTGTACTCTAGAAAAGCTTTTTGATTACGGCTAAATACTTCATAAACCCGAGGATCGACATCCTTATACTCGTCCAAAAAGAAAGTAAGACTTTGGCCTGTATCTCGTTCATTTTTAGTTGCGCTAGATGATGTAAAAAGTATCTTGTCATCTCGCAAGATAAGCGTGTAAATATATTTAATGTCGATATTATTGTCTGTCAGTCTAGATAATTTTAAGGTGTTATTTGAATTTTGCTCAGGTGTGAAATTGTTGCTAGCCAAGCCTTCATAATGAAAGTTTTTTGGCAATAAAATCGGGGTAAGAATTGCCGCATTCTCCAACCGTTTATCCAATGATTCATATATGCGTTGTTTTTCAAATTTGAAATCAAAATAAGCATAAGTCGCCACCCCAAGAACATAAATAATCACGGCAAATAACATTCCATGTTTATGATAGCGGCTCATACTAATTCAACAACGGCGCCAAATAATGCCCAGTATGGGAAGCAGTATTTTTAGCTACATCTTCAGGTGTACCAAACGCCACCACCATACCACCACCAGAACCGCCTTCTGGTCCCATATCGATAATCCAATCCGCCGTCTTTATCACGTCTAAATTATGTTCAATAACCACAATGGTATTGCCTCGTTCACGCAATCTTTGTAATACCTTCATCAATTGTTCGATATCAAAGAAATGTAAACCCGTGGTTGGCTCATCAAGTACATACAACGTTTTACCGGTATCACGCTTAGATAATTCTTTTGCCAGTTTTATACGCTGTGCTTCACCGCCCGATAAGGTCGTCGCATTTTGACCTAACTTAATATAAGTCAGTCCGACATCAATCAAGGTTTCAAGTTTTTTCGCAACCACTGGAATGTTAGTAAAAAATACCATCGCTTCTTCGATCGTCATATCCAACACGTCGGTAATCGTTTTACCTTTATAACGAATATCTAAGGTTTCACGGTTGTAACGCTTACCTTGGCAGATATCACAAGGCACATAGATATCGGGTAGAAAGTGCATTTCAACCTTGATTAAACCGTCACCTTGGCAGGCTTCGCAACGGCCGCCTTTAACATTAAAACTAAATCTCCCAGGCGTATAACCACGTGATCGTGCTTCAGGCGTACCGGCAAATAATTCCCGAACGGGCGTAAAAATACCCGTGTAAGTGGCAGGATTAGATCGGGGGGTTCTTCCTATTGGGCTTTGATTAATTGCCACCACTTTATCAAGTTGGTCTAGGCCTAAAATATCACTGTGTGGCGCAGCTTCTTCAGAAGCGCCATTGAGTGTTTTAGAAATCATTTTTAATAAGGTGTCATTAATTAAGGTTGATTTACCTGAGCCAGAGACGCCAGTCACACAAGTCATCAATCCAATAGGAATATCAACATCGACATTTTTCAAGTTATGGCCACAAGCACCACGTACTGAAATAGCACGCCCTGCATGATAAGGCACGCGTGTTGTCGGCACGGCAATCTTTCGTTTACCCGATAGATACTGGCCAGTTAGTGACTGCTCACTATCCATTATATCTTTTGGTGTTCCTCGAGCAACGATTTCACCACCATGCACGCCCGCCCCCGGTCCAATATCTAATACGTAATCAGCGGCAAGGATGGCTTCTTCATCATGCTCCACTACAATCACGGTATTACCCAAATCTCTTAGCCGCGTTAAGGTACCTAATAAACGTTCATTATCACGTTGATGTAAGCCAATCGATGGCTCATCAAGAATGTACATTACGCCCACTAATCCAGCACCGATCTGGCTAGCTAGTCTGATTCTCTGAGCTTCGCCACCCGATAAAGTATCGGCACTGCGAGATAAGGATAAATAATCCAAGCCCACATTAACCAAGAAGCTCAAACGCTGGGAAATTTCAATGACAATTTTGCTAGCAATTTCGCCGCGATTACCCGGCAAGCTTAAATTTTCAAAAAACCGTGTTGCTTCACCAATCGGCATATCACTGACAGTAGGCAATGAGGTTTCGCCCAGAAATACATGACGAGAGGCTTGATTTAAACGAGCACCATCACAGTCAGGACAAGCTCGCACAGTATGATATTTAGCCAAATCCTCACGGACACTATTCGACTCAGTTTCAAGATACCGCCGTTGCATATTAGGGATCACACCTTCAAAAGCATGACTGCGCACCACACTTTTACCTCGGTCACTGATATAACTAAAATCAATTTTGGTGCGCCCGCTACCATATAGCACAGCCTTACGAACTTCATCAGACAGTGCCTCAAAAGGCGTTTCTAAGTCAAATTGGAAATGATCAGCTAAGGAAATTAATAGTTGATGATAATAGGCATTACGACGATCCCAACCTCGTACAGCACCGGCATTTAAACTTAATTCTGGATGGGCAACAACGCGAGCCGGATCTACAAATTGTTTAATACCCAAGCCATCGCAAGTACCACAAGCGCCAGCTGGATTATTAAAAGAAAACATACGTGGTTCAAGTTCGGCAATGGAATAACCGCAACTAGGACATGAAAATCGTGAGGAAAACAGGGTGGTGTTGCTTGCATCATCCATCGCGACCACATGAGCAACGCCATCACTCATTAGCAATGCGGTTTCAAATGATTCAGCCAAACGTTGTTGCAGATCCTCACGGACTTTAAAGCGATCAACTACAGCTTCAATAGTGTGTTTTTTGCGTAATTCAAGTTCTGGCGGGCTATCAAGCTCGATCAATTCACCATTTACACGTGCCCGAACAAAGCCTTGCGCCCGTAAATTATCTAGCACATCTTTATGTTCGCCTTTGCGATCTTGCACCACGGGTGCTAACAACATCATGCGCTGACCTTCAGGCATTGCAAGTACAGTATCAACCATCTGACTTACGGTTTGCGCGGCTAGAGGTTTATCGTGGCTCGGGCAACGTGGTTCTCCCGCTCGCG
Organism: Pseudomonadota bacterium; assembly: GCA_030576275.1. Classification (GTDB taxonomy): domain Bacteria; phylum Pseudomonadota; class Gammaproteobacteria; order Nitrosococcales; family Methylophagaceae. The sequence goes on along the minus strand of JALIBN010000034.1, from coordinate 70,743 downwards.
CAAATAATAAACGTAAGTAATCATAAATTTCGGTAATAGTGCCAACGGTAGAGCGCGGGTTATGTGAAGTCGATTTTTGTTCTATCGAAATCGCGGGCGATAAACCCTCAATATGATCCACATCAGGTTTTTCCATCATCGATAAAAATTGTCTGGCATAAGCGGATAAGGATTCAACATAACGACGTTGTCCTTCTGCATAAAGCGTATCAAAAGCAAGCGATGACTTGCCTGATCCAGACAATCCTGTAATTACGATTAGTGAATCACGGGGTAGGTCTACGTCAATATTTTTTAAGTTATGGGTGCGCGCACCGCGTATACTTATACTTTTCATGCATCTTCCGTATAAATGTTCTAACGGATGAATATACGCCAACCGACTACTATGACGCAAAAACAAAACACTTCATCCGCAATGACCTCTTTAGAAAAGCGTAGCATAGCCGGCTTATCGAGCATATTTGCCCTCCGTATGCTGGGTTTATTTATGATTTTGCCGGTATTTTCTTTAGCGGCAGGTCAATACAGCGGAGCCACACCTATTCTGACTGGTTTAGCTATTGGTGCCTATGGGCTAACTCAAGCCTTATTACAAATTCCATTCGGCATGTTGTCTGACCGCATTGGCCGCAAACGGGTCATCACTATCGGATTGTTGTTATTTGCAGCAGGTAGTATTGTCGCAGCACTGGCCGATTCTATTTATATGGTTATTGCAGGACGCCTATTACAGGGCAGTGGTGCTATTGCCGCCGCGATTATGGCGCTGACGGCAGATTTGACTCGTGATGAACACCGCACTAAAGCCATGGCGAGTATTGGTATTAGTATCGGCCTATCATTCTCCGTCGCATTAGCCGCTGGCGCAGCACTAGAACATTGGGTTGGTTTATCAGGCATATTTTGGTCGACAGCCGTATTATCACTTGTCGGCATCGCCATATTACATTTATGGGTTCCCACGCCTACTAGGCTTATTAACCATCGCGATATTGAGCCGGTACCCAAACAATTCCTTAATGTGCTTGGTAACCCTGACATCATGCGTATGGTCTTTAGCATCATGATATTGCATTGCTTGCTCACTATCAGCTTTTTTGCCCTGCCCATTGCCTTACTTGAACATGCAGGCTTACCCAAAGACCAGCATGCGATGGCCTATTTGCCAGTATTAGTCCTCGCGTTTGTTGCTATGGTGCCTTTTATCATTATCGCCGAAAAATACCGCAAGATGAAACCGATATTCTTAGGTGCCATTGCAACTTTGGCTATCGCCGAATTGGGCTGGAGCCAATTCTCCTACTCGATCTCAGGCATGCTATTTTGTTTATGGTTGTTTTTTACTGCATTTAATATCTTAGAAGCGAGTTTACCGTCGTTGATGTCAAAGCTCAGTCCGCTTGCTAATAAGGGCACAGCAATGGGCATTTATTCCACTGCTCAATTTATTGGTGCATTTATTGGTGGCGCATCAGGTGGTTTAATCTTCAGCAAATTGGGCATCTCAGGGGTATTTATCGCCGGAGCCGTGTTATCCACAATCTGGTTAATTGTTATCTTTCCGATGAAACCGCCCAAACATTTGTCTACACGTATTATTCAGTTACAAAAGGTTACAACTAGTAATGCTAATGATATTGCCCAACAGCTGAATGACATTCCAGGTGTAATCGAAACAGTCATCGTCATTGAAGAATTCGTCGCCTATGTTAAATTCTCACCTGATAAGATAGATAATGAGGCATTGGATGCATTTATTGCTCAAGCATCGTAAAATGAATTCGCTTAAAAATTAATTTCGCTAAAGGAGCACACTCCATGTCAGTAAATAAAGTAATTCTTGTAGGAAGACTCGGCGCAGAGCCAGAAAGCCGTGCATTTCCTAATGGTGGCTCCATTTGTAACTTACGCTTAGCTACCTCAGAAAGCTGGAAAGATAAACAAACCGGTGAACGCAAAGAACGTACTGAGTGGCATCGTGTCACATTGAACAATCGTCTAGGTGAAGTTGCACAGCAATACCTACACAAAGGCTCCCAAATTTATATTGAAGGTCGCATTCAAACACGTAAATGGCAAGACCAAAGTGGCCAAGACCGTTATTCAACCGAGATTGTTGGTGATTCAATGACAATGCTCGACGCGAAAGGCGGCGCTGCAAGTGGTTCAGCAGGTGGTGATTACCAACAAAATGCACCTCAGCGGAATTCATCGGCACCACAAAAAGGCTATGCTCCTCAACCAGCATCACCTTCCGCCGGTCCTGATTATGGCTCACCCCAAGGTGGTGCAGATTATTTGGATGATGATATCCCGTTCTAAAAAGCACCTGGGACTATAACGTAAAGAATCAACCACTAGGCCACGTAATACGTGGCCTTTTTATTTACCAACAAGTCATTTGAATATCTCAGAGCGACAATATGGTTAATGTCAGATCCATAATGCAAACAATATTGGCAATAGCTGGGCTAGCACTTGCCTATTATTTAGCCGCGAAATTAAGTCAGCCACTTACTGCGCCACCGAGTGGTGCTAGTGCATTTTGGCCGGCGGCAGGCATCTCATTAGCTTTCGTATTAAAATTTGGTCCTAAACTACTGCCTGGAGTTTTTATTGGCAGTTTAATGACAAACATTGAACTTTACGGTTTAAATATGCTGTCATCACCGAGTGCATCTATACTCTTATTTGTTATCATCGCCTTAAGTAGCACTTTATCGGCCTATTTTGGACTCAAGTTAATTCAGAAATATGCCCGCTACCCCGATCCGCTTACTTCTGAACTCAGCACCTTAAAGCTACTAGTTCTTGGCGGTCCTATTGCTGCAATATTGCCGATGATGATAAGTATCAGCGCATTAATTTTCACCGGTATCATCTCAACAGAACACGCATTGTTTAGTTGTTTTACTTGGTGGTTAGGCGATAGTGTAGGTGTTTTTATCATTACTCCATTAATATTACTATTTGTTGATTTACCAGGAAAAACCGATGCCAATCGCAAATGGGCAGTCACTATTCCGGTCATTTTCGCACTGCTAATTACCATTGGCCTATTTCAAAATAGTGTTGATAGCGAAAATAAGCGACTTCAAATGGATCTAGATTACAAAGCGAGCACGATTGGTGCCGAACTGAACCGAGAAATCAATACGCATATCAATCTCACTCAATACCTACGGGATACTATCGTTACTAACGGCTATGTCGAATTAGATAATTTCATCGCGTCGACTCATTCTATTCGACAACTACATCCAGATATTCAAGCCATAACGTGGGATGTGCTCGTAAAGAATGAACAAAGATCATTATTTGAAAAACAGATGCAATCAATTCATCATCTCGACTATCAAATCACCAAACGTGATGGCCAGGACAATATGATTCGCATTGAAGGCAAGCCAGAATATGCAGCTATTGCCTATATCTCACCCTATAAAAACAATGAAAAATCATTAGGCTATGACCTCACCTCAAATCCAGAGTTGGCGGCATTTTTTTATAATGCTCGTGACACCGGAAAAGCAACCATTACTAGTCGTGTCAATTTGGCACAAAGCGGCAACGCTCGCATTGGTATCATTAACTACTTACCGGTCTATAAAAACGGACATTTATTAGATACCATCATCCAACGTCAAATTGCCTTTATCGGTAACCTTACTAGTATTTTCTATTTAGACGATATCATTGCTGACGAACTAAAAGCGCATCCGCTACTTGATTCAGATCTTACTATCCTTGATATAACTGAAAATGATCACCCCATTAAGCTTTATTCAACAATAACAAACGCGATCATTGATAACAACCTCACTACCTTCTACTCTACCCATATTGCTAATCGAATATGGCAAATTAAGATCACACCATCAGCAGATTATTTCAAAAATAATTATTCTAACAATATGTGGATAGTACTGTTTATTGGGATGTTATTTACGGCAACACTGACCGTCGCCTTAATGATATCAACAGGTCGACGGGCTTGTATTGAGGAAGTTGTCACCCAAAGAACAGCAAGTCTACAGAAAGCTAAAGAAGATTTACGCCTACTTGCCATCACCTTTGAATCGAATGAAGCCATTATGATTACTGATTCTGATAACCTCATAATACGAGTCAATCAAGCTTTTACTAAAGTCACAGGCTATACACAAGAAGATGTATTAGGAAAAAATCCTGACATTTTATCTTCAGGAAAACATAGTGTTTCCTTCTATGAGAACATGTGGCAACAGCTCAAAGAAAATGGAAGTTATGAAAGTGAAATATGGAATCGACGTAAGAATGGTGAAGTTTACCCAGAGCGCCATACGATTACTTCTATTAGCGATGAGTCAGGAAAAATAACCAACTATGTCTCTGTTTTTTCAGATATAACCAGCCAAAAAGCCCATAAGGATCGTATTCAATTCCTTGCCTTTTATGATCAACTAACGTCATTACCTAACCGCCGTTTATTACTCGACCGCTTGCAGTACAATTTATCACTATCGCAACGTAATAAAAAACATGGCGTACTTATGTTTCTTGATCTTGATGATTTCAAGAAAATTAATGATTCTCTGGGTCATGAAGTAGGAGATGAACTTTTACAACGAGCCGCCGCTCGGATAAAACTCCCTCTGAGAAGAGCTGATACCTTAGCCCGTTTAGGTGGTGATGAGTTTGTGATTTTAGTGGCCAATCAAACACTAGAAGGTGAAGCCTTAATTGAGTTTGCATCAAACCTAGCGGAAAAAATAATCATAGCCTTTCAGCAACCATTCCATATTAAGGGCTATGAACATCATATATCTAGCAGTATAGGTATAACGATTTTCCCACCGACAGAACAAACGGCAGTATCAATACTAGGCCAAGCCGATACCGCCATGTATAAATCAAAAAAAATGGGTAAAAATACTTTCTGCTTTTATGAGCAAGCGATGCAAGCCATAGCTGAAGCGAAGTTAGCGCTAGAACATGATTTAAGACGTGCTATTGAACAACAACAGTTCAGCTTAAACTACCAGCCACAAGTCGATAATTCAGGAAAAGTATTAGCTATTGAGGCGTTACTACGTTGGCAACACCCTGAGCGGAGTTGGGTTTCACCAGCCGAGTTTATTCCGCTTGCTGAAGACTCCGGACTCATTATACCTATTGGTCAGTGGGTATTGATTAACGCTTGCACCCAACTACAATCTTGGCTAAAACAAGGTCTTCAGATCCAACATATCTCGGTCAATGTCAGCCCAAAACAATTCCGCCAAAACGATTTCATTGCCAACATTAAATCTGCACTAAACCAATCAGGGTTGCCCGCTAAAAATCTGATGCTGGAGATCACTGAGGGTATTGTTTTAGATAATGTTGAAGACACTATCCAAAAAATGGATACGTTAAAACAGATCGGCATACAGTTTTCTATTGATGATTTTGGTACCGGCTACTCTTCCCTGTCGTATCTCAAACGTTTACCTATTGATGAGTTGAAGATCGACCAAAGTTTTGTCCGTGATATTGCGACCGATAAAGATGATGCAGCAATCGTTGCTACCATTATTGCAATGGCTTCGCACTTAAACTTAACCGTGGTTGCTGAAGGCGTAGAAAATTTTCAGCAACTTGATTTTTTAACTGCAAATGGTTGTGTTTTATTCCAAGGTTACCATTTCAGCCGCCCACTAACAGCGGTGGATTTACTGTCATTCGTGCAAAAAAATAAGCTATAAGAAAAGCCCCGATATTTATTCAATATCAGGGCTTTATTTTAATTCAGTCTAGTTATGACTAGCGACGTTTTAACTGCTCCAAATCACGCACTGCACCCTTTGATGCTGAGGTGGTTAATGCGGCATAAGCTTGTAAGGCCAAGCTCACTTTACGTTCACGTTTAACGGGTTGCCAAGCAAGATGGCCCTTTGCTTCCATCACCAAACGACGTTCAGCTAACACCAAATCAGAAACATCTACTTTAATGATGCGCTTAGGAATATCGATCACAATAATATCGCCTTCTTCCACTAAGCCGATGTTACCGCCTTCCGCAGCCTCTGGTGAAGCATGACCAATAGATAAACCTGATGTTCCACCTGAGAAACGACCATCTGTTAACAAGGCGCAGGCCTTACCCATTCCTTTTGCTTTTAAGTAGCTGGTTGGATACAACATTTCTTGCATACCCGGACCACCTTTCGGCCCTTCGTAACGAATAAGAACCACGTCCCCAGCCACAACTTGCTCAGTCAAAATCGCCGTTACTGCAGCTTCTTGTGACTCGTAAATACGCGCGGGACCTGAGAACGTTAGATTAGAGTCATCCACGCCTGCAGTCTTAACAATACAGCCCTCAAGGGCAATATTACCGAATAGCACGGCTAATCCACCGTCTTTGCTATAAGCATGTTCAATATCACGGATACAACCCGCTTCACGGTCTAAATCCAAGCTCGGCCAACGAGTGCTTTGACTAAAGGCTGTTTGAGTAGGAATACCTGCTGGGCCAGCTGAATAACGCAGTTTAGCGACTTCGCTATCGCTACGTTTGACGTCCCATTTTGCTATGGCATCACCCAATGTCGGGCTATGTACCGTCGGTAAGTGAGTGTGCAATAAACCACCCGCGGCTAATTCAGCCAATATACTCATCACGCCGCCAGCACGATGTACATCTTCCATATGATATTCAGGTGTCGCAGGAGCCACTTTACATAAGTTCGGGATGAGGCGAGACATGCGATCGATATCAGCCATAGTAAAATCAACTTCGCCTTCATGTGCGGCGGCCAGCAAATGCAATACGGTATTAGTTGATCCACCCATTGCCACATCTAAAGCGATTGCATTTTCAAATGCCGCTTTCGATGCGATAGAACGTGGTAAGGCAGATTCATCATCTTGTTCATAATAACGTTTAGCTAAAGACACAATGGTGCGACCCGCTTCTAAAAACAATTCTTCACGGTCAGAATGAGTGGCTAATAATGAGCCGTTTCCAGGCAACGATAAACCTAAGGCTTCCGTCAAACAGTTCATCGAGTTCGCTGTGAACATACCTGAACATGAACCACAAGTTGGGCAAGCGCTACGCTCTATTTGCGCGACATCTTCGTCACTAACATTTTCATCTGCCGCTTGTACCATCGCGTCAACCAAATCTAACTTGACGTCTTTACCTGCCAGTTTAGTCTTACCCGCTTCCATCGGACCACCTGACACAAAAATCACCGGCACATTTAATCGTAGTGCGGCCATCAACATGCCCGGAGTGATTTTGTCACAGTTAGAAATACAGACAATCGCATCAGCACAATGCGCATTAACCATATATTCAACCGAGTCAGCGATAATGTCGCGCGAAGGCAAGCTGTACAACATACCACCATGACCCATCGCAATACCGTCATCAACGGCAATCGTATTAAATTCTTTCGCAACACCGCCCGCACGTTCAATTTCACGCGCAACTAACTGGCCCATGTCTTTTAAATGCACATGACCAGGAACAAACTGTGTAAACGAGTTGGCAATAGCAATAATCGGCTTACTGAAATCTTCATCCTTCATGCCTGTCGCTCGCCATAAGGCACGTGCGCCCGCCATATTACGGCCGGCGGTAGAAGTTCTTGATTTATATTCTGGCATGCTCGCTCTCTAAATAAATATTATAGTGTTTCGTCGATGACATAGAATTTGTCAGCAATTTTAACAATGATTTTACACGCAACTTTGCAACCTTGCTGAGACTAGGATAAAAAGAGCATTATGAAAACAAGACATAACTCCCTCATCTCGAGTAATTCTGCCACAACGACCAGTTGGTTTCGTACTGCGGCCCCTTATATTCATGCGCATCGTGGCGCGACTTTTGTCATTGCCTTTGATGGTGAAACAATAGAGACCCCAGGCTTCGATAGTCTCGTTCATGACTTAGCGTTATTAAGTAGTTTAGGGATAAAACTGGTACTGATTTATGGCGCTCGACCACAAATCGAACAACAATGCCACAGCCAAAATATTGAAATTCACTACCATCAAGGACTTCGCATTACAGACGATGCCAGTCTTAAAATAGCCCAAGCCGTAATGGGCAAATTACGTATTGCCATCGAAGCCAAACTCTCCTTCGGTCTACCCCACACACCAATGGCTCATGCTCGCATTCGTTGCACTAGCGGCAATTTAATCACCGCGCGGCCGGTCGGTATTAGAGATGGTATCGATTTTGGTCACACCGGCGAAGTCCGTCGTGTTGATATTCAAGGTATTAACGATCAATTAACCTTGGGTAACATGGTCTTGTTACCGCCTTTAGGGTATTCGCCAACAGGTGAAATATTTAATCTTGCCGCAGAAGACATTGCTACCGCTGTGGCAACGGCATTAACAGCCGACAAACTTATCTTTATTGGTGAAAGTAATCATGGATTACCGCGAGAACTAACCGTTGAACAAGCTGAACAGACTTCACCGGCAGTGGCGGCGCAACATCCATTCAATGCAGCCCTTCGCGCCTGTAAATCAGGGGTGAAACGTGTCCACCTACTAGATCGTTCGCAAGATGGGGCCTTACTACAAGAATTATTTAGTCGCGATGGCGCTGGCACATTAATCACCGCTAAATCTTTTGAAACGATTCGTCAGGCAACTATTGATGATGTCGGCGGAATTCTTGATCTAATCGAACCATTAGAACAAAACGGTATCCTAGTAAAACGTTCGCGTGACTTATTAGAAGTAGAAATAGGCCATTTTACCGTCATGGAGCGTGATGGTTCGGTAGTCGCCTGCGCAGCACTATATCCTTATCCGCACAGCGATGTTGCTGAGCTAGCCTGTCTTGCTGTTTCCAAGGATTATCAAAGTCTAGGACGCGGCGATCAACTGTTGTCTGCCATCGAACGGCAAGCTATCAGCCTCGGTTTAAATGCACTTTGTGTACTGACCACGCAAACAGCCCATTGGTTTATAGAGCATGGTTTTGGCGGTGCTAAAATCAGTGATCTACCGATGGAAAAACAAGCGCTATATAACTATCAGCGAAATGCCAAAGTATTCAAGAAAATACTGACTTAGTATTTTCGCTGACTATCAACCCGTTTTTTATACTCAGGAAATAATAGCGGTGCTAATTCATGTAGCGCTTTTTCATAAACTCGGCGTTTGAAAAACACGATTTCTTTTGCCGGTTGCCAGTAATTTTCCCAGCGCCAATCGTCAAACTCAGGTTTATCATGCCGGGTTAGATTCACATCGGATTCACTGCCCGTCAATCGCAATAAAAACCAGCGTTGTTTTTGACCAATGCACAGTGGTTTATTGCCATAACGTAAATAACGTTTGGGCAATCGATAGCGTAACCAGCCACTTGTCATGCCGAGTAACTCAACATGTTCGGGGGCTAAACCCACCTCTTCCATTAATTCACGATAAACAGCCTGCTCCGGCGTTTCATCGGCTTTTATGCCACCTTGCGGAAACTGCCATGAGTCATGTTGCGCACGCTGTGCCCACAAAACCTCATTGTTATTGTTGCAGAGAATGATCCCTACATTGGGCCTAAAGCCATCTTTATCAATCACAATCCTACATCTCTCGTTAAAAGAAGCCACCGCTTCCATAACGTCATAATTTGTCAATACTCATAGGTTATCACGGTATTCAATCCATTTTGCCTTACAATAGTGACTATTTTTTAATTCGTGACTTGAATCGTAATGGCATTAGCAATCTTTGACTTGGATAACACGCTGCTCGGTGGCGATAGTGATTATTTATGGGGTGAATTTTTAGTTGAAAATAATCTAGTTGATAGCGAAAGTTATCAACGAGCTAATCAAGATTTTTATGACCAATATCTCGCTGGCACCATGGATATTTTTGAATTTTTGGCTTTTCAACTAAAACCACTTGCCGATAATAATCCGGCTGATTTAGAACGTTGGCGCACACAATATCTCGTTGAAAAAATTGACCCCATTATTTTACCAGCGGCACAAAAACTGATTTCACACCATAGGCAACGCGGCGACACATTATTGATCATCACCGCAACAAACAGCTTTATCACTACGCCCATCGCTCAAAAATTAGGCATTCCTCATTTAATAGCGACGGAAGCTGAAATGCTCAATGGTCATTACACGGGTAAAGTGGCTGGCACACCTTCCTATCAACACGGTAAAGTTCAACGCCTGCAAGAATGGTTACACACCCAAAACCAAACCCTGACCGGTAGTTATTTTTATAGTGACTCTCATAATGATTTGCCGCTGTTAAACATGGTTGACCACCCCATAGCCGTTGATTCTGATCCAAAATTATTAGCGGTCGCTCAACAGCAAGGTTGGCAAACGATCAGTTTGCGAACATAAAGAATAAATTGAAGCTACTCACGATCTAGGTAAAGCCCACTAATAGTTGGTACAATTCCTCTTTTAAATTCAGAATCAGGCCGTCAATCATGGAATGGGAAGTTGTTATTGGGTTAGAAATTCACGCCCAACTCGCCACCAAAACTAAGATATTTTCTGGTGCTCCAACCGCCTATGGCGCGGAACCCAACACCCAAGCATGTGCTGTTGATCTTGGTTTCCCTGGCGTTTTGCCGGTACTGAACCAAGAAGCGGTGAAAATGGCCATCAAATTTGGCTTGGCAGTAGATGCGGAGCTCACTGACCGTTCGGTATTTGCCCGTAAAAACTACTTCTATCCTGACTTGCCTAAAGGCTACCAAATCAGTCAACTTGATTTGCCAATTGTCGGCAAAGGCCAATTGTCTATTGAACTAGAAGATGGTTCTGAAAAGATCATCGGTATTACGCGCGCTCATTTAGAAGAAGATGCGGGTAAATCGTCTCATGAAAACTATCCAGGTCAAACCAGCATTGATCTTAATCGTGCCGGAACACCACTTTTAGAAATCGTTTCTGAACCCGATATGAGTAGCGCGAAAGAAGCCGTTGCCTATATGAAAAAAATCCACTCTTTGGTTCAATACATTGAGATCTGTGACGGTAATATGCAAGAAGGCTCTTTCCGCTGTGATTCCAATGTTTCTGTTCGTCCAAAAGGGCAAAAAAAACTAGGTACCCGTGCCGAGCTCAAAAACATCAATTCATTCCGTAATGTTGAGCGTGCCATAAATATCGAAATAGAACGTCAAATTGAGTTGATCGAAGATGGCGGAACCGTAGTTCAGGAAACACGTCTATACGATGCCGATAAAAATGAAACTCGGTCAATGCGAAGCAAAGAAGAAGCTAATGATTATCGTTACTTCCCTGACCCTGACTTATTGCCAGTTTTACTAGACCCAGAAATAATTGAACAAATTCGTGCAACGCTACCTGAATTACCAAATGCTAAAAGTAATCGATTCATTAAAGATATGAATTTATCTAGTTATGATGCATCAGTCCTGACTAGCAGTCGCCAACTTGCTGATTATTTTGAAGCAGTTTTAGTTGCATCCAACAATCAAGATCCAAAACTATGTGCAAATTGGGTTATTTCTCAATTATTAGGCGCGTTGAATAAAGCTAGTTTAGAAATCACCCAATCACCTGTCAGCGCAGAACAATTAGGCGGTTTATTGATTCGTATAAGTGACAATACCATCTCGGGTAAGATAGCTAAACAAATCTTCGAGAGTTTATGGAATGCTGAAGGTAAAGATGCCGACAGTATTATTGACGCGAAAGGCTTAAAACAAGTTACTGACTCAGGCGCCATTGAAGCCATTATTGATCAAGTAATAGCTAATAATCAGGGACAACTTGAACAATATCGTGATGGTAAAGAGCAGTTATTTGGCTTCTTTGTTGGCCAAGTGATGAAAGCATCAAAAGGTCAAGCTAACCCCGCACAGGTAAATGAGTTATTAAAAGCCAAACTTGCTGGCTAATTTCATTAAATATAAGACGTAAAAAAGGCTGTGTTCATTAATAAACACAGCCTTTTTTTTAAGCGCTATTAACTTCCAGAAATCATTGCAGATAGTTTAGCTGACGCTAATCCAAATAGAGCACCAACAATAATAGATAATGAAACCACAAGAACAGGGTTTGTCATATCCATTGCTGTAGCACTACCACCGACATGAATTACGTAGGCTGCTGTAGCCGCATACCCATAAACTGCAGATGGAATAACAGAGAAAGCAGGAATTGATGCGCCCATGACCAAAATAAATACTGTTACAGCAACCCATACAGGTGCAGTTAGAATATCACCTAACGGGATTAGCCCCATTAAAATAAACGCTACGCCTGCTAAAACAGCACCGTAAATACTACACACAATCGTATTCTTTAACGCTGCATTATCAGCACCATTATGGAAATATTGTGCCCAACCAATAAAGATTGCCCAAATTGTAACGAATCCTGCGAGTGGGCCGAATGACAGCCATGTAGCCACACCACCTAACCCACCTATACTTAATGCTAATCCAAACATAGTTTTTCTCTCTTTATTATTATGAAGTTAATTTTATTTTCAACACAGTCCTATTTACATAATGCTTATTTTTGTTACTGCATTGAAAATGGTTACTTGCCAAGCGTATTAACAATACGCTTGGCAGATAATAAAACATACTTTTCTACATAGTTCAATCCCTCAGCTCATGCCATCATAATAATTATCAGCCTTACTTATGACTAATCTTGCTCGTAAAGTGCAATCCATTAAACTTTAATTCCCATAGCCTTTCTAACCGCGGTCAATTAAACGGCTCCCAATTATTATTGTCATTAATCAACAACGTTAAAGAGTTGCAGTTTTTGTTTTGCATCTTTCCCAGGTCCATAAAGTGAGGTAGTATCCGCTAATGATTTCGACGAGGCATAACACAGCTATGTTTCGGAAATATTTCACTGGCAATTTAGGCATAAGTAAATATGAAGTTTCAGCAAGAGTATCTTTCATCAAAAATGACCCTAAAGTCTTTGCCGTCAACATCGCCACTGCCAGAAGCAAACTGGGTGTTAGTATTTGGATCTATCAATAAATTTAAAGAACGCAACTTTGGCGATAAATTACAAAAACGCTACCCCAATGCTCAAATAATTGGTTGCACTACTTCTGGAGAAATCACCGAAGATGGAGCACATGATGATAGCCTTCACATTACAGCTATGCTTTGGGAACGTAGCTTGCTAAAATTTGTTATTAAACCTATTAATAGCATGGCGCAATCACATGCACTAGGTGCACAAATAGCGAGTGAACTCGCTCAGAATGACCTCAAGGGTGTGTTTGTATTAAGTGATGGTTTAAATATTAATGGATCCGAGCTAGTAGAAGGTTTACAACAAGTATTACCAGAAACCCCCATCACTGGGGGACTTGCTGGCGACAATGCAGCATTCACCCAAACATTGCTACTTCATAATGACAAAGTACGTGACAAAGTGGTTATTGCCGTAGGTATTTATGGCAAAGATGCCGTGGTTACTAGCGGTGCCCTAGGCGGCTGGAGCCCCTATGGACCTCCACGAAAAATCACCCGTTCATTAAAAAACGTTGTATTTGAATTAGATAACAAACCCGCACTACCTTTATACAAAATGTACATTGGTTATTATGCCAATACCTTACCCGCATCAGGGCTTAACTTCCCGTTCGCAATTATGTCGGAAGATAAAAAAATCACCGTTATCAGAACACTGTTAGGAATTGATAATAAAAATAATAGCCTAACCTTTGCAGGTAATGTCGATGAAGGTTCAACCGTACGTTTTCTAAAATCAGACCATGACCAACTCGTCAATGGTGCCAGTGAAGCTGCTCGCCAAATTTTAAGCAAAGATATTAACGTTAATGACAAAGCACTCGCTATTTGTGTGAGCTGTGTCGGTCGCAAATTGGTCATGCAAGAACAAGCTTCAGATGAAGTCTTTGCCGTGCAACGTTTATTAGGCGTACAAACCGGCATAACAGGATTTTACTCGAATGGTGAGATTTGCTCTGGCGAACGTGATGGTGATGGTGAAAGCATGCTACATAACCAAACGATGACGATCGCTTACTTAAGCGAACATATGAGTTAGGTATTACATAAAGCAGTTCACTTTAATTAACCTTAAAGTGAACTGCGCTTATATTTTAGTCTGGTGTTTTAAGCTAATTCTCTCGCAGCAGCTAGTAACGCCAAACGAGCAATAACGCCGTATGCGTAAAATCGGTTTGGTTCCGCATCTGGTTGTTCTGATTTATCTGGCGAATTACAAGGCTGAGCGAAGGCTAATGGCTCAAAGTGCATACCAGGTGCGTTTAAATTCTCATTAACACCGCGTCCAGTATGTACGCGATAAAAACCGCCTACAACAAAATGATCAATCATGTAAATCACGGGTTCGGCTACCGCCTTCTCCTCACCTAATGTTTCAAAGGTATAAACGCCTTCCTGTATTAATACATTCTCAACACTCATGCCTTCTTTTGCGGAGGACATTTTAGTACGCTGTTTGCGATTCAAATTCACTATTTCATCAGCACTTTTTACCATCATAATGCCCATTCCATAAGTACCAGAATCAGATTTCACTACCACAAATGGGTCTTTATCTATGCCGTACTCATCATATTTCTGTTGAATAGACGCTAGCATATTCTCAACATTTTTGGCCAAACATTCATTGCCTAACCGCTCCATAAAATTCACCTCACCACATTGCAATGACAGAGGTGAAATCAACCAAGGATCGATGCCTATCTGCTGTGCAAATGCTTTCGATACATCGTGATAATGTGAAAAATGGTCAGATTTTTTGCGATTAGACCAGCCGGCAGATAAGGGCGGAGTCAATGTTTGTTCTAATCCTTCTAGAATCGCAGGCCTGCCAGCTGACAGATCATTATTTAATAGCACAAGGCATGGCGAAAAGTCGCCCACTGCAACACGATTTTCAACGCGTAATAAGGGCTCAAGAAGACAGCTATTTCCTGACGGTAAGTCGATCGACGTTGCCTCAAGCAAATCCTCACGCAAACTACCTATTCTCGCTTCAAGACCTGCCTTTTCGAAAATAAGACGCAGGGTTTCAAGGCTTTCTAAATAAAATAAATTTCGCGTATGATTTTCAGCCACAATCAATACTTTTCTCGCGTGTGGACATGCTCGCTCAACAGCCGATTGCACTGCTTGAATACACAAGGGCATAAAGGCAGGGTTGAGATTATTAAATCCGGCTGAAAATAAATTAGTATCTACAGGCGCCAACTTAAACCCCGCATTGCGGAGATCAACAGATGCATAAAAAGGAGCTGGTGTTAATAGCCACTGCTCGCGTAACCAAGACTCAACTTCAGCTTGATGTGCCAATAAATGAGACTCAAGCTTTAATAGAGGCCCTTTCAATGCAGTTGTTAAATGTGGGACACCTGAAATCATAATAATCCTTACTATTTAGCAAAAACCTACTTTGATGGAAAAGTCATAATTAACTATTGTCATCAAAACAATATTTTATTTTAAGAAAGAGGGTCATTCATTTTCTTATGTAAACCCTGTACCAGGCAAGAATTAAGTTTATTAAAATTCGACTCACCACTAGCCTGATAATAAAAAATGGGTTATCTTCCTAGCCTGACTATTTTGTCATGCATTAAAGATAATAGGTATGTTTTAGAGTGAATGATGTCCAAAGTGAATTTTCCGGCTTAAAAGTCATGGTGATCGACGATAGTAAGACGATTCGTCGAACAGCAGAAACGCTGCTCAAAAAAGCGGGCTGTGACGTACTTACGGCTGAAAATGGCTTTGAGGCTTTGCCCATTATTAGTGCGCAACATCCAGATATTCTATTCATCGACATTATGATGCCCCGCCTCGATGGTTATCAAACCTGTTCATTGATAAAAAATAACGCCAAATTCCAAAATACTCCCATCATTATGCTTTCAAGTAAAGATGGCCTATTTGATCGAGCAAAAGGACGCGTCGTTGGTGCAGAGCAATACTTAACTAAACCCTTTACGCGTGAAGATCTTCTCGGTGCTATTCGTACTCACCTTATCAATAAAATTAAGGAAGCATAACGTCTATGGCACTTATCCTGATTGCAGATGACTCACCAACTGAAATTTTTCTAATCAAAAAGATGTTGGAAAAACATAATCATCAAGTTATTGCCGCCGAAGATGGTTTACAAGCAATTGAGTTGGCCTTAAGTAAAAAACCAGACCTCATTATTATGGATGTGGTCATGCCCAACTTAAATGGCTTTCAAGCGACTCGCCGTCTAAGCAAAGATCCCGCAACACTGAATATCCCAATTATTATAGTTTCATCCAAAAACCAGGAAACAGATAAATTATGGGGATTTAGACAAGGGGCGAAAGGATATTTATGTAAACCGGTTAATGAAGACCAGTTACTCACTGAAATCAACACCCTTTTATCTACTCCGACTTCAACTTCGTGAATAACGCCTTTTGTCCTGCAGATGTAATTTCACTACTACGCGATATCCAGCAACGTAGCCTGCAAAGTGCCGCCAACGCCTCCCAGTTAGACTCATTTCATGGCACATGGACAGCAATTGGCTTTAGAATCGCACAAGAAAATTTACTTATTCCATTAAATGAAGCACGAGAAGTATTCATTGTACCCTCACAAATCAGCCCCGTACCTCGCGCCCAACCTTGGGTTTTTGGTATTGCTAATCTACGTGGTGAATTATTACCCCTTTTTGACCTCAAATATTTTCTATACGGTGAGGCAACAAAAGTAAATAAGCGCAGCCGTATCGTTGTCACTAATAATTCTCAGCTATACGCCGGCTTATTACTCGATGAGGTTTTTGGCTTAAAACATTTCCAACATGAGCCTAAATCCAAAAGTGCCATCAGCGATACACCTATTTCACCTTACATAACGGGTAGCATAAGCCAACAAGACATGCACTGGAATATCTTTAGTTTTAACAAGCTCGCGGCTGACCAACGATTTTTAAATGCAGCAGCATAACACTCTGGTTTAGGACAATCTTTATGAATCCAACAAACAAGCTTTTTCTTTCCGCTTTAGTTGCAAAAAACAATTTAATCAACTTAATACTTTTTGTAGCATTTATTAGTATAACCTTGGTCGGAATCTGGCTACTTGCCACCAATCAGTTCCAACAAATTCACCCAAATAGTTTGATATTTGCTGCTGGTATTGTTGTGTCGCTCGTACTCACCATTATCATGCTACTTCGCTTGAGCTATCAGCCGCATAAAACAATCAGTACAGCACTAGATTCGATGGAAATACAAAATCGCCATAATCAAGATGCGATTTTACAATTACTTGATGAGATGGGTGATCTTGCCGATGGTGACCTCACTGCATCAGCCACCGTAACAGAAGATATTACAGGAGCGATTGCCGACTCAGTCAACTACACCATCGATGCTTTACGTGACCTTGTGGAAAATATTAACAACACAACATTACAAGTAGCTTCCGCAGCCCAAGAAACACAAGCAACCTCATTACACCTTACTGATGCCAGTGAGCACCAAGCACAGCAAATTACCGAAGTAAGTACAGCCATTAACGAGATGGCCGGATCTATTGAACAAGTATCTCAAAATGCCAGCCAATCATCAGACGTTGCTAAACAATCTGTGAAACTCGCCACTGAAGGTAATGTGGCGGTGAAAAAAGCCATCACAGGAATGGACTCTATCCGCGAACATATTCAAGAAACATCAAAACGGATTAAACGCTTAGGTGAAAGTTCACAAGAAATCGGTGATATCGTTGAGCTTATCAATGACATCGCGGAACAAACCAATATTTTGTCACTCAATGCCGCCATCCAAGCCACCATGGCAGGCGAAGCTGGTCGAGGTTTTGCGGTTGTTGCCGATGAAGTACAGCGCTTGGCTGAACGGTCAAGTAAAGCTACGAAGCAAATTGAAGCCATCGTGAGAACGATCCAAAGCGATACCAATGAAGCAATAAGTTCAATGGAGAAGAGTACTACCGGGGTAGTCTTAGGGGCAAAATTATCTCAAGATGCCGGTACTTCACTCGAACAAATTGAAACCGTATCAAACCAGTTAGCGGCGTTAATTGATAACATCTCAAATGCAGCTAAGCAACAAGCTAAAGCCGCTATCAGTACATCAGACAGCATGAATGTGATACAAGAGATAACGATGCAGACTTCTACGGGAACCTATGAAAGTGCAGCTTCTATCGGTCGATTATTAGAACTAACGAATGATCTACGGAAATCAGTTTCTGGTTTTAAGTTGCCTTAGTACCAGTTTCAATATCATGATATTTTTGTCCATTACAGACATTTTTCCCATCATTGTTTCGGAGTAACAAATGGCACGGACTACTAGTGGCAATTATGATGCTCTTGCTTGGGTGCAGGATGAAGTTCAAAAATCTTTAGCTAATGCCCTACAAGCGCTTACACGGTTTGTTGACTCACCCGATGATGATGATGCTATAGCACTTTGTATTACCCAAATACATCAAGTCAACGGCACAATGGAAATGTTAAATCTAGAGGGCGCGCAACTTTTGGTGGCTGAAATGCTTGCTTCAGCTATTGCACTTCGAGATAAAAAAATATCGGACATTGCACCGGCCCAAGATGGCCTGCTAAAAAGCTTCCTCTTGTTACCCAATTACTTGAAACTGCTCGGCACGTCATTACAAGACCATCCCCTTCGGCTGATAGAAACGATCAATGAGCTACGCAATGCGCGTGGTGCCTTAGCCCTTGATGAACAAGAGTTATTTAAGCCATCCCTTTCGATTCAATTACCAGATGACATCAGACCTAATCCCCACCAAAGTAAACCCAGTATAGGCATCCCTGCTGATAAACTTAGTCAGATTTTCCAAGTTTCATTATTAAACTGGTTTAAAACAAATGATCTTGCTAGCCTACAAAGAATGGCTAAAATTGTGCACTATTTGCGTCTTAGTTGCATTCAAGAACGCACGATCATTCTGTGGTGGGCTGCAGAAGGTGTCATTGAGGCTATTTTAGATAATGGCATCGCTACTACACCTGATACGAAGATTAGAATCGGCACACTTAATCAGTCAATAAAGTTATTTGCTAATCAGGATGAAAAGTACCTTTTATCTGTATTTCCTAAAGAATTGGTAAAAAACTTATTGCTACACGTTGCTCATTCCACCAGCGATGGTAAATATGTAAACTCATTAAAAAAAGCGTTTAACCTAGATTTTTTTAATCAGCTTCAACATCAAAAAATTTATAGTTTTTCTGGCAACGCATTATCTGAAGTTAATTCAGAATTATTATTACAACTTCAAGAGATAAAAGAACACACTGATCGACTAGAGCTTAGTGGCCAGTACTCGCCCGATATAACAAAAATACTTATTGAACAATTATCGAGCATGTCTAATACATTTCAATTGTTAGAAGAGCACGTTGTAAGCACATTATTACAAAACCAGGCTCAACAATTCCAAGACTTAGCCAATCAACAACAAGCACCCAATGATGATCAACTGATGGCGCTGGCAAATGATCTATTGCACATTGAAAATCTATTACAAATAGAAAAGCACAGCACTAGTAACGACTCGAATAGTCATCTCCAACTTCAGAAAGCGGTTATCACTGAATGTCAGCATGAGCTGATAACGGTTAAAGAAACACTGTCTTTATTGGTAGAGCATCCTGAATACTCAGATCAGTCATTATCGGACATCGCGAGTCAATTACAATTAATTGCCGGCAGTCTCTCTATGTTGAACCTAGATGAGGCGGCAAACTTATTTGAAAGTACAGCCTGCCAAATAGAACAAACGAAACTTGAACAACAAGCCATTAGTAGCCATGAGCTCAACTTATTTGCCGAAGTAATTGCCGCCGCTGATCTATACATGGATAACTTGCAACATCGTGGCTCAGAAAAATCGCAATTATTACAGGGCGCGCAGAACATCCTTGATAATTTCGAACAAGCTAAGCGGATCGATACTCACGCGGCAGAATCGTCCTTATCAGCAACTGACGAAGGTGACTTAACGCCTGTACAATCAATCACCGGTGTTCAGCGTTATATTGATCAACAGACTGCATTAGCAAACAATGCGACTGAAATTTCGGTCACGACTACACC
>JALIBN010000034.1:0-50528 GCA_030576275.1 Pseudomonadota bacterium | reverse complement strand
ATCAACAGACTGCATTAGCAAACAATGCGACTGAAATTTCGGTCACGACTACACCATCACAAACCAGTGTTCAGCGTTATATTGATCAACAGGCTACATTAGCAAACAATGCGACTGAAATACCGCTCTCGTCTTCACCATCACAAACCAGTGTTCAGCGCTATATTGACCAACAGACTGCATTAGCAACAAATGCGACTGAAATATCGCTCTCGTCTTCGCCATCACAAACCAGTGTTCAGCGCTATATTGACCAACAGACTGCATTAGCAATCAATGAGCCTGAAATTTCGGTCACGACTACCCCATCGGAAACCAGTGTTCAGCGCTATATTGATCAACAGGCGGCATTAGCAATCAATGAGCCTGAAATTTCGGTCACGACTACCCCATCGGAAACCAGTGTTCAACGCTATATTAATCAACAGGCTGAACTAGCAACCAATGCTTCTGAAATTTCAATCACTACTATTCCATTGGAAGCCAGTGTAGAAGAGCTTATCAACATCCAAAGTCAATTAACCGACTTGCCACCAACAATGGCCTTCACCGCCCAATTTGCTGATGGCATTGATAGTGAAATTGCAGAAATCTTTATTGAAGAAGCCAATGAAGTACTTGCCGAACTGCTCGAACTAATCCCTAAATGGGATACCCAAGGCAACCCTGAAGTATTAGCTATAATTCGTCGCCATTTCCACACTCTGAAAGGAAGTGGCTATATGGCGGGAGCCAATGTCATTGCTGACTTAGCAAAAGCTATCGAATATCTTATCAACAAGGTCTTAGAAAATAATCTAACCATTTCAACACAACTCACGCCCCTAATCTCAAGCTGTGCAGAGCTGATTCCTGATTTACTCACTGACTTCAACAACGGTGAAATGGCCTCTAATGAGCGCGCAACGGAATTAACTAAGACCGCTACTCTGTTATTAGAAACAGAAAATAATGTATCCGAAGATGATGAGTTGCAACAAATATTCAATCTTGAGGCAACTCAGCACATTGCCACATTCAAACAAGCGCTGAATAAATCAACATCAAACTTTACTATCGATAAAGAACTATTGCGGGCGGCACATTCCCTAAAAGGCTGTGCTAATATCGTCCAACTTTTCCCTGTAGCTGAACTTGCAACCCAATTAGACCAATCCTTACGGGAACGTTATGAACACGGTGCTATCCTCAATGATGAGCAACGTGAGGTATTATCATCGGCAATCGATGGCCTTGAACGCTACGTTGAACATGTAAAATCTCCTCAAACAAATTCTAAGCCAGATATTTCGTCTTTCAGCGAGTCACTGCAACAACTATTGCCTAGTGATGATGAAAAAGCACAACAACAAAAGCTTATTGATCCTGATTTTCTTGCCGTATTTATTGAAGAATCTGATGAATTGTTATCACAATATGAGGAACAAATTAACCAGTTTAAGCAGCGTGCGACTAATCCTGATGACATTAAAACTACGTTAAAAAAGCTCCTCACAACACTGCGTGATAATGCAGACATACTCAAGCTCAATAGTCTATCTGAGCTATATCAATTGTTAATCAAGTTAACAGAGATTGCTAATAGCGGTAATAACGACCACTTAATGCTATTTGAACTAGCTAGCGAAGAAATTAATCTTCAAATTGAGAACTTGCTACAAAACAAACCAAGTCCGAGTATCAATGACTTTAAACAGAAGCTAGAGAACAGCTTATCTCAAGCTTCTGTGATTGAACCTGCCGAAGTGAGCAATGAGTTGTTTTCGATTCCAAATGAAGATCCTGAATTATTAGAAGCCTTTACTGAAGAATGTGCTGAACTTCTTGCATCTAGTGGCGAGGCAATTAAACATTGGCAAAAAGAACCGGGCGCCCAAGATGCGGTTTTACAATTACAGCGAGATCTTCATACACTTAAAGGTGGCGCACGTCTGGCTGGTATTACGCCAATTGCCGATCTCACTCATCAAGTAGAGTCATTAGTATTTCAAATCACTGAGACAGCAATTGATGCTAGTCCTGCTTTTTTTGATTTATTACAGCGCAGTCAAGATCGTCTAGCTGATATGCAGGAATTACTGGCTAATCAATCTAGCTTTAACTTTGCTCATGATTTGATTACCGAAATAGCCTCGTTCTCTCAGCAAACCTTATCTATTCCTGCTCCGCAAATCCCGATAACGGAAACCGCTACAGCGGCCATTGCGCCAACTGATTCAAGCAATGTGCCACATCATAGTCATAGTGACCAAATACGTGTTCGAACTGATTTACTGGATTTTTTATCTAACTTCGCAGGGGAAGTAAATATATCCCGTGACCGTGTCGGCCAACAAAACTCAGCCATTAAACAACAATTAGCAGAGATGGAAAGTACTCTGTCACGGCTACAAGATCAACTGCGTAATCTTGAAATAGAAACTGAAACTCAAATTCTATTTCGTTATGACGACGAACTACTTAAGCAAGAATCTGAGTTCGATCCGCTCGAGCTTGATCGCTTCTCGATGATTCAACAATTATCGCGCGGCTTAACTGAATCAGTCAGTGATATGCATGAAATCAGTCAATCTCTTGAACTGTTAGTACAAGAATCTGACGGTATTCTATTGCAGCAATCTCGGCTCAGCACCGATTTGCAACAGGGGCTGATGAACACACGCTTAATTCCATTTGAAGGACTTGTACCCCGATTTGAGCGTATCGTTCGTCAAACGAACGCTGAAGTTGGCAAGCAATCTCAACTAATTATCCATGGTGCAGATCGAGAATTAGATAGAACGATCATTGATCGCATAGTCGCGCCCATTGAACATATTCTCAGAAATGCCATTGCTCACGGTATTGAAACGGCTGATGAACGGCGAGCCTTAGGGAAAAATACTATAGGTACATTAACCATTAAGATCATACGAGAAGGTTCAGAAATTCTGATTTCTCTATCAGACGATGGTCAAGGCATTAATATTCAAAAAGTACGCGAAAAAGCACTGGCGCAAAAACTGATCAATCCACAAAACATGCCTAGTGATGAAGACTTAATTCAGTTAATTCTATCCTCTGGATTTAGTACTGCAGATAACGTATCACAGCTTGCTGGCCGAGGTGTCGGTATGGATGTAGTCAGTAATGAAATTCGCGCCTTAAAAGGTCGACTATCGATCCAATCTATTGCTGGTAAAAGTACGACCTTTAATATTCGGTTACCGCTCACTTTATCTGTCATGCAAGCTTTACTGGTCAGTAGCCATGAGCATCAATATGCAATCCCGCTAGTGGCTGTTCACGCGGGTGACCGAATTGCTGTTAGTGCAGTCAAAGAATTACTTCAACAGGATGGTGAGTCAGTATATAAAGTCAATGGCAATCATTACCGATTCCTGCCTTTAAGCACTTTACTTGATCTGCCACTTATTCTTCCAAACGATCCTAAAGTACAGCTACCTCTTTTATTGTTCCGCTATGGTGATATGCATATCGCTTTATTGGTTGACGCCATTAATAGCAATCGCGAAATTGTACTTAAATCTGCTGGCGAACAATTGGGTCATATTGCTTCTATTACTGGCGCTACTATCCTCGGCGATGGCCAAGTTGTCTTTATACTCGATATCCCAACCTTAGTTGAAACAATGGATACTGGGATTGCAAGCAATGAAGTCAAATTAGATTCCGTTAAATCTCTAACGATTACTGAAGAAATAGCTGTCCAACATACTCCCCTAGCGATGGTGGTTGATGACTCAATTACAATGCGTAAAGCATCGAGCAACTTACTAAAACGACATGGCTTTGATGTTATGACTGCCCGCGATGGCATGGATGCGGTAGCACAACTGAACGAACAGACACCCGATATCATCCTGCTTGACGTTGAAATGCCGCGCATGGATGGTTTTGAATTTGCAACACTGCTCAGGAATACTGAACAATATAAACACATTCCCATTATCATGATCACATCACGTACTGGTGCAAAACATCGTGATAGAGGAATGGCTATTGGTGTTAATGCCTATATGGGTAAACCATACCAAGAACTTGAACTCGTCGAAACCATGAAAAATTTACTGGGTACTCATTACCCACATGTAGATCACTAAGACAGGAATACCCTTATGGCTGACAACGTCACAGATTTCGTGCCATGCATGATTATTCCTCTGCAATACCATTATTTGCTGCTACCAAACAGCACGCTTGCCGAGGTTATTCCTACTCCTCGTGTCATTCACACCGATAACGCTAAGCCTAGTTATTGGATTGGCCAATGTGATTGGCAGTCTCAAACCATCCAGATCATCGATTTAGAAGGTCTTGTTGATAACAAACCCTCAGATACTGCCGATGCTAACAAACTGTGTGTGTTGCGCGGCATCAATGCCTCCGCCAATATCAGTATTTATGGTTTACCATGTTATGGTGTACCTCAACTTATTCATCTCACTGAATCCGCACTTAAAATAGCAGAAAAAGTCATCACATCTGATTATGTTCACTATCAAATTCAGGTAGGTAATAAAATCGCTTATATTCCTAATTTAGATGCGATTGAAACAATGCTTAGTAAACAACTACTATAAGCAGTAAGATAATAAGAAATATTATCTTGTTAAAGAGGATCTCTAGATTACATATCGATAGATTTTTTTTAGCTCTTTATCATGAACAAATTCTTATCGAGAACCAGTAATGTCGATTCTAAAATCTGTGGTTATTCTGGGCCTTATGCTTGGCTTGTCTGCAGTCAGCTTTGCCAGCGATAACGCGCAACTAACCCAACAACGCACTATTTTTCAGCAGGCCAAAAAAGCACTGGAAACGCATCAATTAGATCGATTCCATAATCTTAAGGATCAACTGAAAGATTATCCATTACAACCTTATTTAGATTATCTCTATTTACGGCATCGTCTTCATTTAACGGATAACAGTACCATCCGTCAGTTTGTACAAGAAAATTCAAACACATTTTATGGTGACAGATTACGTAATAGCTGGCTCGAACAACTCGCTAAAAATAAACAATGGTCACTATTTTTAAACTACTTACCCTCACCAGCTTCTACGTCACAACAATGCTTACGTTTAGATGCGCTCATTGCAACGGGCAATGCTAGGCAAGCATCGGCAGATACTCCTGCGCTATGGTTAGTGGGCCACTCGCAAGATAATAACTGTGATTCCGCGTTTAAATATTGGCAAGCTCAAGGTTTTTTAACCAATGAGTTGCGTTGGCAACGGATTCAACTTGCTCTGCAAGAGAATCAATTTAGTATGGCGAAATACCTAGCAAGACCATTTGACAACAATCATCAAGCTCATATCTGGATTCCGCTATGGGAACAAAGTCATAACCAGCCGCTAACGGTATTAAAACAACTCGCTTCTAGCCCACTAAAAAAGGATCAAGCAATAAGCCGTGACATTATTAAACACGCAATTGAACGCTTATCACGCAAATCCACGGATCAAGCCTATTACTACTGGCAAACAATCCAGTCTAAATATCAATTTAGCGAGCAAGACAATAGCAGGATGCAAAGTACTATCGCCAATAGAGCGGCTTTAAATCGTGAACAACGGACTTTAGAGTATTTTGGAGATCTACCTAATGAAGAGTGGCGTGTTCGTGCAGCCCTCTGGCAACAGGATTGGAGGTCAGCGCAAAAAGCGATTCTCAGTTTAAGTAGTGATGAACAATTGTCGACGCGCTGGCAATATTGGCTTGGCAGAAGTCAGGACCAACTAGGCGACAAACAAGCGGCGAATCAAACGTTCCAAAACATTATTTCGCAACGTGATTATTACTCATTTTTGGCGGCGGATCAGCTAGGTCAGCCATACCAAATGAATCACCGACCGATCGTTTTTGAACAAGCTGAATTTAATAGCTTCTCCCAACTTCCCGCCGTAGCAAGTCTACGTGAATTTTATATGATGGACATGCAACTAGAAGCACGACGTCAAGCCTATTATCTAAAGCTATCGATGAGTCCGCGAGACTTACAACTTCTTGCAACGTTGACCCATCAATGGCAATGGCATAATCAAACCATCGCCCTACTAGGTAAAGCTCAATATTGGGATGCCTTAGATTTGCGTTTTCCAGTGCTCTACGACACCGCCATCTTAAAGGCAAGTAAAACAAACGACGTTGATCCTTCTTGGTTGTTTGGTATTACG
Source organism: Pseudomonadota bacterium (assembly GCA_030576275.1). Classification (GTDB taxonomy): domain Bacteria; phylum Pseudomonadota; class Gammaproteobacteria; order Nitrosococcales; family Methylophagaceae. The sequence continues at coordinate 44,342 of JALIBN010000034.1, read as the reverse complement.
CGTCAAGAAAGTGCATTTAATCCACATGCCCGCTCGCCTGTTGGCGCCTCAGGCCTAATGCAACTTATGCCAAAAACAGCTACGCAGATCGCTAAACTCATCAATCAGCCATTAAAATCTCAGTCTGAACTATTAAACCCTGATAGAAATATTCAACTTGGCAGTGCCTATTTACGGCGGATGTATGACCAGAATCAACGAAACCCTGTTCTGGCCACTGCATCCTATAATGCTGGATCTCACCGTATTTCCCGGTGGTTACCTGAAAAAGCCCTGCCTGCAGATATCTGGATTGAAAATATCCCTTATAATGAAACACGTGGCTACGCGACTAGTGTTTTGAGCTATGCGGCTATTTTTGATTATCAACGCAAGCAAGCAATCACCCCATTGTCCGAGCGTATGCCAACAGTAAAACCAAAAATACCTTAAACTGTCATCATGAAAACATATCTCGTTGGCGGCAGTGTCCGCGACAAGCTGCTAGGCTTAACAATTAAAGATCGCGACTGGGTTGTTGTCGGTAGTAGCCCAGAAGCAATGATTGCCGAGGGATTTCAGCCTGTAGGTAAGGACTTCCCTGTCTTTCTGCATCCTAAGACACACGAAGAATATGCGCTTGCTAGAACTGAGCGTAAAACGGCGCCTGGCTATAAAGGCTTTGTCGTGCATGCCTCACCGAACGTGACTTTAGAAGAAGATCTTGCTCGACGAGACCTCACGATCAATGCCATAGCACAAGCTGAAGACGGCTCATTGATTGATCCTTATGATGGTCAACGCGATCTTCAAAATAAAATCTTACGTCATGTTTCGCCTGCTTTTGTCGAGGATCCCGTTCGAGTATTACGCATTGCCCGTTTTGCTGCGCGTTTTGGCTTCACCATTGCCGATGAGACCTTAATATTAATTAAAAATATGGTTGCCGCAAAAGAACTCGATTACTTAGTAGCCGAACGAGTTTGGCAAGAACTTGAAAAAGCACTCGCAACAACACAGCCATCGTTATTCTTTATGGCGTTACGTGAGGCAGATGCGTTGAAGAGCCTATTCCCTGAAGTTGATCGCCTTTTTGGCGTGCCACAAGTACCGAAATGGCATCCTGAAGTAGATACCGGTGTGCATGTCATGATGGTCATTGATCAAGCGGCAAAACTCACCGATGATATTGCCGTACGATTTGCCGCCTTGTGCCATGATCTGGGCAAAGGCACTACGCCTGCCGATATTTTACCCCAGCATAATGGCCACGAAGCCCGTAGCATCAAACTTACTCAGACATTATGCCAACGCATTCGAGTCCCTAAAGATATTAAAACACTAGCATTAAAAGTGGCCGAATATCACACGCATGTTCATTTATTGTTCGAACTCCGTCCTGCGACTATCTTACAAGTAATTGAAGACTTAGATGCCTTTCGCAGACCCGATCGATTTGAACAATATTTACTCGCCGGTGAGGCAGATTTTCGCGGCCGACCAGGTTATGAAGACCTACCCCTACCCGCGATCAATGTATTTAAACAGTGCCTTTCCGTCTGTCAGACGGTTACTGCGAAGGCATTTATTGAAGCGGGGAAGCAAGGGCCTGAAATTGGTGAAGCCATACGTAAACAACGGATTAATCTGATAAAACAGATCATGATCGAAGCGAAAGCCAGCTGAAAATATCGGCACACATTACAGCCCTGCATACATCACGTATAATCCAGCATCATTATTCTCTAATTTAGGACCTTAACCATGAGCGGAAACATTTCTGCCAATTGGAGTAGCGTTAACGCTGCCTGCCAACCGTTAGTTGAACGTTTAGTTGCCGATGCGCAAGCATTACAACTTGAAATCAGCACCCTAAGCAATGGCACACGCATTGTTGATGCAGGCATTAATTGTGTTGGTGGCTTAGAAGCCGGCCGCTTGATTGGTGAAATTTGCATGGGTGGCTTGGGTACTGTTACTTTAGGTACTAATAGCGGTTTTGCTACTTGGCCGTGGTCAGTTAATGTTCATGCTAAAACGCCTGTTTTAAGTTGTCTAGGTAGCCAATATGCCGGCTGGAGCTTGTCGCATAAAAGTGAAGCAGGTAAATTCTTCGCATTAGGTTCAGGTCCTGGTCGCGCTTTAGCGGGTAAAGAAGAAGTATTAAAAGAATTTGGCTATAAAGATGAAGCAACATCAACATGCATCGTCTTAGAAGTCGACTCATTCCCGCCTATTGAAGTTGCTGAGAAAGTAGCTAAGGACTGTGGCATCAAGCCCGAAGATTTAACGTTTATCCTAACGCCGACATCAAGCCTTGCTGGTGTTATGCAAATTGCCATTCGTGTACTTGAAGTCGCGATGCATAAAGCACATACCTTACATTTTCCTATGGATAAAATCATTGATGGCTTCGGTGTAACTCCTGTTGCACCTCCAGGTGGTGACTTCATAACGGGTATGGGCCGTACTAACGATGCTATTCTTTATGGCGGCATGGTGCATTTATTCGTAAATGCCACCGATGATGAAGCCCGTGATTTAGCTGAAAAGATGCCAAGTAACACCTCTTCAGACTATGGACGTCCATTTGGTGAAATCTTTAAAGCATATGAATATGACTTTTTCAAGATTGATCCTATGTTATTCAGCCCAGCAAAAGTTATTATTACTAATGCAAAAACAGGTAAGAGTTTCACCGCTGGCGAGTTAAATTCAGAATTATTAACTACATCATTCGGTCTATAAGTAAATTTAAAACGAAGTGGCAAGATGTCACTTCGTTTTTTTAGAAAGTCAGTAGCACATGTCATCACCTAAAATCGTCATTTTTAACGACACCCATGGCTGGCACAGCGACCAGTTAGTCGAAGCCCTGCAGAGTATAGGCATATCAGCGGTACTCACTGATCTTGCGGATTGCGTGATCGATCTCGATCATCCTGCGGGCCTTAAAATTCCTGGCTTTGAAGAGCATTTACCCGCTGCGGCAATGGTACGGGGTATTGCCCCTGGTAGTCTTGAACAAATTACCTTAAGAATGGATGTATTACATACTTTAGCCGAGCTCCATGTGCCAGTATTCAATCCTGCCATTGCTATCGAACATACAGTTGATAAAGCACGTACCTCATTAAGACTTCATCTGGCAAGATTAAACACACCTAAAACATGGGCCTGCGAAAATCGCGTGTTAGCACGAAAGATAGCAAGTCAACAGTTCGCAAAACACAATACGATAGTAGTAAAACCCTTATTTGGCTGCCAAGGCAAGGGTATAGAAAAAATCACCACTTTAGCTGAGTTTGATAAGCTAAAAGTAGTGGGTGATGCTTTTTATTTGCAAGAATATATTGAACCGTTTACACCAGAAAAATGGCAAGATTGGCGCTTGATGGTAGTTGATGGACAAGTCTGTGCAGCGATGTCTAGACAGTCAGACCATTGGATCACAAATTTTGCCCAAGGTGCGAGCTGTTTAGCGACAACGGTCACCCCAGAAATGGAACAACTAGCCATTGCAGCAACCAAGGCTGTTCACGCAGATTATGCCGGTGTTGATATTATCAGAACAATCAGTGGCGCTTATACCGTCTTAGAAGTAAACAGCGTGCCAGCATGGAAAGGCTTGTATCAAGCAACGGGCATTGATGTCGCAGGACATCTTGCACGCGCAATTTTACAACGAATAAGCTCAATAACTCCCGTTAGCCATGTCACATGAACATATTATCTAGCAACACAATCGAAAGCTGCGTTATCTGGGCGTGTAAAAACGAAGTCGCAGCCCCCAAACCGGGCAATGTAAACTGCTTCAGTGATGGCCATAGAATGGAGGTGCAAGATTTCATCAAAAGCGCTCATGCCATTGCTCCGATTATGTCGCAAAAAGCATTGTCTGTCGGCGAACTTATCTTACAAGGCATCCAGGCCACACGCACGGTAGTGAATTGCAATACTAACCTAGGCATCGTATTGTTGTTTGCACCATTATGCCGTGCAATTCACCAATGTTCGCATTTTAAACAACTCCCTGATGAGCTAGAGAAAGTATTACTCAGCCTCACGATTGATGATGCCAAAGCATGCTACCAAGCCATTCGTTTAGCGGATGCGGGGGGACTTGGTAGCAGTGAACAACAAGATATTGACGCGATTCCTAGCGTAACTTTATTGCAAGCAATGAAAATTGCTGAAGAACGCGACGCTATAGCTAAGCAATACGTTAATAATTACAAGGATATCTTAAATTTCGGACTGCCAATATTGACATCTTCGATAAAATCTGGGGAAAGTGTTGAATGGGCCACCGCTTTCGCGTATCTTAAGTTCTTAGCAAGTGTTCCTGACACCTTGATTCGCCGAAAACAATCAAGCAAACACGCCCTAGAAATAACTAAAGCAGCAACAAAGATACTAACGAAAGTAAATGAAAACAATATGTTAAGCTCTTTTGAGGCAGAAATAATTACTTGGGATAACGAATTAAAGAAGAAAGCAATCAATCCGGGAACCACCGCAGATTTAACCGCAGCGACGCTGTTAATCTATGCGTTCCAACAAGCTCTTTCTTCTAACAGCATTTCAGCGCCTTGATGCGATATTTCGCATCAAGGCCTGAGCAGGTCATACGTTCCTTTAATACGTATAAGCTCTCCGTAGTAATAAGGCGAGTGTAAAATGGGCCTTTTTAACAAATTTTTTGGAACAGGAATAAATAACATGCCAGTTATCGATCGCGTATTAGTAGGTGAATCTTTAGTAATTGAAGATGGCGACCTAGACAACGTAGCACACATTGACTTACTTATGGGCCCTCGTGGTTCAGCAGCAGAAGACGCTTTCTGCCGCACAATGACAGACCAAAAAGCAGGTGTTAACGGCTTACTAGCTGTAGTTGCACCTAACCTTATGGTTAAACCTGCGACAGTTATGTTCAACAAAGTAACTATCAAAAACATGAAACAAGCGGTACAAATGTTCGGCCCAGCTCAACGCGGTGTTGCGATGGCTGTTGCTGAATGTGTTGAAGACGGCACAATTCCTATGGCTGAAGCTGATGATTGTTTCATCTGTGTTGGTGTTTTCATTTCTCCAACTGCAGATAACGATCAAAAAATTCAAGATTGGAACTACCGCGCAACTAAAGAATCAATCAAACGTGCCGTTGCTCGTGAACCAAAAGCAGCAGACGTTTTAGCACAATATAAAACTAGCTCACACCCTTTTGCTGCAAGCTAAGTTTTAGAACACGTTAAATCGATACGCCGTTCACTCGCAAGAGGGAACGGCGTTTTTGTTTTAAAGCCTTGTAAGTTTAAACTTTATCCACACTACGTTTGGTGATCCTGCCATCATGCAATGCACTAGCAATCAACACACGCCCTACTCCCTGCAGTTCTAAATCAATCAAATCCTGTTCAGATCTAACGCCACCAGCAGCAATAATTTGGCTATTGATTGCTTGCCGTTGCAAGCTAGCTAATAATTCAAAGTCGGGTCCAGAGTGCGAGCCAATATGATCTATATTCATTGCAATTATATTTTCAGCCCATACTTCTGGTTGCTGTAAAAGTTGTTGATCGCCTAAAAACTGACCATGCTGAAAATCTAACGACAAAATACTTTTTTGTTGTATACCTGAATCTGCCAGCCAACCAATATCTACTAAAGTCTCACTACCAATAACAGGTTTAATATTGGGATAGTCCAGAAAATGTTGCCAGCTTTCTTTTGAATCAATACCCGCATCCAACAAGAAAGTAACTCGAGGAAAATCCTTAGCTAAGCTTTTATACAACTCAATATTATGCTGTTGTTGTAAAATCGCATCAAGATCGGCAACATAAATAGTCGAAAATGGTTGCCAACCCAACACGTCATTAATCACCTTTAATGGCTCACAATGTGAGGTTAAAACAGATTGTAATAAGGGATATTGAGATCGAACACCGCCGCGAGCATGTACAACCTTTCCCCCCAATACATCGATGACAGGTATAATTTCCACCTTATTCCTCAGATTTCATTTAATGAAAGTATTTGTTTACGAACATATCACAAGCGGTGCACTCATTAATGAGTCATTGCCAGCAAGTCTTGCCCATGAGGGCAATGAAATGCTCAGCGCTATTGTCCATGATATGACGCTATTAACCGATATCCAGCTTATCATTTTACGTGATTTTCGTCTTGAGCCACTGTTTGATATTATCGATAGTGCTCATCACCAGTGCTTAATTATCGATGACTACAGTACATTTCAGCAACATTATGCCAGCTCGGTTAAGGAAGCTGATGCCGTATTAATTATCGCACCTGAAACGGATGGACTATTACGAAATCTTCAACAAACGGTATTAAATCAGCACAAGCAGTTACTAGGTTGCCAGCCTATGGCAACGCACATTTGCACAGATAAAGTCATCTGCCATGAGCAATTAAGATCCAATAATATACTCACACCACACACCATTACAGCCGATGAATGGTCGCTAAATCCGTTTAACTCGCCATCAGGTTTTATTATTAAACCGCGTGATGGCGCAGGCTGTATTGATACACTGTTTTTTAGTACTCAAACCATGCTTACAGCGTGGTTAATAACAAGTTCCATTGAACTTGAGCAGACTATTATTCAACCATACATCGAAGGCCATGCAATGAGTCTCTCGTTATTAGTCGATGATGATACGATCCGAGTACTGGCGATTAATCAGCAATATATTAAACTTGAAGATGGCAAGCTTAGTTTCCATGGCTGTTGTGTCAATGGTATTGCTGAAACTCAATTTAGCCTGCTACAGGCAACCGAAATAGCCGAGAAGACTCATCATGCCATTCCCGGTTTATGGGGGTTTATCGGTATCGATCTCATCGTCACAGATAACGAAACTTATATCCTTGATATCAATCCACGGCTCACTACTGCCTACGTTGGTCTAGGTGAGTCACTAAACCTCAATCCAGCTCAACTACTCGTGAACATGATGAAACAAGGTTTCTCGGGACTGCCCCTCAACATTCAACGAAATGCCATTGAGATCTTCATATGACACAAACATTTCCTTATATTAGCGGTTGGGACATTGGCGGTGCCCATGTCAAAGTTGCACGCAGTGATCATAATGGAAACATACAAGACGTTATTCAAATTGCTTGTCCTTTATGGCAAGGCATTGACCAACTAGCCACTGCAATTGAATCGGTGTTTGCACAACTTGGTAATCAAAATGATATTACCGCCATCACCATGACCGGTGAATTGGTCGATATATTCCCAAATCGCCAAGCGGGCGTCGCAGAAATTTTAGCCTGTGTTGCTCAATATATAAACCATGACAAAATCGTCGTTTATGCCGCGGAAGCTGGCTGGTTAAAACCAGAACTAGCCGCTAAATACTGGAAAAGTGTCGCATCACGTAACTGGCAGGCCAGCGCCAGTCTCGTTGCTCAAGCTATACCCGACGGTTTATTCGTTGATATTGGCAGTACCACTTGTGATATCATTCCGCTCCGTCATGGCTTCGCTATCCCGCATGGCCTTGATGACTTTCAACGACAAACTAACCGTGAATTACTTTATACCGGCGCAATCAGAACGCCACTGTTCGCACTCAGCCACAATGCCCCCTTCAATGGAGTATTAGTCAGTCTTGCCGCCGAAGTTTTTGCCACTACCGGTGATTGCTGGTGTTTATTGGGCTTACTTGAGCCGACTTCAATTCAAGATTGCAGTGCTGATGGCCAACCATGGCAAGTTGATTTTTGCGCTAGTCGTATCGCTAGACTACTCGGCACCGATGCTAATCAAGCTAATATAGCTCAATGGAAACAACTCGCTCAATGGTTTGCAGAGCAACAAAGTCATCTGGTTAGCAATGCCATATTACAAGTATTATCTGCACACACGGAATTAGCTACGGATGCGCCTATTATTGGGGCGGGTGTGGGTCGATTTATCGCCAAAGCTTGCGCGCAGCGTCTTAATCGACCTTATCTAGATTTCAATGAAATATTATCAATTCAACATCCTGCTAGCGCTGATCACGCACCGGCAGTTGCGGTTGCCCTTTTAGCCCAACAACAGTTACCGTAAAATACGCGCTATGAATGATATAAATCTCCCACCTCTTTGTACTGAGCTTCCTTATCTGGCAGATAGCGCCCTTTATTTTGAGGCGCTCCGCAATAAGCCATGGCCGGTATTCTTAGATAGTAGTAACTCAAGTCAATCTGATGATAGTCGTTATGATATTCAAACTGCAGCACCCTTTATAACGCTGGTCACTACTGGTGCAGATACGCTGATCAAACATCACAATCAAGATGCCCTACTGTCTAGTGACGATCCTTTTGTGCTACTACAAAATATCTTGCATGAGTTTAAACCTCATCAACACGCTGACTTTCCATTTTGTGGCGGCGCATTAGGCTATTTTGCTTATGATTTGGGCCGGCGAATCGAAAACCTTCCTCAACAAGCTATAGATGCAGAACATATCCCTGACATGGTGATAGGTATTTACGACTGGGCTATCGTTACCGATCATCAACAACAACGCTGCTGGTTGGCAAGTTACGGGCTTAATGCAGAGACGCAAGGTCAATGGGCTAGCATTGTCAGCGCGTTAACGACTATAACGCCACCTAAAAATCCAGTCACTTTTCATGTCAGTGGTCAGCTACGTTGTAATTTAGATCAAAAAGAATATCAACTTGCCTTTAACAAAATCCAGCACTATATTCATGAAGGGGATTGTTATCAGGTCAACCTCGCTAAACGATTTGAAATCGATGCCGAAGGTGATCCTTGGTTTGCCTACCAATTACTGCGAAAACAAAATGCCGCACCCTTTTCCAGTTTCTTTGCCACACCCTATGCCACCGTACTCAGTTCATCACCTGAACGGCTATTGAAAGTAACGCAACAGCATGTTGAAACCAAGCCAATCAAAGGTACGCGCCCTCGTGATTTGAATAATACCCAACGTGATAAATTACTCGCTGATGAATTACAGGCTAGTCTTAAAGATCGGGCTGAAAATCTAATGATCGTTGATTTATTACGCAATGATCTGGGCAAAGTTTGTGTGCCTGGTTCTATTAAAGTACCTAAACCATTCGCCTTAGAATCTTTTGCAACCGTTCATCATTTAGTCAGCACGATCACCGGCACCTTGGCAGATAAGCAAAATGCCGTTTCATTATTACGTGCCTGTTTTCCCGGTGGCTCAATCACTGGCGCGCCTAAGTTACGTGCGATGGAAATCATAGAAGAACTTGAACCACATCGTCGTGGGCTTTATTGCGGTAGCATCGCCTACATTGGTTTTGATGGCAAAATGGATAGTAATATCACTATTCGCACCTTAATATACAGCGATAATCGCCTGCGTTTTTGGGCGGGAGGAGGCATCGTTGTCGATTCAACCGTTGATGCTGAGTACCAAGAAGTGCACGACAAAGCCGCTGCTATTTTCCAACTACTTGAACAACTAAAGTGCTAGTAGTCAAACTCGGTGGCAGTTTATACAGCACACCAGAATTAAAGCTATGGCTACAAACTCTGACAGATACCTCCATATCAACACCCATCGTAATAGTTCCAGGGGGTGGTCCCTTTGCCGATCTAGTACGTGAAGCTCAGACAATTCATCATTTTAACGATGCAGTAGCTCATCATATGGCGCTGATAGCGATGAAACAGTTTGGCTTAATGTTGACCGCACTTGAAACTAAATGTCAGCCATTTAATGCCCTCAAGCCCGAACAAGCATTATCGGTATGGCTACCTGATGATTCCGTGCTTGCAGACCCCATTTTACCCCAGAGCTGGGCTCTAACTTCTGATAGCCTTGCTTTATGGCTAGCATCAAAACTAGAGGCCGAACAATTATTATTGGTCAAGCACGTTCACGTTAGTAGCGCCTCAATCCAAAAACTCACGGCCAATAACGTTATTGATCGTAGCTTTGTTGATTTATTTGCTAAGCATTCCATTCCAACTCGGATCATCCACTATCAATCCTATGCTGGGTTTGCCGAAAGCATTCCAAACCATGGCAATGAAGCCAACTTGTATTTACCATGACAGCACTATCTGAGATATTCAGCTTATTACAGAATCAACTCTACGCCTTACCTAAGGATGACAAGTCAGCAAAGCTCATTCAACAATTGATAACGGAAGGTCAACTACACCATAAAATTAGCTGGGCAGGACATATGACGCCTGCCATCGACCTACCTGCTCTCTTAGGACAACTGTTAGCAGGCTTGCACAATGGCAATTTGCTCTCATCCGAACTCTATCCGCAATTAGCGGCTATTGAACAACAATTACTAGACTGGTTTTGTCAGTTGTTTGAACAGCCTTTTGCACATTTCACTCACGGCAGCAGTTATGGCAATCTCGATGCCTTATGGCAAGCAAGAGATCGCAGTACAAATTCATCCAATGTTATTTATGGCTCACAAGCGGCTCATTACTCAATCAGTAAAGCCTGCCGCATCTTAGGTTTAAACTTTCAAGCTATTCCGACTAATGAATTCGGACAAATAGATGTTAAGGCTTTACGCTCAGCTTGCCAACTCATTCCTCCTATAGCCATTGTAGTCACTGCGGGTACCTCTTCTTGTGGCGCAATTGATCCTATTCCTACATGCATTGATATTGCCAAAGAATTTAATAGCTGGTGTCATATTGATGCCGCATGGGGCGGTGCATTAATGTTATCACTAGCTCATCAGCATCATCTTAGCGGCATTGCCCAAGCTGATTCGATATGTTTCGACCCCCACAAAGCGTTAGGACAACCAAAACCCTGTAGCTTGTTACTGTATAAACAGTCCTTAACAAACAGTTCTGATATTGATGTCGATTATCTAACGCAACCACCTAAACAGACCATAGGAGGCTCTTATGGTGGCGAATTATTTCTGCCGCTTTGGTGTAGTTTAATAGTAAGTGGCAAACAATCATTCTCAGATCGTATTAACCAGCGCCTCGACCAAGCAGAACAGTTTGCTGTTGGATTAAAACAACAGTCAAGTTGGTGGCTACTACACTCAGCTACAGGAATCGTCTGTTTCAGGCCTTCAACAGCCGTCGACTTAACTCATTTGATAAACATTGGGCAGTTATCTACGGCAAAAGTAAATGGTCAAGAAGTATACCGTGTCGTTTTTGCCAGTCACACTAGCCAAGCCAAGCCGCTACTTACTGCACTTAAATCCTATTTTTAATGGGCAATCGTATTTTTAATTGGCCGTTTTTTTAATCTGCTGTTGCACACTATCAAAACGTCGTAACCATGATGGCAAGGTATTAATTGGAGCAGGCCATTTACTACTTGCATCCAATGCCGCTTGTTTATTGTCATAAACACCATAAATTAACGCATACCAAACGCGACCATTACGCATACTTTCAAATTCAGCTACATCACCTGCTAAGGCATATTTTTCTAGGAATGCCACCACTTCCTGTTTCTCCCAGGACCCCATGAGCTGAAAGGTATAATCGGTTGCACTCTGTTGTAAAATCCACTTTTTTTGATGAATAGCGGGGGACAGTTCTGCTTTTAAAACTGGTTTAGGTACTAATTCTGGCTTAGGTACTAATTCTGGCTTAGGTACTAATTCTGGCTTAGGTACTAAAATTGGTTGAGTCACGATGGTTTGAACTTTAGGATTATTTTCATCTTGTGAGATGGCATCTGTGACTTTCTCAGGCTCGACAGCAACTTGAGCTAACTCAGAAACTAATGATTTGAGTTCATCTCGTTCTGCTTGTGCAGAAGAAGTGACTTTATCTTCATCGAGAATAACGGTCGCCAATGACTCTTCTTGTTTAGTAAAGGGTTTTTCAATGGTCATTTCTTCAACCATTTTTGGTGCAAACAAGTCATTAATTGTATCTTGAAATAACAATAGCACAATGAGCGTGCTTACCAATAATCCTAAACCCGACCAACGGAGTAATGGGATAAAGCGCCCAACGTTAAAATTCATGTTGATCTTTATCGGGTTAGCGACAGTAGATTTCAACCCCAATAGGTGTTGATGAGCCCATTGGTTGATTAAAGCCGGTATACCCGTCGATTGTCGATAACACTGTTTCAAATCCTTTAGATTAAAAACAGATTCACCCTTATAGCCGACCACCTTTAAGCGATAATCTAAATATGAGGGCACTTCTTGTTCCGATAGTGCAGGCAAATCAATCTGTTGCAATCGTCCGTGAATATTTGCTAAGGAAGGCAATATTTGTTTACTAGTGAATATGGCCTGTAGTAAAAAAGCATCGTTGTTTTGCCACGATAGACAGTCCATCAATACTACCAAAGGCTCTTCGGAGACTAGATCGATATCATCAATAAGTAATAGCGGTTTGATGTTTAACTGGCGAAGACCAGATAATCTATCTTTAAGAAGAATAAGATGATCATTACTGAATTTAACGTCATTATCATCAACGCCAAAAGCAGATAAACACTGCATGATAATTTCCATCGATGTTAAAGAAGCATGGCCATTAATACGGCAAATTCTCAGATCATCAGTTTTGTTAAGCTGCAGTTGTGTGAGCAGTGTACTTTTTCCTAAGCCTTGCTCAGCTAATAATAAGCCTACCTTGTCACTGGCTCTAATCAAGTGCAATAAAAGATTATAACGTTGCTCTATTTGCTCACCTTTGAAAAATATATTGGGTTCAACCAAGACATTAAATGGCGCAGCTTGCAGTGCTAAACGTGCAATATAGTTAGGTTCAGCTGAAGGAGATGTAAATTCATTCATCAGCTAGCGCTCGAAGGACTCCAAGGTATCAGCCAATTTTGTCACAGAATAATCGTCACTAATAATGGCCTGACCAATACCTCGTAACAACACAAGCCTAATATGACCATCTTGGACTTTTTTATCAACTGACATTAAAGTCATGAACTGTTCGGAAGTCATTCCTTTAGGTGCTAATATAGGTAAGCCCGCGGCTACAAACAATGCTCTAATCCGAGCGACATCAATATCTTGTATCCAACCCATTCGTTGCGATAACTCTGCAGCCATCACCATACCTACTGCGATCGCTTCACCGTGCAACCAATTACCATAGCCCATACCCGTTTCAATAGCATGTCCAAAAGTATGGCCTAAGTTTAGTAATGCTCGCACACCTTGCTCAAGCTCATCACTTGCAACTACATCAGCTTTGTCTTGGCAAGAGCGCTCAATGGCTTCAGCTAATAGTGCTTGATCGCGAGCGATTAATCTCGGCATATTCTGTTCTAGCCAGTCAAAAAATTCAGGGTCGTTAATCAAGCCGTATTTGATAACTTCCGCCAATCCTGAAGATAATTGTCGGTCGTCTAGAGTCGTTAAGGTCAAGGTATCAGCAATAACGCATTGCGGTTGGTAAAAAGCACCAATCATATTTTTCCCTAAGGCATGATTAACAGCGGTTTTACCTCCCACTGATGAGTCAACCTGAGATAATAATGTTGTCGGGATCTGAATGAATGGCACACCACGCTGATAACATGCCGCGGCGAAACCTGTCATATCGCCCACCACGCCGCCACCTAAAGCGATCAAAGTCACCTTACGAGAAAATTTTGCTTCCAATAGTTTGGTGAAGACTTGGTTCAATACTTCTAACGTTTTATATTGTTCGCCATCCGGAAGAATAACGGATTCACAGCGATAACCTGATAACGTATCTAGGACGGATTGTAAATATAGAGGCGCTACCGTGGTATTTGTTACCACTAATACGTCCTTTCCTTTAATATGTTCTTTAAGTAGTGTTGCTTGTGATAATAAATCGCCACCAATATAAATGGGATAACTACGATCACCTAAGGAAACCTGAAGTGTTTTCATGACAAACCTTATTTAACCAGTTCTTCTAATTGCTCAATTACTTGCGCTACTGCATGTTGAATAGATTGCTCACCTGTACGCAATTCAACATCTGCCACGCTACTGTAAAGAGGATCCCGTAACGCAAGTAAATCCTCTATCTGTTTTTTAGGATCATCAGTTTGTAATAGCGGTCTTTTTTTATCTTTAGCAGTACGTCGAAACAATTGATCGGCAGTTGCCGATAAATAAACCACATTTCCCCGTGAACGCAAAGCTCGACGATTTTCTTCTGCTAAAATAGCGCCGCCACCGGTGGCAAGGACAATATCATTTAAGCTGGTTAATTCTTCGATTATTTTTTGTTCACGTATCCGGAAACCAGCCTCGCCTTCCATTTCAAATATCCATGAAATAGACACGCCGGTACGTTTTTCAATTTCCTTATCACTATCAAAAAAATCTCGGCCTAAAGCCTTAGCTAATTGCCTTCCAACAGTTGATTTTCCTGCACCCATTGGTCCTATCAGGAATATATTACCTCTTACCACTCGCGGCCCACTCTTAATTTATTTTTACGACAAAAAAGCCGAATCTAATGACCCGGCCTTTTAAAACTCAATTTATTATTGCTTAAAAATTGAGGCTATCTTTAATTATTTTAGGTGTCACAAAAATTAACAACTCTTGTTTATCATCGACACTGTTCGTTGTTTTAAATAAAAACCCTACATAAGGCAAGTCACCAAAAAAGGGTACTCGTGACACGCCATTACTTTTTGTTTGCTCATAGACACCACCTAGAACAACCGTTTCACCATTTTCTACCAATACCTGTGTTTCAACTTTTTTAGTATCTATGCTCGGCACTGTAAATCGAGGGTCAAAGACAGCCTGATCTTTATTAACCTTCAAGTCCATGATTATTTTATCATCAGGTGTTATTTGCGGCGTAACTTCTAGACTCAACACCGCTTTTTTAAATGATACTGATGTCGCACCACTAGAACTCGCTTCTTGGTAAGGGATTTCTGTACCTTGCTCAATAATCGCAGTGGCTTGGTTTGAAGTAATAACACGTGGACTAGAAATGACTTCACCTTTATTCTCCGCCTGCATCGCAGAGAGCTCTAACTCTAACAAGGTACCAAATGGTAGTTTCGCTAACGCCAAGGCAATTGAGCCTGCAGGATTTGTCACCGGCAGATTAACATTTAGATTCGTAGCACTTGGAATAGCAGGGGAAACTCTATCATTTGCTCCATCAATAACCAAATTTTCAAGATTACCTGTCACCCCAGCCCCTAGCGTATTACTTTGAGCGCTAGTACCAAATCTAACGCCTAACTCTTTGGTAAAGTCATTATTGGCAATTACAATTCGTGACTCAATCAATACCTGACGTACAGGTATATCTAATTTAGCAATAAGCTTTTTAATTTGAACTAATTGCCCAGGTGTATCTCGTAGAAGTAACGAATTTGTTCGAAGATCGACAGTCGCACTTCCTCGTGTTGAGAGGAAACCGGTCACACCTGCTCCTGTTTCTTCAGTATTACTTGACAGAAGTGTTGCTAAGTCAGTTGCTTTAGCAAAGTTAATTTCAATAATTTCTGAGTATAACGGTTCTAGTTCGATTAATTGTTTTTGTGCTGCTAACTCTTGTTTTTCACGCGCGGCAATTTCTGCGGCAGGGGCAATCAACATAACGTTGCCATTTTGACGCATCGCCAAACCTTTGGTTTTTAGAATAATATCTAAAGCCTGATCCCAGGGGACATTTTTTAGCCTTAGCGTCAAATTACCCTGTACCGTATCACTTGTCACCAAATTCATTTCAGTGAAATCAGCTAATAACTGCAATACAGCTCGGACTTCAATGCTTTGGAAATTCAGTGATAATTTATCACCTGTATATCCAAACTCATCTTTACGTTCGGCAGATTGCAGGTCTTCTACAACAGGTTTAACTTCGATGACCAGCATATTATCTGTTTGATAAGCAATATGCTCAAATTTACCTACCGTTGACAACGTAAGCTTTGTGTTACCACCTTTCTGGGTGCTATCAATAATATTAACTGGCGTAGCAAAATCAGTTACATCTAAACGGCGTTGCAATTTCTCCGGCAGTGTTACTCCGACTAAGTCAACAACAACAGTATCGCGTTCTTGTTGAATATTAATCGCCGCACCTTGATCATTAAGCTCGATCATCAACTTAGCTTGGCCTTTTTCACCGCGACGAAAGTCAATATCAGTAACTTGATAATGACCTTTTGCTACTGATGCCATTGACTGAATACCACCATCAATTGTAATCATGACAGTATTGCCAGACTGCTCGATACTATAGGGTACCTTTTGATTTAGGTTGATAACCATTCTTGTGCGTTCACCTGCCTCGACAGTAGAAACACTTTTGGTAGCACCGAGATTGATTTGTTGTGTCTTTTTATCTAACAGATTCTTTACGCCAGTAAAATCTAGAACTACGCGTGCAGGGTCATCTATTGAAAACGTGTTTGGTTTTTCGACAGGATCTGAAAATGTCAGCACTAATCGTGTTTTATCACCGGCTAATGATGAATAATCCACAGACTGCAAATCTGCTGCGGCGGCAATAACGCTTACCATGGTCATCATACTTAAGATGCTAAAAGTTAACGTCGCTTTTAGATAATTAATTACCATTTTCTCGTTTTTCACTTGTCTTTTCCCTGTTAGAGTCTGCCACTTAAACATTGTCATTACACGATTGCTAGTCATAGTTAATCTACCTTTAATTCATGACCGAAAGGGAGGCATCGTGCTCTAAATAGCCACCATTACCATCCGGTACAATTTCTTTCAATGTTAAGTCGACATCAGTAATAGTCAACACCTTACCGTGATTTAACCCAATATAATTGCCAATTTGTATTCTATGAATAATACCGTCTGGAGCCCGCACCAAGCCCCAGATACCATCGGGTTCTTGTTCCAATGTGCCAACTAAAACCAACTCAGACAATGGGTAGAATTCCAATGCTTCTTTTAATCTTTGAGAATCTGGGTGAATGCCATTATCCGCCACTTTTATGTTGTCTTCCTTATCCGGTATCTCGATGACTGTTGGCACAAAAGGATCCCGTAACTCAGCTGCCGCGTAGATGAATTTTTCATATGGTTTCATTACGGGGATTTGTGCAATATCAGCATGTGGTGTTAATTTCACTTCGGCAACAAAAACGTTTAGATCTTGCTTATCTTGCTGACAAGCCGACAGTGTAAACACAATAAAAACCGGCATTATTATTTTTGCTAATTTAACCATTACTAAATCCTATTTCTCTTGCTTGTATATGGCAACAACGTTATTTACCTTCATCATCTAAGTAACGGTATGTTTTAGCTGTAATATTCATGGTCATTTTATCCCCACTCTTTGCTAGCGGTGCCATGGACAAATTATGCAAGATGACAATTCGAGGTAAAGAAGCCACATCACTCACAAAGCCAGCAAACTGATGATAGGTTCCAGTCACTTTCATATCAATAGGTAGTTCAGCGTAAAAATCTACCGGACGTTCAGCTCCTGGCTTAAACAACTCAAACTCTAAGCCATTAATCAAACCTGTCCGTGATATGTCTATCAATAAATCAGCCACTTCATTTTTGCGCGGTAGCTGTTTCAGCATAGAAGAAAAAGTAACTCTCATCTCTGCCAATTGAGCCTTATATGCGTCTAAATTCCAAGCCTTTTCTTGTTTAGTCACAAACTCCTTTTTGAGCTGGACTTCAGTGCGTTCTAGCGTTTCTAATTCGGCTTGTTTATCTTTTATCATAAAGTAATAGCCACCACCCCAAATCAGTGCGGCTAATAGCATTATGGCCACGATCTTTATCGAAAGAGGCCATTCACCACTTTCATTAAAATCTAACTCAGTTAAAGATGACAGTTCCATTAACTTTCTCCATCTTCTTTTTTCACTTTAGATTCGCCAATACTTAAGCTGAATTTCATAATTGCATCATCCTTGGTCGAGGTCCGCTGTATAACACTAAGAGTAGACTCCGTCAGCTCTGGATTACTATCCAGTTGCCGCATGAATACCGAAACACGTGCATTTGACTGTGCAACACCATCCAAAATTAAAGAATCACCCTGTCGAGTAAGCTTTTCAAGATGAATACCATCAGGCAACGTTCTTACCAAAGCATCAAGCACCTTAACTACTTTCGGACGGCTAGTTTGCAATTCTTGGATGACATTCATTCTCGCCAACAATCGTGTTCGCTCAGCCTCCAATGTGCTAATTTCAGCAATCTTAGTATCCATTAGTGCGATTTCTTTTTTCAAGTAGGCATTGCGTTGATTTTGCTCGTCAATCAAGCTATCTGCATACAAGAGTGCGGCATAAAATAACGCAATAGCCACGACAAGACTAACAATAACCGCCGTTAAAAATTGCTGTTGACGTTCTTGTAGACGTTCTTCACGCCATGGTAGTAAATTAATTCGTGGCATCAGTCAAAATTCCTCATGGCAAGACCACATGCAATCAACATTGACGGACTATCATTACTTAAAGACTGGATAGAAACTCGTCTTCCTATAGTCATATCGGAGAAAGGATTGGCGATCGACGTTGACGTCCCTGTTTCTTCAGCAATCATGGCATCGACGCCTTGGATAGATGCACAGCCTCCAGATAAAACGATATGATCGATTGATTGGTATTGGGCTGATGCCGAGAAAAAAAACTGTAGGGCCCGTGTTACTGTGGTTGTCATTGACCGTTTAAATGGCTCCAACACTTTCAAGCCATAGTCGTCCGGTAAGTTATTTTCTTTTTTAGCTCGTCCGGCTTCTTGATATGACAAGCCATAATGACGCTCTATTTCTTCAGTTAATATATTGCCACCGAAGGTTTGTTCGCGAGTAAATACAATTTTACTATCCACCAAAACATGTAAGGTCGTCATATTAGCGCCAATATCAACAACTGCCACCGTTAAGCCTTGACCGCTGTTGATTAATTGCTCAGAAATGAGCGAAAAAGCATTTTCCATTGTATACGCTTCAACATCGACAATTTTTGCTATCAAACCGGCTTTTTCAAGTACTTCGGTACGCGCATCAACATTTTCACTACGAGAAGCCGCCAGCAACACATCAACGACATCCACGTCTGTTGAAGATGGTCCAAGAACTTCAAAGTCCAATCGAACCTCGTCTAATGGATATGGAATCAGGGTTTCCGCCTCCATCATTATTTGGTCTTCTAATTCTTTGTTCGAAAGTGATGCTGGATATGAGATTACTTTAGTAATGGCTGAGTTAGCGGAAACGGCAACTGCGGCCTCTTTTGCTTTTGTGCCTGAACGCTTAACGGCTCGATTGATAGCCGCTGCTACTTCATCTTTATTTTCAATTCGACCTTCGATAACAGCATTAAGAGGTAAAGCCTCTGCCGCGTATGCTTCAACAGTATACTTACCCGCTTTATGGCTCAGCTCTAAGACTTTAACCACTGACGAGCTAATATCTATCCCTAAGAGTGGTGCTTTATTTCGTCCAAACATTTACGGCCCCGTTAATCGACAATCA
Source organism: Pseudomonadota bacterium (assembly GCA_030576275.1). GTDB lineage: Bacteria > Pseudomonadota > Gammaproteobacteria > Nitrosococcales > Methylophagaceae. The sequence goes on along the minus strand of JALIBN010000034.1, from coordinate 24,907 downwards.
AAAACAACTTACTTCGCCTACTTAATGTAGTTTCTCAAGACTATAGTGCATGCATTATAAAAACACAATAGTTAACTTAGTCTCTTAATAAGCCTATGTCGCTCCGCGACTTGAAATATTATTACCAAAAAACGTTACAAATTATATTGCTAAAGGGTTTGTAATCGAGAATAGACATCTTAATTGATAACTAATCTACATATTAGTTGCCTTTAAGATGTTGTGCAATAGCCTTCTTTATATATACTAGTTGTCACCATCACCTTTAGGTCTGTCACCAGAATTCGCTTATGTTGTTTTTTATACGTCGTCTACTTACTCTAATTATCGTGATTGCTGCGTTAATGACCGTCGCAATCTCAGCCATTTATCTATTCCTTGCCCCAGACCTACCAGATACCACCACACTTAACGATACGCAATTACAAGTCCCGTTAAGGATCTTCAGCGCCGAAGGGAGCCTAATGGCCGAGTTTGGTGAAAAACGTCGCATCCCCCTTGAACATGAAGAAATTCCAGAACAACTCATTCAAGCAGTTCTTGCATCAGAAGATGCACGTTTCTTTGAGCATCATGGTGTCGATTATAAAGGTCTTCTTCGTGCCGTTTATTCTCTCGCCACTACAGGTGTAAAAGCCCAAGGTGGTAGCACTATTACGATGCAAGTTGCTCGTAATTTCTTTTTAACTAGAGAAAAAACTTACCTCCGTAAACTTACTGAAATAATTCTGTCTTTGCAAATTGAACAATCTCTAAGCAAGAATGAAATATTAACGCTTTATCTAAACAAAATTTATTTAGGAAACCGCGCCTATGGTGTGGGTGCCGCAGCTAATGTTTATTACGGCAAGTCAATCCAAGAACTAAACCTACCTCAATTTGCCATGATTGCTGGTTTACCAAAAGCACCATCCGCATTTAATCCGATTGCTAATCCTGATCGTGCCCTGTTACGCCGAGACTATGTACTACGTCGCATGTGGGATGTGGGCTATATCAGTCAACAAGATTATCTCACTGCTATTCAGGCCCCAATCACTGCCAGCTATCACAGCCGAGGTATTGAAGTATATGCACCCTATGTCGCCGAGATGATTCGGACACAACTCATAGAACAATATGGTGAGGAGGTATATGACATTGGCTTAAACGTCTACACGACCATAAAAGCTAAACATCAACAGGCGGCCAATAAAGCACTGCAATCGGCACTTTTAGATTATGATAAACGCCACGGATACCGTGGCGTACTCAAGCACGTTTCCTTTGATGAAACACCTAATCAAGAAACATTTGAACAAGCAATTACCACCTTCGATACCATTGGCCCTCTTTCTCCAGGCATTGTGTCGACATTAGATGTCAGTATGGCTGAAGTTTATATTAAATCAGTCGGTATAATCGAACTTAAGCTTGCCTCTATGACTTGGGCCAGCAAACAATTGAGTACTAATAGTCGTGGTAAAACCCCAAGAAAAGTCAACGATGTTTTATCAGTTGGTGACATTATCTATGTAACCAAAGACCAAGACGGTCAATGGTCTCTGGCACAATTACCACAAGTTGAAGGGGCATTAATTGCTGTCTCCCCCCAAGATGGTGCTATAACTGCATTGAATGGTGGTTTTGAATATTTCCAAAATAAATTCAATCGGGCAACCCAATCTCGTCGTCAACCCGGCTCGGGCTTTAAGCCCTTTATTTATTCCGCCGCACTTGAAAAAGGCTATACCGCGGCAAGCATTATTAATGATGCTCCCGTAGTGTTGGATGATGCAAGCTTAGAAAACGAATGGCGGCCTCAAAATTATAGCCAAAAGTTCTATGGCCCGACACGATTGAGAGAAGGACTCATCCATTCTCGAAACCTGGTGTCTATCCGCCTACTCAGAGATATTACTCCAGATTACGCTATTGAATACGCTGGACGATTTGGCTTTGATACAGAACAAATGCCACATAATTTATCTCTGGCCCTGGGCAGTGGTAGCGCCGCACCTTGGGATATGGCCCGCGCTTATTCCGCTATTGCGAATGGAGGCTATCGTATTGAACCTTATGTAATTCAGCGAATCGAAGATGCCAACGGCAAAATATTAATGCAATCCCAACCCGCAACGGTCTGTGAAGCGTGCTTAATGGCAAGTGATAGTCAGCTACCAGAAGCTGCTAATGATTCGCTCGAACCTAAACCAGCTGAACGTATCATGACGCCTCAAAACAACTACATCATGAACAGTATGATGCGAGACGTTGTTCGTTACGGTACTGGTCGTAAGGCTCTGACCCTAGGCCGTAATGATCTTGCAGGCAAGACAGGTACCACCAATAATCAAGTTGATGCTTGGTTCAATGGGTTTCATCCTGAACTCGTTACGATTAGCTGGGTAGGATTTGACTCACCTAAGACATTGGGCCATTACGAAACCGGTGGACGGGCAGCATTACCGATGTGGATAGACTTCATGAGGGTAGCATTAGATGATGTACCAGAAGCGCCACTTATAGAACCTGTAGGCATGATTACTGTCAAAATTGACCCTTACACTGGATTATTGGCTAGCTCAGATTCAAGAGATGCGATTGATGAGACATTCCGTACAGAAGATGTGCCGACTCACATGGCCATGCCTAGTAATTATATCAGCAACGGCAATGTACAGGAGTCGCCATCATCTGTTGATTTATTTTAACATCGAAAACTAGGGTTTCAGCTGACGCAGGATATTGCGATTATTTGTGCGTCAGCTTAATTAAGACTCACCTTGTCGTGCAGAATATTCAATATTCACTACGCCACCTGGTGAGAGATTAAGGTTTTCTAATTGACTCGCTTTGCCATCTCGCCAGCGTCTAGTTCACCAGCTGGATAATCACCATTTAGCAATCTCAATTGCTCTATTGGACTATTGCTAATCCGAGAGTCTTGCGCCCAAGCCATATAGTTATCAGCTTTTCCTACGGTGACCACATCCAATTTCAACGCTTTTGCTAATGCTGTTTCATCAGCCCTCAAGGCATGTAAGCTTTTTGCCGCTGTAACAAAGTCACTATCAAATTGGTTGAACATTTTATTGCTTTTTACACTACCAAAAAAGACAAAGGCCTTATCTCGTAGATAAATTACAGCAACACGCGCCAGTTTATCTTGGATCGTGAATATACCCGTATATCCATCTAAACCGTTGGCATTCAACGGCTGTCCTGATTTTAACTTAGCTATTTTTAAACGCTGTGCAATGAATTCACGAGGCGTTAATTTTCGGTTAAGATCTGTTGCTCGCATTTCAACAACTGCATCCCCATTGGGCGATAACGACTGTAGACTATCCGGATTATTATTAATCTGCCAGCCAATCGGGAACTCAACAGCAAAGTTCATCGCTAAATGATAAAAATGGCGATCTGAACGAATTCCTTGTGCTTCACTATCGCCAAAAATAAGACCATTGATATGCGTTAAATACTCAGAGCGCCCTATTTTAGTTTGTTGTGCACTGGCATATTGATCTGCACCGGCCACAATCTCATGCAATCGGGTATCGTTATCTGGGTGGCTGGCAAATAAGCCATGGTAGCCTTTGGCTTCGCGCCCTTGTTTTTTAGCCTCAATTGCAGAAAATGACTCTTGATCCTTGAGTACGCGAATTACATCAATCATCGCTTTGGTGTCGTATCCTGCTCGCGCTAGATACTCTGCGCCTAAACCATCAGACTCCAATTCATGTTCACGTCCATAACCACTCAGCAATGCGCCGCCCAATACATTAAATAGATCTTGAGAAGGTGCCCCACGTAATTCGGGAAATAAAATAGAACCGAGGGTATAGCCTAAATTGGCCGCTTGTGACGCACTTTGCTGGCGTACACCATGACGTGCTGTTACATGACCAATCTCATGGCCTAATACCGCCGCTAATTCGGCTTCTGAATTTAAATAAGCCATCAAGCCTCGCGTGATATAAATATAACCACCAGGCAAAGCAAAGGCATTAATCACCGGCGAGTTTAGAACAGTAAAACGATACAATAACTCTGGGCGATGACTTACTGAGGCGAGTTTATCACCTACTGACTGAACATAGGCTTGTAGCGATTCATCATTATATCGCCCATATTGCTCGATTATTTTGGGATGATTGGTTCGACCAATAGCTATCTCACTGTCAACACCCAGCAACACAAAGTCTTGATTGCCACTAACAGGATTTTGAGCACAACCACCTAAGGTCAGAAACAACAAAGCCCCTGCTAACCAGCAGAGGCTTTGTAATATATTACGAACTGTACAGGCATGTACAAACACGTTATATGAATTCTTAATAAGCAAGGCCTGATCGGCCCGACAAACTATTTTCCGTATTTTTGACGGAATTTATCAACACGACCAGCAGTATCAAGCATTTTTTGTTTGCCAGTGTAGAATGGGTGACATTCTGAACACACATCTAAAGTCAATGCGGTGCTACGTGTTGAACGTGTTTTAAACGAGTTACCACAGCTACATGTAACATCGATTTCATTATATTCTGGATGGATATCAGCTTTCATATCTGTTCTCGTTTTGTGTGTTGTCTAAAATAAATAGTGAGCCATGAAAAAAAACAAGGCTTCATAACCGAATAAGTCTACCCGTCAAAGTCTATATCGGCAAGTTTTATTTAATTGCCCAACATTCAACGTAGAACTTAAAGTGAAATGATGCTCATAAATTCTTCATCAACAATCACCGGATTCCTCCGATAAAAACGGCTAGACACTAACATTATTATTAGGAACTATGAGTAACAAATCCCGTTTAAGTTTAGCGTCGCAACACTGAACTACTCCCCCCCCCTCCCAGTTTTCTCTATGCGTAATTACATACATTTAATTATCAATTTGACTTTTAGAACTAAAAACCTGTTTATACACGTTTCTTTGTTCCCCCCATAAATGCCCTTGGTCTCTTTCACTCCACACCGCTCATTCGCGCCCCTCCTGGTATCTACTCGTAATACATAGTGCCTTTGGCCAAATCAGCGACTAGCTAGGTTGAGCCGATCATATTGTGCTACTCACATTAACGGCCTCAATAAGGCTCGTGTGAATCAAGCAATAAAAAGTATATCCGGAGTTGATTATGAAAAATATTAATTTACTAGCGCTCGAGCACGAAGCTCATTTAGTTCACCCTGAAGAATTTAACGAAATTACTTTACATTTTCCAGCAGTAACGATCTTTACCGACTTTAAAAAACATACGCCACTTGAAATTGAAGCGGATACACCTGCCATACAGGTGCAATACCTCATGCGTAAAACCCATGTGCATATGCAACTTGTTGTTGACGATAACGATGAACTTACTCGGCTTAATAAACTCAAGTGACTTAGATGAACAAAAGCTTCTTATATTACAAAACAAAGGTATTAATCGTGGGCAGATATCGTGAAGGCTCTCAAGCAAAAAGGGGCTCAACATTACTTGGTAGTTGATTCGGAGCAGAATCAAATCCGAGGGCTGATTTCTGCTTCTGGTATTACCCGTAGGTTACATATACCACTTCAAATTGAATTACCAACAACCTTTGTCGATATTTTTGTCGCTGTAAATGCTAAGTGATCAAACCTATAGCGATGTGCCATTTAAGTAGGTTTTTAGCTACGTAAGTAAAAATATTTCTGTTGATGAAATGTAGAAATAATTGCGCAGACAGCTAAGGGGGACCCTAGTTATAGGGACCTCTTTGCTTGCATAAATTACTTTTCTGCTACTAACAGGGCTTGATTTCTCCAACCTTGCTGATGATCGCCTAATAGAGATTCTTCTCTATAGACACGTACCTTCATTGTCGAAAATAAGCTTAATAGTTCGTTATCCGCCAATAAAAAATCAGCATTGCGAGGGCCTTGTTGTTCTACTTTTTGTTGGCAATAGGTCTGATAAAACAATAGCCCCCCTGGACGTAATGCGGCTAACAAAGGCTTACATAAGCTACGGTCTAGGAAAAAACTCACCACTAAAACATCCAGACTATTTGGTTCAGGAGGCGATTCAACAACATCTCGTATCTGGGCATTAATTGTAATATTAATTATGTCAGCAAAACCCCGTAACTGTTTAATGACAAGGGGTGATACATCCCATGCTGACACGTCCAACCCTGCTTTTGCTAGTAACACAGCATTACCACCTTGACCACAGGCTAAATCCAAAGCGGTGCCTTCTCGCGGTAATAAATGTTGGTTTTGCGTTAACACCAATGACGCTGTTGGTGAATGCTCTTTATTACTATAGACAGTATCCCATTTAGTCTGAATATCGCTCATGATCAACGTCTCCAGAATGCCGGCGTAAGGACCACTAACAAAGTAAATATCTCAAGTCGTCCTAATAACATCGCAAAACATAGCACCCACTTTGCAGGTGAATTAATACTACTGTAATTAGCACCAACTTCGCCTAATCCCGGACCAAGGTTATTCAAACACGCAGTGACAGCAGAAAATGAAGTCACAATATCTAAACCTGTTGCCATTAAAAACAAATGCATAATGCTAAAACAAAAAACATACATGGCAAGAAACCCCCAAACAGCACCAACGATTTTAGGAGGTAAGGCCTTATTATTCACCTTGATAGCAAATACGGCATTAGGATGAATTAGCCGTAAAACTTCACGATAGCCCTGTTTAAATAACAACATCACTCGAATGACTTTCATTCCGCCACCCGTTGAACCCGCACAGCCTCCAATATAGCTCGTCATCAATAATAAAATTGGTAAAAAACCGGGCCATAGCGAATAGTCAGCCGTTGTAAACCCTGCCGTAGTCCCTATCGACACAGTCTGAAAAATTCCTTGATGAAGCGCAACCCATGGGTCTTGATAGGTATGTGTAAAATACAAATACCCAGATACCACCATCGAAATGACGACTAAAATCCAAACATAAGTACGTAACTCAGAGTCTGCCCAATAATGACGAATAGATCGATGGCGCCATGCTAAAAAATGCAGTGAAAAATTCATGCCTGCTAACAGCATAAATACCACGGTAATCATCTCTATCGTAGTGCTATTAAAATAGCCCATACTGGCATCATGGGTTGAAAAGCCACCAATAGCTACCGTTGAGAAACTATGACCTACGGCATCAAACCAACTCATTCCTGCAAAGTAAAATGCCACGGCACAGCCAACCGTTAAACTTAAATAGATATACCATAAGGCTTTTGCTGTTTCGGTAATACGGGGCGTCAATTTAGAGTCTTTCATCGGCCCTGGTGTTTCGGCACGATAAAGCTGCATCCCACCGACACCTAATAAAGGCAAGATAGCTACCGCTAAAACCACAATACCCATACCACCCAGCCATTGTAAAAACTGACGGTAGAATAATACTGCTTCCGGCAAAGTCTCTAAGCCAGTTAAGACCGTAGCCCCAGTAGTGGTAAGGCCCGACATCGATTCAAATACGGCATCTGTGAATGACATTTTGGGCACTTCGGTCAAAAAGAACGGTAAGGCTCCCGATATCCCCAGGGTGATCCAGAACATCACAACAACGATAAAACCATCACGAATTTTAAGTTCTTTTCGATGATTTCTTGCTGGCAACCAGAAAATAATGCCGGTCACTAACAACAAAACAAAGGCATCCATAAACGCGTTAACTGAACCATCTTGGTAATATAAAGAGACAGCTGCCGCCGGCAACATTGTGATGCTAAACAGGCTTAATAAGATGCCTAATATGCGTTGTATGGTTAAAAACTGCATTAATCCATCTACCTATTCACTCAGCGCGTCGATAATACATCCACGCCATCAGCATGGACAGTGAGAATAACCATAGAGGCATTTGCCCCCATATTACATAGGGTGTTGCCCCCTGACGCGGTTGCACATTACCTGTTAACACCGCTTCTTTAAACTGCTCAGTTTGTTGTTGCAAATCACCTTTAAAATCTATTAATGCCGAAACGCCATTGGTAGTTGCACGTATTGTTGGTCGGCCCGTTTCCAATGCCCGATTTTGTGATATTTGTAAGTGCTGGTGTGGTGCAAATGAATTCCCGTACCATGCATTATTAGTCGCATTTACTAACAAACTAGCTTTAGGCAGACTTCGTAGCACTTCCGTTGAAAATGTATCTTCATAACAAATGGACAGGCCTATTGCTTGGCCGGCAGCATGCACTAATTCACTAGATATCGGACCGGGACGAAAAGACGACATCGGTAAATCAAAAAACTTAGTGACACCGCGCAACCATTCAAAGGGGACATAATCACCAAAAGGTACTAAGTGAGTTTTATAATAAAAACCTTCTTGTCCCCCCAAAGCAATCATACTATTGTAATACTCGTCGGTGGTTTTATTGAGTACGGGCAAGCCCAATAAAATATCGGTTTTATTCTCTCGTGCAAGCTTCTCTAGGGGATCAAGATAAAATGATTTCACTTGATGATAAAAAACCGTCACTGCATTCTCAGGCCATACAATCAAGTCACTATCCCAATTTTGCTCTGTTCTTGCTTGATATAAGGCTAAGGTTTTATATAACTGCTCAGGATCCCACTTGATTTCTTGTGGAATATTACCTTGAATAATAGTGACTTTAATTTTTTTATCGACGGGTTGCGTCCATAAAATAGGCTTCAGGAGATACCCTGCAGTCCAAATCACCACTACGATTATCAACAAAGACGCACGTTTTGCTTGCCATGCAGCGGCTAACAACCCTGCAGAGATTGCCGTTAATAACGACACGCCCAAAACACCAACAATAGGCGTATAACCACTTAAGGGACCATCAATTTGACCTGCGCCAACTTCAAGCCAAGGAAAGCCGGTTAAAAACCAGCCCTTAAAATACTCAAACACTAGCCAAGCGACGGGCAGTAACAAGACAAAATCAACCGTCGACAAAGTCTCATTACTAATTTTTTTAATTCCCCAGCCGACAAATGCCAGATAGGAAGCAAAAAAAGCAACAAACACTGCTGTGAGTAACACAGCTAAAGGCATACTGGCACTGCCAAAATCATGAATGGCAACATAGACCCATGACACACCAACGCCAAAAAATCCTAGGCCAAATAAAAAGCCTCGTAGGGCGGCCTGTTTAGAGGATATACCCTGCCAAGAGACAAACAATAAGGTCAAACTTATAAGGGCAATTGGGTAATAATGAAAGGGCGAAAAAGATAATGGCAATAACATACCCGCCAGCAATGCAATGACATCACCTCGCCAAGTTAAATAACCTTGCTTCATCACAGCACTCATTATTCGGGATCAGTATCCTGTTCGGGTTCAGGCAATATTCTCATTTCAAGCAAATGAACACGACGATTATCAGCCCGCAACACCTTGAATTCGAAACCACCGATCGCAACTTGCTCATCTCGTGCAGGCAAATGACCAAACTGATTTACAACAAAACCGCCGACAGTATCAAAATCCTCATCACTCCATGAAACAGCAAAATGTTCATTAAAATCTTCAACTTCTGTCAGTGCTTTAATAACATATGTATTATCGCTACGTTGTACGATAGGTGCATCATCATCAACGTCATGCTCATCATCAATTTCACCCACGATCTGCTCAAGTACGTTTTCTATGGTCACCATGCCGGCAACACCACCGTATTCATCAACCACAATCGCCATATGATTACGTCGGGCACGAAACTCACGTAACAACACATTTAAGCGTTTACTTTCAGGAATAAACACCGCAGGTCGCAGAAGTTCTCGTAGATCAAAGTCAAATTTACCTGCAGTGACTACTGCGGCCAGCAGATCCTTTGCTAACAAAATACCAATCACATCATCCCTATCATCATCAATAACAGGAAAACGTGAATGTGCAGTATCGGTAATCAGCTTCAACATATCTTCTGCTGAGGCATCACGAGAGACCATAACCACTTGCGAACGTGGAATCATAATATCCCGCGCTTTCATTTGCGAAACATTCAAAGCACCTTCAACGATAGCAAGTGCTTCCGCATCAAGAATATGGCGCTGTGAGGCACTACGCAGAAGATCGATCAATTGTTCCTGATCTTCTGGTTCCCAAAAGCATTTACTGAGTCGCTTTAACCACGATTGTGACTTAGTAAAAGACCGACTCGATCGTCCTTCACTCATGCTGTTTCTCCTTGATCTTGATAAGGATTCTCTATCGCTAATATTTGCAAAATTTCAATCTCAAAAGCTTCCATCTCTTCTGCTTGATCATTTTCAATGTGATCATAACCTAATAAGTGCAAACAGCCATGCACAACCAAATGAGCCCAATGATGCTCAAGGTGCTTGGCTTGTTCTAACGCTTCTTTTTCCACTACCGGCACACAAATTACCAAGTCACCTAGTAATTTTGGCTCCATTGGTATCGGCGAGTCAAAGGGAAAAGACAGTACATTGGTCGGGCCAATCTTATCGCGATACGTTTTGTTCAACTCTGCACTTTCTTCGATCTCAACCAATCGGATACTCAGTTCGCAGTCTTCTGTTATATCTTCCTGCAATGCTACCTCTGCCCATTTTTGAAAAAGAGCCAGTTCTGGCACCTGACCTTCATAGGCAATTTGCAGATCAACGGTGACCGTCACAGCTGTGCTCGCTCCGCTTTTTCATAAGCAATAATAACTTTCTGTACTAAAGCATGACGAACCACATCTTTCGCTTGGAAGAAAGTAAAACCAATGCCTTCCACATCTTTTAAAACTTCAATCGCGTGGCGCAAACCTGATTTTTGGGATTTTGGTAAATCGATTTGAGTAATATCACCGGTAATCATCGCTGTCGAGTTATAACCTAAACGTGTCAGAAACATTTTCATCTGTTCGGCGGTAGTATTTTGCGCCTCATCCAAAATAACGAATGATTCATTCAATGTACGACCACGCATATACGCTAATGGCGCGACTTCAATTACATTACGCTCAATAAGCTTGGCGACGCGTTCAAAGCCTAACATTTCATATAAAGCGTCATATAAGGGCCGTAAATACGGATCGACTTTCTGACTTAAATCGCCCGGCAAGAAGCCAAGTTTTTCACCCGCTTCAACAGCGGGTCTAACCAATAAAATACGACGTACAAAATCACGCTCTAGGGCCTCGACCGCACACGCGACGGCTAAATACGTTTTCCCCGTTCCTGCTGGTCCGACTCCAAAGTTGATGTCATAGGTCATCGCTTTACGTAGGTAATCTTGTTGATTTTCACCACGTGCTTTAATTAAGCCGCGTTTGGTTTTAATCACAATTTCATCTTGTTCTACATGCACAATCGAATCGGCACCACCAGTCTCGCGAATGGCAAGATGTACTTGTTCTGGTACCAATATTGTTTGAGCTGTCTCAGCATAAAGCTCATGAATAACTTCTTGCGCGCTAGATAAAACGTCTGCTTTACCAATGATTTGAAACTTGCTGCCGCGATTATTGATTTCAACACCGAAACCGCGTTCCAACATCCGTAAATGCTCATCAAGATGACCACAAAGATTCGCTAAACGAGGATTATCAGACGGGCTTAATTCAAAACTTATACTATCCAATGAAGGAGCTGGAGCTGAGATTGTCACTAATAGGATTTCCTAAAGGAGTTAACTGATGACGCCATCAGCAAGTAGTTCGCCACGTAAAGAATTGCTATAGGCTTCAGTAATAATGACATCAACAAACTTACCTATCAATGATTTCTCACCTGCAAAAACAACCGTACGATTATTTTCAGTGCGACCTTTTATTTCACCAGCAACGCGTTCTGCTATTTGGTCTACCAAAATACGTTGTGTTGAGCCTAGCATCGCTTGGCTATGGCCCGCTTCTAGTTCAAGTAAACGTTCTTGTACCATTTTCAAACGATTCTTTTTAACATCATCAGACACAGAGTCGAGAAATGCCGCCGCGGGAGTACCAGGACGTTGGCTATAGATGAAACTAAATGAATGGTCAAAACCGATGTCATTGATCAAATCCATCGTGCCCTGAAAATCAGCATCAGATTCATCAGGAAAACCAATAATAAAATCGCTCGACATGCTAATGGTTGGTCGTACTTCACGTAGACGACGAATTTTATCTTTATATTCTAAAACGGTATGACCGCGCTTCATCATTGCCAAAATACGATCGGCACCTGACTGCACAGGTAAATGTAAATGATTAACTAGCTCAGGCACTTCAGCAAAAGCATCAATTAAACTGTCTGAGAATTCAACAGGATGTGAGGTCGTGAAACGAATACGGTCGATACCATCAATTGCTGCCACATAATGAATCAATAATGCTAAATCAGCAGGGTCATCACCTTCAATTTCCCCACTATAGGCGTTCACATTTTGACCAAGAAGATTAATTTCACGCACACCTTGCGCAGCTAAACCGCGGATCTCTCTCAATACTTTATCAACAGGTCGACTGACTTCTTCACCACGAGTGTATGGCACAACACAGAAAGTACAGTATTTACTACAACCTTCCATAATCGACACAAAAGCGGTCGGGCCATCTGCTTTTGCTTCTGGTAAATTATCGAACTTTTCAATTTCTGGGAATGAAATATCAATGCGAGGTTTATGACTTTGCCGGACATCCGTCAGCATTTCAGGCAAGCGATGTAATGTCTGAGGGCCAAAGATAAGATCAACATACGGCGCACGACGGCGAATAGCATCGCCCTCTTGGCTAGCTACACAACCACCAACGCCAATGATCAAGCCAGGCTTAGTATCCTTCCACTTTTTCCAGCGACCCAGCTGATGAAACACCTTTTCTTGTGCTTTTTCGCGGATCGAACAGGTATTAAGCAATAACACGTCGGCGTCTTCTGCGACATCCGTTATTTCTAATTGATGCGATTTCGCAAGTACATCTGCCATTTTTGATGAATCATACTCATTCATCTGACACCCAAAGGTTCTAATAAAAAGTTTACCGGCCATTCAATATAATCATAAGTTTAAAGACTGCACAGAATACTATTTTTAACACTTTAATTCAAAAATAAGTGATTGTTTTTATTAAAAACAGTATATTAAATTCTGCATTCATATTTAAGGATAAATATATGGCAATCAAGGACTGGCCGGCCGATGAACGACCTAGAGAAAAACTACTACAACATGGCGCATCGATATTATCCGACGCTGAACTGTTAGCAATTTTCTTAAGAACGGGGGTAACAGGGCTTTCTGCGGTTGAACTCGCGCGACAACTTCTAGCGAATTTTGGAAGCCTTCGTAGCTTATTAGAATCTAATCAAACACAATTTTGCCTGCAACACGGTCTCGGCCCAGCCAAATATGCCCAACTACAAGCGGTATTAGAAATGAGTCGCCGCCATATGGAATCAACCTTAACTCGCGGCGATGCGCTCACGGATGTAGCAACAACCAAACAATACCTGCAACAACGTTTACGTGCCTATCCCTACGAAGTATTTGCCTGTTTATTTCTCGATAACAAACATCGGATGATTGCCTTCGACGAACTCTTTCGCGGCACAATTGATGGTGCTTCGGTCTACCCGCGTGAAGTCGTCAAACAAGCTTTGGCTCACAATGCAGCAGCGGTTATCTTTGCTCACAATCATCCATCAGGCATTGCCGAACCCAGCCAAGCTGATTACAACATCACAGAACGTCTCAAAACAGCATTACAAATGGTCGACATTCGGGTGTTAGATCATATTGTTGTAGGCGATGGCGAAACGATATCTTTTGCTGAAACAGGCCATTTATAACTATTCTTTATTAATAATCCATGAAATAACGCAGCTTAGTCTTCCGCTCTTTATCACACCGTATTCCAAGGAAGCTGTCCCGGCGCGAGATCCATAAAATTAAAGTACTGCTCTAGCTGGTCAATTAAGTCGCGAATAACTTCTTCGCGGCTACAGCCGTAAAGGTCATAACCCAATGAGCCACTACGTGTATATACATCGGCTTGCCAGTGACTAGTTTCTTTTGAGTCACCAGTATGTGCGTCTGGTACAACATGTTCAGTCGCAAGCACTTGATAGTAAAAATCGACGACGTCATTACGTTCTAGCTGAAAAGTTACGCCATTTTCTTCAGTAGTGATCTCGGCTTTCCAGCCATGTACGGCTAACTCTTTTTGTACATCGTTCATGGAAGGTATCACGACCTCTTCAATAAAATGCTTAACCTTCGGCTGTTCTGGAAATTTAAATAAATTATCTAGCCGCTTGCGCCAACTTCCCTGATTGTTAAATCCGCGTGCGGAGTTTGCTACGACAACATCTAAGGTCGCGCCGCGATGCCCTTCAATCACTAAGGCTCGCCACAAGCCTAGTACTGCAAGTAACATGATAATGGCAAATGGCAGAGCAGCCAAAATACTCATGGTTTGAAGCGCGCTTAAACCACCTGCCAATAATAAGGTTGCGGCAATAACACCTTCCAACGATGCCCAAAAAACGCGTTGCCAAATAGGGGTTTCATGTGCGCCACCTGATGCGATCGAATCCACCACTAGCGAACCAGAATCCGATGACGTCACGAAGAAAGTAATAATTAAAAAGACGGTAATAACTGATAGAAAAACAGATCCTGGTAATAAGTCATAAAACTCAAATAAAGCGACAGCATGGTTAGCTTGAACTTCACTGATCAACACTTGTTTACCTTCATCCATGATCAGGTGCAAGGCAGTATCGCCGAAAATGGCAAACCACAAGAAGGTAAATAGGGTGGGAACAGCTAGCACGCCAAATACAAACTGGCGAATAGTACGTCCGCGGCTAATCTTAGCAATAAATAACCCTACGAAGGGTGACCAAGAAATCGTCCAAGCAAAAATAAATAAGGTCCAATTTCCGATCCAATCGCTTTGAGTATAGGCCTGTAAATTAAAAGTACGCTCAACGATGCTGCCAAGATAAGCACCAGTGTTTTGTACAAAGGCATCAAGGATATGAATACTAGGTCCAACAACAAAAACCACAGCCATTAAAAATATGGCTAACACCATATTCAAGATGGATAAATTTTTAATGCCTTTATCCATGCCGGCAACAACAGAAGCAATAGCCGCTAACGTAATCAAGCCAATTGCGCTAACTTGTACCGTGGTATTGATCGGTATGTCTTCCCAGAGGTAATGAAGACCAGCATTAATCTGCGTTACCGATAAACCTAATGTGGTCGCCAAACCAAATAACGTGCCTAAAATCGCAAATACATCGATGACATGACCAACAGGGCCATAGATCCGATCGCCGATGAGAGGGTATAGCGCTGAACGCACGGATAAAGGTAATCCATGACGAAAAGCAAAGTAGGCCAATACTAACCCCATCAGCCCGTAGATCCCCCAGATATGTAGGCCCCAGTGGAAATACGCAATTTGCATTGCTTCACGCGCAGCATTGACGGTTTCTGCCGTTGCGTTAGGCGGTTGCGAGAAATGCAGTACAGGCTCGGAAACACCAAAAAATAATAAGGCTATGCCATAACCTGCGGAAAACAGCATCGCAAACCACACAGGAAAACTATACTGGGGTTCACCATGATCTGAGCCTAAACGTATATTGCCCCAGCGACTGAATCCAACATAAACGATAAAGATTAAAAAAATTGCTGTGGCAAGCATGTAGAACCAGCCGAAGGTTGCAGTAACCCAAGCAAGTGCGTTTTTAAAGACCTCGCCTGCGAGTTCAGGGTTACTTAGAGTTCCAAGAATCAACATTAGCGTAATGAGCACGGCAGGGACAAATACTGGCAGTAATATAGTGCCCGATAATGCTCGTTGTGGGTTGGTCATAGATGAACCTTTTCTTTTAATCCTGACAAACTCCAGCATTAATAGCAAACGACGAAACCATCTACTTGCATCAATCTAATCAATTAATCAATTTTTTAATCGTAAATCATTCTTAATAATAAGCTCCAATGAGCTTGGTGCAATAGCACTGTTAATTCTAATTAGTGTCGACCACACATGAAATTATGACTCGTCACCACAGAGAGTTAGTAGCGGTATACTTTCCTTGGCTAATGGCGGTGTTTATGTAAATATATTCTTGGATCTTTAGCGCGGTTCGAGTCCACGTTCTGCGGTATATTCATTGCAAGCCTAAAGCAATCTATAACTCAAATCTTAGAAATACTTACTCGGCATCAAATGGCTTGTCAGCAAAGACTTTTTTACCGTTAAACATGGCGGATACTAAACCGTTCCGTTCACGTAACTCACTCACAACCACGCCAAGTATGTGCAATAAAATAGCGGCTAACAAAACCCAGAACGCATAATAATGAACGGTGATAAACGGTTTTCTAACATCGCGCATGTCTTTATATGCCGCGTCATCGATGCCTTCCTTTGAATACGGTTTAATGATGTCTACCGTTGTGGAGTCAATCGCAATAGATTCTTTGACGATATTACCAAACGGCAACATGTATACATCGGTGCCCGCTAACACTAATCCTGTTATTGCTTGTACTGACATTAATACAAACAAGAAGCCAACCATTAATCGTGCAATAGGGCTGTGACCCAAGAAACCAACCGGTTTACCTGTTTTTGCACCCTCTTTCATCACGGTCAATTGAGCACGATGTTCAGCATTAAACGGTAAAATAGATTTCCAACGTGAATAGCGATTGCCGATAAATCCCCAGACAATTCGCCACGTTAAATTAGCGGCAAACACGTAACCTATATAAACATGAACTGTTTTTAATAACAGCTTGCCATCATCCGTCACCCCTAACGCTTTACTATTTAATATCGCCACGCCAATGGCAATCAAGCCTAATATGCAAAGCACATTAATCCAATGAAAAATACGAACAGTGCGATCCCATACCGGATAAGCTGTGAGTTGTTGTGTCATGCTGTCTCTCCTTAGAAAATAAAGACTATTTTAGAGCTAGAAACTTACATCAAGCTTAAATCACACCGAAAAGGGATATTTTATCGCGTCATGACATTCGTAACCTGTCACTTCAAAATCATCCATGGTCACCCACGTTTCAAGATCTTCTAGCGTTTTAATCTCAGGATTGATCGACAATTGTGGTGAAGGAAAGGGTTGTCGTTTAAGCTGGACATCACGCATTAATAACAATTGATCTTCATAAATGTGAGCATTCACTATTTTATGGTACGCCATGCCAGCCTTGTTGCCGGTAATTTGCGCCATGATTTTAAGCAAGGTAAAGACTTGTACTTGATTAAAATTAAGCCCTAGGGGGACATCACAAGAACGTTGATAAGATGTTAAATGAAGTGTGTCACCCAATAATGAAAAGGTATGAGTATGCATACAGGGGCGTAAACAGCCCATTTCAAACTCACCCGGATTGTAGAACGATAATATTTCACCACGGTCATCAATGCCTTGAGACAAGTTATCTACCAGCTTACGAAGTTGATCTAAATGACCGCCATCTGGCTTGGCCCAAGATCGCCCTTGAACGCCATAAACCCGCCCCATATCATCGCGGCCTTTGCGGAAAGGACTCTTTAGCCATTGCTCATTATCGTTAGAATTGGCATCCCATGTTTTTGTACCTAAAGCACGAAAATCCGCCGCATTATCATAACCACGGATATAGCCCAAAATCTCTGCAATGGCTGATTTCCAGTAACTTTTACGCGTTGTAATTAGAGGAAATTGATTGTTCGCAACATCGTAATTCAAGTCGGCATTAATAACCGTTAGGCAACGTTTACCTGTACGTTTATTTTCAATCCAATGACCGTCATCGATAATTCGTTGGCACAAATCGAGATACTGTTTCATGACTTACCTTAGCAATAAATGAGTGCGCCTATTATGGCTTATTACAAGGAATATTTCTGCATTCGATAGAGTAAAGTGTCGCGGCTTATGCCTAATAATCTTGCTGCACGAGAGCGATTACCTGCGGCGAGATCCAAGGCTTGTTCAATTAAATCCAATTCAACCTGTGCCAAATCGATACCCGTTGGCGGCAAAGTAAAAGCATGATGACTTGCCGCTACTTGTGGCAACATTTCCGGCGGCAAATCTTCTTCCACTAAGGCCTTGCCGGGATAAAGTAAGGCCATACGCTGACAGAAGTTTTTCAACTCGCGAATATTGCCAGGCCATGCATAAGTCAGCAAACAATGTTCAATGTTTTTTGAATAACGCACCACGGCATTATCACCAGCAAACTCTCGGCCATAGTGACGTAACAACAGGCTAATATCATCACTACACTCTCGTAATGGTGGCATAGTGATCGGCACGACTTGCAGACGATAAAACAAATCAGCGCGAAAATGACCTGCGGCAACTTCTTGCTGTAAGTCGGCACTGGTTGCCGCTATGATTCGCACATCGGCAACATGTAACTTATGGCTACCTTGTAACTGACATTCACCTGCTTCTAAAAAGCGTAATACTTTAGTCTGAACAGATAAGGGTAAGGCATCAACCTCATCAAAAAACACCGTGCTACCTTCTGCCGCCAGCAATCGACCACGATATTCGATTTCACCTGATGTATTGGCACGGCCAAATAAATCAGCTTCTATACCTTCTAAAGGTAACGCGGCACAATTTATAGTGACTAATTTTTTGTCACCTCGCCGGCTTTCAGCATGTAAGGCCTTTGCCAGTAATTCCTTGCCCGTACCCGTTTCGCCATAAATTAAAACACTCGCCTCGCTCACAGCAATCATGGGTAAGGTACGTAGTAAGTGCGTAATTTGAGGCGATTGACCTAAAATATTCTTCATAACACTGCCGCCTTACATTGAATGAAGTAAATGTACACTTTGGTCGACTTGCTCGCCATCCTGCACAACTGGCTCCATATTTATCGGCCAAAATGTCGTGACCAATGCCATCGCGATAATTAACAAACCCGCTATTTGTCTTAAGTGTTTTACTTTCGCCATCGCAGCCAACATGCCTGTAAATAAACCGGCACCCATGACAGCAGGCAATGTGCCAGCACCAAATGCCAGCATAACTAATGATGCTTTGACCGGATCGCCAACCGTTGCAGCCACAGCCAAGGCGGCATAGACCAAACCGCAGGGTAACCAACCCCAAATAACCCCTAAAAACAGGGCATGTGTGCGTGTTTTTACCGGTAATAATTTTTGTCCTATCGGTTGTAACCAACGCCAGATAGGTGCACCCATACGCTCCATACGAGCAAATTTAGGAAACCAACCTGCCAAATATAGGCCCATAGCAATCATCACCACCAGCGATACATAACGTAATACGGCATGACCATTAAATTCGACTAGCGGCGAACTTAATAAACCAACAATTGCACCCGCCATGCCATAACTAAACAATCGCCCTAAATTGTAATTCAGCACATAGGGAAACATTTTTGACTGATTCTCACGCACTTCTTTAGGCAAGCTTAAAGTCAAAGCACCAATAATCGAACCACACATGGCAATACAATGCACCGTGCTAAATAAACCTAATAAGAAAGCGGCGACATATGAACTAGTAATGGCTTCCATCGATTAAAACCTTCAAATTAATAAATATAGGGCAGATTAACATGTCATAAAAAAATAATATTGCGTCATTTCACACACATATTACTGATAAAACACATTTATTACCTTTTAGTGACCCGTAGAATGGTGAGGTTATTTTATGGAGCTTAAATCATGTCGTATTTTAAATTATTACCCCTATCCTTGGTACTACTTACTGCATTCAATCATTCAGCCTATGCGGCAGAACAACTTCGCCTGCCATCAATGTCGGTTGAAGGTTCTGCGGGTGAAGAAACGCCCTATGCACTACCACCAATCACCCTTTCCACTCCCGATACGGGTGATATGATTAAACGTCTACCTGGTGCCAATATTAATAGTAACGGACCATTAACCAGCGTTGTTCAATATCGTGGTTTATTTGGTGATCGCGTCAACGTATTAATTGATGGTGTGCGGATCAGTCAAGCCGGTCCAAACCGCATGGACTCACCTTTAAGTTACCTACCATCGTCTCGTGTTGCTGATGTCGCTTTATACCGTGGTATCGCCCCTGTTAGTTCAGGAATCGAAACGATTGGTGGCACCATTATCGCTAATTCTAAAAAAGCAGAATTTGGTGCTGACGATGAAGCAGAGTTTCATGGCAATACCGTAGCCGGTTATGCAGACAATGGTAATACTCGCTATGCAGGTTTATTAGCCAGCGTTGCCAATGACACGCATCGTTTTCAAGTCGCGGGCAGTGCCGATCGCGGTAATGACTTAGATTTTGGTGGCGGCACTATAAGGCCTAGCAGACAAGAGCGCGATACTATTGGCATCACCTATGGCTTTCAAAAACTCGGTCATGAACTAGAATTAGATATCGAACAGCACGATACGGGTAAAACAGGCACAGCAGCCTTACCGATGGATATCATGTATGCCAAAGGTGAAAACTACAAAACCAAGTTCAGCAAATCGCTCAATAATGGTGGCAAAATCAATGCTCGATTGAACTATCAAGATGCTGAGCATTTAATGAGTAATTATGTGCTAAGGACAAACCCTGTCATGGTCAATATGGGTGGAGCCGCGATGAAACGTTACGCAGATAGTGACGTTCAATCGCAAGGCTATCATATTGACTATGCTAAAAGTGACTGGACAGTGGGCTTTGATGGTGATCAAGCTGAACACAATGCCACCATATATAATCCAGACATGGGCGCTTTTTTTATCGATAATTATAATGATGTTGAACGGGACCGTTACAGTGTCTTTGCACAATGGAATAAGCAGCTTAATGAAAGCTGGAACACTGAACTAGGTGCTCGTTATAGCTTAATTCAGATGGATGCAGGACGGGTAAATAGCAATATGAACCCTATGAATATGGGCGGCATGATGGCGATGATGCAATCTAACGTCAACATATTACAAACAGAATTTAATAACTCAGATCGTAGTCAAAACGAAAACCTAGTTGATTTAACAGCGACATTTACCCATAAAATTGATGAAGATTTGGACCTTAATTTTGGTTTAGCCCGTAAAGAACGTGCGCCTAGCTATCAAGAACGTTATTTATGGCTACCGATGGAATCAACCTCAGGTTTAGCTGATGGCAATAACTACATGGGTAATGTCAATTTAGATAAAGAAACAGCGTATCAAGGTGAATTAGGTTTTGATTGGCACACTCAAAAAGCGGCATTTTCACCGCATATTTTTTACCATCACGTAAATAACTATATTCAAGGCACCTTATACAATTCCAATGCAACAGTTAATGCCATTAACCACATGATGGCGACATCTGCTGTAGATCGCACGATATTACAATTCAACAACGTTGACGCCAAACTCTATGGGATCGACGCTAATTGGTTTGTTGCGATGACCAATACTTGGCAATTAGACGGTACGGTGAGTTATGTCCGTGGTGAACGTCGTGATACTGCCGATAATTTATATCGCATTGCACCACTAACAGCCCGCACCATGTTGAGTTACGTTAAAACGACTTGGCGCGTTGGCGTTGAAGCCGAAACAGTAGCGGCACAAAACAAAGTATCATCTGAAAATAATGAACAAAAGACCAGTGGTTATGCGTTATTTAATCTGATGGGCAATTATCAAGCAACTGAAGCGCTGACATTCTCTGCTGGCATCAATAACCTATTTGATCGTGATTATAAGAATCATTTAGGGGGTTATAACCGCATTAGTGATAATCCAGACATTGCTCAGGGCGATCGTTTACCTGGCTTAGGTCGTAGCGTCTATGGGGGTGTTAATTTCAACTGGTAGTAGCCAATTAGTTTAATTTCTTTGCGAGATATAACTAGACCAATAGTAGCTTAGAAGAAATGTATAAATAGGCCGGATAGCTATCCGGCCTATTTTATATGTAAGTAATGTCGCATAAGTAGGGAACTCAATGCCTAAGGGACTTAAGCTCAAGTATCACATCCTGCTTTGAGTGCAAATCAAATTCAGCCTGCCCTGTTTCAGCGCCATCAGTTACATAGTGAAATACAATAACATCACCTTGAGTGACTTGCCGCCATAAACTATCAATGGCCAGTGAGCCGCGAATTGGAAAATCGACTACTTCAGGTCGGCGATCCGATCGCATATGCTGGTATGTCTCTTTATCCCAACCAGCCAATTTGAGTATATCCGGCTTCACCGCCTCGACTTGGTTAAATTGCCACTTATCTTGTGATGCCTCGGTCTCGAAAGAATAAGCCACTTGTTGTGAAGACTCTCCTTTACCGCCACCACAGCGCTTGGCTTGATCCAACTTGATGGGTTGATTCTGATCTATTTGCATCACAATGAGTTCATGCTCAGCAAAACTGGCAGCCACTTGGTCGGTAATCAGAAAACTCCCCCAAATCTCACCGTTATTCAATCGATGAAACATTAAGGTATCGTCAGTAGTACTTTGCAGCACAACGGATTCACTTGCCTGAACAAGCCCGCTGTTGAACAAACAAATCAATATGATTATTTTAATTCGTGACATAACATTCTTCTATCATCGTGAGATAGGATTACAAAAATATTAGTTCGGTATGCTTTCACGAATCTTTAGTTTAAGTCCTATATCCTTAAGGTACTCAGCTTCGCGCAGAAGATCTGACTCTGTCAGAGGATGCTCACTCAACCAACCCGCCGGCAAATCTAAACGTAAGCCTTTTTCTTTAACCGTTAAAGCAACAAAAGTATCTGTTTGTTCAGAACGGCCACGGTTAAAGACCATCGCCAACCGCAATAATACTGTTAATCGTTCTGTTGATTGTTGCAATTCATCCGGTAGTTTTCTAAGTTCTTTTCGCGGAAATGAACGACGTTGGCCGCGTACGATAACCGCCAAAGCATGTTGCTCTTCTCGCGAAAAGCCAGGTAAATCTGAATATTCAACTAGATATGCGGCGTGTTTATGAAATTGGTCATGTGATATCGATAAGCCAACTTCATGTAATTTTGCCGCCCACTGTAAATGTTGCAGATGATCGTCACTATCAATCAACCAGTCTTTAGCTACCTGCTCAAAAAACTGCGTCGCCATGACACTGACACGTTCCGCATGATCTTCATCAACCTGATAACGTCTCGCTAAGGAAACTACGGTTCGATCGCGCTCATCATCATGTTGAATACGTCCCAACAAGTCATACAATAAACCTTCACGTAAGGCACCATCAGACACAATCATGCGCTCAATGTTAAGGCGTTCAAAGGCCGCTTTTAAGACACATACACCACCCGCCAAAACATTCGCACGTTCACTGCTTAAACCTTCAATCTGCAAGGCATCCACATGGCCAGCATTGACCATTGCATCAATTATTTTATCAATTGATTCTGGCGTTATTACACCATCATCTGCCCAACCATTTTCTTTAACTATATTGGCAACACTTCGAATCGTACCTGATGCGCCAACGGCCTCCATCCAGCCCATTTTTCGATAGGGTTGCTGAATAGCACGTATTCGTGAGCCGGCGGCAATTAAAGCAATTTGAACGCGCGTTCTAGTAATCGTGCCATCAGCAAAAAATCGCTGAGAAAAACTGACACAGCCCATTTCTAAACTTTCACGTCTTAAACCATTAAACCCTTCACCAATAATAAATTCCGTACTGCCACCACCAATGTCAATAACGAGGCGACGAGAATTATCAAAAGCCAAGGCATGGGCAACCCCCAAATAGACCAGTCGAGCCTCTTCTTCACCAGCGATAATGGAAATTGAATGGCCAAGTGCTTGACGTGCCTTAGCTAAAAAGGGCCGACTATTTTCAGCTATCCGTAAGGTATTAGTGCCCACTACACGCACACTGTTTGCCGGCAAATCTTTGATTCGTTCACCAAATCGTTCTAAACAAGCAATGGCTCGCGCCTGAGCTTCATCAGATAATTCGTTATGTTTATCTAGGCCAGCTCGTAATTGCACCATTTCACGAAGCTTATCTACCACTTGAAAATGACCATCACGTAAGCGAGCAATGATCATATGAAAGCTATTGGAGCCTAGATCAACGGCCGCTAAAATATCATTTTCAGTCTGTTGTTCCATTTTAGTCACTTATATTCTGAGGTCGTTGCCATTTTGCATGACTTCGACCTGCCTGACCAGCTTTCTGATAATGATTATTTATAGCGTACCATCACAACTTCTAATAATAACTAAGCCATCTAGATCAGCTTGTGCGATTAAGCATCTTTTCCATTTTTTCGATACTGAGGTGACGAACATCCTTACCTTCAACCAAGTAAATAATGTGCTTACATACATTATGGGCATGATCGGCAATTCGCTCTAATGACCGAGCGGACCACATCATATCAATCACTCGTGAAATAGCTCTAGGATCTTCCATCATATATGTAATAAGTTGACGAACAATACTTTCATACTCAGAATCTACATATTGATCTTCACTCGCGACTTTAAAAGCTTGATCGACATCAAAACGTGCAAAGGCATCCAAAGAATCACGCAACATATTGCATACATGAGTACCTAATGCTTGTAACTCACGATAATTCTTCTTAGGTCGATCTTTTTCCGCCAAATTAAGTGCCATTTTGGCAATGCTAGATGCTTCATCACCGATACGCTCAAGCTCAGTAATTGTTTTTAATATGCCGGTTACCAACCTCAAATCGCCAGCGGTAGGCTGACGTAAGGCAATAATTTGAATGCATTCTTCATCAATGCTCATTTCTAGAGCATTAACTTCTGTATCTGCATCAATGGCCATACGTGCTAATTCGGTGTTACCGGTCATTAAGGCTTCTAGTGCATTGCTAACTTGTTGTTCTAATAATCCACCCATCGCTAATACACGAGAGCGAACATCTTGCAGTTCTTTTTCAAACTGCTGGGAAATGTGTTGTGAATTGGTAACCATTACTTAACTCCTAATC
>JALIBN010000033.1 GCA_030576275.1 Pseudomonadota bacterium | reverse complement strand
TGATTTGTTTTAGTGCCGCTAAGGTATCGGCTGTCTCACCCGATTGGCTAATAGTGATAAACAAGGTGTTGTTTTGAATAACTGGATTTCTGTATCTAAATTCACTAGCCACTTCCACTTGACAGGGTAAACCAATGATATCTTCTGCCCAATATTTGGCGACCAAACCTGCATGAAAACTCGTTCCACAGGCAATAATGTGAAGTTGTTCTATGCTACTAAAAACATCTTCAGCTTGTGGGCCAAAGCTAGAGACGAGCACTTTATCTTGGGTAATACGTCCTTCTAAAGTATCAATGACAGCTTGCGGTTGTTCAAAGATTTCTTTGTGCATATAGTGACGATGCTCACCTAATTCTACGGCAGTGACACTCAGGCTAGATTGTTTAATCGGGCGTTCAACGCGATTGCCACTGACGTCATAGATTTCGACAGCGTGACGAGTCAGCTTGGCTACATCACCTTCTTCCAGAAAGATAAAATTTTGGGTGACGGGTAATAATGCCGATACATCAGAGGCAATAAAGTGTTCACCGATCCCTACACCGATCACTAATGGGCTGCCTTTTCTGGCAGCAACTAAAGTATCAGGATCGCTGATAGCGATGACGCCTAGAGCATAAGCGCCTTCAAACTCTCTTAAGGCTTGGGTAACCGCTAGCAATAAGTCATCAGTAGTTTCTAACTGTTGATGAATGGCATGGCCTACAACTTCAGTATCCGTTTCCGATGTAAAGCGATAACCTGCTGCTATCTGGGCTTGTTTTAAGCTTTGGTAGTTCTCGATAATACCATTGTGAACCACGGCTACTTTATTATTACAAATATGTGGGTGAGCATTATTTTCAGATGGAATGCCGTGAGTAGCCCAACGGGTGTGAGCGATACCGATATTGCCTGCAAAAGAAATGGTTTCTTTTTCTATCTTATTTTCAAGTTGCTTAATTTTTCCTAGCGCACGTACCCGCTGGATGACATTATCATTGTCTAATAAAGCAATACCAGAAGAGTCATAACCTCTGTATTCTAGGCGTCTGAGTCCTTCTAATAAGATTGGAGTCACACTTCTTTCAGCAATACCACCGACAATTCCGCACATGCTTAGCTAATCCATAACAACAAATATGAAATTATACACTAGGTACAGGTTAAATTAGGCTTTAACCAATCTTGATTATCGCACTGCGGTCTAAAACCATCGACATACTCTAGTAGTAGCGTTCTGACTTTTTCACATTCATTATTATCATTTAACTGCTCTAATCGTGACAAGATCTCGTTTAGTTGTAACCAAGGAATCACTTTTTCTTGTGCCCGCATAATTTTTTGATGTTTAGTATCGGAAACATTGTCACCAATCAACAATTCTTCGTAAAGCTTTTCACCTGGACGTAGACCCGTAAAAACGATCTCGATATCACCATCAGGATGGTCGCGATCTCTTTCAAGATAGCCGCTTAAATGAATCATCCGTTTCGCCAAATCAACTATTTTAATTGGCTCCCCCATGTCTAATACAAATACATCGCCACCTTTACCCATCGCACCAGCTTGGATGACTAATTCAGCTGCTTCTGGGATAGTCATAAAAAACCGGATAATACGTTTATCCGTTACGGTGATAGGCCCACCATTTGCAATTTGCTGACGAAACAATGGAACAACTGATCCCGATGAACCTAATACGTTACCAAACCTCACCATGGTGAAACGTGTGCAGGGATTTTTAATTTTATCCTCAGCCAAAGCTTGCAAGACTAATTCAGCTAAACGCTTACTTGCGCCCATTGTATTCGTTGGCCTTACCGCCTTGTCAGTGGAAATTAATACAAACGTATCGACCTTACTGGCAATCGCAGCTTGCGCACAAGACAACGTGCCAAACACATTATTACGAATGCCTTCTGTTGCATTCTTTTCGACCATAGGTACATGTTTATAAGCAGCGGCATGATAAATAGTATTAATATTAAATTGCCGGCAAATAGCTTCCACTCTTGCTTGATTCAATACCGAGCCTAATACGGCAACAACAGGGATATTTAGATTCAAATCCAGCAGTTCTTTTTCGATGGCATAGACGCCAAATTCATTAAGCTCGTAAAGCACTAATGTTGTCGGTTGTAATTTAATAATTTGCCTACACAACTCACTGCCAATCGAACCGCCCGCCCCTGTCACCATTACAGCCTTGTCAGTAATATTGGCACGGAGTAAATCCTGCATCGGTTCAACTTGCTCACGGCCTAATAAATCAGCAATATCGACTTCTTGTATATCCGATATTTTAACTTTGCCATCAGCTAAATCCATTAAACTTGGCAAGGTACGCACATGGATAGGGTAAGGCTCTAATAGTCGGATGATTTTACTACGCCGACTTCGTGAAGCTGAAGGAATCGCCAGTAATAGATCAGAAACGGCATACTTCTCAATCACCTGACTAAGTTGGGTAAATGGATAAACAGTCAGGCCGTTAATTTGTTGCTTGTGAAATTGAACATCATCATCAATAAATGCCACAGGATGGTATTGATGCGATTGTTTTAGTGCCGCTACTAACTGAATTCCCGATGCCCCAGCACCATAAATAATAACAGGAGGAACTAACCGCTTAGTTCTAGCTAAGTGACTAAACCCATTTTGAATATTATTAATCCACCAACGCGCTATCAGCCTTGTTCCACCGGCGATCATTAACAATAGCAATGCTTGAATACCATA
>JALIBN010000032.1 GCA_030576275.1 Pseudomonadota bacterium | reverse complement strand
GGGCTAAGGTCCGATAAATGAGTGATAAGCAAACAGTACTAAGCATCTCCGAGGCGCAGAACCACTGGTGCCCTGACTCGATTTATTTTTGCAATTAGAGATGAATCGAGCTGGTTGCTTGCCTTTGATTACAATATTTAAGGATGAAGAGTGCGCACTTATAAAAGATATGTTTCAAAATATGAGCGATAGGAAAGCCGCAAATCAATCAACACGGATCCCATTGATTACAATGTGAAACATAAAATGCACTCGCCTGATTGGCGATCTTTTATAACACTACTTGATTTCATTTTTAACATTCGTTATCAGACAAGGTTAATAAATCAAGAATATTCATTTTTATAGCGAGGTGAGTGAGTTCAATATCATTGGTCACACCCAGTTTTTTCTTAATGATATAATGGGCATTAGCCACTGTTTTAGGGCTGATATTTAAGGTGTCGGCAATATCTTGTGTGGGTTTTGCTTCGACTAACATGCGTAATATTTCAAACTCACGGACAGTAAGTTCATCTAAGGCGGCGCTGTTTTTGCCGAGTTTTTCTAAAGCCAGCGCCTGAGCAATATCAGCACTCAATGTATATTTACCTTGTTGTACGTCGTAGATAGCGCGAATTAATACTTCGGGTTCACTACTTTTGGTGACATAACCTAATGCACCGGCTCTTGTTGCTTGTACTGCAAAACTGGGATTTTGATGCATGCTAAAGACAATGATTTTAGCATCAGCATCAAATTGTTTGATCCGAGATATGGCTTCTAAGCCACCTTGACCCGGCATAGAAATATCCATAATGACCATGTCGGGTTGGTGTTCTTTATAAGATAAATAGGCTTGTGCGCCATCACTGGCTTCGGCAATGATCCTTATATGGTCTTGTTTTTGTAGTAAAGAGCGATAGCCCTCACGTACGATGGCGTGATCATCTACTAGCATGATTCTAATGACTTTATTCATGATGCTGACCTTGTTCTGAGACGATAGGAATAGTAATATTGACGGTTAAACCGCCTTTAGCACGAGTGAGTAATGTAATTTTACCGCCTAGGGCCATGACACGCTCACGGATGCCTAATAAACCTACCCCTAGTGTGTTATCAAACTCATCTACTTTGGCAATACCATCATCACTGATTTCAAGTTGAATGCTGTGGTCGAGCAGAGTGTTGATAATGACTTCAGCTAGAGAGGCTTGGGCATGTTTGGCTATATTGGTAAGACATTCTTGGACGATACGATAAATATTAACGGGTAAAGGGTCTGGCAAGTTATCAATATTGCCATTGAGTATCAGTTGGTAGTTTGTCATTCCATTTGAGCGGTTATTCCAACTGTTAAGCAATTTTTTTAGGCTAGTCGTTAAGCCTAAATCATCCACTTCGGCAGGCCGTAAGCGAGTAAGCATGCTACGTAAAACATCCATCATGTGATTTGTAATGGGGCTGATGGTATTTAATTCTGCCATGAGTTCAGGGCTTTGTAATTTGGCTGTTTGTTTGATTGACGCGGTCACGGCATTAATACCTGCTAAACATTGGCCAAACTCATCATGTAATTCGCGAGCAATATAACGATGATCTTCTTCCTGAATGTTGAGTAATTTCAGTGCCAGTTGTTTATTGTCAGCAATCACTTGTTCTTGACTACTTGCCAGTTGGTTAATCGTTTCACTGGTACGTTTCCATTCGTCAATATCGAAAGAGGGCAGGCGCGTATCTAAGTGGCCATCACGCATTTTTTCTAAGCCGGTCACGATAATTTGTGCGGGTTTTAACATGCGATTAAGAGTGAGGTATACCAGTATCGATAGGGCGAAAATACTAACAAATAATACGCCGATAACTGCACGAAGATTATTCCAAGCACGTGCTGTTTCTATTCGTGTATTCAATGTTACGACGATTGATCCGTAAGTCATGGCATTAAATGAAAAAACTTTTCTTACTTCAAAATTTGGCGAAAAAAACTGCTGATATAAAGTCCCAAACCACACTGGCCATGTACGTTCAGCTTCAGTGATTTGCTGACATAAATTTCTACTGCGCTTAGTAGAACGAGATAAAAACTGAATACATGAGCCTGATAGATTATTGATATCTGGCCATAACTCTGTATTAGGGAAGGTGCTTGCAAAATCATTGCGGGCAAACATTTGTAACATTTGAGTTTTTACTTGGGTGCCGATACGGCTGGCAGTGAAGTTGGCTTCAGTTTTAGCCTGCTTATCTGTTTGGTACAACACATAAAATGCACTCGATATTAAGCAGATCATGGCAATTAATAGAATTCTAGAAAACAGGTGTATTTTTAAATTCATTGAATGTTGAATGCCTATATGGTTAGTGATTGGTAGTGTAGGTCTTATATGCCCTGATGAAAAGACGATATATAACGAAGGGATAATTGCGTCTTAGTCGGCGGGGAAATATTTGGTGATCTCATTGACTGGGATAAAGTGTAATGTTGATGCGAATTTAATCGTATTTAAATATTAGCTATTTTGGCAAAAAAGCTAATAACAATAATTTATTGATAAGGCAGAAACTAGCGGGAAATATGCCCGACAGGCTTCAGGTTAAGATGTTCAACCTGTTCTACTGATGGATATGATTTTAAACTCGGAAACACGATTACTCACAAAAGACGATCGAGCATGTTTTATTAATAGCTGGTGGAGTGTTCTTGTCAGCTTGGTTGATGACACTTGTTTCAAGGTATCTAATAGCCGGTATCGATGGCAGGTTTTATATTGCGACTATGGGTGGCTATATAAGATTAAGCTTTTTGGGATAAAATGCTTTGCAAAGTTTTATGATAAATTAGCTTTTGATTAGGACAACAGGTTTGATATGGATAGCTTATACTTTTAATATAACATTATTTATAGGCGTTATTTTTCAGCAATGACTTTAGAAAAAGAACAATTATTATGACTTTATTCGGACTACAGTGGGCATCACCATTAGCCTTGTATTTATTACCACTACTTGTGTTGCCTTGGTTTACTCGCACACAAGATAAAACAATAGTGTGGAGTAAATTTGTGCCTGTCGATCCCTTATCTAACATCATTGGCTTTGCTTTTAAGACCTTAGCATCGATTGTTTTAGCATGTTTAATCTTATCGCTTGCTGGACCTTATCTTCCAGAAAAGAAAGTTGATCGGATTGGCGAAGGCGCGGAGGTGGTTGTTTTAGTTGATCGTAGTCGCAGTATGGATGATGCCTTTGCGATTAAAGGTCAGTTATTAATGGCGAGTGTCGGTAAGTCCGATAGTAAACGTCGTGTGGCGAAGAAATATTTACAAGAGTTTATTGATAAACGCCCTGATGACAGATTTGGCTTTGTTTTATTTAGTGATAAAGCCTTAGATTTGTTGCCTTTAACTTATAACAAGGAAACGATTCGAGCCACAGTGGATGCAAGTGCTTTAGGTAAAGGTTTGTCTGAAACCAATATTGCCAAGGCATTAATTAAAGCGGCAGAAATGTATCAAGGCCAAACGTATCGTGGTTCACGGATTGTTGTACTGGTATCGGACGGCGGGCAAGAGTTTACTGAGGAAGCTAAACAAAAAATTGCAGAATTATATAAGCAACAAAACTTAACTCTCTACTGGTTATATATGCGTTCAGTAACAGGCATGACTCTAGATGCTAAACCAGGCGACAACGAACGATGGACGACAACACCTGAACGAAAGCTCCATACCTTCTTCAAATCAATAGGGATTCCCTATCTTCCTTTTGAAATTGGTTCGATGAAAAGCTTTTCAGAAGCGATAGCAACCATTGATAAACAACAGTATCAAACACTGATTGTTGAAGAAACGTTGCCGAGAGAGGACAAGGCCAAAGTATTTCTCATTATCGCTATGCTGGCTATGTTTCTACTCATGTTGGCACAAATGTATACCGCGTGGGGCGTTAGAAAGGCACATCAATAAGCATCAATACCAAATAGATAGATAACACGATATAAATAATATAACTAAAAGAGAGGAAGTTATGGCGGACATGCAACATTTACAATCAGCTCGTGATAAGGCGTTAGCATTAGAGAAGGTTGTTAATAACGTTGTCATTGGACAACAAAAAGCGATTAGATTAATTTTGATTGCTTTACATGCACGAGGACATGTACTGCTAGAAGGGGGGGTAGGTGTTGGTAAAACAACCTTACTTCGTGCCTTTTCTAAAGCATTAGGTGGCGCATTTGGACGTATCGAAGGTAGTGTCGATTTGATGCCGAGTGATTTACTTTATAGTGCGTGGGTTGATGGTGAAGGCAAGCCTGTTATTGATCCGGGTCCCCTCATTGCTCATGGAGATGATACGGCAGTATTTTTCTTTAATGAAATTAACCGTGCGCGGCCACAAGTTCAATCATTATTATTACGTGCAATGGCAGAACGTAGTGCTGAAGCATTTGGTAAAGAATATAGATTTCCTCACATGGTCGTTTTTGCAGATCGTAATGCGGTTGAGAAGGAAGAAACATTTGAATTGAGTGCCGCTGCCCGCGATCGTTTCTTATTTGAAATTGGGATTTCAAACCCAGAAGTATTGGAAGATCGTAAATCATTAATTTTTGATTCTAGATTCCATGATGTGGATGAGTTGTTGAGTGGTTTAGCAGAACCTTTACTTGATTACACTGAGCTGAATGCACTGGATAAAGAAATTCAACATGCGGTATTTGTGTCACCTGAAATCGAAGACTATATCATCAGGATTTGGGATGCGACATGGAAACCTCATGAGTTTGGCATTGATATTCCCGATGTGTTTATGGAAGAGTTAGTCGTCGCTGGTGCTAGTGTTCGTGGTATGTCAGCAATGGTAAGAGCGGCTAAAGTAGCTGCATGGTTAGAAGGCCGTGATCATGTATTACCGGATGACGTGCATACGGTGCTATTTGCTACATTAACGCATCGTGTCTTCCTGTCACCTATTTATGAAGGGCGTCGTGAGCAGATCATGCCGCAATTTATCGCGGCATTACGCGACAATATTTCAGCCCCATAAAATGAAGCTAGGATTTATCTTTTCCGCCATGACGGCGTTAAAAATCATCTTCAAATACTCGTCTACCAATCCTACACGGCGCCTTGTCGATAATTTTTGCCTAGTTGTGACTAAAAGTACTTCTCTTAGCCCTCATTTTATCAATCTATATAGAGCTTAAATATGAGTGAAAATAAAAAGCGCCAAGACGAATTTAGCTATCGTTATCCACATAAGGTCTATGGCAGTTTACCGGGCGTGCATCATGGTAAGTCATTAGGCACTGGGGATAGCTTTGCAGGTTTTTCTGATCTGTTTGATTATCCTGATCCCAGACGTTTAGATTTGCGTGCCTCAATTCGCAGTAATATGGCAACAGGCAGAGATAATTATCTCGTCAAACGTTTTCAACAACGCTCACCGATTACCTTGTGGATGATGGCTGATTTATCACGCTCGATGTCGATATCTAACGTGAACCATGAACAGCTAGCCAAGTTAACTCAGTTAGTTGCCCATTCTGCGATTGGATTTGGTGATCGCTTTGGTTTGGCTGGTTTTGATTCTGGTTTACGTCATGATGTACATTTAATGCCTACTCGTCAACGAAGTATGCCCATGCTCGCTGCCGATATGATTCGTGAAGCAGGACCCGCCAATTCAGCGGGCATTGATGGTTTGATTCATGCAGCACATATGGTTACTAGCAGACATGCGATTGTATTCTTAGTATCAGATTTTTGTTGTGATATTGATGTGCTTGATAAAGCATTAATACAATTATCACGTTATACCGTGGTCCCAGTTGTTTGGCAGCATGATGATGTAAATCATTTGCCATCCTATGCAGGTTGGACAGAAATGTGTGATTCAGAAACAGGTCAAAGACGTAGCCTGTGGATGCGACCTAGTATTAAAAAACGCTGGCAGCAGACCATGGATGAGCATTTTGATCAGTTAAAAGCATGCTTTATGCGCCATCGAGTCAGACCATTATTTACCGATGGTGATGTGACTGGCGAGCAACTTACAAACTACTTTTTAGGTAGGAATTAATAATGATAAATTTAAGATATAACATCTTAAAATACGTGATATTTATTGTCTTTACGTTTTATTCTGGAACGAGCGTCGCTACTGAGGATTCATTTAATATCTCTGTTGATCGTACATGGGGATTGTTATTGGGTGACGATGTGACTGTTAAAATTGATTTATCGACTTTAGATACAGCTATTGATACCTCTAGCTTGCCTTTAGAAGATAAACGATATGGTACTTGGTTGTATTTGAAGACGATTGATCGAACAACGACACACTTAATATTTCACTATCAGATTGTTAATGTACCCTTAAAAAATACGGTAATTGAGACCCCTAGATTGGATGTGAAACAATCCGATGGGCAATGGCTTTCACTGCCATCAACGTTAGTCACTATTGGACCATCATTAGCGGTTGCCGATGGTGTGGAAAATATCACCGCTAAACCTGATATGAAGCCAATATTAATTTCGACGGATGATTCAGTAAAACGCTTACAGTTCTTGGTACTTATCACCATGGTGTCGGGATTGATACTAGCCCTGTGGCACTTTGGTTGGAAAACTAAAAACCGTCAGCCATTTGCCAAAGCTGTTCATGATTTATCACGTTTGAAATTCCATGCAGTGACATCAGATCAAGCGACGCGTATTTTACATACTGCCTTTAATAATACTGCTGGTACGGTTGTGGTTTATGGTGAGTTAGACACTTTGCTTAAACAGCGACCATGGTTGCAACCATTACAAGCGGACATAGCGTCATTTTATACGCAATCAGAGCAACATTTTTTTGCTAGAAATTCCCAGCAAGGACCGGATATTGAGAACGTTAGAAAGCTGGCTAAAGCTTGTCGTGTTAAGGAGATGCTCGCATGAATAAATTATTCCATTTAGCACATTGGTTATTAGTCGCCATTGCCGTCGTGAGTATCATTGCAATTGCTCAAACGGGATACGCCTTGTGGCAGACCAATAAGATTAATGCTTTTATTATTGGTAATGTCGAATCTGAATTAGTGCCTGAACATTTTAAAGCACAATTTTCACAAGCATTTCGTGATGTTGAACAAGGTAAGCCTGAATCAGCGTTAGAAAGATTGACCACAGTATTAGAAACAGACGACATGGAATTGGAAGCTACCGCTTATTATAATCGTGGCAATATTCATCTACGTGAAGCGCAAGCGATGGGAGCGCAAGATAATGCACGTATTGCATTAGTGGGTCTTGCCAAACAAGATTATCGTAATGCATTGCTAATAAATTCATCGCTGTGGGATGCACGTTTTAACTTAGAGTTAGCATTATTGATGGCGCCGGAAGAGCCTCCATCATCACAGGCTTCTGAAAAATCTAAAGGCCGCAAAGGAGGCATCGTCGTTAAATCACTTGGTTTTAGAGTTGATTTGCCATGAAGCTAACCTATCAATCGCGAATTATGGCTTCAGCGATGCTGATGTTGCTGGTGGTCGTGTTAATTATGGCTGCGTTGTGGTTTCCTCGTACGGATCGCACTATAAAGGTCATGGACTTATTGTTTGTAATTGATATCACCCAAAGCATGGATGTAAAAGATGTTGAGCAACAAGGGGAAATGATCAGTCGTTTAACATGGGCCAAAGATTATACTAGGCAGACCTTACAACAATTGCCGTGCGGATCACATGTTGGCCTAGCAGCATTTACTGAAGCGCGGAGTTTAGTGTTAATTAATCCTGTAGAAGTTTGTACTAGTTATAATGATCTGACCCAAATGCTTTCTAAGATTAATGGTTCTATGGCTTGGGCATTATCAAGTGAGGTGTCAAAAGCGGCATTTGTTGCTATTGACCAAGCAAAGCTTATGGATCCTAGTCCTGATATAGTCTTCATTACGGATGGTCATGAAGCGCCTCCTTTACACGAAAGCCTATTTCCAAAATATCAAGGCAAAGTCGGTGATGTATCGGGTGTATTTGTAGGGATTGGTGGTGATAAATTATTACCCATTCCGAGACATGATATTGACGGAACAGATGAGGGGTTCTGGAAACAAGATGACGTTATGCATGAAGATGTTTATGCCTCACTGCGAAGTGAATCACTAGAGGTTCGAGCAGCTAGACCGCAGAATGAGCATTTGTCATCACAGAAAAAATCACATCTAGAAAAGTTGGCAAAAAGG
Source organism: Pseudomonadota bacterium (assembly GCA_030576275.1). Lineage (GTDB taxonomy): Bacteria > Pseudomonadota > Gammaproteobacteria > Nitrosococcales > Methylophagaceae. Next base: position 93,264 of record JALIBN010000032.1, on the reverse strand, counting down.
CTCGATTTTGATTATGTAATGTCACCTTCGAAAAAAAATACCGTCATCGCTGCACTGAAACAAAAAGTAAAAACACGTGACCAAGTGGTTAACTATAACTGGGGACCTTGGTTTACTGGAATTGCATTGTTTTTACTTATTTTATTGTATTTTCCAACGCGGTATTTCCGAGACTAAATTAGGTTCAATGGCCAAGAAGTGAGGAGCCATTCAATATCAACGTCGCCTAAATTTCTGGAATGATACTGCTCAATTTTGCTGGTTTTCTAATGCTTAGACCAAAATAGTTTTATACTGTTAGCCTTTGTTAATATATAGATTATCTATGAAATTTTGATTGGAATTAAGAGCTCTCCTCTTTGATGCTTATCAATCCTCAGGCCAAATAAAAAACACTGTTTAGCGTGATTAGGAAAAGTATGTACGAACATGAATTATTGTATGGGGTCAGCAGTATTGCAATAGCAGTAATACTTTTTGTTGCGATAGTTCTCTTCAACGAAATTGGTTTTAGAGCGGGTCGTTTCATTCAATCTCATACGGATAGTGACGTCAAAGTACTCACTGGTTCTATCCAGGCCAGCATACTGGGTTTATTGGCGCTATTACTCGGGTTTACATTCAGCATGTCGATGCAACGCTATGATAATAGAAGCATGGCGCTGATTGATGAAGCTAACGCAATAGGTACCGCTGTATTACGAGTTCAATTACTGCCAGATGAATATAGAAAGGATGCGAATAAATTATTTCAGGAATATGTCAACTTACGGGTATCCATAGGCAAGTTAGACCTGACTAAGCTAGACGAGCGTAACTTCTACAATAACAAAATTAGCGATTTACAGAATGCCTTATGGTCATTAGCCATTTCAGCAACAAATGATGATCCGCGGCCTGTAACAACAGGGGCATTCGTTAAGTCGCTTAATGATGTCATCGACAGTCAAGGCAAGAGAAATGCATTACTTCAAATGCACGTGCCAGAAGTAGTCTTAGTACTACTATTTATTGTCTTTATTTCATCTGGCGGGATAATGGGCTATTCCGCCGGGCTAAGTGGCAAACGTGTTATTGCGCCAATAATATTGGTTTCTTTATTAATTACATTGATCGTTTTCATCATTATTGATCTTGATCGACCAAAGCGTGGACTTATACAGATAAATCAAGCGGTGATGACTGAGCTTCTGGATAGCGTTAATAATCAACTGCGTAGTAATTGAAGAAAGGAGTTTTTTCATCAAAACAGCCATAGTGTTCTTAGGTTTAGTTATTAGCACTTGAAGCCCGCCCTCTATAAATATCTGTCTATAGCATCTGATGAGAAGCTGGAGAGGGCATTAAATATTATCTAAGGACATTTAGTTCTTAGATATCATTTATTGTCTAACACCAAATACAAGATGATCTCAGGCTATTCACCTATTTTGCGGTTATACTTCATCCATGATTCTCGATATTTCAATCACTCTACAAACTTGCATGCTAACCAATGACGGCAAGTTGCTATTTGAATCGTCCGTATCTACCGCTTTTAATGGAGCAGGTGAGCAGAAGAATAGTGGCTGTACGCCGCGAGGTTTGCATCAAATTCGTGCCTGTATCGGAGCTGGTCAACCAGAAAATAGGGTATTTGTAGGTCGGCGTCCTACAGGTGAACTATATACGCCTGAACTGGGCAGACAATTTCCGAAGCGCGATTGGATTTTGACACGAATTTTATGGCTAAGTGGCCTCGAATTGGGTAAAAACCGATTGGCAAATGTTGATACAATGCAACGTTTTATCTACATCCATGGTTGTCCTGATAGTTTGCCGATGGGCGAGGCCTTATCTCATGGTTGTATTCGTATGCATAATAAGGATTTGTTGACGCTGTTTGATCTGGTTGCTCCAGGTACGCGTGTATTTATCCATGAATAAAGGTATGAAATATGACATTAGGCCCATTAATGGTCGATGTGCTTGGTTTGGAACTAAGCGAACAAGAACGTGACATATTGCGACATCCATTGGTTGGTGGTGTCATCTTATTTAGCCGTAATTATGAGTCCCCCGAACAAGTTACCGCACTGACTGCAAGTATTCGTGCCTTGCGTGATCCTCACCTGATCATTTCAGTGGATCATGAAGGAGGGCGAGTTCAGCGATTTAGAAAAGGTTTTACCCGTTTGCCACCGATTGGCGCCTTGGGTAAACACTATATGCAACAACCACAACAAACATTGGAGTACGCTGAAAAAACAGGTTGGTTGATGGCCGCTGAGTTGCGTTCAGTAGGTGTCGATTTTAGTTTTGCACCAGTTTTAGATTTGGATTATGGCGTCAGTGAAATAATCGGTGATCGTGCTTTTCATCGTGATCCTGAAGCGGTGGCATCAATGGCTTATGCCTATATTCAAGGTATGAAACGAGCGTGGATGCCGGCAGTTGGCAAACACTTCCCCGGTCATGGCGCAGTTAAAGTGGACTCACATTTGGGTTTACCCGTTGACTCACGCCATTTCGAAGATATGATTCAAGCTGATATTTTGCCCTTTAGTCGTCTATGCCAAACGGAATTAGCAGGCATTATGCCCGCCCATATTGTTTATGAACAAAGTGATAGTTTGCCGGCCGGTTTTTCGCCGTTTTGGATCAAAGAAATTTTACGAGATCGTTTGGGTTTTCAAGGTGCAGTATTGAGTGATGACCTCAGTATGGAAGGTGCCGCCGTGATGGGCAATAGCCTAGAACGTACAGAAGCTGCATTGGACGCAGGCTGTGACATGGTATTGGTCTGTAATAAACCCGAAAGTGTCATTCAAGTGATTGATGGCTTGAAAGTGAAAGATGATGCACTCCGACATATGAGATTAGTTCGTTTACATGGTCGTCATGGTATGGAGAGGGATGAATTATTTGCCAGTCAACAATGGAAAGAAGCGGCAAACACCGTATTGAGATATGCCCCTGATCCTGAAAGAGAGTTAATTTAGCATGAGATATATGTTTGTAATTTGTCTGTTATTAATGTCATCTATCGGAATAAATGGCAGTGTTTATGCTAACGCTAATAATGTTGCTGTTTCACAGCTAGGTGTAGCGAACAGTGTTGGTGCCAATGATAAAAATGCTGTTGTTGAACAAGATGACATAATCATTACTGATGATTCAGCTTTAAGTCACCTGATACAACCGATTACAGAGATTGATCTTCGTTCGTTGTTACCTTCGGTTTTAACTGGAGGCTTTTTATTGGAATATTGGCAATGGGTGGGGTTACTTTTAGTTATTATCTTGGGCTCAATAGCAGATAAGACTGTTGCATGGTTATTAAAAATAAACATGCAACGTTGGCTAAAACGTTACGCGGATTTTCAAAATATAGATAGTTCAGTATTGAGACCGCTGGGCTTGATGGCAATGGCAATGGTCTGGTGGGCTGGTTTGAGCTTGTTAGCTTTACCTGATTTAGCCTGGTCAATTATTTCGATTGCGGTCAAATTATTAGTGAGTCTGTCAGGGATTTGGAGTGCCTTCCGTCTGGTTGATATTTTAGATGCCTTACTGATGAAAAAAGTTAGCAAGACCGCAACAAAATTTGACGATTTGTTAGTACCAATGGTGACAAAAAGTCTTAAAGTATTTGTGGTGGTAATTGGCATTGTTTTTGTTGCTGATAATTTAAATGTTGACGTAAGTAGCTTATTAGCTGGACTTGGTCTAGGTGGCTTGGCATTTGCTTTAGCAGCTAAAGACTTATTAGGTAACTTTTTTGGTTCTTTAACCATATTACTTGACCGTCCCTTTCACATTGGTGATTGGGTAGTTATTGGTGATGTTGAAGGTTCTGTCGAAGAGGTTGGATTTAGAAGTACGCGGGTTAGAACATTTTATAACTCGTTGATAACCTTGCCTAATGCGATACTTACAACGACTAAGATTGATAATATGGGTGCGCGTCGCTATCGCCGAATGAGAACTATGTTGTCTTTAACCTACGCCACAACACCGGAAAAAATTGATGCATTTTGCGAAGGTGTACGCACCTTAATTCAGCTTCATCCCTATATGCGAAAAGATTATTACCATGTGTATTTCAATGAATATGGACCTGCATCGCTTGATATTCTTGTCTATGTATTTTGGGAAACACCAGATTGGAATACGGAATTAAGAGAGCGTCATCGTTTTTTGGTTGATATCTTACGATTAGCTAAACAGTTAGATGTTGAGTTTGCATACCCAACTCAGACCATTTATTTGAAAAAAGATAATGGTGTAGCAGAAGCAGCAGCAGCAGAAATATTTAAACCCGCTATGACGCAAGATGAAGCGTTTATGATGGGCAAACGACAAGCTGAAGTTATTGTCGATAGTACCTTAGGTCGGGGTATTAAGCCTGATCCTGTGACCTTTCCGTAATAACTTGAGTTAATAGATACATATGACCGCTGAGTTTGTCCATTTACATCTCCACACTGAATATTCCTTGGTGGATGGTTTAGTTCGTATTAAGCCCTTAGTTTCTGCGGTAGCGGATGCTGGTATGCCTGCAATTGCGATTACGGATCAGCATAACTTCTTTGCTGCGGTAAAACTTTATACAGCAGCCCAACGTGCGGGTTTAAAACCTATTCTTGGCGCTGATTTACGTTTACGCGATCCTGATGATGCTAAAAAAAGTAGCCGCTTTGTGCTACTTTGTCAGGATATGGTGGGCTATCATAATCTCTGTCGTTTGCTATCTCGTGCTTATATGGAAGGTCAACACTTGGGCGTTCCCATGCTTGATCTGGAATGGTTAGATGGACAAAGTGAAGGTTTGATCTGTTTAGCTGGTGGTCGGGATGGTATTTTAGGACGCTCCTTACTGAATAATCTGCCTGAAGAAGCAGATACTATAGCGACACATTGGCAAACATTATTTCCTGATCGAATGTACTTAGAGCTTGTTCGCACCGGCCGTGATGAAGAAGAGCGTTATCTCAACGCCGCTTTAGAACTAGCGATAAAACATGACTTGCCGGTGGTGGCGACTAATGATGTACGCTTTTTAGTTGCCGAAAACTTTGAAGCCCATGAAGCTAAGGTGTGCATCAATGAAGGTCGCTTATTAGACGACCCGCGTCGCCCACGCAATTATTCGCCAGAGCAATATTTACGTAGCCCTGCCGAAATGATTGCTTTATTCAGTGATATTCCCGAGGCCATCGAAAATACCATTGAGATAGCTAAGCGTTGCAATGTTGAACTGATATTAGACGAACATTATTTACCTGATTTCCCAGTACCAGAAGGAATGACTATTGCTGAATTTTTCAGTCAAGAATCATTTGATGGTTTAGAGGAACGCTTCCCCGTATTATTTCCTGATCCAGACGTGCTGGCAGAAAATCGTAAAAAATACGAAGATCGCTTGCAGATTGAGTTGGACGTTATTAATGAAATGGGCTTTCCGGGTTATTTCTTAATCGTTGCCGATTTTATTAAATGGTCTAAAAATAATGAAGTACCAGTGGGTCCTGGACGGGGTTCTGGTGCCGGATCGTTGGTCGCCTATTCTTTAAAAATCACCGATATTGATCCCCTGCAATATGATTTGTTATTTGAACGATTTTTGAATCCTGAACGAGTTTCATTACCAGATTTTGATATCGATTTTTGTATGGAAGGCCGTGATCGTGTTATTGAATATGTATCACAACATTATGGTCGCGACCACGTATCGCAAATTATTACTTACGGTACGATGGCGGCGAAGGCGGTATTGCGTGATGTTGGGCGGGTATTGGGTTTTCCTTATGGTTTAGTGGATGGCCTTGCTAAATTAGTCCCGTTCGAAATCAAGATGACCTTGACCAAAGCAATGGAACAAGAACCCTTGCTCAAAGAGCGTTATGAGAAAGAAGAAGATGTTAAAACCTTAATCGACTTAGCCTTACAGCTGGAAGGTTTGACGCGTAACGTTGGTAAACATGCCGGTGGTGTAGTCATTGCCCCGAGAGCCTTAACCGAATATACCCCAATTTATTGTGAAGATAACGGCGCTGGTTTGGTATCGCAATATGACAAGGATGATGTCGAAAGCGTCGGCTTGGTTAAATTCGATTTCTTGGGCTTAAAAACACTGACAGTGATTGATTGGGCGGTAAAAAATGTCAAGGCGATGTTGCCGCCTGACCAAGCCGCTAAAATCGATATCACTAATTTACCTCTCGATGACAAGCCTAGTTATGACTTGTTAAAACGTGCTGAAACCACGGCGGTCTTCCAACTTGAATCTCGTGGTATGAAAGAGCTTATTAAGCGCTTACAACCGGATACTTTTGAAGATATTGTTGCTTTGGTCGCCCTGTTTCGTCCAGGTCCATTGCAGTCGGGCATGGTTGATGACTTTGTTAATCGTAAGCATGGTCGTGCCAAAGTTGATTACCCGCATCCTGATCTTGAACCTGTATTAAAACCGACCTACGGCGTTATCGTTTATCAAGAACAAGTAATGCAAATTGCCCAAGTATTGGCGGGATATAGTTTGGGTGGGGCGGATATGTTACGCCGAGCTATGGGTAAGAAAAAAGCTGAAGAAATGGCGCAACAGCGTGTTTTATTCTTAGAAGGGGCACAAAAACGTGACATTGATGAAAAGACGGCAGGCCCGATCTTTGATTTAATGGAAAAATTCGCTGAGTATGGTTTTAACAAGTCTCACTCAGCTGCTTATGCCTTAGTTGCTTATCAAACGGCATGGTTAAAAGCTCATTATCCAGCGGCCTTTATGGCGGCAGTGTTATCAGCTGATATGGATAATACCGACAAAGTTGTGGGCTTGATTGATGAATGTCGGGATATGAAGCTAAAGGTACTACCGCCTGATGTTAATCACAGTAAAATTAAATTTACTGTTGAAGATGAATCATCCGTTCGTTATGGCCTAGGTGCGATTAAAGGTGTCGGTGAAGCGGCCTTAGCAGGCATTATTGAAGAACGACAAAATGGTAAACCTTTTACAAGTTTATTTGATTTTTGTCAGCGTGTAGACATGAAAAAGATCAATCGGCGAGTGATGAATTCCTTAGTTAAATCAGGTGCATTAGATTCATTAGGTGGTCATCGTGCAAGTTTAGCGGCGAGCTTGACTAAAGCATTACAAATTGCAGAGCAACATCGTCGTAATAATGATAGCGGTCAAAATGATATGTTTGGTTTGATGACTGTAGATGAAGACACGCATATTGAAGAACCTTTAGACGTCGCGCCATTATGGTCTGAAGAACAGTTATTGATGGCTGAAAAAGAAACGCTCGGTCTATACTTGAGTGGTCACCCTATCGATCGCTATGCTGAAGAGTTAGCAAAATTTATCCCGAAAAGAATTAACGAATTAGATGCACCGGAAGCTAAAGGCTATCAGCGCAATGAAATTCCCGTTATTACTGCAGGTTTGATTGTCGCTATTCGCACCATGAAAGGTAGAAATGGCGGCAGAATGGCATTTATAACCTTAGATGATCAAACTGCTCGACTGGAAGTGCGTGTTTTTGCTGAGGTCTATGAACAATATCAAGCCATTCTACAACCTGATAAATTGGTTGTGATGCAGGGTAAAATTGGTCACGATAACTTTACTGGCGGTTTAGCTGCTACGGCCGATGCTGTATATGACATTGCTCGGGCTCGAGAGATGTGTGGTAAATCATTACTTATAACGATAGATAATAAGACTGGGGTTGATACTCTGACTGACTCTTTGCAATCAACATTATTGCCATTTAGAGAAGGGTTGGTTACGGTTGAATTAGAATATATGAATCAAGTGGCACGTACTTTAATACGGTTAGGTGATGATTGGAAAGTATCACCAACTGATGAGTTAATGGCCCAATTATCAGTCTTACCCGCGGTGAGTGCAGTAAGAATGACCTATAACCCCTAAAACTAGGAATTATAAGTGACTATGAGCGAACGGAAAAATACTGTGAAGGTTCCGCAGTCAGAAAAGGATGAGCTTACTGCAGACATAAATGCCGCCTTATCGATGACGAACAATGTATCGCCGGAAGCCCATTTAGCTCCCGAAGGTAGCGAGCAGTCTTTGCGTGCCTTAGCGGAGATTCTGGGGTTTCCTTATGTCAGCATGAGGGACACTCAGATTGATGACGCAATTTTGTCGTTAATTCCGGCAGAGTTCGCACGGAAAAATGATGTTATTCCACTTAAGCTGACGCGTTCTCATTTAACCGTCGCAATGGCTAATCCTCGTCGGCTAGATATTTTTCAAGCTTTGGGTTTCATTACAGGTTTAACCATAGATGTTGTAGTCGCTACCTCAAAAGATGTGCAGTGGGCAGTACGACATTATTATGGCGCTCAAGATGATGAACTCGCATTGGAATCTATTGGAAGTCGAGTTTATGATGCGGGAGAGGAATTAGAGTTGGCACGATTAGGTAGTCAAAATGCTATTGTTCGTTTAGTAAATAATATTATTCGAGATGCGATTGATCGCAAAGCCTCAGACATACACCTTCGTCCACATGGTAAAAATGTTGAGCTTATTTATCGTATGGATGGCACATTAACGTCAATACGATTCATTAGTAAATCATTATTACCTGCTATGGTCAGCCGAATTAAAATTTTGGGTGGGATGAATATCGCCGAGCGACGACTACCCCAAGATGGTCGAAGTTGTGTGCGTAGCAGTGAAAATACAGTTGATTTACGTATTTCCATTATGCCTACTGTGGAAGGTGAGAGTGTCGTTATTCGCCTTTTAAATAGTCAGGTGGGCTTAAAATCAATTGCTGAACTTGGTTTTAGTGCTCATGATGAAGATATATTTCGAGATTTATTACATAAAAGTAATGGTATTTTCTTAGTTACAGGCCCAACAGGATCTGGAAAATCTACTACCTTATATGCTGCACTTGGCGAAGTTAAAAAACAAAACGTTAATATTATTACGGTAGAAGACCCCGTTGAATATCATATGGATGGTATTGAGCAAATTCAGATTAATCGTGGCACTGGTTATACTTTTGCACGAGCATTACGTAATATTTTACGACATGACCCCGATGTGATTTTAGTGGGTGAAATACGTGACCAAGAAACGGGTAAAATTGCCGTAGAGAGCCCTTTAACCGGTCATTTAGTGTTAAGTACGTTACATACTAATAACGCCGCGGGTGCAATTACACGATTACTGGAAATGGGCATCGAACCTTATTTGCTAAATGGCAGTTTGTTGGGGGTGTTAGCTCAACGTTTGGTGAAAGTTAATTGCCAAAACTGCTTAGCGATTGAGCCAGTTGATACATACGCTAGGCAGTCACTAAATGTGCCTGAAGATGAAGTATTTTATTACGGTACTGGTTGTGATAAATGCAATAAAACCGGTGTTGCAGGTCGTATGGCGGTATATGAATTATTGCATATTAACCCAAACATTAAAGCTATAATTAAACATGAGGTCGCGACGACAGATATTCATCAACATGCATTAGCTTCAGGTATGATACCTTTGACTGATAATGCACTATTAAGAGCGCGTGCCAAAGAGATTTCCTTGGCAGAAGTTTATCGCATACGATTGGATTAGATCTAAAAGAGAATTTACGATGGATATAATACCGTATTTAAAATTGATGGCCGACAAAAGTGCTTCAGATTTGTTTTTTTGCACGGGAACGGAACCGCAGATTAAAATTGAAGGAGCAATTCGCCCTGTAGGCGCGCAGAAGATGCTTCCAGGTGAGATTAAAGAATTAGCTTATACAATCATGTCTTCTGAGCAAGCAATTGAGTTTGAAGAAACCTTGGAAATGAACTTTGCCATTCCTTTAAAGAATGTCGGTCGATTCAGGGTGAATATTTTTCTTCAACGCGGAGAAGTTTCAATTGTTATTCGCTATATCCAAGCTCATATTCCACGTTTTGAAGAGATGAATTTGCCGCCGGTATTGGGCGATATAATCATGGAGAAAAGGGGATTAGTATTGGTGGTTGGTGCAACTGGCTCAGGTAAATCAACCACTTTAGCCGCAATGATTGGTCATCGTAATCGAAACTCTGCATCTCATATTTTAACGATTGAAGATCCACTAGAGTTTATTCATAACCATGACAAATCCATCGTTCAACAGCGTGAAGTAGGTATTGATACCTTGTCTTATGGCAATGCTTTGAAAAACGCTTTGCGGGAGGCTCCTGATGTTATCTTGATTGGTGAGATTCGCGATATGCATACTATGAAATTTGCTATCACTTATGCTGAAACAGGTCACTTATGTTTAGCTACTTTACATGCAAACAATGCAAATCAGACTTTAGACCGAATTATGAATTTCTTTCCTGAAGCCGCACATCGTCAGCTAATGATGGATATGTCTCTTAATATGCGTGCAATTATTTCCCAACGCTTGTTAATCGGAGCGAAAGATAAATCTCGCGTGCCGGCAGTAGAGGTTATGTTAAACACCCCTTATATTGCTGAGTTAATCGCAAAAGGTAGTGTGGGAGAAATTAAAGTAGCGATGACCGAAAGTAAGGATGAAGGGATGGTTACCTTTGATCAAGCATTATTGGAGCTATACCATGATGGTAAAATTACACTTGAAGAGGCGATCAGTAATGCCGATTCTAAGAATGATTTAAGTTTAGCCATTAGAATGGGTGCTGGTGTTGTAGATGATGATACAAATGAACTGATATTGGGATAAAGCGCTCTGGAATTAAGCGTGTATAATTCCCTGAAAGATTTCAAATTTAAGGTAACAAAAATGCAAGTAAATTTCTTAGACTATGAACAACCTATTGCTGAATTAGAAGCAAAAATCGATGAACTGCGTTACATGAGCAACGACAGCGATTTAAACATTACTGAGGAAATTCAAAAGTTAAAAGAAAAGAGTGAGTCATTGACTAAGTCGATTTTCTCATCACTGACTCCATGGCAAACCACCCAAATGGCTCGTCATCCTCAACGTCCTTACACCTTAGATTATATTCATCGCATTATCACTGATTTTGAAGAATTGCATGGTGACCGTGCTTATGCTGACGATGCCGCACTTATTACAGGTATTGGCCGATTAAACGGCCGTTCAGTTGTCGTCATTGGTCATCAAAAAGGTCGTGATACTAAAGAAAAAATTGCTCGTAATTTTGGTATGCCCCGGCCAGAAGGTTACCGAAAAGCCTTGCGAGTAATGAAAATGGCAGAACGTTTTGGTTTGCCAGTATTAACCTTTATTGACACGCCAGGGGCTTATCCGGGTATTGGCGCTGAAGAACGTGGTCAAAGTGAAGCCATTGCTCGTAATTTATTTGAAATGTCGCAGCTTAAAACACCGATTATCAGTACAGTTATTGGAGAAGGTGGTTCTGGTGGAGCATTAGCTATCGGTGTCTGCGATCATTTAATGATGTTGCAATACAGTGTTTATTCGGTCATTTCACCAGAAGGTTGTGCATCTATTTTATGGAAAAGCGCTGAAAGGGCCGCCGATGCTGCTGAAACACTAGGCGTTACCTCTGACCGGCTTAAAGGATTTGGTCTTATTGATCGTATTATTCCTGAACCCTTGGGTGGAGCTCATCGTGATTTAGATGAAATGGCTGAACGGGTAAGAGATGCGCTTGAAATCAAGCTGCGTGATTTAGAAGCTATGCCAGTTGCTAGTTTGGTCGAAAAACGTCAAAAACGCTTACTTAGTTATGGTGAGTTTGAGGGCTAAGCTACCCATATCAAATAATGCTGAATCCACAGTCAGTCCTTGCCGATATTTTAAGGCTAGCTAAAGGTAAAAAAATCTGGCTAGCATATAGTGGCGGCGTTGACTCCCATGTATTGCTTCATCTATTAGCCACCAGTAACTCTAGAGAATTAGCTGATTTAGACGTTGTACATATTGATCATGGCCTACAGTCTGAATCAGCAAAATGGGCAAAGCATTGTGCAACAATTTGTATGGCATTAAAGGTGAATTTTCAGTGCTTGTCTGTCGACGTTACCGATATTGCTAACTTAGGGTTGGAGGCTGCTGCAAGGAAAGCTCGCTATAATGGGATTGCCACCTTAGTTAGCCCTGAAGATGTAGTGCTGACCGCTCAACATCAACACGATCAAGCAGAAACCCTATTATTACAACTGCTACGTGGGGCTGGCCCGAAAGGTCTGTCGGCGATGGCAACTGAATCACAACTTAATACTGTTACCTTAATTCGGCCTTTACTCGCGGTAGCACAAGCCGACATAATTGCGTATGCAAAACAACATAAACTGCAATGGATGGAAGATCCGAGTAATGTTGAAACTCGCTGGAATCGTAACTATATTCGTCATGATCTTTGGCCTCTCATTGAGCGTCGCTGGCCTAGTGCCGCTAAAACGCTGAGTCGTTCAGCACAACACTGCGCCGAAGCGAGTGAGTTAATGATCGAACTTGCCCAGCAAGATTTGCCGTTATTATTGACGCAAAAAGACTCATTATCTATTTCATCCTTACTGTTATTATCACCAGCAAGGCAACGTAATGTCTTACGTTATTACATTGAATCGCAAAATTATGTTTTGCCTTCAACGACAAATCTTCATCGGATTATTGATGAAGTCTGCTTTGCTGCAGCTGATAAAACACCACTAGTGTCGTGGATTGGTGTTGAAGTACGGCGTTATCAAGATGATCTTTATTTAATGTTGCCATTATCGAGACATAATCCTGCTGAAATCACTGAATGTAATGGTTTAGAACCCATCAGCTTAGCCTCTAGCGATACGTTAACATGGCAAACGGTGATAGGGCAGGGCTTATCATCAAAAACCTTGTCACGCGGGCTTACAGTTCACTTTCGCTGTGGTGGCGAACAGATCGTATTGGCAGGGCAACTGCAACATAAAAGTCTTAAGCATTTGTTTCAACAATGGCAGGTTCCTACCTGGCAACGTAACCGTATTCCCTTAATCTTTTGTGGCGATGTATTAGTCGCTGTGGTCGGGTATGGCTATGCAAATGATTATGTTGCAACAGATCTGGAACAAGGTTTTATTCCAGCGTTGATAAAACAGTAAGCTAATGATTTTTCGTGTTCAAAAATTACTCAGGTATCTTTGTATTACTCTTCGTAAAGTTTTACAACCTGATGTGTAATTAACATTATCAGTAATACCGCAGCGCCAAACACATATAAACCAGCATGTATTTGTATGCTGGCAATAGCGCCTAGTTTGACACTGACAATGAGCATGGCTACGACCATCACATCGAGCATCGCCCATCGACCATAGTTATGCATCAGTTGTAGTAATTTTTTACGGTGATGAACTTGTGTGGTCTTGGTGTGCAGTAAATTAAATAATAATATTATTTTAGCTATCGGCAGGATAATGCTGAATCCGGCGACAAGAAGAAATAGAATGATATGGCCATCTTGCCATAACTGCCAAATACCTGACACGATAGAAAATGAATGATTGATCCATACTAACTGGGTAATAGTCATTATCGGGCTGATGAAGCCACCTAGCAGCAGTAATGATGCGACAACCAATAACCAACGTAGCTGTTGCGCCGTCATGCCTTATTCGCTATCTGAAGCCGTTTCCACTCGATCTTTCTTAGATACATAACGCGGTTTTGAGTCATCTTTCTTTTTGATTTTATTTTTGCCGGTTTTGGATTGAGCCGCTAAACCTTTCATTTTAGCTACGGTCAATTTATATTGGAGATGATATTCGATTCTATCTAAGCGATCTTTGTCATTATGTTCGACTAAATTGATGGCAACCCCTGTTTGAGCTGCCCGTCCAGTTCGGCCAATTCGATGAATATAAATATCACCTCTGAATGGAAGATCGTAATTTATAACATGACTGATATTAGTTAAATCTAAACCACGAGAAGCAACATCCGTAGCCACCATCACTTTAATTTGGCCGATACGAAATTTACGCGTTTTATCGAGACGTGTCGCTTGATTGAAGTCACCATGCATCACTTGAGCCGAGACATTTTTTGATTGCAACCACTCGGTAATTTCTTCGGCACGCTCCTTTTTATTACAAAATACAATGGCACTGGTACAGCTCGGTTCATTGATACTGGCGAGTAATAATGCCTGTTTATGCTCTTTATTATCAGCAAAATAAACAAGCTGTGTGACTTGATCAGATTTTTCATTCGCGGCATTGATTTGAACGATTTCAGCATCAGTTAGTATTTCTTCAGCAAAAATCTTTACGCCAGAACCGGCAAGTGTCGCCGAGAATAAGCAGGCCTGAAAACCATTGGATATTGTGCCTAGCAATGTCATTACATCAGGCCCTTGGCCCATATCAAGCATGCGATCCGCTTCATCAATAATGACCATGTCAATATCAGATAAATCAATAGCCTCATCAGCGACCAAGTTTAATAATCGACCTGGTGTTGCGATGATAATATCGCATGCATTTTGTAAAAATTCAGCTTGTTTATATTGTGAAAAACCACCAGTGACAATTGAAGTATTGACGTCGAGTTGTTTGCTCAATTGTTTAACGACATGTTGAATTTGAAATGCTAATTCTCGCGTTGGCGCTAAGATCAAGATGCGAGGAAATCGGTCTTTTTCACGATTGGGGGTATCAATCAGTAGTTGTAAAGCAGGTAATACAAATGCAGCCGTTTTGCCGGTGCCTGTTGCCGCGCCAGCTAAAACATCTTTGCCTTGCAAAATAAATGGAATCGCAGCCTCTTGCACGGCAGTAGGTACTTTAAAATCAAGGCTATTAAGCGCGTTTAATAGGGCATCATCAAGGAAAAGGTCATCAAAAGTCATAGGTAAATACTTATTTAATACGGTAGGCGACAATGTTGTTAGACAACATAATCGGAATGATTACCAGCTTCTGTTGTGCCAATACAGTGAGATCGGCACTTCCTGGTTCGAGTGAGATTAATGTTTTACTAATTCCGCTTGGCTCGATGTGTAGTAATTTACCTACCATCCAATCCGTTACAAAATAGTTACCTTCGCCGTCTGATTCTAAACCGTCAAGATTACCGACAGGTGTTTTATCACCGAGGCTTTGAATTTTTTTACTAGCAATGTCAATTGTTTTTAAATGACCAGCGTTATCAGTGACAAAATCATCAGTCATAACACCCCAACTAGCGACGATCAGATTATCGCCTTCAATTAATAGGCCATTAGGATATTCTAAGGCGTCATCATGAAGCCAGACTTCAAATTTCCCCTGTGTTAAACGATGTATGGTGTTGGTTAACATGTCAGATACATAGACATTACCAGCGGTATCAGCAACAACATCATTTAAAAATTTAGCATCGCTGACAGGATAACGCTTGCTGATTTTTTTATGCTTTATGTCGATGGCGACCAATTGGTTTATATCCGCGACATATAATGTGTCACCGACAATTGTTAAACCTTTAGGTGCATCTAAGCCTGTTAACCAATGTTGTTCAATAAGTTTACCGTCGACTGATAATTGTGAAATATAACCATTACCATCAACCTCATTAGGAGCGCCGTTAACATTAGAGACAAAAAGCAGATCATGCTGTGAGTCATAAACCACTGATTCTGGATGTTCGAACGTAGCTTGCGACTGCCATGCGGGAACTAAGATGGGACTCTCGGCAGAAGCTAAAACGGGTAACAGTATGAAGAGTAGGCTTAAGAAGCGAATAGGAATAGTTTTCATAATAGTCTCGAGCATTAATTTAGGCTAATGATAGCAGTTTTTTCAGGCTAATTATTCGAAAGTAGTGACCAGATATTGGATGCGTATAAATCTAAAATGATTTATTTCTAGACTTAATTAATAACCATAAAAAGAAAGGGCCACCGAGTAGGGTAGTGATGACGCCGACAGGGATTTCTGCCGGTGCAATAATGAGTCGAGCAATGGAGTCACATATGATAAGAAAACTACCGCCAAAGAGTAATGTAGCAGGGGTTAACCAATGATGGTCACTCCCAATTAATAAGCGGCAGATATGGGGCACCATCATACCAATGAAGCCAATTGGACCACATAAGGCAACAATCGCACCGACACATAAAGAGGTCACAAAGAATAATAGATATCGTGTTTTTTGAACGGCCAGTCCCCGACTGAGTGCAATATCATCGCCTGCCATTAGTAGGTTAAGCTCACGACTTAACCATAAAATAACAGCAATACAAACACTCACAAACGGTAGCAATTGTAAAACATCTCGATAGCCCACCGTTGTTAAGCTACCCATTAACCAGCGTAAAATTTGGAATGAATCGCTGACATTACTCATGTATTGAGTGAATAAAATAAGGCTGGAAAAAAAGAAACTGATGGCAACGCCGGTGAGTAACAATGTTTCTGTTGAAAATCCACTGCGTAAACGACTAATGCTGTAGACAAAACTGATAGCGATTAAGGAGCCTAAAAAGGCCGCGAAAGTACTACCATCGATGCTCATTATCGAAAAGCTGAATCCGAGGAATACATAAAGCGCTGCGCCCAGTGAGGCACCGCTAGCCACGCCAAGGGTAAAAGGTGTGGCGAGGGGATTACGAAACATGGCCTGAAATACCATGCCACATACCGCTAATCCTGCACCGGCAATAAAGGCAAACAATATCCGAGGGATACGCAGTTGGGTGAGGATATGTTGCTGAATTTCAGCGTTCGTTGAACTATTGAGTCCCAAGTAAGGGCTGATCAATAATATGGAGATAGTAGCGACTAAAATTAAGATTAAAATATTAAATGGTTTCATGACACATCATTAGAAAGTTCACAGGGTAATGCCACCATTGCGCCGGTTTGTGGGTGCGGGGTAAATACAAACTGTTGATCATAGAGATCTTGCAAATGAGAGGATTGTAATAATTCAGCTGATTGTCCATACCAAAGTGTTTTACCATTTTTGAGTGCCAAAATATGTTTGCTGTGATGTGCGGCATGGTTTAAATCATGGCTGACCTCGATAATGCTGATGTTGTGTTGTTGATTAAGTTGACGAATAAGTTGGTGTACTTCTACTTGATGAAGCGGATCAAGAAAGCTTGTCGGCTCATCTAATAATAATAAAGGTGTTTGTTGGCATAACGCTGCGGCAATCATTACTCGTTGAGATTCACCGCCACTTAAGGTTTGCATTTGTCGTGATAAAAAATCAGAGGTTTTGGTGATATCGATAGCGCGGTCCATCGCCTGTTTATCTGTTGATGTCCAATCAGAGAAAGCTGAGTGATAGGGGAAACGGCCCATTTTAATGAAGTCAGCCACGTTAAAGTTCAGCTGACGACCATGCGCTTGCGGTACATAACTAATATGTTGGGCAAGTTGTTTTTGACTAAGCTGTGACACGGATTGTTGATTAAGTGTTATATCGCCAGATGCCGTTTTGACTATGCCCATTAATGCTTTTAATAAAGTGCTTTTACCTGCGCCATTGGGCCCTAAAACACACAGGTAATCACCTTGTTCCAGTCCAAAACTGATATCTGAAATTAATTTTTTACTCGCCACTTCTACATTCAGCTCTTGAACATTTAGCATACCGTTCATGATGCGCTGGCTTCCCAATCAACTTCGGGATGAATTAAACGGGCTAATTGATCTAGCAACAAAAAAATACGTGGACCTGGAATGGTTGCATAGTTTTGTTCGATGATATGAATGCGATTATTTTTTATGGCATCGACATACTTTAAGTTCTTCCATTGCAGTAACACCTGAATAAGATCTGAATTGTGATCAGAAGCTTCAGGGTAAATATCAAAAATTATCTGTGGATTGAGTTGCATAATGCCTTCAACCGATAAAGAAGGTACGCTGGGTTGCTGGGCTTTATAGACATTCTGGCCGCCGGCTAGGGTGATTAGATCATTATAAAAATCATGTTGCCCAGCAATAAAAATTTGTTTCATATGCTGCGAATCAATGCTGTGGCCCATCGTTATCATGACGCTAGGGCGATCTAAGCCTTTTGTTTTTTCAGCGATAAAGTCTATTTTCTGATTGATTTTATTAAGCAATTCATCAGCTTGTTGCTGATGATGAGTCTGTTTTCCTATGACTGCTATAGTACGTTTTATATCATCCAGCGACGTATTGAGGACAGGCAAGGTTGGGATATTGAGCTGTTGTAATTGTTCGACAACGCGTTGCTGATTGGCAAGCAAAATGACCAGATCAGGTTGCAGAGCAATAATAGTTTCGAGATTGGGATTAATAAATCCGCCGACTTTAGGGAGCGAGTTTACTTGAGCTGGAAAGTCACAGTAATCTGTCACCGCCACAACTTTATCACCTAAGCCTAATGCAAATAGGGATTCAGTAATGCTAGGTGCAAGGCTAATAATGCGTTGTGAGGTCTGATTGGATGGCGATTTAGTGGTGGACTGAGAATTGACACCAATCACTGCCACGACAAAAATAATCAAAAATAAAAAAAGCGGCCAAAATCGGCGCATTTTTTTAACCCCTTAAAGACAAAAAATCCCATTATAATAGCTATTCCACAAGAAACCTTGAGAAATATATGAAACAGTTACAGCACGTTTTTGATACAGCTGAATGTTTGTATTCAATGACCGATATTGACGCAGCTCTTGAACGCGTTGCAACGACATTAATTACACATTATGCAGATGTTAATCCTTTGCTGTTGTGTGTGATGAAAGGTTCGGTTATTACAGCCGGTCATTTGCTCCCTAAACTGCCTTTTCCGCTAGAGTTGGATTATATTCATGCTAGTCGCTATGGCGATAAGACAGTAGGTGGCGAATTAACCTGGCATCATTCGCCACTTACGGCGATAGAAAATAGAGATGTGCTGTTAATCGAAGATATTTATGATGAAGGCGTCACCTTGCAGAACTTGCGAAGCTATTGTGAACAAGCAGGTGCTAGATCAGTAAAATGTGTAACCTTGATTGAAAAGTTACATAAGAATAAAGTGGGTACGCCACCAGAATTTGTCGGATTAACGGTACCTGATCGTTATGTGTTTGGTTTTGGAATGGATTATCAAGGTTACTGGCGAAACGCGCCGGGCATCTATGCGGTCAAGGATGATCAATAATGACTAAGTTAGCCATTATTGGCGGTACAGGTTTAAGTGTTTTAGATGGTTTAAATATTTTCGAACAGCATAGTGTTTCAACACCCTTTGGCTCGCCATCTAGCGCAATTTTAGAAGGTGAGTTGCATGGTAAGACAGTGTTTTTTTTACCACGACATGGCGCTAAACATACTATTCCACCGCATAAAATTAACTACCGCGCTAATATCTGGGCTTTGCATAAGCTAGGTGTCGATCGTATTGTTGCTGTGGCCGCCGTAGGCGGCATTCGATATGATTTAGCACCTAGTGTTTTGGCTGTGCCAGATCAAATCATTGACTACACTTATGGGCGAGAACAAAGTTTTTATAGTGATGATTTCACATCAGATAAACATATTGATTTTAGTTATCCTTATGATGAAAACATTCGCCAGCAACTATTACAATCAGCACTCAATAATAAAATAATGATGGTTGATGGTGGAACCTATGGTGCAACTCAGGGACCTCGCTTAGAAAGTGCTGCTGAAATCAAGCGGATGGCTCAAGATGGTTGTGCGATGGTCGGAATGACTGGTATGCCTGAAGCGACATTAGCACGAGAACTTAATATTGCTTATGCCACCTGTGCCTTAATGGTGAATTGGGCCGCAGGATTAAGTGATAGCTTGATTACCATGGCTCAGATTGAACAAAACTTAGCTGGAGGAATGACTCAGGTCAAACAGATCCTCGCTGACGTTATTCGTTCACAACAAAGCTAGCTTTGGTCAGTATTAAAATGTTTCAAATGATTGTTATTCGGCTTGCACCGCTGCGGGCATTTTAATTGGGGTGATTTTTAATAATACGCCCATTTTTGGGTGATCAAAAAAATCTAATTCATCACTACGAATGCGACGTGATTCGACCAAGTGTGGATTACGCGGTGCATTAATAGTGGCAGCTTTAGATGAAGCATCAGACCAACTATTTACTTGCCCCGTATTCTTTTTTAACCACAAATCTACCGTAGCATGTAGATAAGTAGCTTTATCAAGCCGAACGGTCCCTTCAACTAGGCCATCAGATGAAATGATGTTAACGGCTTTAGCACTACCTTTTCTCATAATATATTGCTGCCAAGATTGGTGATAATGGACGCGATACTGTGATGAACTGCTTAACCGTGAGGCGATACTGTTTAAAGTATTGTTAGTCGCAGGCTGGATAAGTGATGTTGCCATCCCGGGTGTTAATGATCCTGTTGTAATGGCATCCGACATCGGTGGTGATTGTTCATCAGTGATAGTGCTAAGTTGCTCAAATACAATCAATTCAACGTGATACCACTGATCGGCATAGGACTGAATGCTGGTCAGTAATAAAATAAATGCTGTGATAAAACGAGCGGCAGATAGTAGTTTCATGGCTAAAGTACGGTTATTTAGTGTGCTGTTATTGTCAGGCTTTAAGCGGAAAAAGTCCAAGAATTATCATTTTGCGTTATTATCAAGCTTACAATTTTTGTCATTTAAAGTTCAGGAGATACAACATGGCAGGTTTTTCAGCATTTGTACTATTTTTTCTAGTGCTCGCCGTTATTATTATACTTATGGGCGTGAAGGCAGTGCGGCAAGGACGCGAATATACAGTAGAACGCTTTGGTCGTTATACCCGCACTTTACGCCCAGGATTTAATGTGATTGTCCCAGTTTTGGACAGTATCGGCGCTAAAATTAATATGATGGAACAGGTACTTGACGTTGAATCACAAGAAATTATCACCAAAGATAATGCGATGGTTCGCGTTGATGGTGTGGTGTTTTTTCAAGTAGTTGATGCAGCAAAAGCCGCCTATGAAGTTAATAATTTGCACAATGCGATTTTGAATTTGACGCAGACTAATATTCGAACAGTTATGGGCTCGATGGATTTGGATGAACTATTATCTAAACGTGATGAAATTAATGCTCGTCTATTAAGTGTCGTTGATGATGCAACGACACCTTGGGGCGTTAAAGTAACGCGAATTGAAATTAAAGATATTGCACCGCCTGCTGATTTAGTGGAAGCGATGGGCCGCCAAATGAAAGCCGAACGGGTTAAACGAGCTAACATCCTTGAAGCAGAAGGGCTTCGCCAATCAGCAATCTTGAAAGCGGAAGGTGAAAAAGCGTCGATAATGCTAGATGCCGAAGGTAGAAAAGAAGCTGCATTTCGTGATGCCGAAGCGCGTGAACGTTCTGCAGAAGCTGAAGCACGTGCTACTTTTGTGGTATCAGAAGCGATTGCTAAAGGTAATATTCAAGCAATCAATTATTTCGTTGCCCAAAAATATGTTGAAGCCATTAAAGATATGGCCTCAGCAAGTAATAGCAAAGTGGTCTTTATGCCATTGGAATCTAGTAGTGTGATTGGTTCTTTAGGCGGTATTGCAGAGTTGGCGAAAGAAGCCTTTAAGAAGGAAGGTTAACAATGGAGCTATTTGCACCTGATTTTTGGCATTGGTGGATTCTCGCTGTTGTCATGATTATCCTGGAAATATTAGCACCAACATTTTTTGCTTTGTGGCTGGGCATTGCCGCCTTTATAACGGGTCTTGCCGTGTATTTTATGCCTGAAATGCAGTGGGAATATCAGGTGTTTGTTTTTGCATTATTATCAGTCGCCAGCATTATTGCGTGGAAATTTTATTATAAAAATAATCCACTTAGCTCAGATGAGCCATTGCTTAATCGTCGAGGCGAGCAATATGTTGGGCGGGTTATTACCTTACAGGTACCTATTGTAGATGGCCAAGGTAAAGTCAAAGTTGATGACTCGACATGGAAGATTGAAGGTGAAGATTGTCCGGCAGGTACTAAGGTGAAAATTGTCAGTCTAAACAATGTCGTTTTTAAGGTTGAGATAGTTCAATAATTCATTCTATAGCTAAATGCATCAAACTAAGCAGATAAGAAAAATAGCTTTGCCATTACAATTAATAGCGTGCCGGTACCCTTAATAACATACCGTCACTCTATTAAGGCCAGGCTGTCATTTTGATATCAGCACTATTACGTCAATCCTAGAAACAACACTATCTTTAATCCCGCATGACGTTAGCGGCAGTCTAATAATGCCTTTGATATATTGCCATACGGGCGTATAACTAAGATAAAAACTAATACATGATATTTTCATAGGTATCCCCCCATGTCAGACTTCTTTAATACCAGACTCACTCAACAGCAGTTTTTAGATGAATATTGGCAAAAAAAGCCACTATTGATTAGGCAGGCATTTGTTGATTTTGAATCACCAATTAGTCCAGAAGATTTGGCTGGATTAGCATGCGAGCCAGAAATTGAATCTCGGTTGATTGAAGAAATCGGCCAAGATGGGCCTTGGCAAGTCTCTCAGGGCCCATTCTCAGAAGATGATTTTGCTCGTTTGCCTGCAACAAACTGGACGATGTTAGTACAGGATGTCGATAAACATATGCCTGACCTGCAACATATCTTAGATCCATTTCATTTTATTCCTGATTGGCGACGTGATGATTTGATGATTAGTTACGCGCCGGAACATGGCACCGTCGGCCCTCATACGGATGGTTATGATGTGTTTTTATTGCAAGCATTAGGAACACGTCGCTGGCAGATCAGTGATATACCACTAATTGATGCCCCAGTAATTGCGGGACTTGATGTTCAAATATTAACTGAATTTACAGCCGATCAAACTTGGGATTTACAGCCCGGCGATATGCTCTATCTTCCTCCCCACTTTGCACATCACGGCGTGGCAATGAATGATTGTATGACCTACTCGATTGGCTTTCGAGCACCATCACAGGTAGATATGTTAGATGCCGTAGTCAATTCCATGCTGGAACAAGGTCTAGGAAAAATGCGGTATAACGATTCGGATTTAAAGTTATCGCCACATAGCGCTGAGATTGATGCTCAGGCTATAGCCAGATTGAAAGTCATGTTACATCAGGCTATTGACGATGCTGAGCCGATTTTAGCAAGTGCACTCGGTAAGTTTGTAACAGAAACAAAAGCTAGTTTATCGGCGATAGTTGAGGAGTCATTTACTGATTTACCAACAATAGATGAAGTTAATCGGCTGTTTGAGCAAGGTGATGTTTTACAAAGAAATCTGTATTGCCGCTTTGCATGGACGGCTAATAACGAGGGCGGACAATTATTTCTAGCCGGTGAAGTCTATCCTGTTACTATGAAAGGCGTCACGCATTTAGCCAGATTAACTGAACAAAATGAACTAACGATTACTGACTGGCAGCAGTTAAAACAGGACCCTCAAATTGTTGCTTTATTATGTGAACTTATCGCTGAGGGTGGTTGGTTTTGGCTGTGATGGTTATTAACTAAACGGTTTAAACTATTATTAAATCGACAAGGATATATTACGAAGGTACTTTCCATTCGATTCCTAATTATCTAACAATTCAATCCAATGTTTAACAGGCAGTTTGGTACCTTTTGCAAGGTGAATTTGACAGCCAATATTGGATGTAACAATCAAGTCAGGTTGTGAGCGGCTGAGATTATTTAACTTATTATTTCTTAGTTGCCTTGCTATTTCGGGCTGAAAAAGAGAATAAGTACCGGCTGAGCCACAACATAAATGGCTGTCGATGACAGGTTTTAGTTCATAACCAAGTTTCTCTAGTAGACCTTCGACTAAGTTTGGTAACTTCTGACCATGTTGCAAAGAACAAGGTGCCTGGTATGAAATTTTTCCGTTTGTGATAGGTAAAAGCGACAAGTCCTGTTCCAATAAAAATTCAGCGATGTCTTTGGTTTTAGCGGCAACACTTTGCGCTTTTTCATAATAAATATCGCCTGCTTCAAATAGTGTTGGATAATCTTTCACCATTAGGCCACAACCACTTGCAGTGGAAATGATGGTATCGACTCCCGATTCAAGCATGGTTAACCATTGATCAATATTACGTTTAACCTTAATTAATGCCTCACCCTGTGCAGAAAGATGATGGTCAACTGCACCACAACATTCTTTTTGTGTGGTTTCAACTATTTTATAGCCTAGCGTTGCCAGTACATTAGTGGCTGCGTGATTGGTGTTGGGAGTAAGCGTTGGTTGGACACAACCACCTAATAGTACTACGCGTCCTTTTGTACCATTTTGTTTTTTTGCTGGTGTTTGAATAGGCGCTTGTTTCAGCAATGGGGCTGTGATGTTAACTAATGATGGGGTGGTTAAAAGTTTACGAACACTCGTTCGTAGGGCTTTTTGCCAAAGTGGACGTTTGCCTTCAATCATCTCACGACCAATATCAGCGAGCTCACCATATTTCACACCCGATGGGCAGGTTGTTTCACAGGCTCGACATGTCAGGCATCGGTCAAGGTGATGAATAGTATTTTTACTGAACTCATTATTTTCTAAAACAGATTTTATAAGATAAATTCGACCTCGAGGTGAGTCTGATTCATTACCGGTTAGTTGATATGTTGGGCAAGTGGATAAGCAAAAACCACAATGTACACATGATCTGAGAATACTTTCTGCTTTTTGGGTTTGTGGGGTTTTAATACCTGTCACAGATAGTTTTTTGTGCATTAAATAAATATTCCTTTCGGATCGAAGACCTTTTTAAGTCCATATTCTATGCGTTCTCTCACCTGCGATTGGGAATCAATATTAGGTGTGATAGTTGTTTTGACTGTGTTTGCATATGCTTTGGGTAAGACTCTAAAACTAATTTCACATACAGCAACTAATCTACCCTTAGAGCCTACTAATAAACGGGATACGTCATAGCCTGCGACATTTTTCATTACCTGACCACCAAAGGTTAAGATCTGGCCTTGTCCATCAATAACTTTTACGCCTAGTACTGCATCTCTTAGCTCGGGACTGCCTATTGAATAAGCACCACCGATAGTCGCACTGTCATTATGTTGTACAGTAAAGGGTAATATTTGACCCTTGTGTTCAAGAATGCTTTTTATTTCTGTGATTCGCGTGCCTGCTTTTACGGTCATCACTAATTCGTCTGGATGATAGCCAATGAATCCAGCATATGGCGACATATCTAAAGTATTGCTTGCAGTAGATTTCAGTTGACTGTTATTGCCGATGATTTGTAATTTTTCAGCATCCAGAATGCGTTGTTGTATGCGTTCAATATTCATGGCTTTAAAACCGTTCTAAATGCGGGTGCGGTAATTCACCATGATGGACATGCATATTGCCCAACTCCGCACAACGATGGAGTGTAGGCACGGCCTTACCAGGGTTGAGCAATGCTTTTGGATCAAACACATCTTTTATCTGATGAAAAATAGCCAGCTCAGCAGGCGTGAACTGATGGCACATGGCATTAAGCTTTTCAATACCTACGCCGTGTTCGCCTGTGATACTGCCGCCGACATCCACGCAGAGTTTTAAAATCTCAGTACCAAATTCTTCGGTCTTTTGTTGTTCATCAGGCACATTGGCATCATAGAGAATTAAGGGATGCAAATTACCATCACCTGCATGAAATACATTGGCTACACGCAGGCCATAACGCAGTGATAAGTGGCTTATTTTTTCCAAGACATCTGCTAAATAGCGTCTAGGAATGGTGCCATCCATACAATAATAATCGGGAGATAATCTGCCGACAGCAGGAAAAGCAGATTTGCGACCTTGCCAAAGTGATAAACGCTCTTTTTCGTTATTAGCCACTTTTATGAGTGATGCGCCGGATAACAAGAGTAGTACCTTATCTAATTCTTGTTGAACGTCGACTTCATCGCCATCTAGTTCACATAATAAGAGTGCTTGAGCATCACGGGGATAGCCTGCATGTGCAAAATCTTCTGCTGCACCAATAGCAAACTGATCCATCATTTCTAAACCGGCGGGAATAATACCTGCCTTAATGATATTCGATATAGCATTTGCACAATCTCTCACATGCTCAAATCCTGCCATGACTAGTTTGACTGCGGCGGGTTTTGGTGTGAGCTTTACGGTTATTTCGGTGATAACGCCTAATAAACCTTCGGACCCATTCATTAATGCTAATAGTCCTAAGCCGCTGTCATTACGGTGAAGAATAAGTTCTTCACCATCAATCGTGAGCATTTTTATGGCGACCACATTATGTACGGTTAAGCCATATTTTAAACAATGGACACCACCAGAGTTTTCAGCAACATTGCCGCCGATAGTACATGCGATTTGTGATGAAGGATCGGGCGCATAATACAATCCATATTCAGAGACAGCCTCACTAATAGCAATATTACGAACACCGGGCTCGACAATGGCTGTTTGGGCTATGGGATCTATAGAGATGATTTTATTGAGTTTGGATAAACCCAGTACGATGCTGTTTTCTAATGGTAATGCACCACCAGAAAGGCCCGTTCCCGCACCACGAGTAACAATCGGGGTATTGTTAGTTTTACACAATTTAATAGCGCGTTTAATGTGATCAATAGTCTCTGGCAATACCACCGCTAAGGGTTTTTGTTGGTACATGCTCAGCGCGTCACACTCAAAAGGTCGAGTCATTTCATCGCCTTGAATGACGATATTATTGGGGAGTGAGCGTGATAATTCTTGAGTAATTAACATAGGTATTATTATAATGACTTCTTTATCCAATAACCATAAGTAGAATTATGCAATCATTTAATCCACCTATTCGCACGCTTATGGGACCTGGCCCATCTGATGTTCATCCTCGTGTTTTACAAGCGATGGCTCGCCCAACAATTGGGCATCTTGATCCCTATTTCATTGAAATGATGGACCAGACTAAACAAGCCCTTAAATACGCATTTAAAACTCAAAATGAACTGACGATGCCAGTATCTGCACCTGGTTCTGCGGGAATGGAGACATGTTTTGCCAATTTAGTTGAGCCAGGTGACAAAGTCATTGTCTGCATCAACGGCGTGTTTGGTAATCGTATGAGAGAGAATGTAATTCGATTTGGTGGCGAAGCGATCGTGGTTGAAGATAAATGGGGCGAAGCCGTTACCATTGAAAAAGTAGAGCAAGCACTAAAAGAAAATCCAGATGCCAAAATTCTTGCCTTTGTCCATGCTGAAACTTCCACTGGTGCACAATCTGATGCCAAAGCGCTTTGTGCTTTAGCCGATCAATATGGTTGCTTGAATATTGTCGATGCCGTTACCTCATTGGCTGGTACTGAATTACGAGTTGATGACTGGGGTATTGATGCTATTTATTCTGGTACCCAAAAATGTATGTCAGCACCACCGGGTCTTTCACCGATTAGTTTTAGTAAACGTGCTATCCAAAAATTATCTAATCGTAAAATACCTGTAACAAGTTGGTTTTTAGACCTTAATCTGGTGATGGGTTATTGGGGGAAAGGTACTAAACGCGCCTATCATCATACTGCACCTGTTAATACGTTGTATGGTCTGCATGAGTCGTTGGTTATGTTGATGGAAGAGGGCATCGAAAATTCGTGGACACGTCATAAACAGCAACATGAAACGCTCAAACTAAGTTTAGAAGCCATGGGCATTAAGTTTGTTGTCAAAGAACAAGATCGTTTGCCACAATTGAATACGGTTTGGATCCCCGAAGGCGCTGATGATGCCTTCGTTCGCTCAACATTACTTAATGAATACAATTTAGAAATTGGTGCGGGTTTAGGTGATTTAGCTGGCAAAGTTTGGCGTATTGGTTTGATGGGGCATTCGGCAAGAAAAGAAAATGTATTGTTAGCTACAGCGGCTTTGAAAGAAGTGTTATCAAAATAAGTTGAGTCGGAGTGTTCTAGGGGCAAAATCCCCTTGAACTACTTAAAAAACAAATTCCATTGCATACCACCAAGCGAACTTGATGTATGTGTTATATCACTTGGCTTCAAAGCGGTTAAGTGCAACATTTTTCACTGAAGCTACTGGATCAAATATTCGACCATTCATCGCTATATATACTCCTGGCGGCAGAGTCTGCGCTCCAGTTAAAGCACAGCCCAAATTAAAAACAGCGTCGCTATCCCTGTATTGAGCGGGATACATTGAACCTGTCAATACAATGGTTTTATTGGGGATATTCTGTAGCAATTCTGCTGTTGCAATCATCGTATCAGTGCCATGAGTAACGATTATTTTGTGACTTTTTTCCGATAGGATGGCTTCGCGAATTATTTCCCGATCCGAATTATCAATATCCAGACTGTCCTTTTGCATTAGCGACGTTACTTCGAAATCAACAACGACATTGGCCCTTTCTAATATACCAGCAACTTGTGGCTCTCCAACCTGATAGGTATCTTTCTGATCGAAGTAGGTTTTATCTATTGTGCCACCCGTTGTAAATATTTTTATTATCATGTTTGTTCCTTTCCTAATACATAACGTTTAACTGGTTGCTAGCAAATAGAAGTCATCTACTTCAACATGCCCCTAATATTAGATAAATGTGCTTTGCCACGTTCTTTACGTTCTTCTGGATCGACTTTTGACTTTTCGCTCATCCACACTAAGTCTTCTGGTGGTAATTCCCGTAAGAATCGACTTTCTACGCATTCCATTTTTTCACCATAACGTTTACGAGAGTTAGCTAAGGTAAAAACTAAACTTCGTTGAGCACGGGTGATACCAACATAGGCAAGGCGACGTTCTTCTTCAATGCCATCTTCTTCAATACTGGTTCGATGGGGTAAAATTTCTTCTTCCATGCCGATAATGAAAACATGGGGGAATTCTAATCCTTTGGCGGCATGTAAGGTCATTAAATGCACTGCATCAGCTTGATTCTCGTCTTCTTGTCGTTCAAGAATATCCATTAAGGTCAAACGAGATGCAATATCACCGATATTCTGTTCAACGGTATCATTATCTATAATGCGAGCAACCCAGGTTAATAGTTCTTCAACATTATCCATTCGACGTGTTGCTTGAATGGGATCGCCGGTGACTTCTTCTAGCCAAGCTCGATAATCAATTTCCTCAATCATATCGCGGATTGCTTCCATTAGATTACCGCGTTTAGCACGATCTGCTATATCAATTAACCACTTTGTGAAATGTTCAAGTTTGAACATAGCTTTTTCGGATAATTGCTCCGCTAAGCCCATTTCAAAACAAGCGCCGAACATACTGGTATTGCGTTTGGATGCATAGTTACCAACGGCTTGCAGTGTGCTAGTACCAATACCGCGTCGTGGCGTGTTAATGACGCGTAAAAAGGCGTTGTCATCATCTTGATTGGCTAGCAAGCGCAGATAGGCCATGATGTCTTTAACTTCAACTCGTGAGAAAAATGAGGTGCCGCCAGATAAAAAATAAGGCACATTATGTTCACGTAAAATACGTTCAATCGGGCGAGATTGATGATTACTACGGTATAAAATAGCGTAATCACTATAGTTAGCCTGATTTTTGAGCTTGTGATAGAGCAGTTCAGATACTACTTTTTCTGATTCATGATCATCATCACGACAACCGATCACTCTAATCGGATCGCCTTCGCCCATCGCGCTCCACAATTTTTTATCAAAAATATGTGGGTTATGACTAATTAACGCATTGGCCGCGCGTAAAATACGACCCATAGAGCGGTAATTTTGTTCGAGCTTAATCAGTTTAAGACGTGGAAAGTCTTTTTGTAATTGCACTAGATTCTCTGGGCGAGCACCGCGCCAAGAATATACCGACTGGTCATCATCACCCACGACAGTGAATGCTTCACGGATACCAACAAGTTGTTTGACAAGTTCGTATTGGCAACCATTGGTATCTTGATATTCATCGACTAATAGATAATGAATACGTGATTGCCACTTCTTTAAAACTTCAGAATGTTCCCGGAAAAGTAATACAGGTTTTAAGATTAAGTCATCAAAATCTACTGCGTTATAAGCTTTGAGTGCCTCAACATAACGTTGATAGACTTTGGCTGCTGATGCTTGTTGCTCATCTTCAGCAATGTTAATGGCCTCTTCAGGGAGAATAAGTTGGTTTTTCCACACGGAAATTTGCCACTGACATTGTTGTGCATGTTCGCTATCGGCAGCAAAGTCTCGACCCATTAGGTCACGAAGTACCGCTAAACTATCTTGGGCATCAAAGATCGAAAAACCTGGACGATAACCGAGGTGAGCATGCTCTTTACGGAGAATATTGAGACCTAAAGTGTGAAAGGTCGACACCATTAATCCACGAGCTGAGGCATTACGGGTCGCCATCATTTCCGCCACACGACTTTTCATTTCACGGGCGGCTTTATTAGTGAAAGTGACCGCGGCAATATTTCGGGCATTAATACCACATTGCTCAATTAAATAGGCTATTTTTCGAGTGATAACCCGTGTTTTACCACTGCCGGCACCGGCTAAAACGAGTAAAGGTCCATCTACATGACGCGCAGCTTCCCGTTGCGGCGGATTAAGATCATGCATTAAATTTAAGTATTCCTTGTATCGAGGCGTCGATAGCCTATTGCTTCACTTAGATGTGCTGTCTGAATTTGGTCAGAATTGGCCAAATCAGCTATCGTTCGAGCGACTTTTAATATGCGATGATAAGCGCGGGCAGATAAACCAAAGCGGCTAATCGCATGTTCCAATAGCTGATAATTGCTTTCACTCAAGATGCAATAAGCATCTAATTCTTTATTTTCTAACATGGTGTTGGGTTTACCGGCTCGCTCCATTTGTCTTTTATGTGCCTGCAATACTCGTTTACAAACGGTTGCGCTGTCTTCTTCTTTTTTATTTTCTGGTGCAGGTCGTAATGTTAAGTGAGCAACCGGGGGTACTTCGACTAACATATCAATGCGATCCATTAACGGGCCGGACACTTTAGCACGATAGCGGCGAACTTGATCTTCAGTGCAGTGACAGCGACTTTCGCCTAAATAGCCACAAGGGCAAGGATTCATCGCCGCGATAAGTTGAAAACGGGCTGGAAATTCCGCTTGATTGGCCGCTCTCGAGATCGTTATTTTACCTGACTCAATGGGTTCACGAAGTACTTCTAGCACTTTACGATCAAACTCGGGTAACTCATCTAAAAATAAAACACCATTATGCGCCAAGGATATTTCGCCTGGACGAGGCTGACTGCCGCCACCTACCATCGCTACAGCTGATGCTGTGTGGTGTGGAGAGCGAAAAGGGCGTTGCCGCCATTGTTCAACTTTGAAACCTTGAGTAGAAATAGAATGTACTGTCGCTGTTTCTACCGCTTCTTGTTCCGTCATTGCTGGCAATATACTGGGTAAGCGACTGGCTAACATGGTCTTCCCCGTTCCTGGTGGACCGTTGAAAATAAGGCTGTGCGATCCAGCCGCGGCAATTTCTAATGCTCGCCGTGCATGTGATTGACCACGAACATCGGCTAAATCAGGATAATTGACTTCAGGTTTTGCTTGTTGATTAACTGACATCAACAAGTGTTTTTGACCAAATAAATGTGCACAGACTTCTAATAAATGACTTGCTCCATAACTGGTTGCGCCATCAATTAAAGCCGCTTCATCAACATTCACTAAGGGTAAAATAAGTTCATTGTTAGCTTGCGTTGCAGCAAGTATCGACGGTAATACTCCGCGAACTGCTCGCAACTCACCAGTTAAACCCAATTCACCAATAAATTCTTTATTGGCTAAACTACTGAGAGGTAATTGATTAGATGCGGCCAAAATACCTAAGGCAATCGGTAAATCAAAACGACCGCCTTCCTTAGGTAAATCTGCCGGAGCCAAATTAATTGTGATCCGTTGTTGCGGAAAACTAAATTGCGAATTCAAAAGGGCTGAACGTACACGATCTTTACTTTCTTTAACCGCCGTTTCGAGCATTCCGACAATTGACAGGCTAGGCAGACCGTTTGAAATATGAACTTCAATAGTGACTAGTGGTGCATCTATTCCTGTAATTGCTCGACTGTAAACCGTGGCTATACTCATTGGATATCCATGTCCAAATAAATCCTTTTATTAGTCCCTCTGCAAATCAAAGTGTAAGCAAATTTTTTCTCAATCTAACTTAATCTAATCCAAATATGTACAGCAATAATCCACTAATTCAGTAATTTTCAAATCAAATGACGAATTAGCAGGCACATTAAAAGATTCGCCACCTTTAACACTTAACCATTCAGTCGTATCGACTAAACGATACGTTAGCGCGCCGGCTAATATTTCCATTAACTCTGCTTTGGCAGTACCAAAGGTGTAATCGCCTGGCATCATAATGCCTAGTGTTTTAGTTGTGCCATCTGCAAACGTTACTGCGCGGCTAGTGACGTTGCCATTGAAGTAGACGTTGGCTTCACGAGTGATGGTGACATTGGTAAATTCAGACATAGCGTTCTCTTATTTTTTAGCTGTGGATTCTAACTCAGCGACACGTTGCGCTAAGGCTTCTAATTTTTCACGGGTGCGATGTAGTACTTGTGTTTGAATATCAAATTCTTCACGAGTCACTAAATCTAGTTTGGCAAATGTTGCACTCATTGCCGCACGAACATTTTTTTCAACATCGGCCTGAAGGGCTGTGATGCCCGGTGGTAAGGCATTGGTGAATGATTGTACGACTTCTTCAATTTTTTTTGCATCTATCATGATTATCTCCACTTTCTTAGTGCTACATATTCTACGGCAAAGCGAGGGAGACTCAAATGAAATGATTATTTGGCAGTAGCGATTAGTCTTTTTTGTTGGCGGCGAAACTCATCACATAAATGTGCTACCAGGCAGGTGTCACAGTGAGGTTTTCTTGCCGTACATACGTAACGACCATGTAATATTAGCCAGTGATGGGCATCTTGCTTGAATTCATCGGGGATAACCTTCATCAAACGATCTTCAATATCACGTACTGTCTTGCCCTTAGCCAAGCCAGTACGATTACCAAGTCGAAATAAATGCGTATCAACAGCAATAACCGGATGTTTGAAAGCTGTATTGAGGATGACATTGGCGGTTTTTCGGCCAACGCCGGGTAATGCTTCTAGCGCCTCACGATCATCAGGCACCTCACCATTATGTAGGGCTAATAATTGCCGACACGTCTTAATGACATTTTCAGCCTTACTGTTAAATAAGCCGATTGTTTTGATGTAGGGTTTTAAGCCTTCAACGCCTAAATTTAAAATGGTTTGGGGTGTATTTGCGACAGGATAGAGCTTAGCTGTTGCCTTATTAACGCCGACATCCGTTGCCTGTGCTGATAAAATGACGGCAATTAATAATTCAAAGGTACTCTTGGAATTAAGCTCAGTTGTAGGCGCTGGGTTATGCGCCTTTAATATACTGAAAAACTCATGCCTTTGTGTTTGATTCATGCGTTCGCTGGCACTGCTTCTGTGTTTGTGAGTTTGGCTTGTTTCGCTTTCTGACGTGCATCAATCACATTCTTTAAGGCGACAATTAATCCTAGGCCAATAAAAGCGCCAGGAGGTAATAAAACCATCAGAAAACCACGATAATGTTCAAATAAGACAATGGAAAGATTACGTGCACCATCACCAAACATTAAGTGGGCCTCGCTTAAGATAGTACCTTGACCGATAAGTTCTCGCATTGCTCCGAGCAAGACCAGCACAGCAGTGAAACCTATGCCCATCATTAATCCATCCAGTATTGCTGGTCCGACGGGGTTTCTGGCGGCAAAGGCTTCAGCACGACCGGTAATGGCACAGTTGGTGACGATTAACGGGATAAAAATACCGAGTATTAAATAGAGTTCATGAAACCAAGCATTCATCGATAATTCGATTGCGGTTACGATTGAGGCGATAATCATTACAAATACAGGTAGGCGCGCTTCATCAGGGATCTGTTTGCGTAACAATGATACTAAGCCGTTGGAAGCGACTAGCGTTAACGTTGTTGCTAGACCGAGGCCTAAACCATTAATAGTAGTATTACTGACCGCGAGTAGGGGACATAAGCCTAGTAATTGGACTAGAGCAGGATTATTTTTCCATAAACCATCACGAATAATGGGACCGTAGACTTCGTTCATTATTTAGTCTCCTTAAACAACTCATCACGATTTTGTTCAAAAAATTGTAATGATCTTTTTACTGCGGTGACCACTGCGCGAGGGGTAATTGTTGCCCCTGTAAATTGGTCAAATTCACCTCCATCTTTTTTTACTGCCCATTGAGAATCAGTCGGATTAGTCAGTGATAAGCCTTTGAATTTTAATATCCAGTTCGTTTTATTCTCGTTAATTTTATCACCCAACCCCGGCGTTTCTTTATGATTGATTACACGAACTCCAGCTAAAGTCCCATCGTTATAAACACCTACAAGTAACTTAATGGAACCACTGTAACCATTGGGTGCGATACTGGTGAAGACGGCTGCAACAGGAGCGCCATCATGGCGTGCGCGATAGACCGTAGTCTCTTCTTTAGTGGCTAACTGCTGGGTTTTGGGCAGTGTGATTACGTCGGTTAGTATGTCGTTATTATATTCGCTACTATCAACTAAAGCGTTGATGGCCGAAAGTAATGTTTGCCGTTCATTTTCAATGATTTTGTCATGTGTATAGGCTTCTGTAACGGCAACAATACTTGTTGCCCCCACCGCAAATCCCGCTAATACTAGGCCAACGCTCAGAATATGTTTTTGAATGACATTCATGATTTCACCGCGCCATAAACTTTAGGTTGAGTGTAATAATCAATTAATGGCACGAGCATATTCATAATTAATACGGCAAAAGCGACTCCGTCGGGATACCCGCCCCAAACACGAATAATGTACGTTAATAAACCTACACCCGCACCAAAAACGATCTTACCTTTTACAGTAGTTGAAGCGGTAACGGGATCAGTGGCAATAAAGAACGCCCCCAACATTGTGCCACCACTAACTAAATGAAAGAGTGGTGAGCCTGTTAGTTCAGGGGTGATTAACCATGTCACTAAACTAATGGCGCTTAAACCCATTAACATTGCTACAGGAATATGCCAGCTAATAACGCGACGATAGAGCAGGAATGCACCGCCGATGGCTAGCCAAATATTAATCCATTCCCAGCCTTTACCACCCCATAAACCAAACACAGGTTGCTGGAAAATATGGGCTGGTATTTGATGTAAGCCTATTTGCGTTTTCATCGCATCAAGTGGCGTTGCACCTGATACGGTATCAATGCTACTAGTCAATTGACCATTAAAAATGAACTGAAAAGCAGAACTGATATCAAGAGGCTGTTCGCTTAAATTAGCTACAGGTAACCAAGTTGTCATTTCCAATGGAAAAGAAATTAACAGTAATACATAGGCTACCATCGCAGGGTTGAATGGATTGTAGCCTAGGCCACCATAAAGATGTTTGGCAAAGATAATGGCGAATAATATGCCGGTTACGGTTAGCCACCAGGGTGCTAATGGCGGTAATGCTATCGCAAGCAATACAGCAGTAACTACCGCACTTCCATCTGTTAAAAAAGGCTTAAGCGGTCGATTACGTAGCCATAACACTATAGCTTCCGCTAATAATGCAACGACAACGGCTAAGGTCATTGTGATCAATACACTTGGGCCAAAAAAATACACAATGGCGATGACGGCGGGAATAAGCGCGACTAATAATTGCAACATTTGCAAAGTTACGCGATTAGTCCCTGCTAAAAAAGGTGATGACAGCCGACTTAGTGGCATTACTGTGTCTCCTGACTATCAGTCTTTTGGGGCTTAGTTGATAACTCAGCGGTTTGTTTTGCTTTTGCTGCTTGTGTTGCTACTAAAGCCGCCTTTCGCTGCTGTTGGCGAAGCTCTTTTTCTTGCTGTTCTAGTTCGAGACGGGCAAGCCTATTTTCATGACGAATACGGGCGATATCGGCTTTTGCATGCTCTTGTTGCTGATTCATTATTTCTGTTTTAGCAAAGCGGAAATAATGTACCAGTGGAATCTCACTTGGGCAGACGTAGCTACAGCAACCACATTCAATGCAATCAAAAAGATTATATTCTTTAGCTTTATCAAGATCTTTGGCACGAGAATGCCAGTAAATCTGTTGTGGTAACAGACTAACAGGGCAGGCCGTTGCACATTCACCGCAACGAATGCAGGGTAAAGGTGTAGAGGCTTTTGCGCCATCATCTACGCCAACTATAATGCAGTTTGCAGTTTTGGTTACAGGTAGATGATCGCCTGATAAATTGTAGCCCATCATCGGGCCACCTAAGATAAAGGGTTCCTCAGGCTGACGCTTAGTACCACAATATGCCAATAACTCGTGCATTGGCGTGCCAAATAAGGTTTCAAAGTTACCGGCATGTTCAACTTCTCTGCCGGTTACAGTCACAATACGAGAAATTAATGGTTCACCGTATTTGATGGCTCGAGCGATAGCGTAAGTTGTGCCAACATTGTGGCTAACAATACCAATATCAATTGGTAGTCCACCTGAAGGTACTTGTTTACCGGTGACTACTTGAATAAGCTGTTTTTCACTACCTGTTGGATAACGCGTTGGAATAACAACGACATTTGTCTCATGAAGATGTGGCCGCGCTCCTAGAGCAAGCTCTATGGCTGAAATAGCTTCAGGTTTATTATCTTCAATTGCAATCACACAGTTTTTTACGCGTAGGGCAAAGAGCATGATTTCGATACCATCGAGAATGCCTTCAGCACGTTCGCGCATTATCATGTCATCACAGGTAATGTAAGGTTCACATTCGACACCATTGATGATTAATGTCTCAACATGATGATGAACGCCAGGATTAAGTTTGATAAAACTTGGAAAACCGGCGCCACCTAATCCTACGATGCCTGCTTCACGGATAAGTTGACGTATTTCGTGTTCAGAAAGTTCAGTGAAATCTTTTATTGGCTGACGTTTAATCCACTCGTCTTCACCATCAGTTTCAATGCTGATACAAAGTGCTGATAAGCCAGATGGATGGGGGATCGGTTGTTCATCAATCGCAATGATGGTGCCAGAGCTTGGCGCATGCAAAGCTACGGATACATGACCTTCTGCTTTGGCGATTTTTTGGCCTTTTAACACTTTGTCGCCGACGGAAACGATGGGTGTCGACGCTTCACCAATATGTTGTTGTAAAGGCAATATCAGCTTTTTGCTCAATGGCATTTTACGAATAGCTACTTGAGTAGAGCGTTTTTTCTGACCATTGAGTATTAAGCCTCCAGGAAATGAGCCGAGTTTTTGAGTCATGGCTGGTCTCCTAGTTTTAAATCGATATGAGCAGGATCGGGCCAGCGCCAGGTATTTGGCTTAGGTTTAGTTTCAACCATATCGATGCAATCTACTGGACAAGGTGGCAGGCAGAGCTCACAACCCGTACATTCACTGGCGATAACCGTATGCATGTGTTTGGCCGCGCCAAGAATGGCATCAACAGGACAAGCTTGAATACATAAAGTACAGCCGATACAACGATCTTCATCGATAACGGCGAGCATTTTAGGTTTTTCAACACCACATTCTTCATCAAGTGCTTTGAACTCAACTTCTAATAAATCGGCTAAAGCGTGAATGGTTGCTTCTCCGCCAGGAGGGCAACGGTTAATATCCACTTCACCGGCTGCAATTGCTTCAGCATAAGGCCGGCAACCAGCAAAACTACATTGACCGCATTGCGTTTGTGGCAAAATTTTATCAATTTGATCGGCGATAGGATCGCCCTCAACTTTAAAGCGAATAGCAGCAAAGCCCAATACCAGACCAAGAATTAACGCTAACAGCGTTATAGCAAGAATTGCAGTCAACATTAAACGTGAACCAGACCAGCAAAGCCCATAAATGCCATTGACATCAACCCTGCTGTGATAAGACCTATGGCCGCTCCTTGAAAGGCAACAGGCACATCAGCTACTGCAATTCGTTCGCGCATGGCAGCAAAGATGATTAATACCATTGAAAAACCAATCGCCGCACCAAAACCATATAAAGCTGATTCTAAAAAGCCATGACCTTGTTGAACGTTTAGCAAGGCAACACCTAAAACGGCGCAGTTAGTGGTTATTAGCGGTAAAAATATTCCTAGCACTTGATAAAGTATAGGGCTGGTTTTATGGACAACGAGTTCGGTAAATTGCACTACAACTGCGATAACAAAAATAAAGCTAATCGTACGCAGGAATTCAATTCCTAGCGGTGCGAGTAAGTATTCATTGATCAAATAACTACTGATCGATGAAAGTGTTAACACAAAAGTGGTCGCTAATCCCATGCCTATAGCCGTTTCTAATTTACGAGAAACGCCCATGAATGGACATAGTCCTAAGAATTTAACTAGAACAATGTTGTTGACCAGAATGGTGCTAATTAAAATGAGCGCATAGTCTGTCATGCAATAACCTACTGATTTAATCGGGATTTGTTCATTTTTACTTAGGATACTAAAAATGACTGCAAATTTTGATCTGTCATTATAGCTGATAAAGCGGGATCTTCGTAGCGTTAATTACGATATTAATGCTTGCTTATGAAGGGCTTAGCAGGTTTTAGTATAATGATGTGTTATAAAGTTGAATTAGCTATTTTAGACGTCGAGTACGGACAGCGGCAGCTAGTTCACGTAATAATACTTCGCTATTGTCCCAGGCCATACATGCGTCAGTGATACTTTGTCCGTAGACCAGTGCTTTGCCTTGTTCTACATTTTGGCGGCCAGCTACTAGGTTGCTTTCAAGCATCAATCCCATTATGCGATTTTCACCGTGAGCAATTTGATTAACCACATCACGACAGACAACTTCCTGTTGAATGTGGCTTTTACCACTATTTGCATGGCTGCAATCAACCATAAAGTGGGCCTTCAATCCTGTGCGGCCAATAATCTCAGCGGTTTCATTAATGCTTGCAGTATCATAGTTGGGTGTTTTGCCACCGCGTAAAATAACATGACAATCTGGATTGCCAGTAGTCTCAAATATGGCTGAATGGCCGGCTTTAGTCAGCGACATGAAGTGATGCGGTTTTGAAGCAGATAAACAGGCATCAACTGCGATTTGCAATCCACCATCAGTGGCATTTTTAAAACCAACGGGACAAGATAAGCCCGAGGCTAATTCGCGGTGAGCTTGACTTTCCGTCGTGCGAGCACCAATGGCACCCCATGAAATTAAATCAGCAATATATTGAGGGCTAATTAAATCTAGATATTCGCTACCAGCAGGCACGCCCATTTCGGCAAGGTCTAGTAATAATCTTCGGGCGATTCGTAAACCGTCATTAATTTTGAAGCTACCATCTAGGTAGGGATCATTGATGAGACCTTTCCAACCTACGACAGAACGAGGCTTTTCAAAATAGACCCTCATGACGATTTGTAGCTCACCTTTTAATTCGCTAATCAGTGGTTTTAGGCGACTTGCATATTCTCTTGCGGCATCCGGATCATGAATCGAACATGGACCGATGATTACTATAAGACGGTCATCTTTGCTATGAAGAATCTTTTGCATGGCTGAGCGAGCATTAAACACTGTTTCAGAGGCGTGATCTGTAATAGGTAATTCTTGGTGTAGTTGTATCGGCGGCAAGACTTCCTGCATACCCGTGATACGCAAATCATCAGTGTTGTATAGCATGAAACATTGTACTCGGAAATATCACAATCCAACATTATACTAGTTGAATGTGATTTCTACTATCTTTGATGGACTTTTAAGGAAAACCAGCACAAATTCAGGCAACAAATAAATTTTGACGCTTTTTAGGCCATGGTACATGCAAAATATTAGCTAGTATTAAGATGTTTAGGAATATACTGTTCGTGTGGAATTAAGGAGTCTGTAATGGGCATCGTAGAATCAATTAAGAAAAATCATGATAAATACCAAGCTACTCGTGGCGAATTAATCAATAAATTTGAGAGCCAACTCCGTGATTGGCCGAATAATTTCAATAAGAAGTTCATTAACACGCTAAATGTACCTGAGTTTTTGGAGTCATATTTACATTTTTTTGACCATGAATACCATGACAAAAAAGCCTTATTAAAACAATGTGAGCCATTAAACAGTGTGTTTAGCCGCTTAAATGCTCAGCTTGGTGAAGAGTCTTATGTCGGTGAATGGTTTACACTTGAGCAACAATGCATTCAACAATTTGCAAGTGTTACGGGTGACCAGCAATGGATTCATACCGATCCTGTCCGTGCAAGTAAGGAATCTCCATTTAAAACAACGATTGCTCAGGGGTTTTTAACCTTGGCATTAATTCCATTCTTAACAGATAGTGTTGATCCTGATAAAAGTATTTATCCTGAAGCTAGAATGGTCGTAAATTGTGGGCTTAACCATGTTTATTTTCCGTTTCCAGTTAAGGTAGGTAAGCGTATTAGAGCTCGAAGTCGAGTGATCAAATTAGTGCCGATGAAACGGGGATTGGAAATTGTACGTGAAGTGCGGATTGAGATTGATAACAGCACTAGACTGGCCTGCGTTGCAGAAACAGTTATCAGACTCTATTTTTAAAAAACACCTAATTCAAGGTTCTATCATTAAATATTAAATTGACGGGCTTTGTGCATGATCGTCAATTACCTATCAATTCATTATCCTTGCGACCACCTATCATCAGGCGGTTAAAATTTATCCTAAACATCTAGACTATGATGGGTGACATTTTAATCTCTTATTTGTGGGTGATTAAATAGTCGCAGTGACCACCAGACCATCGATAAATCTTGAGGTTGGTCGTGAAATATTGACCTTGCAGTATGCGGTGTAGCAAAAGACCTTGTTGTGGTTAGCCCACAGTGGCACTTGCCAAGCCCATAGACAGCGGCAAGGCAATAACACCTAAAAGATAATCCAGCTAAAAAGATAATCCAGCTAATACATTAGGCTGAATCTAGTTTAGAGACGTCTTACTTTTTATCGATCTTCTAAACGCTGAGAACATATGTCCCTTTTGTTTTATTTTTACGTGAGAGGGTGAAATTTGTCGGCATTAAGCCATAAATGAACGCTAATACTTGCGGCATAACCTAAGGCAATTGCCCAAATCCATTTCAGGTGAGCGGTAAATGTGTAAATACCGCGGGCTTGACCCATGACTGCAACCCCAGCTGCTGAACCAATTGATAATAATGAACCGCCAACACCGGCTGTCAAAGTAACTAATAACCACTGTCCAGTACTCATGTCTGGCATCATTGATAAAACAGCAAACATCACTGGAATGTTATCGACGATAGCCGATATTAAACCGACTAATATATTGGCTGTTGTCGGCCCTAAATCGCCATACAAGAACTCAGATCCATGTGATAAATAGCCGATTGTACCTAAACCACCCACGCATAAAATAATGCCGTAGAAAAACATCAATGTATCCCACTCAGCGCGTTCTAATTGTTGGAAAATGTTAAAAGGTTCTTTTTGCTCTACAGTGCTTTCAAGTGAAAGCGATGTCTCTCCTTGTTGAATCAATGTTGAGTAGGATTTTTTATCCTTCATTTTAATGGTGTAGCCATATAACTTAAGAAAGCCTAAACCAGTCATCATTCCGATAACAGGTGGAAGGTGCAAAAAGTTATGGGCACAGACTGCCATGGTGATCGTTAGCAAAAATAGACTAACAACAACTAAAGCACCTTTTTTCATCGCGGCCGTTTCATTTTGTGCTGCGGGTTGCTCATTCGCTACTGCCATTGACATGATAGCGGCTGGAACGAGCCAGTTGACTACTGATGGTGCAAACAGCGAGAAAAACTCACCGAAATCAACAACACCTTTTTGCCAAACCATTAATGTTGTAATGTCACCGAATGGACTAAATGCGCCTCCTGCATTAGCAGCCACGACAATATTAATACAAGCTAAGGCTACAAACTTGTGGTTAGAACCACCCACTGCCATGGCGACGGTTGCCATCAGTAAGGCTGTCGTTAAGTTGTCAGCAATCGGCGAAATAAAGAAAGCTAAAAGACCTGTTAGCCAAAAGATCGTACGGAGTGAGAAGCCTTGATTCACTAACCAGCTTCGCAGTGCATCAAATACACCACGTTCACCCATGGTGTTGATATAGGTCATCGCTGCTAATAAGAATAATAATAGCTCTGCATATTCGAGCAGATTGTGGCGAATCATTATCTCAGCTGTATGATGGAATACTGGATCCGTTTGTTGTGCGTAAACAAGGGCGATCATCGCCCAAATAATGCCAGCTGCCACCATCACGGGTTTAGATTTACGCATGTGAATTTTTTCTTCAGCGATAACTAAAACGTAGGCAATGAAGAAAATCGCTAAGGATGCATATCCAATCCAATGGGTAGTTAAATCTAATAGATGCGCGTCTGCAGAAGCAAATGAAATTTGTGGGAAGGTGAACAATAATAAACTTAAAATCAGAGTCGTTATTGTTGAATGGTTTGATTGCAACTGTTTCAACATGGAAATCCCTACTCTCAAGGTCGAATTTGACTGCGGCAATCATACCGTGGAGATTGAGCCTGTGGAAGCTAAGTTGTAATATTAATGTGAATTTAAATGAAGCTAAGCTGTATCTCTATGATTTTGATCTTTAAAAGTACATAGACTGAATTTATGTTAGCTCTGAACTAATAATCTACGGTTTTATTGAAATTAATATTTCATTTGTTCTCGTCATTCCCACAAAATGGCGAATGACGAGAACAATGAAAAACAGTAAGACCTAACACATCCGCTTGCGTGTTTATAGTTTCAACTTGCGTTGAAATTTATAAGGGATGGGTAATCAACATTGTCATTAGTAATAATTTACCACTGAGATTCGCCAGTTTCTGGATCATACATTTCATGAGAAATTTTATGACGGTTCGCGGTTAATTCTTCAATAGTTGGTGAGTTACTCATCGCACGAGAAATAGCTAATTTCATTGCTTCATAGTTAGTGCGATATAAGTCTTTGCGATCAACATCTGGATTTTTTGCACACTCAGGCGCAATCCAGATCATGGCAATAATGCATAAATCATTGGCTTGATCGGCAGGGATAACACCTTCGATAACGCTATCTAATACTGCATCAGCAATAGCTGATTGTACTGGGCCACCAAATAAATTCACATAGGCACTTGATTTTATTGTAACTTTTGGCACCATGATAGTCGCAGGTTTAACCTGTTGATTAGTTCCGCGAATGGCAAACATACGAGTATGGCCTTCGGTTTGACCCATTAAGTTAGCAAATGCGTGACCTGCTGGGCCTTTAACGCTACCGATAAGAATTTCAGGCATCGCATCCGTACCTTGATCATCGCTAGCAAATACGGTGGCTTCACCGGTTC
This sequence comes from Pseudomonadota bacterium, assembly GCA_030576275.1. GTDB lineage: Bacteria > Pseudomonadota > Gammaproteobacteria > Nitrosococcales > Methylophagaceae. Next base: position 49,994 of record JALIBN010000032.1, on the reverse strand, counting down.
TGAACCAAATTTCATCTGACATAAATAATTCCACATTTAAAGAAAAGTAATCCATCATGAATGATGGGAGAATAAAAAGATGCAAAAGTATATCTTGTTACTAATAAAACGATAAGCTTCTCGCATTTAATGCGTTGCAACTTTTTATAGTGTGCTGCAACTTTGTATTATGCCATTGGCTAAACCTTTCTTAAACCAAAATATACGTTGTTGTGATGTCCGTGAGAAAATGATTGAGTTAAGGCGTATTCTCGTGCTTGCTTTTGCAAACGATTATCACCTATTGCACTTGCGGCGGCGAGTGCTTCTTCAATATCTCCTTAATCAAGCACATGTTTAGCTTTTTCAGTGTGATGAGCCAATAGGCCAGCCTACAAGCTCATACTCGTATAGCATTACAAGTAATTGATTCTGATACCAAGAATGCGATGAAAATGGGCGAGACGACAGGTGTTGCTTCGCTTTCCTTATCAAGAATTATTGAATCGGTCACTAAAATTTCACACCTCAGTTTCCAAGTTGCTACCGCATCAGAAGAACAAAGTTCAGTCTCAGAAGAGATTAATAGAAATATCGTGGTATAGCTGATCTTTCAGTGGCAAGTATAGGCGGCTCTGATCAAATAGCTTTGGGTAGTGATGAGTTAGCTAAGTTAGCAAATGAACTCGAAATGATCGTAGGTCATTTTAAAGGCTAAGTGATATTGATAAGTCTGCATTGTTACTAATTTACGATTAGCAACCAATTCATCTAGCGTCAGTACAATAATAAAAACCGTTACGGCCAACGGCTAACATGAGTTGAGTTATTAGGTATTTGTGTCACCCATAGATTTAAGAAAGACCACCATAGATGAACGAGAAAAGCTGTGTTTTTGATAAAACCGATGAGCGGTTTCATTGTTATGATCACTGAGTAGGGTCATTCTCTTGCAACCTAGCGCCTCAGCATACTCGAATGCAAACTCAATTAACTTTGAACCTACGCCACAATCACGAGCTGACTTGCTGACCACCATGTCTTCAAGCATACCTACACGAGCACCCAGAGCTGTTGATAAGGTATAAAGTATATTGACCATACCGATTAATTCGCCATTATCGCGAGCTACGATAATCGTACCTGTATTTGGATTATTGATAATTGACTCTAGGCCCATAATTTACGCTTGTAAATCAGGCTTGAACTCTATTTCTTGTTCAAAAAGTAAGTCTAGTAATTTACATAAATCTGCCACATCGCCATGTATCGCAATCTCAAACTTCATAATATCCTCAACTTTATGATCTGAATTTATATCTCAATTATAACCAAGTAAACTAATATAAAAGCTAGACAAATTAACGTGACCAAATGATGATGTTAAAACATGCTGACTGAATACTCAAACCGTTGATATTAATTCTGTGGATACTTGTTTGGGGCAGGTTGTGCTGGCCAGTAGGCGTCTTATTGGCTATTCCATTGAAGGTGTGTATCCTACATCTCTGTAGGACAGCTAAAGATACTGACAGATTGGGTAAAGCTAATTGAAACCAGCGCTTGATATTAATGTTTTATCTGGCGAGTATGTTTGCTTAACCTTGATTAGCCAAGATGGCTTGGGTGAGGATCCAGTATCGCCCGAGCTTTCCTATTGTGACCAGTGCCAAGAATAGTCCAATATTAACTTTTAGTATTCCAGCCAGAAATGTAAGCGGATCACCTATAACGGGTAGCCAAGCAAATAGCAGGCTTAACTTCCCGTAACGATTGAATTGGTACTCCGCTTTAGTAGTTTGTGCCGGTGTTAGGTGTAGCCAACGGTGCAGAATAGTATCAGCGCCCCAGCGACCTATAATATAGTTTAATAGAGAGCCTATTACATTACACGCGGTGGCGATAATGATTAATGCAATTGGGTTTTCACCTGCTATGAGTAAACTTGAGAGTACAAGTTCCGAGCTGATTGGCAAGATAGTCGCAGCAAGGAATGCTGATAAGCCTAGACTCCATAATCCTAGTTCAGATAGCATTTCCATTAGACTAAGAATACATTTAAAGGCATTGAACTATCATTAATCAAAGATATTCCTCTTGAAGCTAATTAGATGGTGTTTTAGGGGTTAATGACTGTCTAAAATTTACTATAGCATTTCAGTATCATCAAATTAATCTATTGTTAAGATATTAAGTCTATATTTCTCGGGCGGGCTTATGTCAACGTAAGTCTAAGTGAAATTTTTGTTTAAGAAATATCGAATGATCATCATGAAATAAGCCATCATCATCGAATGAATTGGCTATTAATATGTCGTCTAAGCTAGGATTGATACAAAAGGAATGTTAAATGCAGATCAAACAAACAATACAGGCCTATTTAAAATAACAGCAAACGCCAGTAAAAAGGCTATTTCATATTTGCTGCATTACTTTTGGTATTAACTCAAATTATATTCAGTAACTTTATTGATTTCAATGACAATGGCTCCATCAGCTCAAATGTAATTGAATTTTATGTTACGTGGGCTCACATAGTGACCGGCCTAATACTTGTTCCATGGGTGGTTATTTTATCTTAGTTGAATTTAAAAAGCATGGATTCAAACATTTCTTTCCTTACTTATCAGGGGATAATCAGTAATTAAAAGCAGGTTTGTCTCAGCTAAACCGTCGTCAACTTCCTGGGCCTGAAAGCAAAGGGATAGCGGCTATTGTTCAAGGATTGGGGTTTGGTGCAATAGTGTTAGTTTTATCATCAGGCTCAATCTGGTTTTATGCGTAGACCTATAGCGCATCTTGGGTTGAAAATATGCAAGAAATACACGGTTTGTTAACTGGTATTGTTATCACTTACATTTTTGCACATGGCCTCATCAGTTTATGGCATCTCTTTCATAGTGCCTATAAATCTAAATAAACAATTATTTAAGTCGATTGTATGCTTGGTATCTGTTTAGAAATCACTACTTGATTTTAGCTGTTTCTTGTAACTGAGAAAGTTGTTATCAATGTTTAAAAACGACGATTGAGTTACCCTTTTAGTTTTCTTTACCTGTTGTTTGTTTTTTATTAATCGACTTAGACGATTAATGCTATAGGGATTAATCGTTGGATATAGTGAATGTTTTTCTTTAGAATGTAATCTGTCGTTTAAGACAATGCCTTCAATAAACAATAAGAGGATGACACTATGTCAACATTAATCAACTCTACAGTTAAACCATTCAGTGCCACTGCTTATCACAACGGTGAATTTGTTCCTGTCACTTCAGATGACCTAAAAGGTAAATGGTCAATTGTATTTTTCTACCCTGCGGATTTCACTTTTGTGTGTCCAACAGAACTTGGCGACCTCGCTGATTTCTATCCACAACTTCAAGAAATGGGTGTAGAAGTTTACTCAGTGTCAACTGATACCCACTTCACGCATAAAGCATGGCACGATGCTTCTGACACTATCAAAAAAATAAATTACCCAATGATCGCAGATCCTACTGGTGCGATTAGCCGTAACTTTGAAGTGATGATTGAAGAAGAAGGTCTTGCACTTCGCGGTACTTTTGTTATCAATCCAGAAGGCGAAATAAAAGTATCTGAGGTTCACGATCTAGGTATTGGTCGTTCTGCTAAAGAATTGGTTCGTAAAGTTCAAGCTGCCCAATACACTGCAACACATCCAGGCGAAGTTTGTCCTGCATCTTGGCAGCCAGGTGAAGCAACATTGGCACCATCACTTGATCTAGTTGGCAAAATCTAAGTTAGATTGAATTAGGTGTCTGGGTATTTGCCCAGACACTTTTCTATACTTACAAAGGACAGGATTTTATGTTGGATGCAGCAATAGCAGCACAATTAAAAAGCTATCTTGGCAACTTAAAGAGACCAATTGAATTAATTGCTTCTTTAGATGAAGGTGCTAAATCACGTGAAGTACGTGAGTTACTCCAAGAAATCGCTACGATGTCAGATTTAGTTACTTTTATTGAAAAAAACGATAATGATCGTAAGCCTTCTTTTTTGGTTACACAACCAGAAGGTACTGAAAACATTCGTTTTGCTGGTATTCCAATGGGCCATGAATTTACTTCATTGGTGCTCGCAATGTTACATACAGGTGGCCACCCAGCGAAAATTGAAGCAGAAGTGATCGATCAGATTAAAGCTCTGCAAGGGTCATTTGAATTTGAAACCTACATTTCATTATCATGCCAAAACTGCCCTGAGGTAGTGCAGGCGTTGAATGTTTTATCGGTATTCAACCCAAATATTAGCCACATCATGATTGATGGTGCCTTGTATCAAGATGAAATTGATAAACGGCAGATTATGGCTGTGCCGACCGTATATTTAAATGGCGAGGTATTCGGCCAAGGTCGAATGACATTACCTGAAATAATTGCCAAATTAGATACGGGTGCAGTAAAACGTGAAGCGGACAAGCTTGATAAGAAAGAAGCATTTGATGTCTTAATCATCGGTGGTGGACCTGCGGGTGCTGCGGCATCCATTTATGCTGCTCGTAAAGGTATTCGAACAGGGATTGTCGCAGAGCGTTTTGGTGGACAAGTCATGGATACTATGGCGATTGAAAACTTTATATCTGTTAAAGAAACAGAAGGCCCTAAATTGGTTGCTGCTTTGGAAGAGCACGTTAAGGAATACGATGTAGATGTGATGAACTTGCAGCGTGCCAATAAGTTAACAGTCAATGGAAATCTACTTGAGATCCATCTTGAAAGTGGTGCCACCTTACGTAGCAAAACGGTGATCTTAGCAACCGGAGCACGCTGGCGTGAAATCAATGTACCTGGTGAAAATAAATATCGTAATCATGGTGTTGCTTATTGTCCTCATTGTGATGGCCCATTATTTAAAGGTAAACATGTTGCTGTTATTGGTGGTGGTAATTCTGGTGTCGAAGCGGCGATTGATTTAGCGGGAATTGTTGCCCACGTTACTTTGCTTGAGTATGCAAATGAGCTTCGTGCTGATGCAATTTTGCAGAAAAAATTATTTAGTTTAAATAATGTGACAGTAATAACTAACGCTCAAACGACAGAGGTGGTTGGCGATGGCAAAAAAGTAACAGGTCTGGAATATAAAAACCGTGCAAATGATGAAATGCATCATGTTGAACTAGCCGGCATTTTTGTTCAGATAGGTTTATTGCCAAATACCGACTGGTTAAAAGACACGATTGAATTGAGCCAATATGGTGAAATTGAAGTTGATTCTCATGGTATGACATCTATGCCGGGCGTGTTTGCTGCAGGTGATGTAACCACTATTCCATATAAGCAAATTATTATGGCAATGGGGGATGGCGTTAAAGCGACGTTAGGTAGTTTTGATTATCTAATTCGTAATTAAACACTAATATTGTATACATCTCTGTTGGTCATAATGGACTAGTTAATCAAAGAGTTCAGTATCAGTGATAAGCCAAAATTACAGTTATCACCATGATGGGTGTGGACGTTTAGGTATCATCATTAGGTGATGTTAGTTAATTAAACTCAATTCTTTACACTCTGCTCCAATAGTTTTGGGTCAGAGTGTATTGATTGGATGATGAACTATAGTATCGGAACATACATAATTGTTAGGCTTTAAGTACTAACAAACTACCTACAATCATTACCATGCTGGCGGCAAGCCGACGCATAATATGTTTTTCATTGAAAATACGATAACCGAGAAATACTTGTAACACCATGGCAAGCTGAAAAAGTGCTAAGGAATAAGCGATTAACAGCTGTGAGAATACAACCATGGTCATGTATTGCATTAAAAAAATCAGGCTACCAAGGTAGATAAAATCAGGAAGATTATTTTTAGATTGTGCAAAGTCACTCTTAAAGTTATCTTTCAAAAAGACGCTATGGGCGATGATCGCCAGAGGAAAGCCAATTAAACACCAAAATACGGTGGTCGCTAAGGCGTCACCTATAACAACGGCTTGTTTGAGCGGTAAGGTTCCAATGGAAAATAACAGGATGGATAGAAAGCGATATTGAACGCCCTTCTCTAATACTAGATGTAATAATCGACTTTTGTTGATACTGCCACTGGGTGGAAATAGAAAATAACTGCCCAATACAATAACGCCGACGCCGATAAAACCTTGAAGGTTGGGTATCTCACCAATGAAGATCATCGCTAAAAACATAGAAATGACGACTTTATAGGCGTTGAGCGGCCCAAATACGGATAAGTCTGTTTTTGATAGCGACATCACCAAAAATAAGGTGCCAGCCATATCAAGCAATGCAGCAAAGAAAATATTAGTCCAGAAGCTAGGGCTCAGTTCCGTAGGGCTTAATACCAACAATAGCGGTAAACAGATGATACTCAGCACCAGATAAGATGCCATTACAATATAGAAGGGGTGTAGTCCTTGATGAGCTAATTTTTTCTGAAAGACATTGGCAAATGACGAAAAGACTAATCGACCCAAAACTACCAGTAATTCCACTTATTGGTTTTCTGCTGGCGTGTGCTGATGTGTTTGATAGTCATTATTTTCATCAAGCTGGTAACGATTAAAAATGCTGTATTTACCATCTTTGTTAAATTGAAATACCATAAAATTATCTTTTCGTTCGCCCATTTCCATGCCCGGTGTACCGGCAGGCATTTGTGGCACAGACAAACCTGCGATATCAGGTCTTTCGGCAAGTAGGCGGCGAATATCAGCAGCAGGTACATGCCCTTCGATAACATAACCGTCAATAATAGCGGTATGGCAAGATGCCATCTGCTTAGGTAATTGCACGGTCTCTTTAACACTGGCCATATCAGGGGTGAGTATATCCAGAACATTGAATTTATTTTCTTCCAAATGGCTTATCCACTTATGGCAACATTGGCAGTTAGGATCACGATATACCTTAATATCCATATTGCTTGTTTCAGCGGCAAAGCTACTCACTGAGAATAATTGTATTAGTAAAAATAAATAAATTTTCATACGGACTCTAATGGTGAAGTAAAAATGGTTTCTGGCTTTAAAATGGACATCATGACCTCGAAGGCTTGTTGCAATTTATTATGATCCTCCGTCGTAACATGTGCATTTTTATTTTGATGTTTTATCATGATGTCTCTGGCAATCATATGCATATTCTCATGTGCGTGTTCTAATTCATATAGCCAATCGACATCAAACAGTTGTTCATTATGAGCTCTTTTGAGCCATGCGCTATGTGACCATTGTTTGGGATTCATTAAGGGCCATTTTCTAGTATTAATAGATGACAAGCTTTGTTTGTTTTTAAAGGTTTCATAGTAATGATGCGCGGCGAAAAGTAATAGTTCTATTTTAGTCTCTTTAGGTGTGGTTTTTAAAGAGCCGTATCTAATCCATTTTGGATTGGGTAGATAGTTTTTAACCAAGTTGGAAACTCTTCGGCTGGCAGTGGACGAGACATTTCGAAGTCTGGATCCGAATTACAGTCCATAAGCAACAAGGTGATGCCATCTTCAGCTGTTTCTATACCTTCAGTAATAACCCTGCGACCAAAAGAGTCAGCTAATCCTAATAATACCTTCAATAATGGCATAATCATTCGGGTAATCTAACATATCACGTATAAAGCTTTGATCCATTTTAATGGTATTAGTATGCAAAATTCGTAAATGATTGAGTGATGAATATCCAGTGCCAAAGTCATCAAGCGCAATATTCACTCTGAGCAGTTCTCGACAGGTTTGGAGAATACTACGGATAGTTTCAAGATCGGCCAAAGCACTATTTTCAAGTATTTCCAATTGAAAATGACTCGGCGCCCTAGTGGGATGACCCTCTAGGGCTTTATTAATTGCGTTAATAAAATATGGCGATTGCAGAAGCGCTGATGAAGTATTGACACTAAACTCAAGCTCGACACCTTGACTTTCGATAACTCAGCTTGTTTGATAGCTGTATTAATAACCCAATCGCCGACCTCTATTTCAAGAGGAGTGTTATCAATAATGGGGAAAAATTATAAGGTCGGAATTATCCATTTTTCAGAGTTAATCCAACGTATTAAAGCTTAATATAGGCAAACCCCGTTATTTGCTAATGCAAGTTTATATTCTTCTTGATGTAAATTATGTTTTTCTTGCGTATGACTAAGCATAACAAAAACACCATCAATCTTTATCAGTATGAGACTTAGGAGAATGAAAAGACGGTGTTTATGAATAAAGCTCACGTTAGATGTATCTATGGATATTCAACAAGAATTTCTTTTTTGGGTGACTGTTGTTCAACATAATCAAGTGCTGCAAGAATAGCTTTTTCATTATGAGGATTAATGTGGTCAGGTAAGAAATAAATACTGATGCCGTGAGCGCTTAACTCTGCTAATTGTTCCGGAGATAGCAAATCAACATTTATCCATAAGTCTGCCTTGTCTTGTAAAATATCACTTTTTGCTTCGGCAAAACCTTCTTGAGTAAATATAAGATAGATCATAATTATTTTTCCATAGCTAAATAGGCTTTTTCAGAGATATCAGACCAAGCATCATCTTTTTTTCGAAATGCTTCATAGGCATCATATACGCGTTTGAACTCTGGATCATTAGCGGCTTCTTCTGCGAGTGTTTCATCAGTCAGTGTTTTCAGCGTTGCTAGTACATCATCAGGGAAGTGATGAAGTTGAACCCCTGGCCGGCCCTTTAATTCTTCCAATGCAGAAAGATTTTTTTCTTCCATCTCAGAAAACAGCTGTAAATTCTCAGCCATTGCAGCATTGCTGATAATAGCTTGTAAATCAGCGGGTAATGAATCCCACGCTTTCTCATTAATCGTTAGCTCTAGTACTGAACCAGGCTCATGCCAGCCAGGATAGTAGTAATGTTGGGCGGCACGATATAAACCTAAACGTTGATCATGAAATGGACCAATCCACTCAGTGGCATCAATCGTATTACGTTCTAATGCTGTATAGACTTCACTTCCAGCCAACAACACAGGATTACCCCCTGCTTTGGCGAAAACTTTACCGCCTAGGCCTGGAATTCGCATCTTTAGACCCTTGATATCTGCCAATGAGTTAATTTCTTTATTAAACCAACCGCCCATTTGCACACCGGTATTGCCGAGAGGGAAGGGGATGACATGAAATGGTTTGTACACTTCGCGCCATAATTCCAAACCACCGCCACTATAGAGCCAAGCATTCATGCCGCGAGCAGTCATACCAAAAGGTACGGTCGAGAAGAATTGTGCTTCAGGTACTTTGCCTGCCCAGTAATATGCACTGCCGTGACCCATTTCAACCGTACCTTGTGAAACGGCATCGAAGGTTTGTAATGCAGGAATGAGTTCGCCACCAGCGTAGACTTTAATATTCAGACGACTATTGGACATCGCTTGGATGTTTTTTGCAAAACGCTCAGCGCCTTCTTGTAAAACCGGAAAGCCTGGAGGCCATGCGGTGACCATTTTCCAATTATAAGTTTTGTTCTTATCAATAGTTGTAGCATCAGCATTAGCATTAGCGGAGTCTTCTGAACTACAAGCTGTCAGTACAATGAACAGACTGCTGATGAATAAAGCACGAACGAATGAATGATGAATCATGATGGCACCTTGAATTAGACGATTTCTAAATTAGCATAAGCGAGTACTAGCCACTTGCTACCAGCATGCTTAAAGTTGACTTGGATGCGAGCGCTTTTGCCGGAACCTTCGGTATCAATAACTATGCCAGGACCAAATTTTTGATGGTGCACTGCTTGACCAGGGTTAAAGCCCGTTTCATTACTCTTCTTGGTATGTTTAGGTGCCGAAAAAATTGAGTCGCCACTACTTACTATTGCTTTGCGTGCCCGCACTTCTTCAATACGATCTGCTGGGATTTCTTTTAAGAACCGCGATGGCATGGGCATCATGCTCTGACCATACAGAAAGCGCGATTCAGTATTTAATAGATATAACTTCTCTCTGGCTCGCGTCATACCTACATAACAAAGTCGTCGCTCTTCAGCGAGTCGACTTGGATCATCACTGGTTTTTTGACCGGGGAATAAGCCCTCTTCCATGCCGACCATAAACACCACAGAAAATTCTAAACCTTTAGCGGAATGTAAGGTCATTAGTTGCACACAATCTTCCCATTGGTCAGCTTGATTTTCACCCGCCTCCAGTGCGGCATGAGATAAAAAGGCATCAAGTAATGGCAAGTCTTGAGCTTCATCTGGACGTTCAAATGTACGGGTGGCATTGATCAGTTCATCTAAGTTTTCAATTCGACCTTGACCTTTTTCTGAAGTATCTTTTTCATGATGCAATCGTAAGCCGCCTTCCTCAATGACTAAGGAAGTAAGCTCATGCAGTGGCAGGTCGGGATCTTCAGGTGTCAATGAATCGATGAGTGTTAAAAAACCAACTAGGGCATTGCCAGCACGGGCAGTAAAAAACTTAGCATTGATTAAATCGACAGCAGCTTGCCACATGGTTTGATTGTTCTCACGTGCATGTTGGCGAAGTTGAGTCAGTGTTGCGGCCCCAATACCACGTGTTGGTGTATTGACAACACGCTCAAAAGCAGCGTCATCATTACGATTTGCCACCAAACGTAAATAAGACAATACATCTTTAATTTCGGCACGATCAAAGAAACGTAAGCCGCCATAAACACGGTAGGGCATATTAGCCTGCATTAAGGCTTCTTCAATAATGCGTGATTGGGCATTAGAACGATATAAGACGGCATTATCAGCGCGCTTCCCGCCTTTAGCGACCCATGTTTTTACTTGTTGGACTAAATAGCTAGCTTCATCACGTTCGTTGTAAGCATTGTAAAGTTGAATGAGCTCGCCATCAGGATCATCTGTCCACAGTTCCTTACCTAAACGTTCGCTATTATTAGCAATCACGGCATTGGCTGCCGCTAGAATATTGCCAGAAGAGCGGTAGTTTTGTTCAAGTCGAATCGAGCTGGCATCTGCATAATCTTTGTGAAATTTTTGAATGTTTTCAATTTTTGCACCTCGCCAACCATAGATGGATTGATCATCATCACCTACAATAAATAAGTTACCTGTATTTCCGGCAAGTAAGCGTAACCATGCATATTGAATAGCGTTGGTATCTTGAAACTCGTCGACTAGAATTTGTTGAAAGCGTTGTTGATAATTGGCAAGGATATCCGGACGTTTGAGCCATAATTCATGGCTCCGTAGTAAGATTTCACCAAAATCAACCACTCCAGCACGTTGGCAGGCTTGTTCATAAGCTTGATAAATTGCGGACATTTTTTGTGAGTATGGGTCATTACCCACTTGGACGTGCTGTGAGCGTAAGCCTTCATCTTTCTGACCGTTGATAAACCATTGTGCCTGTTTAGGCGGCCATAATGTCTCATCGAGCTCCATAGCGCGGATAATGCGTTTCAACATGCGAAGTTGATCATCGCTGTCGAGAATTTGAAAACTTTGTGGTAAGTCTGCTTCTTGCCAGTGAGCACGCAATAAACGGTGTGCTAAACCGTGAAAAGTACCAACCCACATACCGCCGATAGGATAACCAAGACTATCTTCAATCTTGCCGCGCATTTCTTTAGCGGCTTTATTGGTGAAGGTTACTGCAAGAATATTGGCTGGCGATAAACCTTCCGCTTGAATAAGCCACGCTATGCGATGCACTAATACGCGGGTTTTGCCACTGCCCGCACCGGCTAAAATTCGAGCATGGCCGAGTGGCGCAGCTACGGCTTCGCGTTGAGGTTTATTGAGGCCATCTAGTAATTCAGAAACATCCATTCAGATTTTTTACTACTTTAGACTCGGGGTAAATAATGTCACTAAATTATCCTAATTGCTGTCTGTTTTGCGAGAAGGAAAATTTGATAATAGAATTATTTGTCGCGAGTTTTAGGTTAGGTATAAAACAGAAAAACACCGGACATGATTACCATGACCAGTGTTTTAATGATTTAGTATTTTAGACTTAAGCATTCCTACGTAATACTAGGAATCACTTAATATTTAGATATTACTATCTAAAAATGCAGCAAGTTGTGATTTAGTTAATGCGCCGACTTTAGTCGCTTCAACTTCACCACCTTTGAATAACATAAGGGTAGGGATACCGCGGATGCCATAGCGAGGAGGCGTTTCTGCATTTTCATCAATGTTGAGTTTGCACACTTTTAATTTACCAGCGTATTCAACAGCAATTTCTTCCAAAATAGGGGCAATCATTTTGCATGGGCCGCACCATTCAGCCCAGTAATCGACTAATACAGGTAAGTCAGATTGCAGTACTTGGCTTTCAAAATCGCCATCAGTCACTTGGGTGACGTTTTCGCTCATGTTTTATCTCCAGTGGTATATAAAGTATTGGAAGGCTATACTCACATTCCAATATTGAATGACATTTTTTCCTATCATCAAAGGTAATGCAAGTATTTCTATGAGTGCACATCTAACAAAACAGGCTTTTTCGACCCTACCTCTACATGAAACACTTCAGGGTGGCTTACGTAGCGCGGGATTTGAGTTTTGTACACCTATTCAAGCACAATCTTTACCTTTGCTGTTGGCTGGACAAGATGTAGCTGGGCAGGCGCAAACTGGAACCGGCAAAACTATCGCTTTTCTATTGGCGACTTTTCAACGATTATTGACTACAGATCCGCCCAAAAACTGGGATGGCAAGCAACCTCGCGCATTTATTTTAGCGCCTACCCGAGAGCTTGCAAATCAAATTGCTAAAGATGCGTTATTACTTAACAAAGATGCCAATCTGCGCATTGTTGTTGCATATGGCGGCAAAGATTATGAAAAGCAAAAAACAGCCATTACCGATGGCGTTGATATTTTAATTGGCACGCCGGGTCGATTGCTGGATTATCACAAACAACATGTATTTAATTTGAAATCTGTACAAGCTGTGGTGATGGATGAAGCGGATCGCATGTTTGATTTAGGCTTTATCAAAGACGTACGGTATTTCTTAAGAAGAGTACCTGCACCTTCAGAACGTTTAGGTATGTTGTTCTCTGCCACTTTGAGTTATAAAGTGACTGAGCTTGCGTATGAACATATGAATAACCCTGAAAAGGTTGAAATAACAGCGGCGAGAGTATCGAGTAATCGTATTGAAGAAACGGTGTATTACCCGGCTAATCAAGAAAAGATTCCATTGTTATTGGCGATTATTAAGCGCTTAGCGCCGCCACGCGGCATTGTATTCGTAAACACCAAGCGTGCAGCCGATACAGTCTGGGGATATTTAGAAGGTAATGGCCATAAAGCGGCATTATTATCAGGTGATGTACCACAGAAAAAACGTGAAAGCCTTTTAAAGCACTTTCAAGATGGTGAATTTCCATTCTTAGTGGCCACAGATGTTGCCGCTCGTGGTTTGCATATTCCTGAAGTGAGTCATGTGTTTAACTATGATTTGCCCCAAGATGTAGAAGACTACGTGCATCGTATCGGTCGTACTGCTCGTGCAGGCGCCAGTGGTATTGCGATTACCTTTGCGTGTGAAGATTATGCATTTTCTTTGCCTGATATAGAAGCATACATTAAACATAAACTACCTGTTGCTACGGCATCTGATGAAATATTGGAGCATCCTCATCCAGCAAAAAGGCCAGAAAAAAGACCCGCGCCACCAGCACGTAAGAAACTAGGTGGGAATAGCAAGGGCTCATATCCACCTAGACGTAAGTCTGCCAATAATGTCTAACTAGGTGCATTATTGATGCAGATAAATGGTGGCCAATTTGCAACAGCTCTTTCTCCGAAGACATTAGAACTTCAGGATAACGCTCGCAAGCCGGTCACCATTGATTTAAAAGGCAGCCTAGAACTCAATGATGCATCGACCAGCTCATCTCCAGTTAAAATGGTGCCGCCCAGCGAAGCATCGATTATGGTTAACGATCAACAGCAAGCTCTGTTTGTACGGTTTTTTTCTGCCAGCGCTTTACCTTCACCTTTAAACAATAAAGATATAACATCGCAAGCTAGCGTTGCTAAATTGCCGAATGGCGTTCAGCAATATTTACAAGTGGCGGCGACTAGCCTTGAATTTCAGCAAAGATTATTAGATGAAACTGTTTAATTTTATTTTTATTGTGCTGTGTTTAAATCTATCAGCTTGTACTGCCATGCTACCTAATCAGAATGCAGTAGTCGCTAATCCAGACACTTCTGGCGTTGCCCGATGGGGGAAAAGCGATATGGATGAGGTGATCGAGTTCCATCAACGCGCAGCGATGGAAAACTTGAAAGCATTAATGGTGAAGTTATATCACCGTAATCCTCAAGGCCGACATGATGCTAAGCTCAGAACCATAGAGGCTAGTGTAAGCCTGACATTTTCGCATTCCAATGATGGTTATTACCCACATTGGGAATCAATTAAAGCGACAGACATAGTGCGGATTGCATTAGATGAAAGCTATCAGGGCACTGATCGTGTTCTACCCTTAATTGTCGGTTTACGAAAAATGATTATGGCATCGTATGATAACCATACCGAGTTTTATTATTTCACCAGCATTGACGGACAAAAACTTTATAACAGTGCAAGAAACGTTGAGATTGCGGCATGGATGTTAGCTGAAAATCGTGATGTTCGCGGTCGCTTATTATTGCTGAGTGATAGTGTGGAACAGGAAGAACGTAATCTCAGTTATCAACGCTTAATCGGACAAATTATTGCAACTCAAGATAATTTAGCAACGATTATGGCTCATAAATCAGGGCGATTAATCAAAAATGTAGTGGTTACTGCTGCTTCGATGGTTTTTTTACCAATATAACACTATTTGTAGGGGGATTTTCCTTTGGCAACGAGCAGGATTAAAAGAACATTATTGGAACAAATGCAGATTTCAGAGTTTGAGATCAAGAGTAGAATGAAATTACTCAGTTTGGAGCCAGACGCATTGGAGCTCCTCGCGAGTCACCGACCAATAATTGAAAGGCATCTTGAGGAGATTGTTGATTTGTTTTATGAAAAACAAACGGCAGTTGAGGAGATCGCTTTATTGATTGGCGATGCTGATACATTAAAACGATTACGTGCTGCCCAAAATATTTATGTAATGGATTTGTTTGGTGGCTTTTACGATATAGAATATGTTAATAATCGTTTGCGTATCGGCATGGTTCATAAACGCATTGGTGTTGAGCCCAAACTGTATTTATCAGCAGTCAGCACACTTAAACAAATTATTATAAAAACGTTGTCGACACACATTGAAAATAAAGATGTATTGCCCGAGACCTTAATCGCACTTGATAAATTATTTTATTTTGACTCCACCTTAGTCTTTGATACCTATATTGATAGCTTATTGAGTGAAATTCAATCGGCTAAAAATAGAATTGAAATCTATGCGAAAAGCCTAGAAGAGACGGTGGCCGAGCGAACAAGAAAATTGGAACAACAAGCCAGAATTGACCCTTTAACCAATATTTATAATCAACGAGCCATGCAAGAGATGACTCGAACTGCCATGATGTTAGGGCAACGACGCCAGACGCCGATTTCTGTGCTGTATTTGGATGTTGATAACTTCAAAAATATTAATGACTCGAAAGGTCATCAAGAGGGTGATGATGTGTTGAAAAGTCTCGCGACAATCTTAAGTAATCGATCACGAGAAACGGATGTTGCTTCCCGTTATGGTGGTGATGAATTTTGTATTATTTTACCAGACTGTGATATCGAAAATGCCAAGCTTATAGCTCAAAACATCATTGATGATTTGACTGTTGAATATCATGGTGAGGTCCAGTTAAGTATTGGTATTGCTCAAACTGGCCC
This sequence comes from Pseudomonadota bacterium, assembly GCA_030576275.1. Lineage (GTDB taxonomy): Bacteria > Pseudomonadota > Gammaproteobacteria > Nitrosococcales > Methylophagaceae. The sequence goes on along the minus strand of JALIBN010000032.1, from coordinate 34,229 downwards.
AAAAGAATTTATGACTAGCGATGATTTAATCAATCTGGCTGATAAAAAAATGTATGAAGCAAAAAAAGAACCGGGTTTTCAAATACGATTTTGAGCTGTTTTTAAAGTTTTAAGCGAGGATAGTATGATAAAAATAATCTGTATTATGTTATTAACGCTGTTTATTTCTGCTTGTGATGATTCAGATACGCCGAAAAAGATTCGTAAGGATCATATCTGGAAAGAACAAACTGACATGATAGACAAAGCAAAAACCGTTGAGCAGTTAGTTAATGATTCGACAATTCAGCAAAAGCAAGCTATTGATCAGCAGTTAAATCAATAAAGGGGAAGATTACTTACTTAATGTTGGATTAGCAAAACGGTAACCAGCCGCTTGGCGCATAAATATTTTTTTCAATAAATCATGTTTATTAACTGTTTGTAGGCCAAATCGTCTTGCCCACCGTATAGGTGCCAACTCACTGCCAAATACCCGTTTAAAAGCATCCATAGTCAGTTGCATGATTAGATTGTCAGCTTTGCGACGACGCTGATATTTATTCAGCGTATGTAAACTACCGATATTACGACCTTTGCGATGTGCTTCTAATACTATTTCAGCCAAAGTTGCCCCATCTAATAAACCAATATTGACACCTTGTCCGGCGAGGGGATGAATAGTATGTGCGGCATCACCTACCAGCGCAAAGCCCGTTTCAGCATAATGATCAGCATGCCGAAGTTTGAGCGGAAAGCTGGCTCTTGGGCTGACATTCGTAATCTCACCCAAGGTAGATTCAAATGCTCTACCCAATATATCTTTAAAGCGCTCATCATCCAGTTTACAGAGTAACTCTGCTTCCTCGGTAGAATTTGACCAAACAATCGAACATTGATGCGGATTAGCTAAGGGTAAAAAAGCTAATGGCCCCTCTGGTAGGAAACGTTGGCGCGCTGTTTTATTATGAGCATACTCAGTATTGACGGTACATACCACCGCGGTTTGTTGATAATCCCAACCTTGGCTAGTAATACCTGACCATTCGCGTAATGGCGATTGAGCTCCATCAGCAGCCACAATTAAATCGGCGGTTAATACTCTGCCATCGTCTAAAATGAGAGAGTTACCAGTGCGAGATACCGGCTTTGTTGGACATAGAAAATCAATATTGGCTATCTGACTACAGCGAGCAAGACAAGCTTGCTGCAAGTGACGATTTTCGATGATGTGACCTAATAATGGTTCGCCGATGTCAGCACTGTCGAAATGCAAGGGACTTTTTGTAGTCGTTTCCCATACCTTCATATCGGTAAATGTACTTATTCTATTAGGCACTAACTGCGGCCAGATATTTAGGTTCTTCAGTAACATTTCGCTGGCACGCGTTAAGGCACTGACACGTAATTCTGGTTCATCGTGTTCTGACATCAAAGTCTCTTGATGTGCTTCGATTAATGCGACTTTGATGTTTGATTGCTCGGTTAAAGCAACTGCAAGCGTAGAGCCGACCATGCCGCCGCCAACAATAATGACATCATAGTGCGAAGTCATAAGGGAATTCCTCGAGCTAGCCGCGGCAGTTTTCTATCTAAGCCCATACTTTTTTGTGCTAACCAATGTTTAGCGGGTGGAAATGCATCTATTATGCTCAAGGCTACACTACGGCAATGACCGAGTAAGGGATTGTTGTTACTAAAAAAACTGACTAAGTTACTCGTGGCTTCGATGACATTATCTTGATCTTGCAGTCGCCATTGTTGGTAGTCGTGTAATAAGCGAGCATCACCGCAATCTTTATTGGGATTGGTATTAACAAGGACATCTGCCAAAGCGGCGACATCGCGTAAGCCAAGATTGAAGCCTTGCCCCGCTATTGGGTGCAAGCTATGAGCCGCATTGCCAATCAACACTATCCGCTGTTGAACTGCTTGGTCAGCCTGCATGAGTTTCAAGGGGTAGTGGTGACGCTGTCCTACTCGTAAAAATTTACCGAGTCGATAACCAAAACGATCCTGCAGTTGGTTTAAAAAGTCTTGTTCACTAGCATTAAGTAGAGCAACTTCATCGCCAGTAGTGACGGTCCAGACTAAACTACAGCGATTATCTGACATTGGGAGTAATGCTATAGGGCCGGTATCAGTGAATCGCTCAAATGCCGTACCATTATGAGGGCGTTCAGTAGTGATATTAGCGGTGATTGCTGTTTGCTGGTAGTTGTGTTCTAAGGCACCCATTTTAAGCAGGTGACGGATGGTTGATTGCCCGCCATCGGCAGCGACCAGTAATTTAGTGGTCAGTGTTTGATTCGTGTTTAATTCGAGTTCAACAACATCTTTATGCTGTTGTAATGATCTAACACTGGCTGGGCAGATGAGTGACAGGTTGTCTTGTGATGATAATGCTGAATTCAACACCTGTCCCATCGCACGGGCAGTAGTGACCTGACCTAATGCAGACACCTGTTCATCTACAGCGGATAAGCGTGTGACACCAAAATGACCACGATCGGAAACATGAATATGGCTAATGGCTGTGCTGTGTTTAGCGAGTTGATGCCAAATTCCCATTGTTTCAAAAATACGTTGTGAGCCATAGGCAAGGGCAATGCCGCGTTCGTCATAACTCGGTTGTTGTAGCGAGTTAGTCGCAATTGCTTCAATTACTGCGATCCTGAGACCACTATTTTTTAATGCGATTGCTAAGCTGGCACCGACCATACCGGCGCCTACAATAATTAGATCATAGTTTGTATCAGTCGTCATTGCCCATTCCTTCAGTGTTGTGACGCCGCCATCAAGGCTTCGATTTCTGCTACTTCTTTTGGTGCCGCTTTACTTAATACATCATGCCCCGTTTTGGTCACTAGCACATCATCTTCAATTCTAATGCCAATAAAGTGCCATTTTTTAGCGATATTTGCAGGATCACGAATATACAAGCCGGGTTCAACCGTTAGTACCATGCCCGGTTCTAATACCCGCCATTCACCGCCGACTTTATAGTCGCCTACATCATGAACATCCATGCCTAACCAATGTCCGGTACGGTGCATATAAAAATCACGGTAATGCTCATCTTCAATTAATGATTCAAGTTCGCCTTTGAGTAAACCTAAGTTTAATAAGCCTTCCGTTAATACCCGAACAGCTGCCTCATGGGGTTGATTCCAATGGTTGCCAGGTTTAACCTCGGCAATAGCGGCTTTTTGGGCATCTAAAACGACGTTATACAGTGCTTTTTGAGCGGGAGTAAATTTGCCATTGACGGGAAATGTGCGGGTAATATCGGCAGCGTAATTTTTATATTCAGCACCAGCATCAATAAGTAATAAATCATTATTTTTTAAACGATGATTATTTTCGACGTAATGCAAGATACAGCCATTTTCACCGCCACCGACTATCGAAGGATAGGCTGGAGAACGACAATCATTTTTCATGAATTCGTGAATTATTTCAGCTTCGACTTGATATTCCCATTGGCCTACTTGGGTGAATTGCATGGCGCGAATATGGGCTTGTGCAGAAATTTCAGCAGCTGTGCGCATGGCTTTTATTTCAGCACTGCTCTTGAACAAGCGTAGCTCATTCAAGCAATGTTCTAATTCGATAATTTCTGTCGGTGAATGTTTGCCTTGACGAGATGCTTTACGCAGATGGTTCATCCAACCAACTATTCGCTGGTCAAAGCTTGGTAGATTCCCCATGGTGTAAAACACCTGTTCTTTGCCTTCCATCAAACCCGGTAAAATATCATCCAGATCCGAAATGGGGTAGGAGTCATCAGCCCCATAGAGATCAACCGCACCTTCCTGGCCGGCACGGTAACCATCCCAGATTTCTTTTTCAAGATTACGTTCGCGGCAAAATAACAAATATTGACCTTGTGGGCGACCCGGTATGATGACGATTACTGACTCTGGTTCCTCAAAGCCGCTAAGATAATAAAAATTACTATCACTTCGATAAGGAAAATCAATATCACGGTTGCGAATAGCAACGGTTGCATTAGGTAACACAGCAATACTGTCTGGTCCCATCATAGCCATAAGTTGCTGGCGGTGTTTAGCAAATTGTTTTTTATTCATTTTAGTGTTCAGTTATGTCTTCTTGTTGTGTGACGGGTTGTAGCTCACCATGTAATAAAAATAAGCCCATGCGTAAATATTCTACTAATTCTTCAAAATTAGATTCGTCTTCTTCGCTCTCATCAAGATCAGCTTCACGGATCTGACTAATATTGATGACGTCTGCAATATATTCTTGACTCTCAGTAGATAACTCAGTTTCATCTGTTAGTCCAGATACACCTAGACCAAAAATAAGCCCTTGGCACCAGTTGGTCATTGAAGCTAAGCGCGAAGGCAAGGATGCATTTTCATCAGCAAGATCAAGCTTAAGATCAAAATCAAGGCTATTTAGCGCTTGTATGGTGTCGTCAAACAAAATTGTTAAATCAAGTAAGTCATCTTCACTTGGCGCATAGTGGACAAATATTTTTTTATGCCAATTTGCGCGGTTTGCTTCAGAGTCCATGCATAACAAGCCGCATAATGCGCCTTGTAACTCAGCGGCACTGCTAGGACCATCGTCATTGGATTCGTCGGGAGATGTGGATGGAAAATATAATTCAGACATGATGATAGGACCTAAAGTTAAAATATTTATTATGGTCAGCTTGACCCGATTAGCAGGGCGCGACTATAGTTAGTGCATTATTTTTGCACAGCTAAGAACATACTAATGGAAAAGAGCGAAATTCAACAGTTGGAGCGAGACGTCGAAGAGCTACTTCGCATCAGTCGCCGTTCGCGTGAAGAGAATATGTTACTACGTTCTCAGCAAGCCGCATGGTTAATCGAACGTGGGCAACTGATTGAAAAAACTGACCTTGCGCGTAACCGGATTGAAAAAATGATGGTTCGCCTGAAAGAAATGGATGATGAATTATGAGCTCTCCTGTTACGGTTAGTATCTTGGGTAAAGAATATCAGGTTGCCTGTCCAGCAAATGAAGAACCTGCGCTGATTGCTTCTGCGGCGATGGTACATAAAAATATGGATAAAATTAGAAAAAGCGGCAAAATTGTAGGTTTAGATCGAATCGCTGTAATTGCCGCACTTAATTTAGCGCATGAATTGATTACTATTCAGAATAACCAGGGTGTCGGCACCGATGAAATTAGTAAAAGTATTTTGCAGATGAAAGATAGGGTTAGCAACTTTTTAGAAGAAACTCGTCAACTTGAGTTATAAAAAAACAAGATCTGGAAATAAAATAAGCGTATTATAAATTTAGTCCCTGCGGTGTTCGATAGCGACAGCGTGTCTTGTGCCGATAAGCAAATTGCTCGGAGACTGATATGAGATTGGTGTGCAAGCCCACTTGATGGGAAGCCCGAAATCTTATTGATGTCACCACTTGAATCTCCTGGTTCAAGAACCTCGTTCGTAACGGCATCGCGGGGCATTTATTACACCTGTTGTAGTAAATTCCATACTGACTTCCCCACAATAAAATTATTCCTATCAACTGAATTTACTGTTTTAATAGTGTTATCTGTTTATTAGACAGGAAGCTATCATAATGAAACGGGATCAATTTTTTAAGTTCGTCTTTGTACTTCTTATATTGTTCGCATCCGTGAATTGGCTTTACGCCGATGAAAAAACTGAAGCGGTTCGAGCTAAGTCTTTACTCAATCATATCGATGATATGTGGCGGGGTAAGTCGTCTTATGCTGTGACTACCATGCAAGTTAAAACTCAGCATTATACGCGCACGATGAAAATGGAAGGTTGGTCAAAAGGTAAGGAGCAAACCTTATTCCGTATCATCGAACCCTTGCGTGAAAAAGGCACTACGACGCTTAAGTCTGGCAATCATATCTATACTTACCTACCTAAAACAGATCGCACTATTAAGCTTACTAGCGGCATGATGATGGGATCATGGATGGGCAGTCATCTTACTAATGATGATTTAGTCAAAGAGGCGCGGTTAGAAGAAGATTATGACGTTACGATTAGTTATGAAGGCGAACGAGATGATCAGAATATTATTGAGTTCTTACTAATACCCAAACCAGATGCCGCGGTAGTGTGGGGTAAGTTGATTCTTATTATTCTGGCAGACAGTCATATCCCCGTAGTCGAATATTACTACGACGAAGACATGCAATTGGCACGTACCATTAGTTTTACCGATCTAAAAATATTGGGCGGACGCGAGTTGCCATCAACGTTACGCGTCGTGCCAGCAGACAAACCTGATGAATATACCGAGTTTGTATATAAGCAGATGCAATTTGATATAGCGGTTAGCGATAACTTATTTTCATTATCTAGTTTGAAAAAGCGTTAGCAGATAAAAATGAACATCATATCTCTCGCTAGCCGAAATGTTTATCGCAGTGGTCACCGCTCATTAGTTACGATAATCGCCATGGCGTTTGCTTGTGCCATGATGATTGTATTTGCAACGCTTATGGAAGGCTTTGTCGCTGGCAGTGAACGTAATATTGTGTCAATGAATGTTGGTGATATACAAATACATGACCTAGGTTATCGCGACGATCCAGATATCTATAACTCGATCGTCGATTCTGGAACCTTGGCAAGTCGCATTAGGAAAATAGGCTTTACTGCCAGCGAACGTCAGTTTGCTTTTGGTTTATTGGCCAGCGACCAAAGTTCAGCCGGTGTGCTATTACGCGGGATCGATTTGACCTTTGAACATACCGTAACGCAAATTGATCAACATCTTATGAGTGGCACTTGGCTTGATCTCGCCGATCAACATGGCGTTGTTATAGGCAAAAAGTTAGCCCGACTATTAGACATCTCCCTTGGTGATGAATTGATTTTTGTCGGTCAAACAGCCGATGGCTATATGGCAAATGATGCTTTTCATGTTCGGGGTATTTTGAAAACAGTGTCTGCTAGTATTGATAATGCAGGTGTATATATGAGTTCTGAAATGTTGAGGGAGCTTATTGCATTACCGGAGGACGCCCATGAAATAGTCGTTATGCGAAAAAAGAGAACAAGTCCTTTAGTGATCGCGACTGAGCAAGTGGCAACACTGGCCACTGAGCAATTAGAGGTGATGAATTGGCAACAACTTATGCCAGTGATAAGTCGGTTTATGGAAACGGCACAGATACAAACATTCATCATGCTACTGTTTACTTATATTGCCGTAGCTTCAGTGGTATTAAATGCCATGTTAATGAGTGTATTCGAACGTATCAATGAGTTTGGCATTATGAAAGCGATAGGTGTGCGGCCATGGCAAATAGTGCAATTGATTTATGCTGAAACAATGATTCATACCATGCTAGCAAGTGTTATTGGAGTGGTAATGGGTGGCGCGATTTCGTGGTATTTACAGTTACATGGAATTGATATGTCTTCAATAGCAGATGGGATTTCCTTTGCAGGAATAGCACTTGATCCCATTTGGTATGCGCAACTGTCGACTAAGTCATTAGTTATACCGGTACTATTTTTGTTTGCAATTGCTGCTATTGCAGTCATTTATCCGGCAGCTAAAGTGGCGTTAATTCGCCCGCTTGAAGCGATACATCATCGTTAGGTATTTTATAGTATGAATTTAAATACCTTAGCTGGGCGAAATTTATGGCGACATAAACGTCGCACCTTAATTACGGCATCTTCAATTGCCTTTGGCGTATTGTTAGCCGTTACGTTTACTGGGGCAGGTGATTATTTTTATACGCGAATGATTGATGCTGGTGCCAATATGGGAATGGGTCATATCACCCTTGCAGCGCCTGATTATAATCGTGCACCTAGTAGCAAAAAGTATTTAAAACAGGCTTCTGTTCTTAGACAGAAGATGATTCAACTCAATGAAGTTAAAGCCGTACTGGCTAGAATTCATGGACAAGCGATGTTTGCCAGTGCGCGTAATAGTGTTGGTGGAATGTTCATTGCCATCGACACGCAGCAAGAAAATACGAATAATAATCTATTTCTTAAAGCGATGATTGCTGGTGGTATGTTCACGGAGGATTCTAAAAAAGGAATTGTCTTAGGTGTCGATTTGGCGAGAAAGCTAAAGCTAGATGTAGGTAAAAAAGTGGTTTATACCACAACAGATAAAAATGGTGACATTGTGAGTGCTATTGCCAGAGTCAGTGGCTTATTCCAAACAGGCGCCATTGAAATTGACGGGGTGATGGCGATATTGCCATTAGAAATAGCACAGCAGATATTGGGCTATCAACCTGACCAAGTAAGTGTGCTGTCTGTGACTTTATATGATCAACGTAATAGTTATTTGTTACGTGATCAATTACAAAAGATGGCCGCGTTCAAAAATATTGAAGTCCTCAATTGGCAACAAACGCAACCCGATTTAGCTGGCATGATTGCCGTTGATAAAAGCTCGAATTACATTAGTCAATTATTGATTGCAATGCTCGTCGCCGCGGGTATTTTGAATACAATGTTAATGAGTGTGTTGGAACGAAAACGTGAGTTTGGAGTAATGATGGCTTTGGGTATGTCACCACGAAATCTATCCTTGCTGGTGATATTGGAATCTTTCTGGTTGGCATTGTTGGGTTTAATTATAGGCGTGATAGTGACGACACCTTGGTATATATTTATGACCAACACGGGCATTGATCTATCAGCCGCTTATGGTGAAGGTTTTAGTTTTGGTGGGGTTTTATTAGACCCAGTATTCAAAATTCGTTTATTTAAAGAAAGTATTGTGGCGATTTTAATCGGACTCTTTGGCTTGGCTTTATTGGCAGGAGCTTACCCTGCATGGCGAGCGGGGCGAGTAGCACCTGTTGAAAGTTTAAAAGCGCTTTAACTAAAATATATAAACCTGGAAGTGAAGATGGAAACCATTGTTGAGTTAAAAAATATAAGTAAAACATACCAACAAGGTGAGGTTGAAGTTAAAGCTGTAAATGATGTCAGCCTATCTGTTAACAAAGGTGATTTTGCCGTTCTTTGTGGGCCATCTGGATCTGGGAAAACCAGTATTTTGAATTTAATTGGTGGCCTTGATGAGCCCTCTTTAGGTAATGTTTGGCTAGAGGGTGTAAATTTAGCAACTCAGACTAATGCTCAATTAGCGGAAATTCGTAAGAATCGAATTGGTTTTGTATTTCAAGCTTATAACTTAATACCTGTAATGACGGCGTACGAAAATGCTGCCTTTGTGCTGGATTTGCAAGGCATAAAAGAAAAAGAAATACATCAGCGAGTAATGCAAACCTTAGCTGAAGTCGGCTTAGTGGGATTAGAACATCGACGACCTGATGAAATGTCGGGTGGACAACAACAACGAGTTGCCATAGCCCGAGCAATTGTAACCCGACCTGCTATTGTGCTGGCGGATGAACCTACGGCTAATGTAGATTCGCACACGGCAGAATCATTGTTAGATTTAATGCAAAAGCTAAATCAACAACATGGTATTACGTTTTTATTTTCCACCCATGATCAACATGTGATCGATCGCGCGCAACGAATTATTCAGGTGCAAGATGGAACAATTGCTTCGGATGAATGTCGAGTTTGAGTGATGCTGACTAGGTACATTATCTTTCTGTTTACCTTATGCATTCCGTCTATGGGTCAAGCATTCTATCAATGGCAGGATGATGATACTGCTGTCGAATTGCGAGGATTAATACGTGGTTTTGGCGTTGCAATCAATAATCCTAATGATAGTGTTTTATACGCAAAGGATAAGCTGATTACCGGCGGTGGTTTTGGTCGACTGATGTTAGATATTCAATATAAGTCATCATTAAGTTTTGAGCTGCATGCTTTACAAAGCATCGTTGATGACCAATTGCGAACAGGTGGCAGTCGTTTTTCTTCGCCGCTGGATGTCGAACGCAGTGATGCGATGCATTGGCGATTTGCCGATCAACACGCTGATTTATTGATTGATCGTTTTAATATGCAATATGTGACAGATAAACTCACTATTAAATTGGGTCGACAACCGATTAACTTAGCGACAACTTTTTATTTCACGCCTAACGATTTTTTTGCCCCATATGCCGCTCAGATATTTTATCGATCATATAAACCCGGTGTTGATGCTGCACGGTTAGACTGGCAATGGAGTGAGTTATCGCAACTATCGCTGATGACCGTAGTTGATTACAAACTAGACGTTGAAACAAGCACTGGCTGGTCAAATAGTCCTGATTGGAGTGAAACATCCTATTTAGCCAGAATATCGACATTATTTAATATTTTTGAGTTTGCTGGATTGGCGGGCAAAGTTAACGGTGATGACATTATTGGTATGGATTTTCAAGGTGAATTATTTGATTGGCTGGGTGTAAGAGGAGAAGGACATATGCGTTTTCCTGATGAAGTCGTTCAATCACGTGATGTTAAGTTTTCTTTAGGTTTCGAACATCGTTTTGAAAACACCTTAACGCTAAGGTTAGAGCAATTTTATCAAGGTGCTTGGGGGAGTGATAATAATGACTATAACGCGGCTATTTTGACCGAAAACACAACTTTTTATTTGGCGCGAAACTACACTGCTTTTGGTGTCAATTATGAAATTACCTCCTTACTCTTCGGCGATGCTGTTTGGCTATTTAATAATGATGATTCTTCGAGCTTATTAGCGTTGTACGCTTCATATTCTTTATCTGATGAATCAGAGCTGGCACTGGGGCTGAATCTAGCTGTGGGTGAGAGACCAATAAATGGCATTATAAGTAGTGAGTTTGGTGGTTATCCAGCATCATTAAACGTTGAATATAGACTTTTTTTTTGAATTGAAGAGCCTCGGTTTTTTAATCATCCATTAGTCGGAATGTATTTGTTTACGAGTGAATTCGTTTGTGGCAGTAACTCTTCGGGTGGGTATCAAGCAAAGTATCTATAGATAATCACTATGCTTGGATTAAAAGCTTAAACTATATTTAATGAGGTTTATTTTTTGATAAAATGCATTACAATTTTCAATTGAACCCAAAACAACCATAGGAACAATGTAATGTCTGATTCTAAACAAATGCAGCACGGTCAATATACTGGCACTGAAAGGCGTAAAAGTCAGCGTCGAACAGGTAAGGATCAGCGAGATATGATCAGATTTGAACTTGAGAAAGACGACCGTCGCTCAGGAAATGAACGACGGAAATCTGCTACATCTTGGGGTTCAAGCCAACCTGTTTGATGCTATACGATTAGACCTGCAAGTTGTCGCTACCCATAATCATTTTTTAACGACGCTACTCGCCATACATTGTTGTCATCTTTGTGTGGCAGAGGTAAGCTTTTAATTTGTAGTTACGTGTTATTCAACAATACCGTTATCAATGATTTTTACTTGTTCATTGTTGTGAACAAAAACACCCGGCTTTACTGCGCTTAACTTAAGACTCAGTAGCATCTGCAAGGTGTCATCCTTTTTACGCTGAACACGAACTACATGGCCTGCGATATCGCCCGTGTCAGATGTAACTTCATCTCCCACTTTGACGAGGTTAGCGGTATCAACTTCTGCTTGGAACATCCTGCGACTTGGTGTGCCAAGATAGTGTAGACGAGCCACAATTTCTTGGCCGGGATAACAGCCTTTTTTGAAGCTAACACCATTAACCAAATCAAGATTGACTTGTTGAGGGGTAAACTGCTCTTTGGTTTCAGGCCGGACTATAGGTGATCCGGCTTCTATATCGAGTAATTCCCAGTCCGACTCAGCGGCAAGTTGCCAATCTTGTTCAAGTAGCTCTGCTGTGAAAGTGGTCACTTGACTTGATAAACCGATACATAAAAATCGTGGTTGGCTTCCAGGATATTTAATCAATACACTATCGTCATGTTCCGAGGCTTGATAGAGATCTTCAGGTAATACTCGCGAGTTGATAATACCATTGGGGGCGAGTGTTAAGCCCATGCACGTCATATTATCGCTAGCATCAGTAATCGTTACTTTAGAGCGTAAGATATACATAGTGAGTCTTTGTTGTAAGCCTGCAATCATTACTTTGGGCAATATTAATTGATAACCACTACTACGGCGAAGTAGTAAAAAGATTGCTAACAAACGGCCTTTAGGATTACACAATCCGGTGAGCTGACTTTGATTAACTGCTAAAGCAGCAACATCATTGGTGAGTAGATTTTGTAACAAGCTCTGGGCATCTTCCCCCTCAACCTCTAATACGCCGAGTTGGTCTAATGTCATAAAGTAAGAGTTTGCATGTGCGTGTTCATTTGGAGTCATAATGTGCTTCAGCTTAGATTAAAGTCTGCTTATTGTATATTAGTTGAGTCTGTAAACAGAATGGAATCAGTTTAATGAATAGTATGGTGATTGGTCGATCTAGAAAGTTATTAGTCTATTTAATAATTATTCATAGTGTGATGTTAGTGACGTTATTGAGTTTACTTGTAATATCTTGGTGGTCGTTATTTGCCTCAGCATTATTGTTAACGAGTTTTATCTATTATGCCCAGCAACATCAATGGTTAAAGCCTAGAAAGTCAATTGTCAGTATTAATTATCATGCTGATAAAGGTTGGTCGTTGCATTACTCGGATGAGTCTGCGAAGTCAGGCTTAAGTTTGATGAGTAGTTTTGTCACTCCTCAACTTGTAATCCTTTATTTCAAACATCGTTATTTTTGGCAATGTGATGTGGTAACGATAATGGATGATGCAGTTGATACACAGTTATTTAGGCAACTCCGAGTGTATTTAAAGTCGCCTAAGACTTTCCAAAAATAATGGTATCTGCTGCTGGCTTGCTATTATCGATGTCAGGGTAATCAAGCGTGTAATGTAAGCCACGACTTTCTTTACGTTGTAATGCAGAAGTAATGATCAACTCTGCAATGTCGGCGAGATTGCGTAATTCTAATAAGTCACTGCTGATGCGATGTTGGCTGTAATACTCTTCAATTTCTTGCTGTAATAAATTTAAGCGTAATTGCGCTTTATGTAAGCGTTCATTACTGCGGACAATTCCCACATAATCCCACATGAAGCGACGCAGTTCATCCCAGTTGTGGCTGATAGAAATAGCTTCTTTTGCTGGCTCGACACGGCTGGCATCCCATGCTGGAATATTGGAGCTACTGTTTTTAAAGGGCATGTTTTGTTTAATATGCTGTGCAGCTGAACGGGCAAAAACCAAACATTCCAATAGTGAATTACTGGCCATTCTATTAGCACCGTGCAAACCGGTATAAGCTGTTTCACCAATAGCATAGAGCCCTAGAATATTTGTTTGGCCATCTAAGTTGGTAAGCAAACCGCCGCAGGTGTAATGAGCCGCAGGTACAACAGGAATCGGTTCACATGTCATGTCTATGCCAAACTCTAAACACCGTTGATATATGGTTGGGAAGTGACTTTCGATAAATGCTTTTGGTTTATGACTGATATCGAGATAGACGCAATCATCGCCCAGTCGCTTCATTTCATGATCAATAGCCCTAGCTACCACATCCCTTGGTGCAAGTTCAGCTTGTGGATGAAAACCTTCCATAAAAGGCCTACCATCGGCTAATAATAGCTTAGCGCCTTCACCACGCAAGGCTTCACTGATTAAAAATGACTTGGCTTTAGGGTGATACAAACATGTGGGATGAAATTGAATGAATTCCATATTAGCAACATCACAACCCGCTCGCCAGCCCATAGCAATACCGTCACCGGTAGAAACATCGGGATTACTGGTATACAGATAGACTTTTCCTGCACCTCCGGTAGCCATAACAGTTACAGGAGCCGTAAAGGTGAGCGGTGTATCGGTTTTAATATCTAATACATAACAGCCAAGACACTGGTTCTCTTCTTCGCCGAATTGTTTACTACTGGTAATGAGATCAATACCAATATGATATGGAAATAAATGAATATTAGAATGTGCTTTTGCTTTACTCAGTAGACTTGTCTCTACTTCCCGGCCAGTGGCATCAGCGGCATGAATAATACGACGATGACTATGGCCTCCTTCTTGAGTGAGATGGTATGTTTCTGATGTGGCGCCATCTTTCGTAAACGAAACACCTTGATCAATTAACCACTCGATGCTCTCACGGGCATGTTCGACGGTAAAACGAACCGTTTCTTCATTGCACAAGCCCGCACCTGCGTCTAAGGTGTCTTTAATATGTGACTGTAGTGAATCTGCTTGATCCAGTACGACAGATATGCCACCTTGGGCATACAGTGATGCACTTTCTTCAAGCTGGCCTTTTGCAAGCACAGCCACTTGGGCATGGTCGGCGAGTTGTAGGGCTAAACTTAAACCTGCTGAGCCACTACCGATAATAAGAACGTCAAAGTGATGAGATGCAGTCATAAGGCCTGTTACTGGATAGAAATAAGAGCGTAATTAAAGTGTAGTTAATATGAAGTATAACGTAGCATCTGTAAATCGCGGCATTCAAAAGCTACTTAAATCATTATGGAAATCATTCAATGGATTTTTAGCAAAATAATCGGATTGTAGTTTTATAATTATAATTTGAAATTACTAAATATAAAGTCATGGTGTTTTGTAGCTTTTACCATAAAGAGAAGTCCTAAATTAGCAACATAATTATGCTTGGCATCGCCTAGGTTCATTGGCAAGAGCACTTTAATGTTTTTATCTACGTTATATTTTCTTGTAACATAGCAAGAATGATGTCTGAGAGTAACGGTGAATTGCTAAATCTAGGAGAGGTATCATTCATATGAAATCTGCATCTCTAACTTCAAAGGTTTACACTTTACAGCTGATTCTGACTGAGCGTCAGAATGAGGTTATTGGGGTCGCCAGAAATCAACTGTTCAGGTTGAACTTTGACATATTGTGATGCTTAATTTTTGGCATTTGAGTAACACTGCAAAAATAACCTTGCCACGAAATTATTTATTAAATAATTGTTGGTCCATTGAACATCGGCATTTGTAGTATATTTACAGTTCTTAGGGAACAAAGTTAATTCATTATGGTCAATCAGATAACAAATAAAAAGAATCGCCGGCAAGTCGGAGTGTGCGGGCTCGAAGGATGAATGTGGATTTAGAGCTAGTGCAACGTGTGCAAGAGGGTGATAAAAAAGCATTTGATGTATTGATCTTAAAGTATCAGCAACGGATTGTGCATGTCATTACTGGATTTGTACACGATCCGGTAGAAGCTTTGGATGTCGCTCAGGAAGCTTTTATCAAAGCATATCGAGCTATCCCGAACTTTCGTGGTGATAGTGCTTTCTATACATGGCTATATCGAATTGCAATCAATACGGCTAAAAATCATTTGACTGCACGTGCAAGAAGACCGCCAGCAATGGATGTCGATGCACTTGACGCTACTAATTATTACGATGCGCCAGAATTAAAAGAATTTGAAACGCCAGAGAGTAATTTGATTAGTACTGAATTGGAGCATGCTATCCAGCAAGCGATACAGGACTTGCCTGAAGATACGGCAACGGCGATTCGATTACGGGAGTTTGAAGGTATGAGTTACGAAGAAATTGCACAGGTAATGGATTGCCCGATAGGTACTGTACGGTCACGAATTTTTCGTGCACGAGAAGCTATAGAAAAACAAATAAACCAAATAATGAGTGAAGAGGAATGATAATGACAGCCAATCAAAACGAATTACTGTCTGCATTAGTTGATGGTGAACTCAAGGGCAATGAATTAAAGCAAGCCTTGCAACTATTAAGCACCAATGACGCAGCAAGAGCACAGTTTCAACGACACCAGCTTGTAAGCGATGTATTGCATGGTCATATGTCACAAAATATAGCCGTAGATTTAACAGGCCGTATAGCGGATGCCATATTAGATGAGCCAGCGATAACGTTACCCCAGAAACGAAAGGCATTAGTTATTCCATTTCCAACACAATTCTGGAAACAAGCTACTGGTTTAGCGCTTGCGGCATCAGTTGGTGCAATGGCAGTGATGGGGTTGACGAATCAGTCACAAATTCAGTTAAGACCTGTTACAGCGGTAGCCTCAATCGAAGCTCCTACACAGTCGATGACCGTTGCTCAAGCAGGTAATCGTTGGACAGTAGGTCAGCAAGAAGTTGAAGAACGTTTAAATACCTATTTAGTTAATCACAATGAATATGCCGGAGCATCAAGTGTGTTTTCATATGCGCGCGTTGTTTCTTATGATGTGGGGCAATAAATATGCGGGCTTTACTTCATGTTGCCATAAGCTGCTGTTTGTTATTAATGAGCCAAATTGCTTATGCAGATGATGAAGTAACACTATTACAGCGCATGGATGAAGTAGCAAAACAGCTTAATTACGAGGGCGTTTTTTCTTATCGAACAGGTAAGACAATGCAATCTATTCGGATTATTCATCGGGCTAACCAACAAGGTGAAATCGAACGGTTAGTCTCATTGAATGGCGTTGCGAGAGAAGTTATTCGCAATAATGAAATGATGACGTGTATCTATCCTGAAGGTAAAAGAGTGCAACCTGACCACCGACCGTTAGGGCTGGGGTTTCCGGGTGACTTTCTGAATCGATTGAATTTAGCTTCCGCTTATTATCAGTTTTCTCTAGGCCGAGAAGAGCGGATCGCAGGCCACCACACACAAGAATTAAGGGTAATGCCTGTCGACAATTATAGATATGGGTATCACTTATGGGTCGATAAGGATAGTGACTTATTATTACAATCTGATTTAGTCGATGATCAGAATGAGGTGTTGGAAACAGTTGCTTTTTCATCGGTAGAAATGGGCCATGATATTCCAGAGGCATTACTCCAAGCTCAGAACCAAGGTAATGAAATGACTTGGAATCGTGCGGAACAAGTCATGGCAACAAAAACAATGGCAAATAAAGCTAGTTCACCTTGGCAAATAGCGTGGATGCCAAAAGGTTTTACGCTAGTGGCACAACAAAACCGGTTAATGGCAAAAAATGGTGCATCCATTGAACAACATGTGTACAGCGATGGCTTAAATTCGATTTCTATTTTTATGGAAAAGATCCGTGCCCAGCATAGTCACCTACGTGGCGGTTCCAAAATGGGTACAACCAATGCCTTTGGTACGATTATCAATAGCCACTTTGTGACAATTGTTGGTGAGGTTCCACAGCGTACAGTCGAAAAAGTGGGTAATTCAATTCAATATGTTTTGCATGAATAACAATGATTGAACAATCAGCTAAAGTAGTAAGGAGTGATGACAAGATGGTTTGGCTTGAAGCTGAGCGGCAATCTACCTGTAGCGGCTGCCAAGTTAGACAAGGCTGTGGAACAGGTATGTTAGCGAAACATGTAGGTAAACGTTTTTCGAGTATTGCAGTTTTAAAAACAGGCGATGTAAAAATCGGACAACAAGTGCAATTAGCCATTCCGGAAGAAACCTTATTACAAGGCGCTTTTTTGATGTACATTTTACCTTTAGCTTTAATGTTTGTTATAGCGGCAGGTGCGCGGGCTTTAAATTTTAATGAAGCCATCGAAATCTTTGGTGGGTTAAGCGGTCTATTTGTAGGGTTTTATTGGGTTAAATTACATTTAGCAAACAAAAAAGACGGCTTTCAAGCCAAAATTATAGAGGAATAACTATGAAGCAATATAAAATTTGGACACTCCTTACCGCCAGTTTTGCTTGGATGTTAATAACTATCAATGTTAGTGCTGGAAATTTACCAGAATTTACGGAATTAGTTTCTGACAATGCGGCGGCAGTGGTCAATATTAGTACCACGATGAAAAATGATGAAAAACGAGCGATGCCGCAATTACCGCCAGGTATTGAAATCCCAGAAGGCACGCCATTTGATGAATTGTTTAAGCATTTTTTTGACGCGCCCAATCAATCTCCAGCACCCTATCAAGCACATTCCTTAGGTTCTGGGTTTGTCTTATCATCTGATGGTTATATTCTAACTAACTATCATGTCATTAAAGATGCAGATGAAATTATTGTCCGTTTTAGCGATCGTAACGAACTTGAAGCTACAGTTTTAGGAAGTGATGAACGTAGTGATGTCGCTTTACTAAAAGTCGAAGCTACTGGCTTGGCGGCTGTTAAATTAGGTGATTCAACTAATTTGAAAGTGGGTGAGTGGGTTTTGGCAATTGGTTCACCTTTTGGCTTTGACCATTCTGCTACAGCAGGAATTGTCAGTGCATTAGGTCGTAGTTTGCCAAGCGAAAGTTACGTGCCATTTATTCAAACTGATGTTGCTATTAATCCGGGTAACTCGGGCGGCCCATTATTTAATTTAGACGGTGAAGTGATAGGCATTAATTCACAAATTTATAGTCGTACGGGTGGGTTTATGGGCTTGTCATTTGCGATCCCCATGGATGTTGTATTGAATGTTGTTAACCAGATTAAGTCACAAGGCTTTGTTAGTCGTGGTTGGTTAGGGGTGGTCATTCAAGATGTAACAGGTGAATTAGCTGAATCTTTTGGTTTGAGTAAACCTCAAGGAGCCTTAATTTCAAAAGTTTTACTTGATAGCCCAGCAGCTAAGGCGGGCTTCGAAGCGGGTGATGTTATTTTGAAATTTGATGGAAAAAACGTACCTACCTCATCTGACTTACCACCGATTGTTGGTAGAACAAAAATTGGTGAGACGATACCGGTAGAAGTGATGCGCAATAATAATCGTAAAACAATGGACGTGATCATTGAACAGCTTCCTGAGGATAAAGAAATTGTTAAAACAAATGCCAACAAAGGGCGATTAATTGATGAGCGACTAGCAATTGAAGTTGCTAATTTAGACGAAAAACAACGTGAACAATATGGCATTGCTGAAGGCGGTGTTCTGGTTGCGAATATTAATCAAGGCCCAGCATCAGCCTCGGGTATGCGCCCTGGTGATATTATTATGAGCATTGATAATCAGAAAATTAACAATGCTAAACAATTTTTAGATATTGCTAAGGAACTACCTGTAAATAAAGCTATTCCAGTTCTCGTTCAACGAGGAGAAGGTGCAATATTCCTAGCCGTAAAAATTGAACAAAAGGACTGATTTTAGGTGCTAGCGGATTTTGAGAGTCTTGGTCACTCAATCGTCGACAATTAGAAACGTGTTAACTATGAAAACTACAAAGGTGTTTTTTGCCTAAATAGACGAAAAGAACATATAAATTCTAATGAGCGCCAAATCATAAACAGGCCTAGTTAGATTTAGGCATTGAACGCTAAGCGGGACAGAAAGGATGTTTTGCCGTAAAATCCAGCTTTAATTATATAAAATCGGCCGGTAACAATTGTTCCGGCCGATTTTTTTACTGTTTAAAAGGTTATTTTAACTTCATGGATCACATCCGAAATTTTTCTATCATTGCTCACATAGATCACGGTAAATCAACGATAGCAGATCGTTTCATTCAAGTCTGTGGTGGTTTGTCCGCTCGAGAAATGTCAGCACAAGTGCTTGATTCAATGGACATTGAAAAAGAGCGCGGTATTACCATTAAAGCGCAATGTGTCTCATTGGACTATAAGGCTCGCAATGGTGAAACATATCATCTCAATTTTATCGATACACCCGGCCATGTCGATTTCTCTTATGAAGTCTCACGTTCCTTAGCGGCATGTGATGGTGCATTACTCGTCGTTGATGCGGCCCAAGGCGTAGAAGCCCAAAGTGTTGCCAACTGTTATACCGCGATCGATCTTGGTCTTGAAGTTGTACCCGTACTAAATAAGATCGATTTACCATCAGCTGAGCCTGATCGAGTGGCACAAGAAATAGAAGATATTATCGGTGTTGATGCTATGGATGCGGTGCAATGTAGTGCCAAAACGGGGTTAGGCATTGAAGATCTATTAGAAGCGTTGGTTAAACGGATTCCTGCGCCCAAAGGCGACCCAGACGGGCCATTACAGGCACTGATAATTGATTCATGGTTCGATAGCTATGTGGGTGTCATTTCATTGGTCAGAATCATGCAAGGTTCTATGAAAACGCGTGATAAAATTAAAGTGATGTCAACAGGGCAAGAGTATCAAATCGAACAATTAGGTATTTTCACTCCTAAACGAAAGCCTAAAACTTCTTTGTATTGTGGCGAAGTTGGTTATGTCATTTCTGGAGTGAAAGATATTGATGGTGCGCCGGTGGGTGATACTTTGACTCATGCCCATCGTGGCGCAACAGAAATGCTACCTGGGTTTAAATCTGCCACACCGCAGGTATACGCTGGATTATTTCCAGTAAGCTCCGAGGATTTTGAATCCTTTCGTGATGCATTAGGTAAATTACGACTTAATGATGCCTCCCTGTTTTTTGAACCAGAAAATTCCCAAGCATTAGGTTTTGGTTTTCGTTGTGGTTTCCTAGGTTTATTGCATATGGAGATCATTCAAGAACGTTTAGAACGTGAATATGATCTTGATCTTATTACCACCGCACCTACGGTAGTCTTTGAAGTATTAACGGGTAAAGGCGATATTATAAACATTGAAAATCCTGCAATGTTACCTGAACCTAATATGATCGATGAAGTCCGTGAGCCGATTGTAATGGCAGATATCTTAGTGCCACAAGAACATCTTGGTGCTGTTATTGCCTTATGTATAGAAAAGCGTGGTGTACAAAAATCTATGCAATACATGGGTAAACAAGTTGCGCTGAGTTATGAGTTGCCAATGAATGAAGTGGTGATTGATTTCTTTGACCGTATAAAATCGGTGAGTCGTGGTTATGCGTCTTTAGACTATCATTTTATTAGGTTCCAACAAGCCGACTTGGTGAAGTTGGATGTGATGATTAATAGTGAACGTGTAGATGCTTTATCGATGATTGTACATCGAGAACAGAGTGTTTCACGAGGACGGGACTTAGTCGAAAAGATGAAAGAATTGATTCCGCGACAAATGTTTGATATTGCCATTCAAGCTGCTATTGGTGGTCACATTATTGCGCGCTCAACTGTTAAAGCGATGCGTAAAAATGTAATAGCTAAGTGCTATGGTGGTGACGTGTCTCGAAAACGTAAATTATTAGACAAACAAAAGAAAGGTAAAAAGCGGATGAAATCTATAGGTAAGGTCGATGTGCCACAAGAAGCTTTTTTAGCCGTTTTACAATTATCTAAAAAGTAATAAAAGGATATTTATTTGTGAGCTTCCCTGCGATCATGGTCACCCTAGTCTTTGTGACTGGCATCATCTGGCTATTGGATAGTATTTTCTGGGCACCAAACAGAGTTAAAAATGCCAAAGAACCATTGATTGTGGAATACGCACGGTCTTTTTTCCCTATCATTTTGGTAGTGTTGGTTATTCGGTCATTTATTGCCGAACCTTTCCGAATTCCATCAGGCTCGATGTTGCCTACATTGCATGTTGGCGACTTTA
Source organism: Pseudomonadota bacterium (assembly GCA_030576275.1). Lineage (GTDB taxonomy): Bacteria > Pseudomonadota > Gammaproteobacteria > Nitrosococcales > Methylophagaceae. The sequence goes on along the minus strand of JALIBN010000032.1, from coordinate 12,913 downwards.
TCTTAGTGAATAAATTTGCTTATGGTGTTCGTTTACCTGTTTTGAATACTAAGATTATCGATGTGGCTGAACCTCAGCGTGGTGAGGTAGTTGTATTTCGTTACCCTAAAAACCCAGAAGTTGATTATATAAAAAGGGTGGTGGGTCTACCTGGTGATAAGGTTGGCTACTTTAATAAAACGATTCATATTAATGGCAAAGCTATTGTTCAAGAACCAAAAGAAAAAAATGTAAGCCTATTAGGCCTTGTGCCGGACAATAGTGAATTACATGTAGAGACTTTAGGTGAGCATACACATGAATTATTGATTGACCCCAGCAGGCGTTTGATTGAAGGTGAAATGGTCGTCCCAGTAGGGGAATATTTTGTAATGGGCGATAATCGTGATAATAGTAATGATAGTCGCTTTTGGGGCACGGTACCTGAAGCTAATTTAGTGGGCAAAGCCTTTTTTATATGGATGAGTTGGGATTGGAATACTGGCGGGATCGTATGGGACCGTTTGGGTGATAATATTAACTAAAGGTAAATGAGATGAAAAAACAACGTGGAATGACACTAATAGGTTGGGCAGTAGTTTTAGGTATTATTGCTTTTTTTGCTACGGTTGCCATGCGCCTTATTCCTATGTATCAAGAATATTTCAGTGTAGTTCAGATTATGGAATCAATGAAAGTTGAGTTGAAAGAAAATAGTTTAACTAAACAACAGGTTAAAGTGCTATTTGAAAAGCGTTTTGACACCGGATATGTGTTTAATGTCAAATCAGATAATATGGAGTTTATACCTGGTCGAGACAATTATAGTGTGAAAAAAGTCGTGATCGATTATGAGGTGCGAGAACCCTTCATTGCACAGATTAGTTTAGTGGGTCACTTCCACGAAGAAATAGATGTCGAAGAGCCTCTAGGTAAATGATCACAGCGGGACAAAAATCATTATGTACACAGTTGCAGATAAATTTTAGTGATATAACATTATTACAACAAGCGTTAACTCATCGCAGTGCGGCATCTCGCAATAATGAACGTTTGGAGTATTTGGGTGACGCTATTTTAAGTTTCGTGATTGCTGAAGCATTATTTAACCGTTTTCCACAAGTTAAAGAAGGTAAATTAAGCCGTTTACGTGCTTCTTTGGTTAAAGGTGTCACTTTGGCTGAAATAGGCAGAGAGTTACGCTTGGGAGAGGTATTGATTCTAGGACCTGGCGAATTAAAAAGCGGTGGTTACCGACGAGAATCTATCTTAGCTGATACCGTTGAAGCCATCTTTGGCGCCTTGTATCAAGATAGCGGTCTTGAAGTAGTTAAATCACTTATTTTGCGATTGTATGAGGAAAGACTATCTGCCATTGATGTCAATGAAGTGGTGAAAGATGCAAAAACGCGTTTACAGGAGTTATTACAGAGCCGTAAACAACCTTTGCCGCTCTACAGTGTTAAAGAAGTCAAAAGGGCTGATAATGAACCCTTATTTGAAGCTTCATGCCAAGTGGCAATATTAAAAAAACTCATCATTGCTCAAGGCAGTAGCCATCGTAAAGCTGAAACAACAGCCGCCGAGCGAGCATTGAAACTAATAGAAGATAAATTATGAAAGACAGTACGTTTAAATCAGGTTATGTAGCCATTATTGGTCGTCCAAATGTGGGTAAGTCGACCCTGATTAATCGTGTTTTAGGGCAGAAGTTATGCATTACATCACGTCGTCCACAAACAACCCGCCATCGTATTTTAGGCATTAAAACTACTGACGATAGCCAATTGATCTACGTCGATACACCTGGTTTGCATATTGATGATAAGCGAGCGATGAATAAATATATGAATCGTGCAGCAGCCTCTTCAATAGATCATGTCGATGTTATTTTGTTTGTTGTAGATGGCATGAATTGGACGGAAGAAGATGAGCAAGTTTTAGTTCGCATAAAAGCTAATGCTGAAGCACCAGTAATTTTAGTCATCAATAAGATGGATAAATTAGCTGATAAAGAAGTCATGTTGCCCCATATTGAAAAGTTAGCTGCTCAATATAACTATTCTAACGTGCTACCTATTTCTGCTCGCAAAGGTGTCAATCTTGAACAATTAGAAGCTGAAATTAAAAAACTGATGCCTGAAGGCGATTTAATCTTTCCTGAAGATCAGCTAACCGATCGTAGTTCTCGCTTTTTAGCTGCAGAGTTGGTACGTGAACAGTTATTCCGTCACTTAGGACAAGAGTTACCTTATTCGATTACTGTCGAAATAGAACAGTTTGATGACGAAAAAAACTTATATCGAATTGGTGCGGTTATATATGTAGAACGTAGCGGTCAGAAAGCTATTGTCATTGGTAAGGGGGGCGAATTACTCAAATCTGTTGGTAAAGATGCACGACTTGAAATGGAAAGTCTATTTGGTAAAAAAGTCTTTTTACGTTTATGGGTCAAGGTACGTGAAGGTTGGGGCGACAATGAACGCATGTTAAAAAATCTGGGTTATAACGACGAGCTTTAATAGCTTTTCAGTTTGAGCGAATCTTGAAGGTTGAATTAACGCCCGCATTTGTTTTACATCAACGGCCTTACCGCGAGAATAGTGCTTTGCTAGATGTATTTAGTGAACAATATGGGCGGGTCAGCATCGTAGCTAAGGGCCTAAATCAAAAAAAAGGCAATAAAGCAGGTTTATTACAGCTTTATCAACCCTTGTTATTATCATGGTTTGGCCATGGTGACTTATACTCATTAACTGCTGTCGAAGCGTTATCAGCACGATATATTTTACAAGCTGATGCCGCCTTATGTGGCCTGTATATTAATGAGTTGATAGTCAGGCTATTGGGTCCTCACGTAGCAGAACCAGATGTTTTTAATGCCTATCAACAAACCTTATTGAGTTTACATCAGCGAGACAATACAGAAATTATTCTCCGTTTATTTGAGAAAAACTTATTGGGTCATTTAGGCTACGGTTTGGTACTTGATATTGAATATGAAAATGGCCTGTTAATAGAAGATCAGCAACAGTATTATTATCAAGCTGATGCGGGCCTAATGCGTTGGCAACAAGGTGTAAATTTACCTATGATTTCTGGGCGCAGTCTTCGGCATTTAATAAACGAATCTGATTTCGATCAACAAAGCTTACAAGAAATAAAACGCGTGATGCGAACCGTGATATATTTTTATCTAGGTGGTAAACCATTACAAAGCAGACAGCTTTTCATTGATCTTCAGCAGTACGCGAGCAAAAATTAATTTTATAAGGTTAAGACAAAAATATGGCGATTCTACTGGGTGTCAACATTGATCATGTAGCCACGTTAAGACAAGCGCGAGGAACGCGTTATCCTGATCCTATTCAGGCGGCAATTGAAGCTGAACAAGCAGGAGCCGACGGTATAACCTTGCATTTACGAGAAGACCGTCGCCATATTCAGCAACGTGATGTGGCAATGTTATCGGATATTTTACAGACTAAAATGAATCTGGAAATGGCGGTAACCGATGAGATGCTTGCCATTGCTGAATTATATCGACCAGCTGATTGCTGTTTAGTCCCTGAGCGCCGAGAAGAACTTACAACAGAAGGTGGCTTAGATGTTAGCGGCCAGCTATCAAGAATGAAAGAGGCTTGCCAACGGCTTGCGGCCGCTAAAGTCAACGTGTCATTATTTATTGATCCTGATATGGCTCAAATTGATGCGGCTCTTGAATGTGGTGCACCGGTGATTGAATTACACACAGGTCGTTATGCCGATGCTGAAACGCCTGCAGAGATGCACCACGAATTAAACATTATTATTGACGCCGTTCAATACGCCGCCAAACTAGGCTTACAGGTCAATGCTGGTCACGGCTTGAATTACCATAATGTTGGTGCTATTGCAGAAATTCCTGATATTATCGAACTGAATATTGGTCACGCCATCGTAGCTAGAGCGATGTTCACTGGTTTTCAATCCGCGGTACGTGAAATGAAACAACTAATGCAGACTGCACGCCGCGGATGATCTTTGGCATAGGTACGGATCTTGTCCATATTCCTAGGATGCAGCTATTATTAGATAAACATGGCGATAAGATTGCTCATCGTATATTAAGTGATAGTGAGTTTGCATCTTTCCAGCAAGCAAATAAACCCGCCGCATTTTTAGCCAAACGGTTTGCTGCTAAAGAAGCAACAGCAAAAGCTCTTGGTACCGGCTTTCGGGACGGCCTAAGTTTACGTCATATTGCAGTGAGTAATAATGAATATGGCAAGCCTGAATTAACTTTTTATGAACGTGGTCAAAAGCTGTTGGATGAATTGAATATTGGGCGTAGCCTCCTGAGTTTGAGTGATGAGTTAGAATATGCCATTGCCTATGTGATATTAATGGAACGACAACAATGAAACAGTATCCTACAATTGAAGCCTTTGTTGGCAATACGCCTTTAGTGAGATTACAACGCTTACCAGGTGAAACATCCAATATTATTTTAGTAAAACTAGAAGGTAATAATCCAGCAGGTTCTGTAAAAGATAGACCCGTCATGTCGATGATCCGGCAAGCTGAGGCGCGTGGAGATATTCAAGCTGGTGATACATTAATTGAGGCAACCAGTGGTAATACAGGTATTGCCTTAGCAATGGTCGCCGCGATTTTAGGTTATCGAATGATTTTATTGATGCCTAAAAATATGAGTGTAGAGCGACGGGCTTCAATGCGTGCTTATGGCGCTGAAATTATCTTAACGGAAAATATGGAAAACGCTCGAGACTTAGCGCTAGAAATGCAAAATCAAGGAAAGGGCAAAGTACTTAATCAATTTGCTAATTTTGATAACCCTTTGGCTCATTATAAAACGACAGGACCTGAAATTTGGCGTGATACTGATGGTGAAATAACCCATTTTGTCAGTGCAATGGGCACAACCGGCACTATAATGGGCACATCACGCTATCTTAAAGAACAAAACCCTAATATTCAAATAATAGGTGTGCAACCAGTTGATGGCGCTAGTATTCCTGGCATTCGTCGCTGGCAAAAAGAATATTTGCCGACGATTTTTGAGCCAGAACGAGTCGATTTAATTATTGATATGGAACAAGATCTTGCAGAAAATACCATGCGTCGTTTGGCTACTGAAGAAGGTATTTTCTGTGGTGTGTCTTCGGGTGGAACAGTGGCTGCTTCGTTACGATTATCAGAGACTGTATCTAATGCTGTGATTGTCAGTATCATCTGTGATCGTGGCGACCGCTACCTTTCAACAGGTGTTTTTCCAGCCGAATAATGAAAAATACTTCAACATGGCTGGTTTTTTTTGCGGCGGTGTTAGTCCTTTGGCAGTGCATTGCATTTGCGAGTGATCAGTTTAAATTAACGGTTGCTCATTGGGCCTTTGACGACCTAAGTGCTCAAAATTTAGTTGTTAACTTGCAATTAACAAAACAGGGCTTGATTGTTGAAGGTAGCGCAGATTCGATTGTAATTGCTCAACCGATTGGCTTGCTCAAAAAAGTAACGTTACAGTGTACGAAATTAGTACTTCTCTCTGCACACGCTAACTGCGCTGCAGGCAAACTTGGATTTATTCATAAAGAGTTCGGTTCTCAGAGCATAGCATTTTCACTTAAAGCAATGCCTGAACAAGAATATTATCAATTGTCGGTTTCTAACTTAAAATTTGCAGATGCAGACTTCACAGTAATAGCTAATTACGACAAACAACATTGGCAGGTTACAGTGACAACGACGGAAGCCTCGTTAGCCAACTTAATCCAAAATATATCTCCTTATTTAGATGAAGTACAAAAGTCTATGCTAACGGACTGGAGCTTTGATTCAAATATCGAGGTACAAGCAAACTTGAGCGGTCATAAGCAACAAGTGAACCAACTTAAGCTTAACTTAAAGACCTCAGCACTGACTTTGAGCGATGGACTGGGTAAGTATGTCACTGAAAATGTCGCTATGAACTTATTGCTAGATCTGGCACTGCAAAAAAAAACATGGCAGTGGCATACCGATATTACATTGAACTCCGGTCAAGCATATGCTGAGCCTATATTTGTCGATTTTAATGATGCAGCCTTGTCATTACAGGCTAAGGGTCAATGGCAGAGTACTGAGCAGTATCTTGAGATTAGTGATGTTCAAATAAATCACGATAATATAGTACAACTCAATGGTTCATATTCGGGTAGCTTGCAAAAAAATGAAGCATTAGATATCACTATTAAAGATGCTGATTTAGCTAGATTTTATTCTGTATGGTTGCAACCCTTTGCGTTAGGTACGGCGGCAGATAAGTTGGAAATCGCAGGGCAGTTTGGGTTGTTATTTACGCAGCAAGCAGATAACTATCAATTATCAGTAAATTTAGATAAGGTTTTTATCGATGACGAAAAAAGTCGCTTTGGCATTTATGATTTAAATGGTGATATTGCTTGGTCAAATAACCCAACCATAACCCAATCTAAATTAGCCTGGCAGGGAGGCTATGTATATGCAGTGCCATTTGGTGAATCAAACCTGCAAATACAAGCACAATCATCTTCACTTTCGCTTATAGAACCATGGTCGTTACCCATTTTAGATGGTGCTTTGTTAGTCAATGAACTCAGTTTACACAATGCATTCGATCATAAAACACAGTGGTCGTTTGATGGTTTAGTAACACCGATCTCAATGGAATCATTGAGTGCTGCACTAGGTTGGCCTTTATTACATGGCAAGTTATCGGGTGTTATTCCAAAAGTTAGCTATTTTAATCAGCAGCTTCAAGTTGATGGTGCGTTAATGGTTAAGTTGTTTGAAGGCACAACCGTAATTCGTGATTTACGTTTAGACAAACCCTTTGGCGCTCTGCCGCAACTCCATGCCAATATCGATCTAACTGGACTCGACTTAGAAATACTCACACAAACATTCGATTTTGGTAAAATAACCGGCAAATTAGATGGGCGTTTGAGCGACTTACGATTGTCAAACTGGCAGCCCGTGCAATTTGACGCATACTTTGCTACACCAGAAGGGGATAAAAGTCAGCGACGCATTAGTCAAAAAGCGATCGACAATTTATCACAGATTGGTGGTGGTGTCGGTGGCATATTATCTCGCAGTTTTTTACGGTTCTTTGAGGATTTCTCGTATCAAAAATTAGGTCTAAACTGCATACTTCGCAATGAAATCTGTGCAATGTCAGGAGTAGGCGAAGCTAAACAAGGTTATTACATTGTAAAAGGTGGCGGTTTGCCGCCACGCATTAATGTAGTGGGCTATACTTGGCAAGTTGATTGGCCGGATTTGATTGAACGGTTAAAAGTGGTGAGCCAAAGTTCTGGCCCCGTAATTGAGTAAAGGAAAACAAAATGACGTTATTTAAATGGTTAAGCAGTAGTATGGCAGGGCTGATGTTAGTGTCATGTGTGACGATTAATATTTATTTTCCAGCGGCTGCCGCAGAGAAAGCTGCCGATAGGATTATCGGAGATGTTTGGGGGGAAGAAACTAAACCTCTCGTAGCGCCTGTTCCAGCTGAGCAGTCCAATGATTCTTCGTCAGTGAATATGCCAATAGCAGTTAGTGTTTTGAATTGGTTGATGTCACCTGCTGTAGCAGCAGAAGCCAATTTAAATATCAACTCGCCTGCAATTGCAGATATTCAAAATAGTATGAAAGCTCGTCACGAAACGCTGAAAGCCTATTACGTCAATGGGGCTATTGGCCTGACAGACAATGGTTTGATTACAGTACGTGATGCTAAGGTTGTGTCATTGAAAGATCGTAATACTGTTAATGGCCTAGTGGCAGACGAAAATAAAGATCGTAGTGCTTTGTATGCAGAAATTGCCCGTGCTAATGGTCATCCAGAATGGCAGGTTGATATTCAAACTACCTTTGCTCGTCGCTGGATCAGTAATGCTGCTGCAGGTTGGTGGTATCAAACTAGTGGACTCTGGCAACAAAAATAACAATAAAATTAGGCTACTAAAATCCAGTGATGTCTTTACATCGCTGGATTTTTTATTTCAGAATGAGATTTTTACAGAGATGTAATTATTTCTTAGATTAGATAATAGAGATTAAAAATGGCAAGACGTACTAACCGCAGACAACGCGTACCGCAAGATCCTGTTGAAACTCATATTGAATCTTTATCCCACGATGGTCGTGGCGTAGCAAGAATAGAGGGTAAAACCGTATTTATTGATGGTGCTTTAGCAGGTGAACAGGTTAAGTTCGTCTATAATAAAATGCATAGTAAATATGATGAAGGTCGAACTATTGAGGTATTACAGGCGGCTAATGATCGCGTTGATGCAAAATGTCAGCATTTTGGTGTGTGTGGTGGTTGTAGTTTGATGCATATGGCACCGGAAGCGCAATTAGCCTTAAAACAAAAAACCTTAGAAGAACATTTAAACCATTTTGGTAATGTCACACCAGAACACTGGTTAGCACCCTTGACAGGCCCGTTATGGGGCTATCGTCGTAAAGCACGTTTAGGTGTAAAACATGTGCCGAAAAAAGAACGGGTATTAGTCGGTTTTAGAGAAAAAGGCACGCCTTACCTTGCTTTATTAGAACGTTGTGAAGTGTTAGACCCCCGTGTCGGTGCTCGTTTAGCCGAGTTAGGTGAAATGATCGCCAAATTAGAAGGGTACAATCGAATCGCTCAAATTGAAGTGGCCATGGATGATGAACACACCGCCCTCGTATTCAGAAATCTTGACCCTTTATCTGAGCAAGATCAACAGGCTTTGATTGCTTATGGCCAAGCCAATGATTTATGGATTTATTTACAATCGGGTGGACCTGATACCGTAACGCCATTGTGGCCGGAAAACCCACAATTGAGTTACGCGCCGGAAGATGGTCTAAATCTTGAATTTGAACCCAATGACTTTACTCAAGTTAATGCTGGAATTAACAAGAAAATGATTAAACGGACGATGGAATTATTAGAGATTTCAGCAGGAGACCGTATTCTTGATTTATTCTGTGGACTAGGTAATTTCACCTTGCCGCTTGCTAAACGAGTAACCGAAGTCGTGGGTGTAGAAGGTGATGAAGCTTTAGTAAGGCATGCTCGAGACAATGCCGCAAAAAACGGGCTTGCCAATGCAACATTTGAGCAGGCCGATCTGACTAAAACAGAATTAAAAGACTATCCTTGGGCGAAAGCCGGTTTTAATAAGATTTTGTTAGATCCACCTCGCAGTGGTGCCTTTGAAGTATTGCATCAATTAGCTGCATTAGGTGCCGAACGTTTAGTCTATGTTTCGTGCAACCCAGCTACTTTGGCACGAGATGCCGGAGAACTTGTTAATAATCATGGTTACACACTAGTTTCAACGGGTGTTATGGATATGTTTCCACATACAACTCATGTTGAATCTATCGCCTTGTTCGTAAAAAAGTAAGGAGTTATGAAAACATGAGTGAACAAAAACTCATGAAAGATATGCTGGGTGAACAAGCCATATCGCAAATCAGTCAGGCATTAGCAATGTGCCTGACTGATTTTCCTCAACAGCAATTTATTAAACAAGCACTGGTGGGGCTGAATGAATTAGAGCTTAAACAGCGCGTTGACCATTTAATCGTCGTATTGGCTGATTATTTACCCGCGGATTTTGCTGATGCTGCCGATGTCTTAATATCTGTAAAACACCATTTGCCTGAACTATCGTCTGCTAATAGTTGGGGTCATTTTACCGCTTGGCCATTAGTTGATTATGTATCATTGTATGGATTAAATCAGCCAGAGATTGCATTAAATGTATTAAAAAATCTGACACCGTTATTCTCAGCTGAATTTGCCATTCGTCCGTTTATCACTCAGCACTTTGTATTAACACATCAACATCTTCTGATGTGGGCTCGAGATAGTGATGAAAATGTAAGACGATTAGCATCAGAGGGCAGTCGCCCACGATTACCTTGGGGTAAAAGGTTAACGCAGTTTTGTGATAACCCCGCTCCAATCATTCCAATATTGGAACAGTTGAAAGATGATGCTAGCTTATATGTTCGCAGGTCTGTCGCTAATAATCTGAATGATATTGCTAAAGATCACCCTGCGAAGGTGATTCGCTTGTGTCAATCTTGGTCAGTGGGTGCTTCAGCAGAACGGCAATGGCTAATTCGTCATGCTTTGCGAAGTTTGGTGAAATCTGGGTGTTCCGAAGCTTTCGCTTTATTAGGCTATAGCAAAAATCCCCAGATAACCCCAATATTTAAGCTAATTGAGTCCAGCGTGTTACTAGGCAACGATCTTGAAATAGAAACATTATTACGATCGGAATCAGTTAAAACTCAAAAACTGGTTATTGATTACAGAATTCATCATGTCAAAGCCAATGGTTCAATGACAAGTAAAGTCTTTAAATGGAAAAATATTACCCTACATGGGCTACAGACGATCGCATTAAGCAAGCTCCATCCATTTAAAATAATAACGACTCGTAAGTATTATGCCGGAACACACCTCGTTGAGTTACTGATCAATGGCGTGAGTTACGCAACAGCTGAGTTTGAACTACGATTGGTATGATTTATCTATAGTGTAAACAACTTTAGTCATGTTTTATTATAGATTATATTTAAGACTTGATAACTCCATAAGCAACTAAACAAATCCATGATAGAGCAAATAAAAAGATAATTAACGTGAAATTTTCAATAACAATTTGTTCTAATTTATGCATGACACACTCCGTAAATATAAAAAATACTATGAGTAAATTATCACTGGTTTTACGGTGTTAATCATTGATATGGATCAATATATGCGCAGATAGAACTTTATCTTCACCCATAAAAAACCAGTCATAGAGACTGGTTTTTTATGGGTGTTTGAAATTATTTATTGATTGAATAAGCCGTATGCTATTAAACCTAGCCAGAAAATGGCGAATGCAAAAACAACTCCACTAAAGTTTACTACGATCATATCTTCTAATTTTGCCAACATAATATTATCTCTTCTAATGTGAATCATATCAAACGATAGCATTTGTTAGTTATTTTGCCTATATCTTCGTTTACACTTTCATACTAAATAGATGCAAGGAGTGAAAGGATTTCACAATCATAAGTGGCTAGATGTCATCTATAAATAAGGGTTTATGATATTATGCCGCCAAAATTAAATTTTAAATGGAGATAATCATGATTTCTGTAAAAGAATCATTGGCGATAATAAGACGAGGCGCACAAGAGATCTTGGTCGAAAGCGAATTGATCGAAAAACTTGAGACTGGGCGTCCGTTACGTATTAAAGCTGGTTTTGATCCAACGGCACCCGATCTTCATTTAGGTCACACGGTCTTGTTAAATAAGCTAAAGCAGTTCCAAGATTTGGGTCATGAGATATTGTTTTTAATTGGTGATTTTACAGGCATGATCGGTGACCCGACAGGTAAAAATGTCACTCGCAAGCCATTAACGACAGAACAAGTCCAAGAAAATGCTAAATCATATCAAGAACAAGTTTTTAAAATTTTAGATCCTGAGAAAACAACAGTTGTCTTCAACTCTCATTGGATGAATAAGCTTTCATCGGCCGACATGATTCGTTTAGCTTCAAATCATACTGTTGCCAGAATGTTAGAACGTGATGATTTTGATAAACGTTATAAGAGTGGTCAACCTATCGCTATCCATGAGTTTCTATACCCATTAATACAAGGTTACGATTCTGTTGAATTAAATGCAGATGTGGAATTAGGTGGCACAGATCAAAAATTCAACCTTTTGATGGGCCGTGAATTACAAAAAGCTTACGGTAAACCCCAGCAGTCCATTTTGACGATGCCAATTTTAGAAGGGTTAGATGGTGTTCAAAAAATGTCCAAATCATTGGGTAACTATATTGGTATCAATGATAGTCCGAAAGATATCTTCGGTAAAATCATGTCGATATCAGATGACTTAATGTGGCGCTATATTGATCTATTGAGCTTCAAAAGTATCGAAGATATTCAGCAATGGCGAGACGAAGTGTTAGCAGGGCATAATCCAATTGAAATCAAAAAAGACTTTGCTCAAGAAATCGTTACACGCTTTCATAGTATAGAAGAAGGCCAGCAAGCACGGGATGGTTTTGATAACCAATTTAAGAAAGGCGAATTGCCAGACGACATTCAGGAAATAACGCTTGGTGTCGGCATCGAAGGAATGCCTATAGCAAATTTGCTTAAAGAGGCTGGTTTAACAGTCAGCACATCCGAAGCACTCCGAATGATTAAGCAAGGTGCAGTTAAGATTGATGGTGAGAAAGTAGAAGATAAATCACTAGTTATTACCCGTGGGATCGAAGCTGTTTTTCAGGTTGGTAAAAGAAAGTTCGCCCGTATTACAAGTAACTAACAACTGCCACCGATACTAGTATCCATAGTCTGCATCGGTGGCAATACAATATTCATTACTTACAAGTAATTTAATATATATCCTATTTTCTTAAATTTAAACTTCCTCTAAGTTTTGATCCTACTTCCTTTGCACTGACACAACGCCAGCTAGTTCAGTTTCATAGAAGGGTGAGTCTTTGTCGCATCTATTATAGTTAGCTAGATGGCCCTGCAATTATGAGCACTGATAAACATCGTAGAACAACTCGTTAATGTGATTATGTGAAAATCACTGGAATGATAAGCAGGCTGAAAAGGAAAGTATAAGTTAATTTTTATGGAATATTTCGGTATATGGGTTCGTAAACAGCATTAATAACACAATAAAAGTTAGATTATGTGAGCTGTTTATGTTCGAAGTAGTGCCTAGAATGATTAATTGTTACAAAATTATGACCATATGAAATTAAAATTAACAATGACTTCATCTGGTTAGAGCTGTTCAGGTATTATCAGGAAAAACTTCCTGTTGACGTAGCGAAACTAGGCTGTAGAATGCACCTCTTCTTAAGGCATCCAAC
>JALIBN010000031.1 GCA_030576275.1 Pseudomonadota bacterium | reverse complement strand
CGATTTTGCAAATCTTGATATTATTCCAGCTGATTTTTCATATCGTCATCTTGATCAGCAACTGACTTTACAAAGCGGTCAAGGTAGGCACAATCTTATCGGTAAAATCATTGCGCAATTCAGCGAAAAATATGCACTGATTATTCTTGATTGTCCACCTAGTTTTTCTGAATTAACTGAGCAAGTATTTGATACCGCAGATTCATTATTTGTGCCTATTATTCCCACTCACTTATCACTACGTACCTTCGAACAAACGCGTGATTATTTCAAAGAACATAAACTGAAACCTAAACGTCTTCATGCCTTTTTTACCATGGTAGATCGGCGTCGTAGTTTACATCGCATCATGCTGACACACTCACCGGCCATGTTAAAAAATGGTTTATCAACATCCATTCCCTACGCCGCAGTTCTTGAGCGTATGGGGGATCACCGTGCACCATTTCCAGCATTCGATAAGTCTTTCGCTGTTAGCATTACCTATAAACAACTTTGGCAAGGTATTAAAGCTACATTGAGCGAGTTTAACTAATCGGAGGTTTGGTGGAGTTAAAGTGTTCGTTTTAACCACTCTTGATAAGTTTGTAGTAATATAAATTCTGAAGATTTTTTAGTGAGCGCTGGTTCAGATCGGAGCCAATTACGAAGTGAATTATATTCATTTAACATTTTACTGCTCCCTAAATACATTTAGAATTTAAAGAGCAGGCTACTGTAGTTTTATTACACCATAATGACTAATTGATGACATTTTCAATTACTATAATTAGGTTCTAAGATTTAGTTATCGACCAACAATAATGAATCTTAGGATTACGTTCAAAATCCTGTGGTAAGGTCGCATGACTAATATCTTTAATCGTCAAATTGGTAAAAGCTTCATTATCCATTTTGAAATCACGACGATTAGTCGAAAAGAGTAAAACACCATCCTTGGTGAGTAAGTTTGCCGTCATCTTAATCAGTGATACGTGATCACGCTGAATATCAAAGACACCTTCCATACGTGTTGAATTCGAAAACGTCGGTGGGTCAAGGAAAATCAGGCCGTATCGCTGTGATGCTAGCTCAGCAGTTTTTAACCATTCTAAACAGTTCGCACGAATAAATTGGTGCGGTTCACCCATAAAACCATTTAAGGCTAGGTTGTCTTGCGCCCATTCTAAATAGGTATTAGACATGTCGACGGTAGTAGTCGATTTAGCATTACCTGCAGCCGCATAAACCGTTGCTGAACCGGTATAGGAAAAAAGATTTAAAAAGTCCTTACCTGCCGCTTGGTCAGCAATCATTTGCCTCGTAATACGATGGTCTAAAAATAAACCCGTATCAAGATAATCAGTTAAGTTTATCCAAAAACTCAAACCAGATTCGACCACTTTAATGCGTTGTTTTTGTGAGCCATGAGATTCATATTGTTGTGTGCCACGCTGTTTTTGTCGCAGTTTAAGCACGATATGTGACGCAGGCAGAGACAACACATGAGGAATCACTTCCATCACATCATTCAAACGTTGCATAGCTTTTTCTGGATCAATTGATTTAGGCGGAGCATATTCTTGAACATGAACGTAATCGCCGTATAAATCAACGGCCACAGCATATTCTGGTAAATCAGCATCGTATAGACGATAACATCGAGTATCGTTCTTTTTGGCCCATTTACTTAGATGTTTTAGATTCTTTTTTAAACGATTAGCAAACATGGCGGCATGTTCAGAAGGTTCATACGTTGACTGAACCACCTGTTCTTCATCAAGCTCAAGAGCCTTCATTGCTTGTTCTTCACGTTGCGAATGTAATGACACTGGTCTTGGTGCCCGATAACACAATACTTGGCAAGCAATCGGTCCATTATCAAATGGGAATTGTTCGAATATCGTTAAACCGGTAAATTTACCCAATTGATCATTATCAGTAATCAGTGTTGTACGCCATGCTGGAAATGATTCACTGATTATATTACCTAAGCTTTCGTAAAGGTGATGTAATTCAGAGACATTACCCATCCGTTCACCATACGGTGGATTACACACCACCATGCCACTAACGGGTAATGATTTAGCCTGTGACGGCCAATCTAATAAATCACGCTGTTCTACAGTAATACGATCTGATAAACCGATTTCGGCAATGTTGGCCCGAGTGGCTTCAACGGCTTTAGCATCGGTATCACCACCCGTTATAACAGGTAATCTTGATAGTCCACTATGACGACGACGTTCGGCTTCAGCTTTCAAACGTTTCCATGCTTCTTTATCGTGCTGTTTCCAATATGTAAAACCAAAATAATCACGCAAATTACCTGGCGCAATATCGGCTGCCATCATCGCAGCTTCAATTAAAAACGTACCGGAACCACACATAGGATCAATTAAACCCCAGCCTTGTTTAGCAAGACGCGGCCATTCGGCAGATAGTAAGATCGCTGCAGCTAAATGTTCTTTTAATGGTGCAGGCGTATTTTGTACACGATAACCACGTTTGTGAAGACTCTCACCGGATAAATCAATGCTGACTATCGCTTGATTATTTTTAAGATAGACATTAACACGAAGGTCAGGCTGTAAAAGTTCAACCGAAGGACGTTCGCCTGTTTGTTCACGAAAACGGTCAACAATACCGTCTTTTACGCGCTGCGCACCATATTGTGTATGATGAATTTTCGAGCGAAAACTATTAAATTCAACCGCAATCGTACTGCCTTCAGCATCGATATGATCTTCCCACGGTAAATCATGAATACCTTGATACAACGCATCTGTTGTTGTCGCAGAGAAGTGAGCAATGGGCATTAGCACGCGAATAGCTACTCGTGACCACAAACATACACGATATGCA
>JALIBN010000030.1:52624-104593 GCA_030576275.1 Pseudomonadota bacterium | reverse complement strand
ATAGCAGTGACCATTTTCAAGTAGTTTGATCTACACAGTAAAAAAGCAGACAATTAATGCAACACTACGATAATAATAAAATTCTCTCTTCAGCATCGAACTTGGTCACCATTTTAGGGTCTGAACAAGCGAATGTCCTCCGTAGCTGCTTTTGTTATCTTGTTACTCATTGACCTTAAACTGTTGCAAGATGATCTGATCAGCCATCAGTATTTTCACACTGGTAGCTCGGTCACAGCCATCGTTATTTTATCACTTATTATTTCAGGAATTATGTCATAACAAAAATCGCTATCATCGGAGCCGGCTTATCCGGCTTATCAGCTGCACATCTATTAAAAGATCATGCCGAGGTCACTGTTTTTGACAAAGCCCGTGGGGTAAGCGGTCGCATGTCGACACGACGAGCTGAGCCTTACTTTTTTGATCATGGAGCACAATATTTCACTGCACGAACACAGGCCTTTCAAGACTTTATTCAACCTCTTATAGATCTGGGTATTATTGGGCGATGGAATCCACGCTACGTAAAATTTAATAGCAATCAGGTTGTACAACGCAGCAACTGGATTGATCAAGAGCCCCGCTATGTTGGCATTCCGGGAATGAATCAGGTCGCTAACTATTTAGCAGTTCCTATAGATATTCGTCTCAATACCCGCATTATAACTCTTGAGCATAAAAAAAGATGGCAATTGACCGATGATAAAGGTCAGCACTATAAGGACTTTGACTGGGTGGTATCGACGGCTCCATCACCACAAAGCGCAGAGCTACTTCCGCCGTATTTCAAATATCACGCCGATATCAGCGCTATAGAAATGGGTGCCTGTTTTTCATTGATGCTCGGCTTTAAACAAGGCCTTGCTCTCGACTTTGAAGCTGCGCATATTATAAATTCAGACTTAAGTTGGATTGCATTAAACAGCCATAAGCCGGGACGAGAAAATAACCATACACTTATGGTCCATAGTTCTGAGCAATATGCAGAGGCGCATATTGACGATGATAGCGAGGCGGTAATGCATCATCTAATAAATGAAACTAACTTTATTACAGGGCATGATGTCAGTGCTGCCAATTACAAAACTATTCATGGCTGGCGTTATGCAAATAATGTAAAACTGCAATCTCATCCTACATTTTTAGATCAAGAACACAGGCTTGCCGCGTGCGGTGATTGGTGCTTTGGTGGTCGTGTTGAGGGAGCCTTCACTTCTGCCTATCATCTTGCCAATGCACTAAAAGAGAAAGTTTTATGAGTTTTGACCCGCAAAATATTGTCATTATTGGTGCCTCTGGAGCGATTGGCAGCGCTTTTACTAAGCGTTTATCTGAACAATATCCCAATGCCAGCTTATATGCATTTTGTCGAAATGGTAAGTATCACATCGATTATAGCAGCGAGGATTCTATTGCTGCCGCTGCAGTGTATGCCTCAAAAGAAAAACCACTAGATTTGGTGATTGTTGCTAATGGCATATTACATGACGCCGACATCATGCCGGAAAAATCTTTGCGGGAATTATCTGCAGAAAAATTTCATCGTATTTTTGAGGTGAACACAATCACACCTGCGCTTATTGCAAAACACTTTTTGCCAAAATTAAATAGACATAAACCCTCTATATTTGCAGCTCTGTCAGCACGCGTTGGCAGCATATCAGATAATCGACTTGGTGGCTGGTATGCCTATCGTGCCTCAAAATCAGCACTGAATATGATTATAAAAAATGCCTCGATTGAAATTGGCAGACGAAATAAACATGCAATTATCGTCGGCATTCATCCTGGTACGGTTGATAGTAATTTATCAAAACCATTTCAGGCTAATGTGCCAGCAGCAAAACTTTTTACACCTAAATACTCGGCTAACAAACTGCTCGATGTTTTAGAAAATTTAACACCAGAGCAAACTGGAAAATGTTTCGCATGGGATGGAGAGGAGATCTTACCTTGAGTGAACAACTAGAAAATATCAGTGAAATTATTGAAATGGCATGGTGCGATAAAACTTCGTTTGATGATATTCAGTCACATACACGGTTGTCTGAATCAAAGGTCATCCGGCTGATGAGAAAAAATCTTAAACCATCAAGCTTTCGCCTGTGGCGCAAACGTGTATCAGGCAGGACATCTAAGCACAAGAATATAAAACGGGATGTATGAGTGAATATTGTCTGGTTTAAAAGAGATTTACGCATAGAAGACCATCAAGCACTTGCTCATGCTCTAAAAATGGGTCCTATCTTGCCTCTTTATATTGTTGAACCAGAACTTTGGCAACAGCCTGACATGAGTTATCGGCACTACATATTTATGCAAGAATGCATTGTTGAACTCGATCAGTCTTTAACTACATTGGGCCAAAAACTAATTATCAAAATAGGCAATGCAACTGATATTTTGAATAATATGCATCAGCGTCATCAAATTAAAGCTCTATGGTCGCATCAGGAAACATGGAATGGCTGGACCTATGAGCGTGATAAGACTGTTCAACGTTGGTGTGAATCTCTCAATATTCCATGGTATGAACCAGTTCAAAGTGGCGTGATACGACGTTTGAACGATCGTGATGGCTGGGCTACGCACTGGTATAATCACTTATCCCATGTAGATTGACTAGCACCTGTACCGCTTTTGCTTCATTTAAATAGCGTTTATAACTTGGCAGTGCAATAGAAGCCAAAATGCCTATTATTGTAATGACTATCATTAGCTCTATCAGTGTAAAGCCGTTTAAATGTTTCTTTATCATTTAATCTTAATCCTTAGATATTAGTAACTGTACTTTAAATATATGATAATTAATGATACTAACAAAGATAAAATCTAAATACAGCATATTTATACGTGGCCCAACACCAATTTAAGATTAGAATCAATAAAAATATTACAGTACATATATATTATTAAATCAGGAAGAGGCAATTAAGCATTAAAGACTATTGGGTGAAGCAAGCTATAATCTCAAACGATAGCGGCTCGATATTTAAAGTCATTATGTTTAGTACCAGCATCTACTTTAGATTTAGATTTAGATTCATACTCATTCTCAAGGCCTATTTTAAAACTAAGATCTATTACCGAATCTAGTTTAATCTTGACAGGCTTCTAAAGTCACTAGCTTGATCAAACAGCGTGAAAAACTGTGCTTTAAAGGCAATAGATTGTATTTTAGTTATCGTCCAATCAGTGCCAAAAGCAGTCGTTCGTTTAACTCTAAGTTATTTAGTGATTTCACGGCTCTATCAATTCTCCACATAGAATACTTAATACCTCTATTCGTCAGAACAACCCTATCCATATCCGTGACCTCAACTTCAAACCAATCGCTATCACTGCCGTTTAACCCTTTATCATCATGCTTTCAAGGAACTAACAAGTGCATTACCTGTCATTAGCACTATCAAGTGCATCCTAAGTTGATACTTAGTTTGCCTCATACTTACTATTAGAGGTATTTTTTTGAGCCATTATTATTCACCATCACTTCGCGTAGCTAATGCCCTTAAAACCTCATTCATTGCTGACTCTCTAGCCATGCCAGTTCACTGGTTTTATCACCCTATAGAAATAGAACGGGCCTTTCCGGGTGGCATTCAGCAGTTTGAAGCTGCGCCTGCCTTTCATCCATCCTCTATTATGTCTTTACATTCAAAATATAAAGGCGGCCGCCAGTCTATTGATACATCGATCAAAACAGCCATCGAAGTAGTCGGCGATGTCATTTTAAAAGATAAGTCACAATTCTGGGACAAGCCCAATATGCATTATCACCAAGGTATGGCTGCAGGCGAGAATACTTTAAATGCCCACTGCGCTCGCCTAATGATGCGTGTCGTCGCCAATTCACCTGAAAGCTATGACAGACAAAAATTTGGCAACGCCTATATCGAGTTTATGACAGCAGAGCCACCTCGTCATCCAGACACCTATGCTGAGTCATATCATCGTGGCTTTTTTGCTAATTTCATTCAAGGCCGCAAACCAGAAAAATGTGCAATGAAAACACACGACACAGCTTCCATCGGAGGCTTAATCACTATTGCTCCGTTGGTCTTCTCAGAACGTCTGAGAGGTAGCAGTGAACATGCAATACAAATTGCTTGTCGAGGACACTTAGCACTTACTCATCCCGATGAATCATTAATGAGAGTCTGCGATCGTTATGTAACACTGCTTTGCGGGCTGATGGAGGAGCCTGACCAAGAAGGTGTTAAAGCCTTGTTAATACAAGCAGGTAAAGGCTCACCAGGTTTGGATGTCGCAGGTCTAATCAAACGCAACTTACCTGATAATCATGTCGTAGGGCACGTGTTTTCACCTGCCTGCTATATTTCAGATTCTTGGCCTATCGTTTTATATTTAGCATATAAATATCTAAACGAACCGTGGAAAGCACTTAAAGTTAATACCAACCTGGGTGGTGATAATGCCCATCGGGGTAATGTACTTGGCATCTTATTAGGGTTGCATAGCGATACTGTAACAAACAACTGGTTTGAAAAACTGTTAAACCACAACGCAATTGGTCAGGAGATTGATGCACTCGTTAACGTGGCAAACAATGCTGAAGTTTAATCTCGATTAAAACATCAATAATCTATCTTTTATACTAAGGCCGTATAGACAAGCATAAAACCGCTTAGATAAAAAGCAACTCCTACCCATTGGCAATATTGCCTAAAAACCTTTGAGACTATACAGGTATATTCTCGCTTTTTTGCCTTTTTTTGCCTTTTGCCTTTTGCCTTTTGCCTTTTGCCTTTTGCCTTTTGCCTTTTGCCTTTTTGATCCTTCACTACAAATAATGACGTATTGCTTCGATTATGACGATAAATAACTTCACTTTTTATTAGACCGACCCTCAGAGTTTAAATAGCAGATGAAATAAAATTCATGTATCTTGTTTATTTAGGGTGTAATTTCGATAGCATCTTTCACTTCCTTATTATAAGTGACGCTCTGTTTATATGATAAAAGTGTAATGAAAATTACTAAATACTTTGACTTCACTTCACCAGTGGCATTGACGCTTTCAACGCTGTTGATATTACTGTCTCTCACCTATTCGCTATTCAATATTGCTAAGAACGAACTCGAAAAAAATACGCAGACATATTTTGATTACCGAGTTCGCGAAGCAATGGCCCTCATCAAAAATCGCATGGATGTTTACGAGCAGGTATTGCATGGTACAAGTGGATTATTCATAGCCTCAAACAGTGTCGAACATAATGAATTCAAGCAATATATTGCAACGCTCAATTTAGCTAAAAAGTACGTTGGGATTCAAGGTGTGGGTTTATCTCTAATCGTACCGTCAGCTAAAAAGACGCAGTTCATCGCATCCATTCGTAGTGAGGGGTTCCCTAAATACACTATTTGGCCTGAGGGTCAGCGCGACACATACACTTCTATCATCTACTTAGAGCCATTTGTTGATAGTAATCTGCGCGCATTTGGCTATGACATGTTCAATGAGCCTGTGCGACATACTGCCATGCAAAAAGCCATTGATACTGGACTGCCTCAGCTGTCTGGAAAAATAACGCTGGTGCAGGAGACTGGCAATCAAGAGCAAGCGGGATTTTTGATGTATTTGCCAATCTATCGTAACGATACTCACAACGACACCTCTGCAGAACGGCGAAAGCATATCACTGGCTGGGTATTTGCACCGTTTCGGATGAATGACTTTATCGAAGGTCTATTTGGTGAACATGCTAGCGATTTGAGCATCCATATATTCGACGGTGAAAGCATGTCGGATGAACAGTTAATGTATGATTCTGATGACGTTGATTTCGCGACGACTACCGAACTTGAAGCTACTCAGAGATTGCAGATTACAGATCATTTATGGACTGTTAACATCCGCCCTTTACCTTTAATGAGTTCACGCATTAAGGCTATTGATCAAAATTTAGTTGCCATTATTGGGGTAATCGTAAGCGTCATTTTCACATTATTTATTTGGTTCCTAGTGATGGGTCGCGAACGAGCAATCAATACTGCAAGCTATCTCCACACAGAACGTCAACGCTTAAATAACATCATTGAAGGCACACGTTCTGGCACTTGGGAATGGAACGTTCAGACAAGTGAAACCGTCTTTAATGACAACTGGGCGAATATGATTGGTTATGAACTTAGCGAGCTTGAACCTATTTCTATTGAAACATGGATAAACTTTGTACACCCCGATGACGCGGTGCTATCAGAAGAACTTTTAGAAAAACACTTTTCTGGTGAGTCAGCTTATTACGAATGCGAACTACGTATGCGACATAAAAACGGGCTCTGGATATGGGTGTTAGATCGCGGAAAGGTAACGACATGGACGCCCGACAACAAACCGCTCTGGATGTTTGGAACACATCAGGAAATCACCGATCGCAAGAAAATTGAAGATGAACTTCACATTGCCGTAGATAAAATTAAACGACTAGCATTCTACGATCCGCTTACCCAATTACCTAACCGACGCCTATTACTCGACAGAATTAACCACGCGTTGATTGCAAGTAGTCGTAGTGGCCATCGCGGTGCACTACTGTTTATTGACTTAGATTACTTCAAAACGCTGAATGACACTCTCGGGCATGATATGGGAGATATGTTATTGCAACAGGTAGCCGCCCGATTAACGGCTTGTGTCAGAGAAGGTGATACTGTAGCTCGTTTAGGTGGTGATGAATTCGTGGTGTTATTAGAGGACTTAAGTGAGCAAAACCTTGAAGCTGGGGCACAAGCTCAAGAAGTGACTAAAAAAATCATCTCCACACTCAATAAGTCCTATCAGCTTGGCATATACACACATCACAGCAATTCCAGCATCGGCGCTACTTTATTCAACGGTCATGAACAACTGGCAGAGGAACTGTTAAAACAAGCTGATATTGCCATGTATCAATCCAAAGCTGGAGGACGTAATACCCTACGTTTCTTTGATCCAAAGATGCAAGAAGCTGTCACTCTTCGTGCAAGCATGGAGCAAGAACTGCGAAGAGCCATTGAACAAAACCAATTCCAATTGCATTATCAAATACAGGTTGACTTTACTGGGCAAACATTAGGGGTAGAGGCGTTGATCCGTTGGTTACATCCAACGCGCGGCATGATTTCGCCCTTCGACTTTATTCCCTTAGCCGAAGAAACGGGGCTGATTATACCCATTGGGAAATGGGTATTAGAGACTGCCTGCGTGCAACTTAAATCATGGCAACAAAACCAACTGTCCCAAGACCTTACACTCGCCATCAATGTCAGTGCCAAGCAATTTCATCAAGATGATTTTGTCGAGCAAATGCTTGCAACAATAGCGCGTCATGACATAAACCCTACCCGGCTAAAGCTAGAGCTCACTGAAAGTATCATGGTAGCAAACATCAAGGACATCATCACCAAAATGGATGCGCTCAACAAAATAGGCATTCACTTCTCATTAGATGACTTTGGCACGGGTTATTCGTCACTGCAATATCTGAAGAAATTACCACTCAATCAATTAAAGATAGACCAGTCCTTTGTGCGTGACCTTGTCACGGATGCCAATGACAGGGCGATTATACGCACGATCATTAGCATGGCGAATAGTTTGAATATTGATGTGATTGCCGAGGGTGTGGAAACGGCAGAACAAAGACAATTCCTGCTAGATAGTGGTTGTACACATTATCAAGGCTACCTATTTAGTAAACCATTACCGGTTGATGAGTTTGAGGCTTTGCTTGGGAAAGCTGATTGACGATCGTTTATTGAACCGGTGGAGTCTAGTTTCGATATAGCCTGACTGTCCGCTTTCGGTCGACAAGCAGCCATATGAAGTCTGAGCGACTACAAATAATGCTAAAGTACGTCGGTGATCTTCCTGTCATCATTACGAACAGTCAGCACCATGTGGTTTCTCTGATTGGAGTAATGTAATAAATTTAGACCATTTATTGAGGTTTATGCTTTTTGAGCTATCAACAGGCATCGTCAATCTAGTCGGACAGTACCTAAAACGATGGTTTATTGTTTTAAACAGTGGTCTAGGAAGAAAGTTATGCCAACAAGGAAAACTAACCGGATCTGGAATTTTGTCTTAATAAATTTGAATATAACTAACGGTCGCCTCACTCCAAGCTAGAGTGTCGACCGCCAGTTGTTGATGCACGATATCAGAAGCTATAAAATGTCACTCGTTTCATCGCGAGAGTCACTCCCCATGATACTTTTGACACTATAAAATAAGCTGTTATTGTCGCCCGTAGCCTGATAACCATCTTCGCGGCTTGGGTGCAACGTCGGAAGTGGCGGAATCTGAGGGTTGAGGCCGGTCACCGTAATAAACCCGAGGTTCCGTGACTTCGCTGGAAGGTATCTGGGATTGCTCATTGTTGATATCAAAAGTTGATAATTCGGCTGCTGGTTCCAACGGCATCATATGAGGCGGACTTTTAGATTGCACCGTATTACTATCAGAGTACGCAGCAGGTGTTGATACAACACATAACACAGCTAAGATTACAGCGGATGTCAGTTTGATGAGGGAGTGCATAATTAGTTTATTTCTCATAATTTAGGTATCGAAGGTGGGGCTGAAGGTGATTTTATACCTTATTGTTCCCATGTCAATGGAAGTTACTTGCTAGTTGAGTGGTGCTTATGCGGACACATGATCGGTGATGTAATGCTCAACTATTTTTCATAGTACTTGCCCCTTGTGGTCTCTAGCCTTAGTGCTTTTTTGGAATGTAATCGCTTTTAATTTACTTTCAGGCTATATCGAAACCTTACTTTTAAGCCTGAACTGATTCAACTAGTAATTGTTAACACCAAGCGAGTTTGTCATAGTCGTTATTACCAAGGAAATTGACATGTCTATTTGAGCAGTATTTATTTTGAAATATTTGAGAAGCGCAGAGGAAAATAAGCATGACGACTAAATCACCATAGCTGACGGCAACTTGTACTGGTAAGCGTCAGAGACGAGTCCAAAGCGAATTATTCACAAATTACATTCCAGTGTAACTTGGGCCACTTCCACCTTCTGGTGGCACCCAAACTATGTTCTGGGTTGGATCTTTAATATCGCAGGCTTTGCAATGGATGCAATTCTGAGCATTAATCTGCAAATAGGTTGACTCCTGACCCTTCACAACTTCATACACCCCTGCCGGACAATAGCGTTGCTCGGGAGAGTCATATTTTGCAAAGTTGATATTGATGGGAGTAGCTTTATCAAGTAGATGTAGATGACACGGCTGATTTGCATCATGCGAAATATTACTCAAACTAATAGAATTAAGCTTATCAAAACTGTAGACTCCATCTGCTTTAGGGTAAGTAATGACAGGCATATCAGCTGCAGGTCTAGTACATTCATGATCGGCTAGCTTATGCTGCAAGGTCCACGGTAAATGTAGGTGTATAGCGGCCAGCCACATTTCCATACCACCGAGTAATGTTCCACTCCAACTACCAAATTTTGATAACAGAGGTTTCACATTGCGAACAGCGTGCAGATCTTGCCAGACCCATGATGCTTGCAATGCTTTTGGATAGGCGAGCAACAATGGTGGCAAAGCTAAAGAATCATCACTCAGTTTTATATTTAACGATTCAAAAGCCGCCTCTGCAGCCAGCATACCCGACTTCATGGCATTATGGCTGCCTTTAATCCGTGGCACATTCACCATACCTGCGCTACAACCTATCAGTGCGCCACCAGGGAATATTAATTCTGGTAAAGATTGAATTCCTCCCTCACTAATGGCTCTTGCCCCATAGCTTAAACGCTCACCACCTTGCAGTAATGCTTTCATTGTAGGATGCGTTTTAAATCGTTGAAACTCATCATAAGGTGATAGGTGTGGATTGGCGTAATCTAAATGCACGACGAAGCCAATTGAAACAAGCTGCTCAGAATAATGGTAGATAAATGAACCACCACCCGTATGTTTATTTAAAGGCCAACCGAGACTATGCTGAACCAAGCCCTTACGATGCGCTTCAGAAGGTATGCGCCAGACTTCCTTAAAGCCTAATCCATACTTTTGTGGAGATGCATTCTTTCTTAAATCAAAACGACTTTCTAATTCACGCGTCAACGATCCACGCACGCCTTCTGCAATTAACGTGTATTGCGCTCTAATTTCAATGCCCAGCGTGAACTGTGAAGTAGGTTCACCACTTGAATCCCGCCCCATATCGCCTGTAATAATGCCTATTACTTGATTGTTCTTATCGTAGAGCATTTTTTGTGCCGAAAACCCCGCATAAATCTCTACTCCCAAGTTTTCAGCCTGTTCGCCTAGCCATTGACACACATTGCCGAGGCTCACAATATAATTATCTTGATTGCTCATCAGTGGTGGCATCAGCCAATGTGGAATTGACCAAGACTTAGTTTCGCCGAGTATCAAAAATTCATCTTCACTAACCGCTGTATTGAGTGGCGCACCTTTTTCACGCCAATCTGGAATAAGTTCATTTAATGCAATCGGATCAATCACTGCGCCAGATAGGATATGTGCACCGATTTCTGCACCTTTTTCCAGCACACAAACACTGAGTTCTTTCCCAGCTTCATTGGCAATTTGCTTGAGTCTGATTGCCGAAGCTAAGCCAGATGGCCCGGCTCCTACAATCAAAATGTCGTAATTCATCACATCACGTTGCATGATCATCCTTTTGTCATTATTTATGCAAAATCGGGAAGATTAACTAAATCGCTACGCGTAACGCCAGCAGTCATCTTTTTACACAAGGTTATAAACTCACGCATACCTGTCGTTTGGTATTTCTGTTTATGCCATAAAAAATAAAAATAGCGGCCTAAATTTAGATCAGGTGTGGCAAGTGGTACTAGACTCCCCCGAGAGAAAGCATCCTTTAATGCCAAACGGGAGATACAACCTATTCCCAGCCCAGACTCAACTGCACGTTTGATAGCTTCAGTGTGTTCGAGCTCAAGTCTAATATTTAGTTTTGAATGATTGTTATGTAAGGCCCGATCAAAGGTCTCTCGCGTGCCTGAACCTTTTTCCCGCAATATCCATGGCTCTTCTAAAAGTTGTTCAATTGAAACGCTACTGGCCTTCGCCAAAGGATGATCTGGTGCGCTAAAGACCACTAGCTCATCTGCAATCCAAGGCTGAACCTCTATATCAGGGTGATGAGTGTCGCCTTCTATTAGGCCAAGATCCAATTCATGATTAACAATCTGTTGCACAATCGTGCTGGTGTTATGCACCTGTAATAGAATACGACTCTCAGGATGCTCTTGTAGGAATCGTGCAACCAGCAATGTCGCTAGATAGTTACCCACGGTAAGCGTCGCACCTATTTTCATATAGCCAAAACCTGCATGACCTTGTAGTAGCGCTTCAATTTCATGTGCCCTATCTAGCAACTCTACGGCCCTGGGCAATAACTGTCGACCTGTTTCATTAATTCGTAAAGACTTTCCTACGCGATCAAAAAGCTGCAAATCGAATTGCCGTTCAAGTTCGCTCAATGCAGTACTCGTTGCTGATTGTGACAGTGATAATGCCTCCGCTGCGCGTGAAACAATTTCTGTTTTACTAACAGCAACAAAAATCTCAAGTTGTCGTAGGCTATATTTCATAACTCTTCTTATCTGGTTAATAGATACATATTATCATTACAATCAATTTAACATATATTTCATTCATCTATATAATACACAACAATTATAAAGGAAGCGGTGATGAAAATATTATTAGCAGTAAAACGAGTCGTTGATTACAACATTAAAGTTCGGATTAAACCAGATGGTTCTAACGTAGATATAGACGGTGTAAAAATGGGAATCAATCCATTTGATGAGAATGCCATTGAAGAAGCACTCCGCTTAAAAGAGCAAGGAGTTGCAACTGAGATTGTAGCGGTTTCTCTCGGAACATCGGCTAATCAAGATGTATTACGTCATTCATTAGCGATGGGGGTAGATCGTGCCATCCTATTAGAAACCGATGCTGATTTACAGCCATTAAGGGTCGCAAAACTATTAAAGGCGATTGTTACACGCGAACAACCAGACCTTATCATTTTGGGTAAACAAGCGATTGATGATGATGCTGGTCAAACTGGGCAAATGCTGGCTGCGTTATTGAATTATCCACAAGGTACTTTTGCTTCAACATTAGAAGTTAATGTTAACGAAGTCAAAGTCACACGTGAGGTAGATGGTGGCACTGAAACTATTGCACTCGCACTGCCTGCTGTTATTACAGCGGATTTACGATTAAACGATCCACGGTTTGTGAAGCTACCAAATTTAATGATGGCCAGAAAAAAACCTATCGAAACTATCAATGCATCTGAGCTTGGTATTGATCTAGCTCCAAGTCTTAAATTATTACAGGTCAACGAACCGGCAGCCAGAAAAGTAGGAATCAAAGTCGGTAGCGTCAAGGAACTACTCGAGAAATTACGTACACACGAAGGAATATTAGTATGACTATTTTGATCCTAGCTGAACATGACGGTAATCAACTGAGCCCATCAGTGCAACAAGCGGTCACTGCGGCACAGTTCTGGAATTCATCTGTTCACGTACTGATTGCTGGCAATGGCTCTGATGCGATTAATCAGCAGGCTGCCTCCATTCAAGGCGTTGAGCGAGTGATTTCCTCCACGGCAAAACATCTAGAGCATCCATTAGCAGAAGATGTGGCGAATTTAATCGTTTCTATTAGTGATGACTACGAAGTGATATTGGCAGCACACAGCTCTTTTAGCCGTAATGCTTTACCTCGTGTAGCAGCATTACTTGATGTAGAAATGATCTCTGATGTATTGAATATCAATGGCAACAATACTTATGTCCGCGCTATATATGCAGGGAATATTCTGACCACTATTCAAAGCACAGATACCGTTCAAGTGTTGACAATACATGGAAGCAAATTTACCGCTGCAAGTCTAGGTAACAATGCTAAAATTATCAGTATTGAAACACCAGCTGCATATGATAAAGCGCGTTGGTTATCAGAGGTTCGTAGTCAATCAGACAGACCAGCATTAAATTCAGCAAAAGTTGTAATTTCTGGCGGCAGGTCTCTTGGCAGTGCTGAAAGATTTGAACAGGTATTGTCGCCATTAGCTTCTAAGCTTGGAGCAGCATTAGGTGCAACTCGCGCTGCTGTGGATGCAGGGTTTGCATCTAATGATATACAGGTAGGACAAACTGGCGTCGTGGTTGCACCTGAACTGTATATCGCCATTGGTGTATCAGGTGCAGTCCAACACACCTATGGCATGAAAGACAGCAGGATTGTGGTTGCAATCAATCAAGATCCTGACGCGCCTATTTTCCAAGTAGCTGACTATGGCTTAGTGGCGGACTTATTTGAAGCCGTCCCTGCACTCACTGCGGCTATCTAATAACTAAAATAAAGAAATTAATTATGAGTAAATATTCTTCTGAACGCGTTTTGAGCGTTCATCACTGGAATGACAATCTATTTAGCTTTAAAACTACACGTGACCCAGGATTACGCTTTGAGAATGGCCAGTTTCTAATGATAGGGCTTGAAGTCGACGGCAGACCACTTACCCGTGCTTATAGTATTGCTAGTGCTAATTATGATGAGCATTTAGAGTTTTATAGTATTAAAGTTCCTAATGGCCCACTGACTTCGCGTCTGCAACACTTGAAAGTTGGTGATGAATTATTAGTAAGTCGTAAGCCAACAGGTACGTTAGTGATACATGATTTAAAACCCGCTAAAAATCTATATTTATTATCAACAGGTACGGGGTTAGCCCCATTCATGAGCTTAATACAAGATATTGAAGTTTATGATCGTTTTGATAAGATAGTCTTGGTACATGGTGTACGTTATGTTAATGAATTGGCTTATGCTGACTTCATTGAAAACGAGCTACCTAACCATGAATTTTTTAGTGAGGAAGTTCGTAATAAATTGATCTATTATCCAACCGTCACCAGAGAGCCTTTTCGAAACCAAGGCCGCCTCACTGATCTTATTAATTCAGGTAAGCTCTTTGAAGATATTGGACTGCCAACATTAAACCCTACTGATGATAGAGCTATGATATGCGGCAGTCCTAAGATGCTCGCAGATACAGAAGCCTTACTTGATAACTTGGGCTTTAACGTATCACCTCGAATTGGTGAACCTGGTGATTATGTTATTGAGCGAGCATTCGTTGAAAAGTAGTTTGGCACATGACTTTAGCTGGTTGACGATATTGCCCAGCAAAACTGTCGGTAACTTTGTCACGATTAGATGCCGTTGTTAGTGAATTAGGGCGAATGTAGCTAACGCTTAACCACTAATATATTAATAGTTCATTCGGCCCACGATTACAAGGCGCTATATTAAGACCTCTTCATACAGATCCGACAGGATCATTTTATGAGGCTTTATTTAGCGGTAGTAAATGATGTTTTATATTGGATTGAATGAACAGATACTCTGTTCCTGCAAATGAATTTACTATTGCCCTAAAGATAACTTTCACTCCTTCAGGAGGTACAGCCCTGCCAACTTGTTTTCTGACACTTTCTTTGCCACCAACAAACAGATAGTTATCAGGAAATGTTTGTAGCCTTGCTCGCTCTCTATTGTGGAGGGCGCGATGCTCTTCCCAGTGATACACTGTGTCCCGCCGCCGCTACCCCTTACTGTATACGAGGGTTTTTCAGGGTGAAGTCATTTATAGATGTTATTAAGTTTGGCGCCTTTTACATTTAAACGAAGATGTTCTGGTATTGATTCTGCCCAAGCATTCTCACCAGGTGCGATATGCTTTAATCGTTCAACGACCTGCTTTGCTTGCGATGGAAAAATATGGTTATCAGCATCATGTGGGATTTCGGGAGACGTCAGAGTCTCTTTAGCCGTTCGGTGGTTATTTTGATGAGTCGAAGCGGGTATCATCCATGCATAGCTAATTTTTGATGTGGTAGCTTTACCTTCTGATACGCCTTTACTCACCTATGCTAAAAAACTAGGGGAAACGGTTATCAGCGGTTCAGAGGTATTTGCCATACAAGCCGTTGAACAATTTGCCCTATACACACATATCCGCCCGAGTAATGAGCTATTTCAACTAGCGGTCGCTTACTCAAGAAAGTAACAAGCTTAACTTCTCCAGATACGATTTAGTCTGTATCAAAATGAGTAATGGGAAGAAACTGATGGCTCAACTTTTTTGTCTATCAATAAAATTAAAAGACTAGAAATGTTTAAAGAACATTTCGGCACGTAAACAATTTTTTATATTTGAACAAGGAGAATGAGCAATGTACTACATAGTTGATACGAATAAATCTTTTGAAAATGCAGTGAACGATCTTGAGGCCGCGGTTAAAAGCCATGGGTTTGGTGTATTGCATATACATGATTTGGGCACGACTTTACGAAGCAAAGGTATTGAATTCGAAGAACAGTGCAAGGTTTTTGAAGTTTGCAATCCTACGCAGGCTGCAAAGGTTTTATCAATTGATATGCGCCTAAATATGGCGCTCCCTTGTAGAATTTCAGTCTTCACTGAGAAATCAAAAACAAATATTGGTCTTATTAAGCCGGCACAAATGCTTTTAGCACTGTCAGAGGATAAAGGATTAAACAAAATCGCAACGGAAGTAGAAGAAACAATGATAAAAATGATTGATGAGGCAAAATAAATTTTGCAGAAATAAAATCCACTTTCCATTTTCACATCAGGTTATTTAGTAGGGATCGCTACTGTTCCAGTTATCATTTTGCACATAGTACTAATGTGCGTGCCGATGGATATTTTATTCTTTCCAGCTGTTCTGATACTGGTTATTTGGCAAGGCTTATTCGGTCTGTTTCTTACATGGCGGTATACACCCAAAGATTTGAAAAATACTCCTATCTAGTCCATGCTCAATTTATATCAGGGATCATGATCGGTATATTCGCCTATTTTGGACATTTATTAATTGATAAATAGTGAAAATGAAGAGTCAGATAAGCGAGAACCAGCAAGTTCACCCCATATACTAATTTATAAATCTTGAGGATAAGACTAAAATAGACAATCCATCTGAATTGTATTATTCGTTTTGATCTAATTTTTTGCCGGTCAACACTAGGCGATAACGAGCAAAAATACCGTAGAAGAAATTTAAAATGGGAATTGCTAAAGGGACACGCTCAACAATGGGTGCAAGTCGACGGTAATAGGGTAATTGCTTCCATACCTCTAAAAAGCCCTTCACACCTGAGTGCATTATGTTGTTATGCTCATCGATCACATACAGTTTAGCCATTGCCTGCGAATAGCTTAGCCCTGCCTTATCTAGTGCCGCTTTATCCTTAGAAATATCAACCCAATTAATATTGCCCTGTTTATCTAACTTCTTCATGACGTCAATTTCGATATTACATATCGGGCACTCGCCATCATGAAAACAGCTTAAGTTGTATTCAACAACACGCTTAGAGTTCGTCATAGTTAAATTATCCTGCAATCAATATAGATAAAACTGATAAGGCTAATAATGCACTTACGGTATAGCCCAATTGCACCCGCATTTTTCTATACCATGCTGATGTATAGGTTTTTAAACTGCCTTCAAACGCACACATTGCCATAAAGCCTGATATCAAAATACACAGTGATGAAGCAGGATTGAAAAATTCGATCAAAACCACCCAAGCAAGTAGCGAAGGTAAAATGCTAACGACCAAAACACCTGTATCTTTTCTGGTTAAATCAGATGAAAACATCTGTAGTAGTCTTCCCCAATGAATAGCACCAATGAAAGTGAGTATGACAGCACCATATGCTAAATTTGCTCTAATCGCCCAAGCATGGAATTCGGATAAAAATGACAGTAAGCTGAAAAAAATAAAGGGAATAATACCAGCATAACCCAGTGCTAAAAACAATTTCTTAGTGGTTAATACTGAGCTATTTGTTGTCGATAAAGCTTCAAAAGCAGCACTATGGAGTGATTTGTCAGCGCCCCCAGTGAATGATGCGTCAATAAAAACTTGTGGTAATAATTCATAATTTGTCAGTTTTTTGAGCTGATGAAACTGCTCTCGGGATTCATCGTGAGCCATACTCAGCTCTATTTCACGAAAATTTATATTCCTACTTTTCAGAGCTCGCCTTAAAGCGTCCATCTCAGTAACAGGACTTCTAAACACCACAACAGGTGCTGAATTTATCCAATTTTGTAGTTGCGTGCTGTCAGTCATCTCATCAACATCTTTTATAGTTATCAACCAATGACCTCATCATAATTGAATTAGTTGCAAAATTTAAAAATAATAGTGTTCTGACATCGAACTAAAGTGGAATGAAATACCATGACCTTACATTTAAACAAGTAATTTCCTGAGCAACTTCAAGAAAAATCCCATATTAATTAATAAGTCATCTCCGTATACTTTCAATCTTAAAACTAATTTAATCAACAGACAAGGTGATCACTATGTGGACTAAACCAGAATATTCAGATATGCGTTTCGGCTTTGAAGTAACAATGTACATCTGTAATCGTTAAGATTTAAGATTACAAAAAGTTCAAAAAAAGGCCCCAGCAGTTAATTCTACTGGGGCTTTTTTATTGATAAATACTACTCAAATGTAAGTTATCTCTATGTTCTCATTAATAATATAATTTTCAATGACACTAATTATTAAATTTTACACTGGTTACAATGCGTACTCGATCATCATCAAGCAAAAGTAACTAACCGACGATCCTGATGTTGCTTCTAAACGGCGATCTGAATGGAGATACAGTAAAGATTAAAAATAAAGTGATACTTTGCTTAACTTCTTACAGACAAGTATTCATCTTCTTACTCCTTTACTACTTATAAACCCATCAAAATCAGTCTGGTATAACTAACTGACACACTAACCAGATGCTGATAATGTAATGATTGATAGCATCTATTTCGAACAGAATACCTAAAAACTCTCTAGCTGCTGATACATATATGTCGCCAAACAAAGTTCAGCACGTACATAGCATTATTCTTCACATCGCCTATACTATTCGACTTTGATCATCTTAAAGCCGTTCTTCAGAATAACTGAAATGGTATTTAAGCATAATCAATCACTAGATAACTCTTACCCACTGGAACAGAAAAATACTTATGGATATCATACAAGCGATAATTTTAGGCATTATTGAAGGTATTACAGAGTTTTTGCCTATTTCGTCCACTGGCCATTTAATTGTTGTCAGTCATTGGCTATCAATTGCTCAAACTGATACCAATAAGGCGTTTCAAGTCATTATTCAGTTTTCAGCCATTTTGGCTGTTATCGCCAACTATAAAGATAAATTTACATTTAAGCACCGCGAGTTATGGTTAAAAGTAAGTTTAGCTTTCATTCCAATTGGTTTTGTTGGTTTATTATTTCATAAGCAAATTAAAGAATTTTTTACCATACCAGTTGTTGGTACGATGTTTATCATTGGTGGCATCATATTTTTGATCCTCGAATATTTTCATAAAGAACACCACGTTAAAGTTGATGAAGTTGAAGCAATAACCTACAAACAAGCACTTTGGATCGGCATAGCACAAGTATTTGCATTAATACCTGGTACAAGCCGTGCTGGTGCATCTATTGTAGGTGGCTTATTAGTTGGTTTAAATCGAAAGGCTAGTGCTGAGTTTTCATTTCTATTAGCATTGCCCGTGCTGGCAGCGGCGGCTAGTTTTGATATGTTAAAACACTATAAGGAACTTACTGACGGTAACCTACTCGTCTTATTTGTCGGTTTTGTCACCTCCTTTATCGTGTCATATCTTACTATTAAACTATTTATTCGTTTTCTAGAAAAATTCACTTTTGTAGGATTCGGGATCTATCGCATTCTATTTGGTTGCATTTTATTGTGGATGTTGTGATCGTATGAGTTACACGAGCTAGCAATATTCTTTCACAGTTATTCTGCATTGCCTTACAATCATCAGCAAAATTAATGTCTTTATATCAGTCATACCTACTTGAATCGAAGAATCTAAAATGGATGTAATATGTTAGGAATTGAGTGGATTCTGCTATTTTTATTATTGGGTTGCTTTGTCGGATTCATGGCTGGATTGCTAGGAATTGGGGGCGGAGGAATAATGGTGCCAATACTAACCTCAATGTTCTTATTTCAAGGGATCCCATTAGAAAATGTTGTACATTTGGCATTAGGCACATCAATGGCCTCTATAATCACAACGTCAATTTCAAGCTTACGTGCCCACCATTTAAAGGGGGCGGTTATCTGGCATGTTGTTAGATGCATGGCCCCAGGCATAGTTGTAGGTACGTTCCTAGCGACCTTATTCGTTTCACATATTAGCTCAATTTATCTTGCACTATTCTTCTCAATGTTTATGGCTTACGTTTCCATTCAAATGTTCATCAACAAAATGCCAAAACCAGGTAGAAATATCTCTAGTAACACCGAGTTATTATTTGCAGGAAGCGGAATAGGAGCATTATCAGCAATCGTATCCATCGGTGGTGGCTCGTTAACCGTGCCTTATCTCACCAGACAGAATGTTGATATAAAAAAAGCGATAGGAACCTCTGCAGCAATTGGATTACCAATTTCTATTGCAGGTACATTCGGTTATGTCATTAATGGCTGGGAAAGCTATCCAATGGCCAGTTATACGTTTGGCTATGTATATTTCCCTGCTGTGTTACTTATTTCGGTAGCTAGCTTTTTCACGGCACCATACGGTGCAAAGTTAGCGCACAAATTGAACATTTCTACCCTCAAAAAAATATTTGCTGTATTGCTTATGATTTTGAGTATCAAAATGCTAATTTCTGTAGTATAGGTGGATTTGTGATTCTAGTTGGTGGACAGATAGCTATTTTGCTATTGAAACAAGATACGTAAAGTCATTCGGCTTTGCCGCCGTCCGCTTTGATTCCGTCCCGAATACCATCATTCGTAACCCCAGTTCTTGTCTTTGGGGTTGATGCTTTTATTCAATAAACGATTTTTAATTCAATGACTCGCAAACTATATAGTCAGCTTTGGTTTTTTCGTTCATAGTGATCCCTATTAAAATTGAAACCATCAACATGGACCTGAAGATGATTTCAATTGCTTGTATAAACCACAGTATAAAAACTTAGCATCCAATGAAAAGGTATTTCACATTGTCGATTGTTTATTTTCAACACTCTCCATCACCATTACCCATTTTTCTATATCGTATTCCTAAACGATTTATTCTGAAAATTATCACTTTCCTGATGCTATTTCCATGCATTGCTTTTGCTCAGGGAACAATCCAAAATCTCGAATCCAACTGGCAATATCGCTGGGGAGATTCTCCTTTTAGTGACGATGGCATTCCTGAATGGACCGTTGAGGAACACTCACAAAATGAATGGCTAAATATTGATTTTCCTTCCAACCCACCCAATCGTGATGGAAGGACAAACGTGTGGTATCGTACGACGCTACCCGACAATAGCATATGGCGTGTTCCTGTTATTTATATTTACAGTGTTGATTTGATCACTGAAGTCTACATCGATGGTCATCAAATTTATAACTACGGGTCATTCGACAAACACGGGCGGGGACGCTTTGAAGGATGGCCATGGCATATGGTCAGCCTCCCTGATGATTTTGCAGGGAAAACAATTTATTTTCGGATATTTTCTTCAGCTTCTGACATCGGATTATGGGGTGAAGTCAAACTGATGGACCGTATAGGTTTGTTTGGTTATATCATCAGTAAATCGATAACAGATATAGCGGTGAGTAGCTTATCCTTGGTGATTGCTCTCTTAGCGTTAATCTTTGCTTTCATTCAGTCTAAGAGACAGGCATTCCTACTCATTTTCTTTTTCACCTTCGCTTCAAGTGTTATGTTGTTTGCACAGAGTCAGGTCAAGCAACTTTTGGTCAACGCCCCTATAGTTTGGGATCACATTGCTGCTGCAGGTTATTTTGTCCTGCCGATCGCCATAGCGATGTTATTTGATTCATGGTATGCATGGAAATTTACAAAAGTTATTAAGGCTATTTGGAAATTTCATCTTGTTTTTGTGATTGCTGCTATTAGTAGTTCAGCTACAGGACTGGTCGACTTGTCATCCATGTATTATCTGTTTGACGTTTTATTAACCCTAAGCCTGCTTATATTATTTTTGATCACATTGTCTCAAGTTAAGCAGGTTAATAACGATGTAAAAATACAGCTCGCCTCTTTTGCCATTTTCAGCCTTTTTCTGTTAATTGATATGGGGGTCGCTCATAACATTATTCCTTGGACAAGAATGCCCATCGCAATAGGTTCTCTTTTATTTTCTATCATCTTGGTTGGGGTCTCTCTACATCATTTTGCAGTCGTTAAAAATAAACTAAAAGAACTTAATGCGACATTGGAACAAAAAGTGGAGGACAGAACAGAAGAACTTAAGCGACTGGCCTCAACCGATCCGTTAACAACCCTGATGAATCGTCGCTCTTTTTATATACAGGCAGAAGTAATCTTCCAAAAATCTATACGATATCGACGTGACATATCTATATTTAATGCTGGATATTGATCATTTTAAACAATTTAATGATAACTACGGGCATGCTGTTGGAGATACTGTTTTAATTTCTGTGGCTAACAGTATTCAGCATGTTTGCAGGGAAACGGATTTGCCAGCGAGAGTTGGTGGCGAAGAATTTATGATCTTACTTGAAGAAACAGATACGGACGAAGCACTCTTGATTGCGGAACGACTTCGTCAGGTGATTAGCGAAATTAACATCCCTAAAATTGAGACTAATATTACAGCCAGTATCGGAATCAGCAATCTTGAAGCTGATATTAAAAATCTGGATGAACTTATATTGCGAGCAGATGAAGCCATGTATATGGCTAAAAACAAAGGCCGAAATAATTGCTATGTAGCGTGATTTTCTTAACTTAATGACCGCTAATCATTAACTTCTGATGTCGTGTATCGGTATCTAACATAAGTTTATCCGCTACCTACTTTGTAATAAAACGCGACCTTTAAACAATTCGTCAATAAGGTGCCAAAAGCATTCAGTTGTTTCAAGCACCTTGTTAATCATCGCTACCATGCATTAGATAGTAATCATTGTCTAAGCTATAAGCCCTTGTATGCGCATCAATAAAACAAAAAGCCCCAACACTAATTTAGTGTTGGGGCTTTTTGTTTAGGCAAGACCTTATTTAGTTACCAGTATCTTTTGGCAATAAGGCTAATCTGCCAACATTGTGCTGACCTCTGACATGGATCTAGCCCAAGCGATTATTAATCAAATTTTTACTTAATCGCTAAAGGTATTAACTGCCCTGCTTTCATATCTGGCATAAGAATATATTTCCCATCAACAGAAAGTGCTATATCAGCCGCAGACTTGTGCCCCTCTGTTATTAGTTGTGGTGTCGCTTTTGGTTCACTTAACTGCCAAACTTTACCATTAGCCCAGTCACTGATATATAAAATACCATCAGCATCTCTGAGCAATCCATCAGCGGCACCAAAGCCACTATTAAGTAATGTGACTTCTGTCTTTGGATTAGCTGACGCTCCATCAAAAACAACTTGAAACAACTTACCTGTTCCGAAATCAGCAACTAGCAACTTATTTGGACCATCCATTAATAAGCCGTTAGGTCGTTTGATACCTGACTTATCATTTACAATCTGAATCACCTTGCCTGCTGGCGTGATTTTATAAATAGCGCCATGCTTACCATCATCATCACCACTATCTGAAACATAGACATTGCCGAGGCCATCAATCTCAATATCATTTAAAAAGATAGGCTTGTCTTGAAAATCAGATGATTTTGCAATAATCGTTTTCTTACCATCGAAATCAACACGTACGACATGATCAACATCAGCGATATAAAGCTGATTATTAAACATATCAATCCCTTTAGGATCGTTTAAGCCATCAGCTAACGTTTTGGTTGATCCATCTTTGTTTAAAATGGTTACTTTGCCATCACCATCTTTACCAAACTCACCAATTTCGGTAATAAATACACGGCCGTCACGATGAGAAATTGAAGACTCTGGCATCTGCAAATTGTTCAGTACCGTGCCTGAAGCTTTAGACGGTACCACTGAAGCAGTCGCTTGTTCACCATAGCTGACGCGGTATATCACGCCATTGTAATCATCAGAAATCAATAAAGAACCATCTGGCATTTGCAAGACGTCAGTTGGTCGTCCCCAAACTTCACCATTATTAAGCCAACCCTCAATAAATACTTCACTGCTTTCAACTTGATGCTGAGCGTCGTACTTAACACGCATTAACTGATAACCAACGGGGGTGTCTCTATTCCATGATCCGTGTTGAGCAACAATAGCATCGCCTTGATACTCAGAAGGAAATTGTTGACCGGTGTAAAATTTAAACCCTAGATTTGCACTATGGGCTTGAAACTCTGCCACAGGGTATGAAACATCTTTGGGAGCCGTTTTACTTGCCCAGTCTTGTTGTCTTGCATCACCGCCTGCGTAAAAGGGAAATCCAAAGTGCATCCCTTTTTTAGGCGCAGCATTAAATTCATCATGAGGAATGTCATTCCCCATCATATCTACACCGTTATCAGTAAAGTGAAGTGTGTTTGTA
The DNA here is from genome assembly GCA_030576275.1 of Pseudomonadota bacterium. Classification (GTDB taxonomy): domain Bacteria; phylum Pseudomonadota; class Gammaproteobacteria; order Nitrosococcales; family Methylophagaceae. The sequence continues at coordinate 80,961 of JALIBN010000030.1, read as the reverse complement.
CCTGGTTGAAAATCTATACCTACAGAGTTTCTAACGCCTTTTGCATAGGTTTCTACATCACTACCATCAGCATTCATGCGAATAATACTGGCTTCGATGCCTTCAGGATTACAAATATTGCACGGCGCACCAATAGTGACATACAGCTTTTCGTCAGGTCCAAACGCAATATAGCGCCAGCCATGATGAAACTTATTGGGTAGTTTGTCATAAATAACTTCCCGCATTTGTTTGAAAGGTAGATTCAAGTCAAAATCGGGAGCGGCATAACGCGTAATACGATTTTGTTCTGCTACATATAAATTTCCTCTATGCATAGCAACACCATTGCCGACATTAAGATCATCTAATATCGTGACTACTTGGTCAGCTTTATGGTCTTTATCTTTATCAACTACGGCATAGACATTTTTGCCACGTGAGCCTACATATACATTGCCGTTTGTGCCCATTGTCATTTGACGTGCGCCTGGCACATCAGCATAAACTTCCACTTTAAAACCGGCTGGCATTTTGAGTTTGCCCAAATTTGCTTCTACCTCAGCAGAGCCGGCAAAACCAGAGACTGCTTGCATACTTAACGCTGCAAAGATTAAAGCGTTTATGGCTATGTATTTGATTTTTTTGGATTGACCTAGCGAGTTATTTATTGTTTCGGGAGCAGTGTTTTCATAATGAAGTTGAGATTTAATAATTTAGATTCCCTTAATATTTAAGAGGCAATGCCTCTGTAATTTTGTGAGTGTCCTACAGGCAAGACTTAATGAGCGTCAGACCTGCGCGGTTCGACATCAGCGACAGCGTTAGTCACTGATTGAGCGAACGGCGTTTAGATTTAGTCTCTTATTTAGACTGACAAATTGGCTGTAATGATGTTATCGGAAAAGCTCTGATAGGCAGCTTCAAATTGTTTCGCGAGCTCATCTGGAAATAAATGAAAATCGCCATTTTCAAGAGCTGTAACGATACCTTCTGAGACTAAAGTAGCATCAGGAGCATCTTCAAACCCAGCACTTTCGCCCATATCTGTTGCAATTGGGCCGGGATGAACACTGAGAACACTAACACCTTTTTCTGCGAACTTATCTTTTAATCCCTGAGTTAGCGAATATGATGCCGCTTTTGAAGCGCAATAGGTCGACATGTCAGCAAACGTTTTAATAGAAGCAATAGAGTTTAGCTGTACCAGTGCACCTTTGTTCGCTTCTAATGTTTCAGCAAAAGCATTAGCAACGCGTAATAGACCGAATACATTAATATCTAGTTCCTGAGTTAATGCTTCTTCGGCATTCTCACTTAATGGTGATGCTAAACGCATAATGCCGGCATTATTGACCACAATGTCCACATCTTTAGCTTGTTTTGCTAACTGTTTGATTGAATCAGCATCTGAGACGTCAGCTCGTAGCGTTACTACCTTGCTTCCAAACTGATCTTCCAATGCTTTTGTAGATGCAGGGTCACGAACAGCTAAATAAACCTTTTTAGCGCCGTGCTTCAAGAACGATTCGACAATCGCTTTGCCAATACCTCGGTTGGCTCCAGTTACTAAAGCAACCTTGTTATTTACAGAGATAGACATAATTAATAATTCCTATTGTTAAGATGGTTGAACACAATTCTGTACCGATCGGTACATTTGACTAATCTATACCAGTCGGTACAATATGTCAAAACATTATTCCAAAGTTTGGAGAGCCATCATGGCAGTGGGTCGAAAAAAAATATTTAATGAAGACGTAGCGCTTATCGCGGCGATGGATGTCTTTTGGGAAAAAGGCTATATCGGTGCTTCCTTGTCTGAACTGACGCAACGAATGGGAATTAATAAGCCTAGTCTGTACAGTACATATGGCAATAAAGAAGCGCTATTTCTTAGGGCAACACAGCTCTATTGTGATAATAAAATAGGATGTTTGTCAGACTTATTAAAAAACACTGATCACCCATTAAAGCAACGCCTTAAGACATACATGATGTCGATTGTGTCAGTGCAATGTGAATCACCAAAAGCAAGAGGTTGCTATATTGTCCAGTGCCAAACAGAAGTGGCAAGCGGTGATATTCCCGTTGAAGCAAGTCAATTGTTGAACGATGCCGGCATTTATGTTCAGTCATTATTAGCAGAGGTATTAACTAATGATCATGAGGCAAAACAACTAGGCTTAGATAAAGGGGCGAAAGTGAAAGCTTTCTGCCTTGCCTCCACTCTAAGAGGCGCCGCCACGATGGCCCGTTGTGGCCATGATATATCTGAGCTTGAACCGGTTATTGACCATAGCTTGAAAGGAATAGGTCTCGAATAAATTGATATTAACTTTAATGAATTAACAGGCTATTAAAGCCCCAGGGGGCATGTAATGTGTTTTGCTCATAGCACTTATAATGATAACAGTGGCTCTCACCAGCAATATTAGATTTTAAGCTTTTCCACAGGTATTACCAGCATGAAACGTATTATTAACCGCGCTTTATTAACTACACACCGATTGGCTATCAATCTGGTTACATATTCAGAAGGACATAGCGTGCCTCGTCATCTTGATATGATAGAAAGTGGACGTTATTACAAACTTAACTTTATCTTAATCAAAGCAAAACAAGGAGGCATATTCGAAACGGAAGGCGTCATTTTTTGTCTTTTCAATCGAATTATCCTATTTCGACCAGACTTATATGACCACAGTGTTTCAAAAATAGAAAAAGGTAAGCGTGTGCTATTAAGTTTTGCCTTGCACATGCCGGAACGGTCGGTAATATAGGTTGCTTAATCGGTATACGTTTTATAGAGGGTTAAAGGTAGTGATGGTGTTGCTGTTTTAGGGTGCATGCATTGAAATCGACTTTCGACCATACAGCAAAGAGGCACTCTAGCTTTACTTCTGGATAGAATCTTACGTGACACCTCGATTGCCCAGCCGATCTTGAGCTTCCCTATGAATAGGCTTGCATTCATAGCTCCTTTTAAATCACTTCCAAACTCAACTTGAATAAACACTTTGAATGACTAATAGAGGTATTTTCATCTAAGGCTGGCTGGATAGCTGGATCTTTAATTGGTTTATAGGTGGCTGTCGACGGTATTGGTGAACTGGCTTTATCCCCAATTAATTTATTTCCAGCAGTGAAGCCCGTTATTGTCATCTTTTAAATCATACCAATTTATCGGAATAGTGCGTTTTGACATAACCGCTTCTATAGAACATGAAATCACTATTCTATTTTCATTAAATCCTATTTCAGTCATCATGAAATGCTTTTCTTTTTTTATTGGTGTTACGGCTGTCCATTTGCTATTAAGTAATTTTTTAGGGTTCATTTTATTCAATGAAATTCCATATTTAAGGGAAGGCGTAGTTTCTAGATGCACCATAATATAACTTTCACTGATGAGAGAGACAAAACTTACAATTACAAAAAACTAGCATATAAATTTGCATCATTTACGTCAATCGCCATATAACATGATGGTCAGCGTCGCCGATAGGTATCGGTTGTAGACAATGGTTAGGCATAAATCTTATAGTGTTCAATGCCCTAAAACCACTCGTATCTATAGAAAGAATAGTGATCTACTCTTTCTTAGCGATAATCACTTCAGCGCCTGTTGACCCTGTACGCTCCGCATGCCTTACATTTGCGGGAAGGTTACAGCACTCGCCGGTCTGATAGATGGCTTTTCGGTCTTCAAATTGCAAAGCGAACTCTCCTGCAGTAACAAGTAGCGTTACTGCAAAGTTATGCATATGCAATGGACCGTCAGTATCAGTGGCATAGTGCTTGAATTGAAAGTCAGTGAATCCTTTCGCAATCGCTTGTGCTCGAAATTCTGCCTCAGTCATTATTTGGCCTTAGGTTGATTAGCTTAGAAAATTTGCGTATGTCTGTTTTTGTCGAATGACCTTGATGCTACAATTTACCTCACTTACCTTTCGATTGACTATGTTAACGCTGAGCAGGCGTTAGTAGTTAGTATCAATTAATTATCTCCAGAATTTCTAGGATACTTTTTGCTATCAGTCTTTTTCGATATAGAATGAAGATAGAATCATTGTTCAGCTTATTTCTTTCTATCACGCTATGTCCAATTTCTTTAGGTCACAGCAGATTTCCTTCGAGCTAATTAACAAAGCCATCTTGATTTACTGATAAGTATCAATTTTCCTTCCCCATACAATGTCACATAGCTATAAAGCTGCTAGTCTGCTTTTAATAATTAGTGAAGAGTATTTAACACCTTCTTTTAAACGGATGAAGTCTTCGCCTCTTTCAAATAGTTTCTACCTATAAAACCTAGGCATAATAGGCATAGACGGCTAAAGGCTCTCTTGATTTCATTTTTTTCTGTTAGCTGAGCAAGTCACCTATTCGTGTTTTTGCTATTATTAGCCGCCCTACATAATGTTCTGGAGTCACGAATGCTGAAAGCCCTATTCCTCGATTTAGATGAAACCTTGTGCGACACACTGGGTGCGAATGAGCGTGCAAAACAATTGATGGCAAAGGACATTGAGGCACAGTATGGCGAAAACCTTAATGGTCAGGCCTTTGCAGAACAGTATGTCGCAGGGATCTACCGCGAGTGGAATGACTACCAGCGCGAGCGATATATGCCCATTATTGAGCAGCAAAGCGAGGAGGTATTTCGGCTTGAGTTGATTCGTGACTTACTGGCTGATCGAGCGGTGATGAATATTAGCGATGAACAAGCTAAAGCCCTACAAGACAAGTTTGATAGTGATCGGCTCAAGGCGTTTGATTTCTACCCCGGCATTCTTACGTTCTTGGCTGAAGCACGTAAGTTGTTTACCCTCGTGGTTATCACCAACGGTCCCGAGTTTTCGCAGCTTCCAAAAGTAGCTCGAGTGAATCTCGCTAAGCATGTCGATCACATCATTATTGGTGGTCAAGAGCCCGAGCAAAAGCCAGCGCGCTCAATCTTCACTAAGGCCCTTAAGCTTGCCAATTGCCAAGCACATGAAGTGATCCATGTCGGCGACAGTCTAGCGGCAGATATAACTGGAGCAAACAATAGCGGCATTACTTCTGTGTGGATCCAGCACCAACAACCACTGGATGCTGAATTGGGTATCAATCCGCATCATACCCTGCTCCATCCCAGTGAAATCCCCGCACTAATCCATCAATTACATCAAAATTAAAATTTGCCGCTTCTTAGTGAGAAAATTTAAAAACATAAACCGCTAAAAGTGATCTAGATAAAGCTTTTTTGAGAGCTTATTTGTCCATTTCCATCCTTAAGTAACCTTACTTACTGAATCAAGCTATTTGGGTGCAACATTTTGTTTCACATTTTCTAATAACAAAGATTCAATGCGATCCAGACGCTGTTCCATTTGTTCTGTATGTTCTTTTATCCAATGTACTTCAGCGGATTCACCCTCCCCCGATTCACGGTAATATTCTTCGTGCTCACGTTGCATAACATCGAGAATGACGCCGATCATCATATTCAGAAAAACAAAGGCCGTCAGGAATATAAAGCTTAGGTAGAAAATCCAACTTAACGGATATTCCGCCATTGTTTCATACATGACATCCGTCCAATCTTCAAACGTCGCAACGCGAAATAACGTTAACATTGAGATTGAGATATTGCCCCACAAAACAGGATTGATATTTTCGAACATAAAACTGCCAATTGCAGCATAGATATAAAAGATGATGAACATTAATAAAACAATATAGCCCATTCTAGGCATTGCTTTAATAAGGGCACCAATCAAAATTCGTAATTCAGGAATAACTGAAACTAATCGTAAAACTCGAAATATTCTCAACAATCTGGCTAGTAACACCGTGTCGTTACCATCCACAGGTAATAAACTAGCCGTGACGATTATAAAGTCGAATATATTCCAGCCCTTTTTAAAGAAATCAAAAAATCGGGGCTCGGAGGACAATCTAATCAGTATTTCAATCAAAAAAAATACAGTTATTAACATGTCTAACCACGCTACAACATTCGCCATAGTCGAGCCGATATCATATGTTTTTGCCCCCGTTACCAAGGCAGAAAATATAATGATACTAATCACTATAAACTCAAATATTTTATTTTGATGGATCTTAAGTAATTGCAATTTTAACTGTTCGACAGCCATTTGTTATTTCACACTATAAAAATTGATAAAGCTAATGGACATTTTTAGGCCAAATCAAGCCTTAAATAGTCTTAACCATTCATACTGTCATCAGATTGATTGCGTTTAGTTGTTCGGATCTACGACTGCTGGTTTGCTGACTAAATATAGCCAGATAAAACCAGATAAGCCAGCAACAAGCGACGCAAATAATATGCCTGTCTTGGCCATTAATAATAAATCTTCATTGTTTTGAAACCCAAGTTGAGCAACAAAGATAGACATCGTAAAACCAATACCTGCCAATAATGAAACACCGGCTATTTGGGTAAATCGGGTATCTTTTGGCAACTCAGCCACACCAAGTTTTAACAGCAACCAACTGACACCAGCAATACCAATAAACTTACCTAATACTAGCCCCAGAGTAACGCCAAGCATAACGGGATGAGTAAACGTAGCAGCAAACGATGACATATCTAATGCAATTCCAGCATTCGCTAGGGCAAAAACTGGAATAATGATATATGCCACAGGCATATGCCAAACATGCTCAAGTTTTTGTAAAGGTGCTTCGACACTATTCACGCCATTACCCAAGGTTTGTACCACAGCACGCAAATTATCATTAGTCATAATGCTTGTACCAGGTATATGACTACTATCAAAGCGTTTCATGAGACCTTTAACATGCAGGCTAAAACGTTCGGGATTATACTTAGGTGTCGCAGGAACGGACAATGCGCCCAAGATGCCCGCTAATGTTGGGTGGATGCCTGAAAGCAATAAACCATACCAAAGGGCTACTGCCACTAATAAATATGGCATCGTTTTACGTATTCCGAGTAAATTGAAAAGTAGCAATAACAGAAATAATCCCCCAGCTATCAACAAGGGTGCTACAACGATTGTTTCAGTGTAAAACAAGGCAATGACCACAACGGCACCAAGATCATCAACAATAGCGAGTGCCACCAAAAATGTAATTAATGATTTAGGTACTCGGCTAGCCAATAATGCTAAGGCACCAATGGCAAATGCAATATCTGTGGCCATTGGGATCCCCCAGCCAAGTGCGGCATCGCCTTCTGGGTTAATGGCAAAATAAATAAGTGCCGGTACCACCATACCACCAATGGCAGCGCCGATTGGCAACATAGCATGGCTTAACTGTGCCAGTTCACCAACTAGTATTTCTCGTTTTAACTCTAAGCCCACAACAAAGAAAAACAATGCCATAAGGCCATCGTTAATCCAGTGATGCAAGGTCATTTCGACCTGCCAGCTACCCACGCCTACGCTAATAAGTGTATGTAAAATATGTTGATAACTTTCTGCTAATGGGCCATTCGCCAGAATTAAGGCAACAATAGCCGTACCCATTAGTAATAGACCGCTCGTTGTTTGACGATGAATAAATTCTTCGAAAGGTGTAATAATCTTATCGAAGCTTTTCTCTAAGGGCGCATAGTGAATTCCAGATTTATGTTTGATCCGGGAGTTTCTTTTTTCACTCATATTATTAATCTCTTATTATTTATTTGAAAATAAAGAATTAGTGGCTGATTCTATTATGTTAGAAACAACTGGGTTCTTAATACGACGTTCAACAGAAATTGCATAAAAAGACTCTTTGATCTCATTAGTTTGACCTATCACTTTTACATTATATTGTTGAAATACTTCTTGTTCGATAACGGTAGGAGCAATAAATATCCCGACGCCTTCTTGTCCGAATGCTTTCATCAAAGCACTATCATCAAACTCCGCAACTATTTGAGGATGGAGTCTATTTTTATCTAACCATTGGTCAATATCAGCTCGAAGCTGATTACCACTACTCGGTAAAAGCAATGGTGCATTATTTAAACAAGCGGGAAAATCGCCGACTAATTGTGCCTGCAGTTTTTCAGTTGCAAAAAAGCTGACGGTACATTCACCCAATTTATGACTAAATCCTCGTGTACTCACCGTAGCAGGTATGGGACGATCAGCTATAACAAGATCTAAACGATGAACGGCTAATTCTGCAAGCAAGGTATCAAGATCTGCTTCCCGGCAAACTAATCGTATTGATTCTGACATCTGTAATGCTGGTGACAATATACGATGTGCTATCGGTTTTGGCACAACATCAACCACACCGATTTTCAACTGCTTAAGTCGAGTATCAGGCATGTGATTCATCATTTGCTCTAATTCACTGCCGAGTGAAAAAATCTCATCAGCAAAGTTAAGAACTAAACGCCCCGTTTCTGTAAGCACGATATTGCGTCCTACTTTAGAAAACAGTTCAGCGCCAAAGTAAGTTTCTAATAGCGTTATTTGACCACTTATAGTTTGTGGCGTTATGAACAATCGCTCACTAGCACGAGCTATACCGCCTTCTTTTGCTACAATCCAAAAGTAATGTAGATGCTTGTAGTTCAGCATAAGTTCCACCCTTTACACTTCGTATTTTACGAACAGTCTACCAATAATATTCGACTTTTACTAACGAATAAACTCACTTATTATCTAAACTGTGAATCGCAACACTTTTAACTTTAGGAGAATACTATGCAAATTGATATTCAAGCTCGCTCTTTTCCTTTGACAGTAGCGCTACGCAATTATATAAAACAACGTTTAGTCGCGGCGCTAACTAGAAGAGATGAACATATACAAAAAATTGTCATGCGTTTGTCCGATATTAACGGACCTCGTGGCGGTGAAGATAAACATTGCCATCTCCAAATAGTACTCGCAGGTATACCAGATGTGGTCATCGAAGATACCGAAGAAAACATGTATAACGCAATTGATCGTGCGACCGAACGAGCTGAACGTGCAGTAGTTCGTAAAATCAACAAAAAACGTACCAAACTAAAACATACACGCCACTTAACAACCAGTTTAGACAGCTATACATTAGCCTAAAGGAAAACATTATGAACACTGTTGACACCATTTCTAACAGACAGAGAACGGAAGGTGCTTTAGCTACAAATAAAGTCCTTCGTAACACCTATAGCCTACTATCAATGACACTGATCTTCAGTGCATTAGTAGCCGGCACATCGATGATGCTTAATCTACCTCATCCTGGAATACTGTTGACGCTTGGCGGTTATTTTGGCCTGTTATTTCTAACGTCTAAGTATAAAGATAGCGCTAAGGGGCTTGCATTTGTATTCGCCCTGACAGGTTTTATGGGTTACACCTTAGGGCCAATGCTTAACAGCTATTTATCATTGCCAAATGGTGGGCAAATTGTGATGACAGCCATGGCTGGCACTGGCATTATATTCCTAGGGTTATCAGCTTATGCACTAACATCACGTAAAGACTTCAGCTTTATGGGTGGTTTTTTAATGGTAGGTATTTTAGTCGCTTTCTTGGCAGGAATTGGGGCGATGTTCTTTGAGATGCCAGGCTTATCATTAGCCGTTTCTGCTATGTTTGTATTATTAATGTCGGGTTTAATTTTGTATCAAACTAGCGAAATTATTAATGGTGGCGAAACTAATTACATCATGGCGACGGTTACACTCTATGTGACAATATTTAATCTTTTTACCAGCCTACTTCATCTATTAGGTGCAATGGGTAACGACGACTAATTTAGTCGTAAAATAGACACAAATCACAAAAACACATCACCTTAACCGGCATGGTGGTTAAGGTGATGGCAGTGGAATTTCAAAAGCAATAAAGTAGTTAGCCAGCATGTGGTTAACTACTTTAGCTAGACCAAGTATTTGCTAGACTGGTCACAATTGCATGTCTGGTCGCTTGGTTATTAGTTCAACAAAGATTCGGTCACCACCCAACAAAATCAATGACTTAAATTGCCATCCATCTTAGTTCAGTTACTACACATTATTGTCGTTTAGTGTCACTGATCAAAGCCATCTACATTTTTTGAGCTAAACAATTTATAGACTGAGATTATAATCGTAATTTAGGTTTATCAAGAGAATGGTAAACGTATAAAAAACCTTGCAATTATTGGCGTCCTGAAAGATGCTTATAACGTTACTACTTCAGACGATCGTAGCTTTCCATTTATAGCGTCGACTGATATTCTTGTAGTATCAACGCTAACATCAACAACTTTCGTTCGTAGCGTACCGACCCAGTTTAATGTTTTGTAATAACTAAAATAGGTAATTGAATATGACCAAGTCTGAGATCGAGTCTAACCATCACCAGCCTAAATGTCTGTCGGATCATATTGCTCTTGCTGTTGTAAAATTTATGCGTTTTTTTGCGGATACTTTTTTTGCTGGTCGTTATGGTCATCGGGCCGTTGTCCTTGAAACCGTTGCCGCGGTGCCAGGCATGGTAGGTGGGGCATTACAGCATCTTAAGTCACTACGTAGAATGAAAGACGATGATGGATGGATCCATACCTTACTCGAAGAAGCCGAAAATGAACGAATGCATTTACTAACATTTATCCATATTGCTCAACCTTCGTTCCTCGAACGTATGCTCATCATTATCATTCAGGGCGTTTTTTATAATCTGTTTTTTATTCTATATCTCTTGTCCTCCAGAATCGCTCATCGAATTGTAGGCTATCTAGAAGAGGAAGCCGTGCATAGCTATACAGAATATCTTGCTGGAATTGATGCCGGTAAATATGAAAATATTTCCGCACCAGAAATTGCGATTAAATACTGGAATTTACCTTCTGATGCACGTTTAAGAGAGGTTGTCATCGCAGTTCGACTTGATGAAGCGCTACATCGTGATGTAAATCATGACTTTGCCAACCAGATATTGAAAAACTCAAAATGAGTGGCTCAAGCCAATAATTAAGCATGTCAATCAGCCTTGACATGCTATTCGGTGTTAGCTTCGATTAGAATAATTAATCTTTACAACCGCTAATAATGAATCAATAGAATATATCCACAGCAGTTAAATTTTATTCCTATATTGATAACCAAAACCCTATGTGGCGCTCTGTCACGATACGAACTTAAGAGCGTCATGTTCTTAGAACCATAATAAAAATTTAACACATGGATTTTAAATTAAAATACTGCAACTCCTATTGCCTTGCTTTCACTACAATGCATCACTACTTAGAGCTTATTTACGCAAAAATAAAGCAATAGTTATTCCCTTTAGTGCAAATCATAAGCGGTAAATCACCACCCAACTAACACCATAGTTTTAACGGCTTACAGTGCTGTGATGGCATTATATGGCGGTGACGTTCATTCTGTATTCGAACAGATCGTAAGAGATGGTATTCCTACTCGCCTAGCTGATTATGCAGACCATTTCCCCGTTGCAGAGGTGAAAGAGTCATGACTAACCTCTGTTTAACTAAAGAGGAACTTCGAGAACTGACCGGGTTAAAAAGGTTTGCATCACAGTTCCGCTGGTTGGCTCAACAAGGCTTTATTGTTCGTCAACGTGGAGATGGTATGCCAATGATATCTAGACAGCACTTTGAAACCGTAATGGGCGGAATACTGCCCTCCTCCAAGTCTAAATCACAACAACCTGATTTCAGTTCATTATCATGAGTCCTAAACCCAGAACAAAAGAAAATAAGTCGTTACCTTCAAGGTGGCGGATTAAGCATGGTGCTTATTATTATCGTGTTCCAGTAGGTCTTGAACATCAGTGGGAAGGAAAAACTGAATTTAGGCTTGGTACTACGCAAGCAGAAGCATACAGAGAATGGGCTTCAAGAATTGAATTGCATGCTAATGCTAGGACTATCGGACAATTACTTGAACGATATGCAGTCGAGTATGTACCGACTAAGAGACCAAAAACGCAAGAATCATATCTTGCTGCTATAAAAAAACTTACTCCGGTCTTTGGCGATATGCTTATTACTTCATTAAAAACCGTTCACGTCTTTCGATATCGTGACAAACGCGGCAAACAAGCCCCAACCGCCACAAATCATGAAGTTGGCGTATTAAGCCATGCTTATACAAAAGCTATTGAATGGGGACTAGCTGAAGAAAACCCGATTAAAGGGAAAGTTGGAAAGATACCCACACCGCCACGAACTCGATATATCGAGGACTGGGAGCTTGTCGAAGCCCTTAAAGTAGCAACCCCATTCGTAAGAGCATACACCCACCTAAAATTACTAACAGGACTACGAAGAGGAGACATGCTTTCCATTCTTCATGCCGACCTGAAGCCGGACGGCATAGACGTGCAGCCGACTAAAACACAAGGGACGAGCGGGAAAAAAGTGGTTTATGAATGGAATGATGAGTTAACACTAGCTGTTGAGTACATCAAAATCTTGAGCAGAAACGTGGAATCAAAATGGCTGTTTTGCACAAGAACCGGTAAAGGATACATGAGTGAAAATGGACGCTCGAATTCATTTGATAGCCTTTGGCAACGATTCATGGCGAAAGCATTAAAAGAAACAAAATTAGTAGAACGTTTTACTGAACACGATCTTCGAGCAAAAGTTGCATCAGATAATAACTCAGAACGTGCAAGGCAGTTACTAGGGCACACATCAGCGGCAATTACTGATCGTGTTTATCGTCGTAAACCAGAACTAATTCAACCCTCCGTACGGGGGGGAAAGTGAAGAACGAAGAGTCCCCGAATGAGTGATGAACATTCCACACAGTTACGTTACTATGTTGATTGATACAAACAAGGAAATTAAAGAATGGATGATTTAAAAGACCTTTTGAAAAAGTTTACTGATAATTATTTGCTTGAGAAAAACAACTATCAAAAAGCGATGAAAATTGTCCCCTCTTGGACTTTACTTAAAGAGCGGATTCCAGAAGCTATTATTCAAGAAGCTGGCCTTTCAGAGAACTATCTTGTAGAAGGATCAATTGGTAAAGGGATGATGACTGAGACTCCCTGGATATGTATATTTGATACAGAGATTACCAAGTCAGCTCAGGATGGTTATTATGTAGTTCTATTATTTAAAACTGATATGTCAGGAGCTTATTTATCCTTAGGACAGGGTTGGACACAATATAAGCGTGAATATGGTCAATTAGAGGGACGACATCAGATCATCGCTAACTGTAGTTTAGCAAGTCAAATATTGAGGACCTTACCTGACACTTCAATTAAGGGAATATTGAACCTTGGAGCGACAAGACCGCTAGGTAAAGGATATCAAGATGGAAATATTTCTGCTTTCTACTATTCTGCAGACGACTTATATAATGACAATTCATTTATTACTGATCTAAAGTCACTATTAGTTACATATTCAGAATTAAAAAGCCTTGTCGGAAACAATATTATTTCTCTCGGTTCTGTAGTTTCAGATGATATTTTTCAACAAGTCAGTCAATCTAGTTCTCCAAAGGAAGTATCGCCAGGTCCACGACCTAAAAAAGAAAAAAATATTTCATCGAAGACTTCACTTTGGCCTAGAGATCCTAGAATTGCAAAGTTAGCACTCATTAATGCTGGTTATAAATGTGAGAATGACAAAAGCCACCAAACTTTTATTTCTAAAGCTAGCGGAAGCCCATATATAGAATCACATCACATCATTCCTATGGAAGCACAGGAAAATTTTGAATATAATTTAGATGTCCCGGAAAATATAGCGGCACTGTGTCCGAATTGTCATAGAGAGATTCACTTAGCTCAATCTCATCAGCAGATGGCAATCTTGAAAAAACTTTATGCTTCAAGAGCAAAGTTACTTTCGGATAGAGGGGTAGGATGCACGCTAAGCGAACTTGGAGCTCTTTATGAATAGATGAAATATTGAAATCTATGGGATGAAGACAAAAAAAACAGCTACCGAATTAACGATAACTGCTTGTTTTATACCAGGTATATGGTGCGCCCGACACGATTCGAACGTGTGACCGCCTGGTTCGTAGCCAGGTACTCTATCCAGCTGAGCTACGGGCGCTTAATCTATCAATTATACAGAATAATTAAATCTTATTCAATACAAATTTTAATGGCGGAGAGCGAGGGATTCGAACCCTCGATAGGGGTAAACCTATACACCCTTAGCAGGGGCGCGCTTTCAGCCACTCAGCCAGCTCTCCATCTTAAGCCGACTATTGTATAACAGTTACGACTATATTACCTAATAAAATTTTACTTTTATGCGATATTTTCTTGATCTTTTTCAGCTTGAATACGATCGTAGATTTCTTCACGATGTACTGATACTTCTTTTGGAGCATCAACACCAATTCTTACTTGGTTTCCTTTGACGCCCAGTACATTAACTACTACATCGTCACCTATAATGAGTGATTCGCCTACACGTCGTGTGAGTATTAACATGGTATTCCCCTTACTATTAAAATTTACTTTATTAGCACAGACTTTAGAAAGATGATTGGTTCCTTTCAAGTTGGCCACATCCTGCGCGACTTTCTTCCAATACAATCAATACTTGATAGTATCCCCACAACATTAGTACTGTATTATATAGCAACATCAGTACTTTAAAATCTGTTTATTTGCAGAAATGAAATATGCAGGAAGTTTCATATTTATGAGTATAGTTTATCAGGATTTACTTTCAGCCGATAACACTAGTACGCATATCGATTAGTCAATAATTTATATACTTAAAATTACAGTCCCAGCATATTGACTGCTAACAATCAGTTTTGTTCCAAGTGAAATGCTTTATGAAGCGAACGAACACCTAATTCAAGATATTTTTCATCAATAACCACTGATATTTTAATTTCGGATGTGGAAATCATAGAAATATTAATTGATTCTTTAGCTAAACTCTCAAACATAGTACTTGCTATACCGGCATGTGAGCGCATGCCAACTCCGACAACTGATATCTTAGCAATATGCTCGTCACCGATGACTTCTCTTGCACCTAGTGAATCAGCAGTAGTCTGTAGAATCGTGCGTGCATTCTTATAATCATTACGATGAATAGTAAAGGTAAAGTCGGTTAAACCATCATGTCCCGTATTTTGGATGATCATATCGACTTCGATATTGTTTTTAGCGATGGGGCCTAGGATTTGATATGCAATTCCGGGGTGATCCGGTACACCAAGTACGGTTAGTTTTGCTTCATCTCTATTAAACGCAATACCTGAAATTAGTGCTTGTTCCATTTTTGGATCCTCAACCGAAATTAGTGTGCCGCCGCCTTCTGTAAAGGAGGAAAGTACACGTAAAGGTACATTATATTTACTGGCAAATTCTACTGACCGAATTTGCAATACTTTAGCGCCAAGACTTGCCATTTCCAGCATTTCTTCGAAGGTAATATGATCTAAACGGCGCGCTTCTGACACGACACGAGGATCGGTTGTGTAGACACCATCGACGTCAGTATAAATCTGACATTCGTCTGCTTTTAAAGCGGCGGCAAGTGCAACGGCTGTTGTGTCTGAACCACCACGACCTAATGTAGTGATATTGCCGTCCTGATCACAACCTTGAAATCCAGCAACAATAACGATATGACCAGCATCTAGCTCTTTACGTATTTTTCCATCATCAATTTCCATGATGCGGGCTTTATTATGAGTATTATCCGTTAAGATTTTAACTTGACTGCCAGTATAAGAAATAGCGTGTATTCCTTGTTGCTCTAGTGCCAAACACAACAGGGCAATAGTGACTTGTTCCCCTGTGGATAAGAGTACATCGAGCTCACGACCATGAGGGTTATCATTCAATTCGTTAGCTAAAGCCAACAAACGATTAGTCTCTCCACTCATTGCTGATAAAACGACAACTAATTCATGTCCTTCTTTTTGGAATTTGATAAGTTTTTTAGCAACTTCTTGAATCCGTTCAACCGTACCAACTGAAGTTCCACCATATTTTTGTACAATTAATGACATTTTAACTTTCCAACTTTGAATTAATCCAGCTTACAACCGAATCTAAAGCAGCGCTTAAATTTTCTGGTTGATTACCGCCACCTTGAGCCATGTCTGGCCGACCACCACCTTTACCACCAACTTGCTTAGCTACATGTCCCACTAGATCTCCGGCACGAATTTTATCGGTAATATCTTTAGAAACACCGGCTATCAAGGTGATTTTATCATCTTCTACCGATGCCAAAATTACTGCTGCCGTACCTAATTTATTTTTCAATTGATCGACAGTATCGCGTAGGGATTTAGTGTCTGCACCATCTAGTTTAGCCGCGAGTACTTTAATGCCAGAAATATCTTGTGCTGTGCTGGCAAGATCACTACCTGCACTAGTGGCTAACTTACTTTTCAGCGTTTCGAGTTCTTTTTCAAGTTGACGACTACGCTGAACAAGTTGTGATGTTTTTTCAGTCACATTGTCATTGGTCGCTTTAACTAACACAGATATTTCTTGTAAACGAGATTCACTCGTATCGATATAATCAAGCGCTTGCTCACCCGTGACGGCCTCAATCCGTCGAACACCTGAGGCAGTACCTGCTTCTGAAGTGATTTTTATCAAGCCAATATCACCGGTGCGTATCGCGTGTGTGCCACCGCAAAGTTCCGTAGAAAAACCACCCATTTTTAAAACACGCACATCTTCCTCATATTTCTCGCCAAATAATGCCATTGCACCGGTTTGCTTAGCGTCATCTAAAGTCATTATGTTGGTTTCGATAGCGTGATTTAATCTAATCTGTTGATTCACTAAACGTTCAATATCATGTAGCTGTGTTGGAGATACCGGCTCAAAGTGAGAAAAATCAAAACGTAAACGCTGTGAATTTACTAATGAACCTTTTTGCGCAACATGCTCACCTAATACCTGCTGCAAAGCGGCATGTAATAAGTGTGTTGCAGAATGATTCAACGCTGTTGCCATTCTCGACTGTTCATCTATATGTGCCGTGACTTTGTCGCCCACTTTAAAACTACCATTTTCACATACACCGATATGTGTAAATGCTTTACCTTGTTTGCGGGTGTCTGTGACCTCAAAATTAGCTTTATCGGTAGATATTTGGCCAGAATCACCTGCCTGACCACCAGCTTCAGCATAAAAAGGACTGTTATCTAAAACAATTATCCCTTGTTGACGAGCATGTAATTGGTCAACATGCTCACCATCTATCAAAATGCTGGTAATCGTAGCTTCATCTAGCGTTTTTTCATAACCAGAAAAATGGGTTATACCATCTACAGTAACTTGCTCAGATAGAGCCCCAGAAAATTGACTGGCAGATCTAGCCCGAGTTCGCTGCGCTTCCATCGCTCTTTCAAAGCCAGCAATATCCAATGTTAACTCACGTTCTCGAGCAATATCAGCGGTTAGATCGATAGGGAAACCGTAAGTATCGTAGAGTTGGAACACTACTTCACCTGGAATTTCTTTGTCAGATAAATGGTCGATAGCATTTTCAAGAATCTTCAGGCCATTATCTAAAGTATCTGCAAAACGAGCTTCTTCTTGTTTTAAAGCGCGTTCGACGATGGGTTGGGCCTTGGTAAGCTCAGGGAAAGCTTCACCCATTACCGCTACGAGAGGTGCTACTAATTTATAAAAGAAGTCTTCTGTCATGCCTAATTTATGACCGTGACGAATAGCGCGCCGAATAATGCGGCGTAGAACATAGCCACGACCTTCATTAGAAGGTTGTACACCATCCGTAATCATAAAGGCACATGAGCGGATATGATCGGCTATAACTCTTAATGAGGTATTCGTAGGGTCTTCAGTCCCTGATAAAGCTTGTATGGATTTGATTAAATGCTGAAATAAATCAATATCATAATTGTTATGTACATCTTGTAATACCGCAGCAAGACGTTCCAAGCCCATGCCGGTATCAACAGAAGGCTTTGGTAATGGCGTCAGCGTACCATCAACAGCACGATCAAATTGCATGAAGACTAAGTTCCAGATTTCGATGTAACGATCGCCATCTTCTTCGGGAGTACCAGGCGGCCCACCGGCAACTTCTTCACCATGATCATAAAATATTTCTGAACACGGCCCACATGGACCTGTATCGCCCATTGACCAGAAATTATCTTTAGCACCAATCCGAGAAAGACGCGCTGGATCTACGCCGATTTCTTTTATCCAAATATCAGCCGCTTCATCATCTTCATCAAAGACCGTTATCCAGAGTTTTTCGGGAGGTAATGCCAGTGTAACCGTCAAAAAATCCCAAGCATACTGAATTGCTTCGCGTTTAAAATAATCACCGAAACTGAAGTTACCTAACATTTCAAAAAATGTATGATGGCGAGCGGTGTAGCCGACATTTTCTAAATCGTTATGTTTACCACCGGCACGCACACAACGCTGAGATGTGACAGCCTTTGAGTACTTGCGTACTTCCTGACCCAAAAATAGCTCTTTAAATTGAACCATGCCTGCATTGGTAAACAATAAAGTTGGATCATTCGCCGGTACTAACGGGCTACTTGATACAATTTCATGGCCTTTCTTTTGGAAAAAGTCCAAAAAGAGATGTCGGATTTCTGCGCTACTTTTCATAATATTTATTAAAGCTTTCAGTTATTTGTTCATGAGTAAAACCACGAGATTGTAAAAACCGTTGCTGTTTTGCACGTTCTTTATAATCTTCAGGCTCCCGCTCGCCAAAACGTTTGCAACGGACACCTGCCACAAGCGCAAACCAATCAATATCAGATTCTGCCAATGCATCGCTGATAAGTTCAGTATCCACACCACGTTCTTTTAATTCTTGCCTAATCTTTTGATAACCAAACCCACGTTGTGAACGATAACGTAAATAGTTTTCCGCAAATCGTTGATCACTTTGTAGGTTCTTTTCTGTCAATTTGTTGATGACGATAATAATGTCATCGTGTTCAAAGTCGTTACTTAATTTTTTTACTAGCTCGGCAACACTATGTTCACGCCGAGCCAATAAATTCATCACTCGTTCATTAAGCGATTGTTTTCTCACGCTTCAGAAAGTTCGCTCTCATCTTCATCAACTCCCGAAGGCGCAGTTGCAGGTTTAGCAACCGTACCACGTGGCGGCAATAATGCAGCTCGGATTTTAACTTCAATCTCAGCAGCCATTTCTGGGTGTTCTTTTAAATAAGCACGTACATTATCTTTACCTTGGCCAATTCTGGTGCCTGCATAGCTATACCATGCACCTGCTTTTTCTACGATATTTTCTTGAACACCTAAATCAATCAACTCGCCTTCATGCGAAATACCTTCGCCATATAAGATATCGAATTGAACTTGTTTAAATGGCGGCGCAACTTTATTTTTCACCACTTTAACGCGGGTTTCATTACCTAGAATTTCATCACCTTTTTTGATAGCGCCAATACGACGAATATCAAGGCGAACCGACGCGTAGAATTTTAATGCGTTACCGCCGGTAGTCGTTTCAGGACTACCAAACATAACACCGATTTTCATTCGAATTTGGTTGATGAAGATGACCAATGTATTTGAACGTTTTATGTTAGCAGTCAGTTTACGCAGTGCTTGCGACATTAATCGTGCTTGAAGCCCCATATGACTATCACCCATATCGCCTTCAATTTCAGCTTTAGGTGTTAGAGCCGCCACCGAGTCAATAACGACAACATCAACAGCACCAGAACGAACTAACATATCGGTAATTTCTAAAGCTTGTTCACCGGTATCAGGTTGCGAGACTAATAAGTCGTCGATGTTTACACCCAGTTTTTGAGCATAAAGCGGATCAAGTGCATGTTCAGCATCAACAAAGGCAGCAGTACCGCCAAGTTTTTGCATTTCAGCAATGGCATGTAGCGTCAGTGTTGTTTTACCTGAAGATTCAGGACCATAGATTTCAACAACTCGTCCACGGGGTAAGCCACCAATGCCAAGCGCAACGTCAAGACCTATGGAGCCGGTTGATACCGCATCGATATCACGAGAAGCGGCAGAATCACCTAAACGCATAACAGCGCCTTTACCAAATTGTTTTTCTATTTGGCCTAATGCTGCGCCTAATGCTTTTTTCTTGTCATCTTCCATTTTAGTCGCCATCGTTAAATCCAGATATGAGTAAACATCGGATTATCCCATAGATGGCAATCAGTCTCTAGCGTTTTTGATTATTCCTTGTAACGCGAGTTTTACTGCTTGCCGTCTAATTGACTCTCGGTCACCTTCAAAGTGGCAACACTGTGTTTTAACGACTGAATATTTTGTGACCCATGCAAACCAAACCGTGCCGACCGGTTTATCGATAGTGCCACCATCAGGACCTGCAACACCTGTAATTG
The DNA here is from genome assembly GCA_030576275.1 of Pseudomonadota bacterium. Lineage (GTDB taxonomy): Bacteria > Pseudomonadota > Gammaproteobacteria > Nitrosococcales > Methylophagaceae. Next base: position 60,695 of record JALIBN010000030.1, on the reverse strand, counting down.
CGACGCTAATATCGGCCATCGACTCTGCTAACGCACCTTGTACCATTTCACTCGCAGTCTGTTCACTCACTGCGCCGAACTGCTGTATGGTTGACTCCTTAACATGCAGCAAATCTTGCTTTGCTTGGTTACTGTATGTGATAAATCCTCGTTCAAACCATGTCGAGCTACCGGCTAGATCAGTACAACATTTCCCCAACCAGCCCCCCGTGCATGATTCAGAGACCGATAAGCGCCAGTTAACAGCTAACAGGCGTTGTGCAACTTGCGATGTGAATTGCAGAAGTTCTGCGTCAGTGATTGTATGAATCATGAAAATTTACTCCCTCAACATTAAAATCGGGGGTGATTAATCCCCCCTTTCACTTATCGTCTTACCTTAGCCCTAACAGTATTTATTTATAATGCGGGCTTCAAATCAAATGCGATACAAATCCGTTCTTCATCCGAAGTAAATGGTATTGTGCGATGAAATACAGATGATGGAAACATGACGATATCACCCACTGCAGGAGCCACCGTTTTAGTTGGAAAGTTATCATGTTTTTTCGGATAATCATCACCATGAGTACTTAATTCAATACTGCCTTCATGCTCGTGCTTTTTGTCCTTAGGTAACGACAAATACAATGCGCCACTCACCCAACCATCTTCATGAATATGGGAGGTTAAATGACCTCCTTGTTGCATGCGAACGTACCATGAGCTAGCAAACTCGGTCTTTTTAGGGAAAGATTTTACAAACTCACATTGCTCGCCAGCAAAAGTTTGGCGATAACGCTCAATTGCCTGTTCGACTAATTGACCTATCCCACGAAATGACGCTTCTTGGCGTTTAAACAGATTTCCCGACGACTGTTCACCATTGACTAAACGGCCCTGCATTTTCTTTTCAATATCAGCAAGCTTGATATCTTCTAATAACTGAGCGAGCAATCCACTACTGTCATCTTTAAGCTCTTTAACTTCTGTATGGAACACAAAATCGAGTGGATTTTTACAGAAATTGTAATCGTTCTCAGTTCCAAAGTTTTCAGCATAGTGTCCAGTTAATGTAGCTAAAAATGGTGAGATATGTTTTTTTGTTTTAAGTTCATCTAGGCCCTGCTTAAATTCATCAAATCGGCCTGTTTTATACAAACAATATAATGATCGCTCTTGCCAATCAGCAAAATCGGAACGTTGAAAATGAGTTAACGCACCTTCCAAATCACCACTATCGTAAAGATAAATAGCAAAACTGTAATTAGCTACAGGCAAGGTGGGGTCGAGTGCTAAGGCCTGTTTATAAGACATGACCGACTCCTCATAACGACCTTGATCTCGCAATACCTCGCCCATATTGCTGTGCACTTCAGCGTAGTCAGGATTGAGTTCCAAGGCATCGTTATAACTTTCTATCGCATCGCCTAATTTGCCTTCATTTTTTAAGGCAGTACCCAAATTGAAATACACTTTGGCATCTTTTTGAATGCTGAGTGCTCGACGATATACCTTAATCGCATCAGCTAATTTACTTTGCTCTTGCAATACCACACCAAGATTAACTAACGCTTCAAAAAAGCCAGGCTCTAAAGCAATTGCTTTTTGATAACTTGTCGCAGCCTGATCAAATTTATTTTGAGATTGTAATGCCGTAGCTAAGTTGTAATGGGCATCCGTTAAATTAGGTTTTAAGTTCACCGCTTTTTTATAACTGATGATGGCTTCATCAGTACGGTTTAAATTAGTTAATAAAATGCCCAGATTAAAATGCAACTCCCCCACCGATGGGTCTATATCTAGAGCTTTACGGAAGGCTTCGGCCGCTTCTTGAAATTTGTTTTGACCAGCAAGTGCGTTGCCATAAAGGTTGTACAACACAAAAGCCTTAGGAAAAGTATTCAGCAATGTCTTGGCCATCGATTCAGCAAGCTCTAAATTCCCAGCATTGAGAGCGTTTAACACCGGTTGAATTTCTGCTTGTGTTGGTTGTCTCACTTGTATCGGTTGTTTCATTATTATTTACCTAATAAATCTATTCAGCCCATAACTATACTTAAAATATGGTTTTTTTACCTGTATTAACTAAATGTTATAGTTGGGAACATCACTAAGATTTAGTACTCAGGAAATCGCGATTTAATTACAACTTATTAATTTGATTGTAATTTTAAATATTTTGCATTCCCTAGATAACAATTATTATACAAGGCTGTCACGTGTCAAAAAAAACATCACTATCATTATTAACCTTCGACAATCGTTTTGTTGAAGGCTTACCTGCAGATAATGAAACTGATAATCATCGCCGGCAAGTTTTATCTGCCTGTTATTCATTTGTAAATCCAACCGTAGTTGCTGCGCCTAAGCTAGTTGCTTTTTCATCTGAAGTCGCTGAATTATTAAATTTATCGGATGAAGATTGTCAGTCTGAGAACTTCACGCAAGTGTTTGCTGGTAACCAGCTATTGGCAGATATGCGTCCCCACGCCCAATGTTATGGCGGTCATCAATTTGGTAACTGGGCCGGACAATTAGGCGATGGTCGTGCGATAAATCTAGGTGAGGTCGTCAATCAACAGGGTAACCATTACGTCTTGCAGTTAAAGGGTTCCGGCGCTACGCCATACTCGCGTACCGCAGATGGTTTGGCAGTGCTTCGCTCATCAGTACGTGAATTTTTATGCAGTGAGGCCATGTTTCATCTTGGTGTGCCAACCACGCGTGCCCTGAGCTTAGTCACCACCGGAGAACAGGTTGTACGAGATATGTTTTACGATGGACGTGCCAAACCGGAACCTGGTGCCATTGTATGTCGTGTAGCGCCATCTTTTTTGCGTTTTGGTAGTTATGAAATTCATTCTGCTCGTGGTGATATTGATACCTTACGGCAGTTAGTTGACTTCACTATCACAACCGAATTTCCACACCTTGGCACGCCAAGTGTTGATGTCTATCTGGAATGGTTTGCTGAAGTCTGCGAACGCACCGCAGATATGATTGTGCATTGGATGCGAGTAGGTTTTGTTCATGGTGTAATGAATACCGACAATATGTCGATTTTGGGGCTAACAATTGATTATGGCCCGTACGGCTGGTTAGAAGATTACGACCCAAACTGGACACCTAACACCACAGATGCCAGTGGTCGACGTTATCGTTTTGGCAATCAAGCACAAATTGCTCAGTGGAATTTATTTCAACTCGCTAATGCCATTTATCCTTTGATTGAAGATGCGGCTCCCTTACGCAAAATTCTTAATGACTACGCTGAATTGTATGATCAAAAGTGGCAGACTATGCGCGCTAAAAAACTCGGGTTGAACGATTATAATGCGGCGACTGATCACTCGCTCAATAAAGAGTTACACGAAGTTTTACAACTAGTTGAAACCGATATGACAACCTTCTATCGCAATTTAGCAGATATTGACTGTGAAGATATTCAACTGTCAGACAAGGAATTACTAGCACCATTAATGGATGCTTATTACGCGCCCGAAGCACTAAGTACTGAAGATAAAACCCGAACCTGCAACTGGTTACGTCTTTATCAACAGCGTGTTGCAGAAGATGGCACATCAAACGTGATCCGTCGCCAGAAAATGAATGAGATCAATCCCAAATATGTCTTGCGAAACTATATGGCACAACTGGCCATTGATAAGGCCGAACTAGGTGACTTTAGCTTGGTCAATGAATTACTAGCATTATTACGCCAGCCTTACGCCGAACAAGCTGACATGGCTCATTTTGCGGTTAAGCGTCCTGATTGGGCCAGAGATCGAGCGGGCTGTTCAATGTTATCGTGTAGTTCATGATCATCTGCAACACTTTTTAGGGTCCGTTTTATGAAGTTTATCATCAGTATATTAGCCATTCTGATCTTTTTTCAGCCTGTTTATAGTGCAGAAGCCGTAACAACAGAAACGCTGGCGACTGGATTAGGTGTGCCGTGGGGCATGGCGATAATGCCTGACAATACATTACTCATTAGTCAGCGCGAAGGCCGACTTTCACTACTAAATTTAAACTCCGGTTCATTAACGAACATTACAGGTTTGCCGGCAATTAAAGTTTCAGGTCAGGGAGGATTATTTGATGTTGCCTTGTCTCCTGATTACGCAATCAATCAATGGATTTATTTCAGTTATAGTAAAGATATATCCGGCCAAGGTGCAACGACATTGGCACGCGCAAAAGTTGCTGGTAGCAGCTTAATTGATTGGCAGGATTTATTGGTCACAAAATCTACCACTGATACCGGTGCTCACTTTGGCGGCAGAATAACATTTGATAATAAAGATCATATTTTTTTATCGGTTGGTGAAAGGGGATTTCGCGCCAATGCTCAAGATCTAAGTACTCATGCTGGGTCAATTTTACGGTTAAATTTAGATGGCAGTGTTCCTGCTGATAATCCTTTTGTAAATCACAAAAACGCATTGCCAGAAATTTGGAGTTACGGGCATCGTAATCCACAAGGCTTATTCTTCAACAAAATCACCGAACAGTTGTGGGAGGTAGAACACGGTCCTCGTGGCGGTGATGAGATAAACTTAATCAAAGCAGGTAAAAACTACGGCTGGCCAGTCATTTCTTTCGGTCTGGAATACTATACTCCACGCGCTGTTGGCGAAGGAACAGAAAAAGCCGGCATGGAGCAACCTACTAAAGTTTATGTTCCCTCGATTGCTCCCAGTAGTATCATTCAATACATGGGCAATGCTTTCCCGCAATGGCACAATAATTTATTAGCGGGTGCGCTAAAATTACAACACCTAAACCGTATCGTGTTGGATGAACATGTTCAGGCGGTCTCCGAAACACGGCTATTGCGCAATGTACAAGGTAGAATCAGAAATATCATTGAAAGCCCTGAAGGCTGGTTGTATATATCTACAGATGATGGTCGAATTTTGAAAATCAGCCCTGCTCTTGCTGATAGCGAATAGCAATCACAAAATAGTGTTTAACGCCCGTTGGTAACTTGATAATAGCCTCATCATCGACTTCCTTGCCCCGTAATGCCAAAGCTAAGGGTGAGTCCATGCTGATATTACCCTTTTGATGATCAATTTCATCTGGACCTACAATACGATATTCCACATGTTCAGCCTGCTCATTCTCTAGGGTGACCCAAGCCGCAAAAAATATTTTATTCTGATTGTCAGGGTAAGCGGCAATAACATGTAAATCAGGCATTCTTTTTTGCAAGTAGCGAATTCGGCGATCTAGGCCCCGTAATTCTTTTTTTCGATAGATATACTCTGCGTTCTCCGATCTATCCCCTTCAGCCGCTGCCGCTGATAAAGCTCTCACGACATCTCTTCGCCTTATCCAAATAAGAGCAAGCTCTTCATTGAGGCGAGACATGCCTTGTGCAGTGATGTACGGAGATGATGCCATAATTACATGATCCAAATTTCAAATAATAAAGCCACGAAAACCAAGCTCTTCATGCGGGAGCCGTTGAATATCGCTCACTTTCTGACTTAACATGAGTACATTTTCAACATTCAGGCCAAACATCATATCTTCAACAAAAAAGGTAAATATTTGCCGCCGCTGATCAGTTTTGCCGCTATTTTTATTACTAGCCTCATGGTTAAGCGCCATGTTGCATACAGCTATAAGTTACTGTTCATAAGACTTCAGCCCAATTTTTCTTTGTTTTATTAATTTATGTTGTGGAAATAAAACACGCATTATCATCAAATAAAGCAAAAGATAAGCCAGCTTTCGTCCTTAGTAAAATAACACTTTTAGTCAGAGAAAATGTCAGCTTGCTTTATGTAGTACCTGTTGTAACTTTTGCTCATCAATATTGACCCCTAAAAAACCTGTAACTAAGCGCATATCAAGCTCTGCATTTTCCAAACAGCTAGTGGCGCCAGGCGAAGGTGTCATATTAAAAACAATGCCATTTCCTGGGTTTATTTTAGCTTCACCGAGCATAAGAACAGATTTTTTCTTATCAATTAATTGTGGTCGAACACCACCAAAGCCTTTGGCAAAACTGACATCTTTTAACTGCAAGGAAGGTACTATTTTTCGAGCATCTTTTAAGAACAGCCAGCGACGCAAACCAGGTACTTCAAAAAGGAAGTTTTTAAAAATATAGTTTCGAATATCACTGACTTTGAATAAATCCCAAAATACTTTTAATACATGGCGATCTAATTTAAGTACGCGTAAAAATTCAAAAAATGTACTCAAGTTATAGCGTTCTAATAATGGTAATAATAAAGCCGTAGGCCCAAAGCGTGTTTTGCCTTCGATCAATACATCGGGATCACCATGTACTGCCGCAAATGGTAACTTATCATTTTGGACGGTATAAACTTTACCATTCAACACTTTTGGCGTGAAATAAAAGCTACCAGCAACAGGCAAGCATGAAAACTCTAAACCGTGACCCATTTGTTGAGCCATTAATAGACTGTGTCCACCAGCAGAAACAACTACCGTTTTAGCTTTTATATTTTGGTCTTGAGTATTGATATGAAAAACACCGTCGATATGACGGATTTCTTCTACGTGACTATTCATTTTAAGTTGAATTGTAGTATCGGCATTTTTCTTCGCTTCGCTTACAAAAGATTCTGCTAATTTATTAAAATCAACCGCAGAGTATTCATCTAACACCGCTAAAGCAACACAGGGTTCTGGACGATATTCACCATTTTGCATAATTACGACGTTGGGTTCGATTCGAGCAATATCTTCTTTTTCTAATAACTGCATCGAAGTAAAACGATCACGGAAAATAGTGAACCGCTCGCGTAATTGACGACATTCTATTTCGCCAACACCGATAACCATTTTAGGATATTTAAAAATAACATGGTCGCGGTTATCTAAAGTTGCAGTGTAATTGACAACCATCTCCGCCGCGGCTTTGACTTTGGATGCCTTATCTAATGTGTAATTGGTCTCAATGTCCCCACAATGTAAAGTTTGACTATTATTTCGACCATGCGAGTTAACGGTGGCAACAGCATCATATTTTTCAATCATTACGATGTCATTTACATCACTATATTCTGCTAATAAATATAATAAAGCCGTACCGCATACACCGCCACCGATGATGGCTACTTGATGAATTTGTTCTGACATTTTTAATCCTATAATTGCTTGCCGTAGATTCTAACAAATAGTGAATTATTACGAGCAAAAAAATGCCAGCCTATCTTGTTAATATTGCCTATTTTCGATCTCAGTGTTTTTTATTCATTTCCGTAAACGATGGAATGCTAGATAAAATCGACTGTAATTCATCTTGATTAGATGCTGACTTTTGTAGCTTATTATCTGATTTAGGCATCGCTTCTTCTGGCTCTAAATTCCTAATCTCAGCCATCATTTCTTCAATATCTGCCTCTGAAGGCAATGGCTCTACAGTAAGATCCATCATCATCGATTCTAAAGCATGCTCCGCATCAACAATTATTTCTTTCCGCTCCGGCTCCGGCTCCGGCTCCGGCTCCGGCTCCGGCTCCGGCTCCGGCTCCGTAATATCATCAGCCATTAACTCTGCATCATCTAAACCTGATTCTTTTAATTTTGCCTCTAAATGCCAAACATCCGTTAACAATTCATCTAAAGCATCTTCATCGGGAAGTGGAAGCTGCGGAGAACGAATATCAAACTCTGATTCCTTATCAACTCGAGCCTCGACTTTGACATCTGGTTCAGCTTCGGCTTCTGGTTCTGCTAGGCTGGCCTGACGATTTTCAACCTCAGCTTGAAGAGATCTTGCTCTAACTTTATCTCTTAAAACTTCTAATTCTGTTTTAGGTTCTGATTCTGCTTCATGTTGTAATTCAGAGTTTTCAAGTTCTAGTTGATTTACTTCAAATGCTGCAGATTGCGTCATCATGGCAGTCAACATGGCTTCTTCAGAATCAAACTGTGACTCTGCTATTTCATCATTGACTGCGGCCTCTGAGTCGGCTTCAACTTCTGGTTCTGCTTCAACTTCTGGTTCTAGTTCGACTTCTGGCTCAGCTTCAACTTCTAGTTCAGCTTCGAATTCTGGTTCAGCTTCAACTTCTAGTTCAGCTTCGAATTCTGGTTCAGCTTC
>JALIBN010000030.1:0-52524 GCA_030576275.1 Pseudomonadota bacterium | reverse complement strand
CGAATTCTGGTTCAGCTTCAACTTCTAGTTCAGCTTCGAATTCTGGTTCAGCTTCGAATTCTGGTTCAGCTTCGACTTCTGGCTCTGCTTCAACTTCTAGTTCAGCTTCGAATTCTGGTTCAGCTTCGAATTCTGGCTCTGCTTCGAATTCTGGTTCAGCTTCAACTTCTAGTTCAGCTTCAACTTCTAGTTCAGCTTCGAATTCTAATTCAGCTTCGAATTCTAGTTCAGCTTCGAATTCTGGTTCAGCTTCAACTTCTAGTTCAGCTTCAACTTCTAGTTCAGCTTCGAATTCTAGTTCAGCTTCGAATTCTAGTTCAGCTTCGAATTCTGGTTCAGCTTCGAATTCTGGCTTTGCTTCAACTTCTGGTTCAGATTCAACATTAGCCTTGCCATAGATATCAGGCACGCTACTGGTCCACACCCCCTTAATATAATCACTCATCTTTTTCTGAGCTACAGGATTTTCAGGTTCAACTGCTGGCTCAACTTCAACTTCGACCTCTAGTTCAGCTTCAACGTCAAGCTCTCCAGCATCTTCAGTTTTGGCTGTAATCTCTAATTCTTCTGGTGTATCGCTAATGCTTGTAGCTAAATCAGCGGTTACAGCCACTAATTCAGCATCAGACTTTTTTAGACTTTGCTCCTCGATTCCATCTTCGGCATCTATAGCGATTAAATCAATGCCGTCATCGTCGCTATCAGCTTGAAGCTCATCATCCATAGAAGCAAGTAAGGCATCAACATCGTCTGCTGACATAGCATCATTAATTGTTTGTTCACTTACACCCGTATCTGGAATTGCTAAGTCATCGAATAGACTATTTGAGAGCTCTTCCTCCTCAGTAATGTCTATTTCAATAGCATCATCTTTTTGTATTGCTGTTTCTGCTAACTCTTCTTCGACAAGAACTTCAGATTCAACGTGAGTTTCAAATGATTCAGATACTTCATCAACCGCAGTATCATCATTTTGTTTATCAACATGCCCATCGACCGCTGACACATCAATTTCATTTTCAGATCCATCATCTGTTTCTGGAGCTTGTTTTTTGACAAGCTGTTCATCATTATTTTGTCTAAATAAAACCATCAACGCTTCTAAATGTTGTGCGGTTGTTTCTATTTGCTCACTTACCGTCAGCGTACTGTCATCAACCTCCGGCAAAGAGATGGGCATCCCCACGGGCAATAGTTCTAAACTAGCATCAATCGCCTTTTCTAATTGTTCTGGAATATTCAGCAAGGCTTTGCCATCTTGTTCAACAAAAACGGTGAGTAATACTTTGTATATTTGCTGTTCGCGGTTTTGAAAATCGGTGGCTTCTTGCGATAACGCGTTACCAGTCAATCCGTACTTTTCGGCTAAAATTTTAGATAAACTTTCAATTCTAAGATCTTTAGATTTTTTTATTTTTTCAACGGTTTGACTTGCTATCTCATGTGTAGCTTTACCTTTTTTATTATTTCGCAAAATGAGCCAAAGACTCAAAACAGCAAATACCGCCGCTAATTCATAAGCCAGCATATCTAGAACTATATCCATTTATAATTGCTCCCCAGGATTAGTGCTGGTTGCACTCTTACGTCGCCAGAAGAAAACGCCTAAACCGATCATTAGTAAGAGAAGACCATTACCTATTGCTAATTGACTGGCGGTGCTTAGGCCTTGTTGTTCTGTTTTATCAGCGGCGTTTAGTAAACTTGGTACTTCATTAGTGACTTCAGGTAGTAATCTATCTGCATTCCCAGACATTTCATCGATTACCCGCTCAGTTATTGTTTTTTCTACCTCCTGATCAGCAACAATGGCTTGTTGTTCATCACTTGCTTCAGGCATAGTTTCAGGTGTTATAGTTTGTTCTGGAGTTTCATTTTCAACTTCTGGTGTAATGTGGTCTTTTTTAGGTAATTCAGTTGATATTTCAGTTTTTGTAACGACTTGATCATCAAGTAATTCTATTACTGCAGGTTGCAGAAATAATGGCCGCCCTTTCACTGTTTGAGCACGAATCTGTAAGGCCACAGTATATTTTTCACCTATTTGTAAATCAGCCAGCGTCAATTGCCATTCGTTATCAGCAACCTTCATTACATCATACGACCATTCACTTCCATCTTGGGCGGTCAGCATTGCAGCGATGCTGAGCTTGTCAGTCTTAATCAAGTCGACATCAGGTTTCAATGTCAGGCGATGTGTGCGTGTTACCTTATCAGTAAGTTGTTCCACAGTCATTTCAAAAGGCGTTTCGACAACATTAATGCTCTGTCTACGTTGCCGTTCAAAGGTGGCACTAGTCATAGTAATAACCAGATCATTCTGACCTGCCTGAAAATTTTCACCAACGTGAGTACGATAGATGCCTTTCTTTTGTTCTTCGTTCAAACTGCGATGTACAGGATCAGCGTTTGCTGACTCTTCTTTGAGTTTGGCATCTACCAATTTCAAAAAATCTTGACGAACGATTAGCTTATTTTTATCGGTCAAACTCACATCAAAATCAAACGTTTCACCAATTAAGATATTATTGGGTAGATCTGTTGTTTTTAATTTCAAGTCTGTCACTATCATGACTCGATTATCAGGATCAATATCAGCATCGATCTGCCATTGACCAACAAGTGGTTTATCAATCGTTATCAAATCGTAATTGCCTTCACTGTGCCAGCGAACATTGTTTGGCATATTTTTTAGGCTAACACGAGATTGATTAGGTAATAACAATTCAGTTGACTTTGAACCTTCACGGCGAAAGATCAGTAGGGTCATTTCACTGACACTGTTATCAATCTTAAATTGATTCTCAACTAGGGGAACTGTATCCCGCGTTGCTGCTTTTTCAAACAAATGAAGAAAAACGCGTTGTAATTGATCGGCATTATCAACTTGTTCATACCAACCATCTGTTGCTAATGAAATAGCGCGTAACAAGTTATGATCAGCAGAATTAGATAAAGCAATGGTATGAACTGCAACATTATTTTTTTTGAGGCGAGGCACAATGTTATCTAAGATTCGTTGACGAGATTTTTCATTGATCTTGTCATCTTTCGAGACATCTACCAAGCCATCTGATAATAATATAACACTACGACGATAACGAGGATCAATGCCTTTTTGGTTAGCGGTTGCTTTATTTAACGCTTGTTCAATATTAGTAAACAAACCATAAGAATGAATATTTTTAGATTGTAATTCGGCTTCTAATTTCCAAGTATCATTTACTTCACGCAATGGTACTAACATGTTGACATACTTACCAAATGTCCAAGTTCCCGCGATAGAATCACTAGGTAACAATCCGACTATCAATCGAAGTGCAGGCGCACGTAAATTATTAGGATCATTTTTTTTCATACTCCCCGAGACATCGATTAATACTCGAATATCACTCACGGGGGCTGTAGGCGTTGCGAAAAGCGGCTGCAGAGGTATCAGCAAAGCCAATACCATCAACAGCCAAACAATTTTCAAAGGATGTATCATAAATTCATAACCTATTGTTTTATTAGATGCATCAGTTAACCATCTGAAATACAACGACGATTTCCTGACGCATAGTTACAATGCTATGATAATTTATGCATGTTTTATGCCGATTTAATATTTCATATCAAACCAAGAAAACAAATATTGTGACTACTATTGAATTAAATCAAACCCATGTTGAAGATCTGATTGAATATCTTCAACATTTTCTAGGCCAACAGAAATTCGCAATAAACCATCGCTTATACCAGCTTCATCACGCGCTTCTTGTGTTAAGCGTCCATGAGTAGTGGTGGCTGGATGCGTAATAGTCGTTTTAGTGTCGCCTAAATTAGCGGTGATCGACAACCACTCGGTTGCGTTTACTAGTTTCCATGCACCCTCTTTACCACCTTTAACTTCAAAGGCAATAATGCCACTAAAGGCAGATTGCTGCTTTTTCGCAAGTTCATGTTGTGGATGGCTAGGTAAGCCTGCATAAAACACCTTTGTCACTTGTGGTTGCTGTTCTAACCACATTGCCAGAGTCAATGCCGATGCTGAATGCGCTTTCATTCTTAAGTCTAAGGTTTCAAGACCTTTTAAAAAAGTCCATGCATTAAATGGACTCATCGTTGGCCCAGCGGTTCGCAAAAACCCATAGATTTCTTGACCGACAAGCTGGGCATCTCCGACTACGGCACCACCAACACAGCGCCCTTGTCCATCGATATATTTGGTCGCTGAATGTATTATTATATCGGCACCAAAAGCTAACGGTTGTTGCAAAGCAGGTGTACAGAAACAATTATCGACAATTAATAAACAATCATTTGCTTTCGCTAAAGCAGATAATGCAGCTAAATCAGCAATTTCATTGAGAGGATTGGAAGGTGTTTCTAAAAACAAGGCTTTGGTATGCGGCTTTATCGCCCGTTGCCAATCATCTAAATCTGTCAGCGACACATAATCAGTTTCAACACCAAATTTTGCGAGGTATTTATCAAATAAAACTCGTGTGGTACCAAAGACGCTTCGCGACGACACAATATGATCACCGGCAGATAATAGCGCCATAAATGTCGATAAAATTGCGGACATACCTGACGAGGTGGCCACGGCAGATTCTCCGCCCTCTAACGTTGCAAGCCGTTGCTCAAAAGTGCGCACTGTAGGGTTAGTAAATCGAGAGTAAATATTGCCAGGCTCATCCCCAGAAAAACGCGCTGCAGCTTGTTCTGCACTTTCAAAAACATAACTAGAAGTTGGGAAGATAGGTTCAGCATGTTCACCTTCTTGTGTTCTAATTTGGCCGGCACGAACAGCACGAGTGGCAAAACCTTTACCTTCAAACGATTGCGTCATAATCTCATTTTCTTAAAGCGGAAAGCCTGTGATTCTAAAATAACTTCAGCTGCCATGACCAGTGTTTTATTTGTAATCATCAAAGACTATCACATGAGTGTCGTCGTAAACGTGACATTATTGGACTATATAAGAGTTTAATTCAACGTCGAATAGCGACGATCAATTTGTCCCTAAGATCGTCACTACCCGAAGGAATCTGCTCTGATGACTAGCGCCTAACTCCATAGAGTTGAGCCGAACGCTTCGTATTTCTATCAACATATGATGAATGTCTATATTTAATTTCATTAAGCTTTCTTTAAGATCTCTTGATCATTATTAGGTTTGACAAAGCGTTACCTCACCCATATAGTCTCGCCCTTGTATAAGGTGCTTACTGCATAGTTGCAGTGAGATAATCGGGAAGTTGGTGCGCGAATCTCTTTAAGCCGCAATCCCAACACTGCCCCCGCAACGGTAATCGAGTATATAGGTCATTAGCCACTGTGTTTAAAACATGGGAAGGCAATCTATTATCAAACCACTCGAGAGTCCGGAGACCGGCCTGATACGATCATAACCATATTGCGGCGGGCTTTATAGGGCATTTAGTATTGTTCTTAAAATTTATGCCTCTCTGCACATGGTTTTTTTAATAGCGTGATCCCGGGCGGGAATCATGCATTATTTAAGGTTTCACCATGTCATCTCAGTTTAAATCACTTCCAATTGCATTATTAATCTTCGGCTCATTACCAGCATTCTCATCGACAACAACAGAATTAAATAAATTAGTCGTGACATCCTCAAGGTTAGATTCAGTTGAATTATTGCCTGCAAATATTACAATCTTAGATTCAGTTGATATTGCTAACAGTCCAGCGAATACGCTTCCAGAATTATTAGCCCAACAAGTCGGTATTAATACCAACAGCTTTTCAAGTCACAGCAATACTGCATCAGTAGGTATTAGATCCAGTGGCTCAACAGCGACTCAAAACACCTTAATTTTATTAGATGGCAGAAGATTGAATGATATTGATCTCTCATCTGTTAACTTTGCAGCTATACCAATTGAAAATATTGAGCGTATAGAAATTGTGCGAGGCAGTGGCTCAGTTTTGTACGGTGATGGCGCTACTGGCGGTATCATCAACATCATCACAAAAAACCCAAGTGATTCGTCGCCACATGCCATGATTAAAACGACTGTGGGATCTTTTAATCATAAAGAAATTAATGGTTCTGCGACATATTCAACTGATGATTTTGGTCTCACAGCTAACATCAACAGCCTAAAAGATGATGGCTATCGTGATCACAATAATTTTGATCTTGATAGCGGCCAAATCAATTTACGTGTTCCTACAGAATTGGGCGAAGTCTATTTCAAATTAGGTGGGTATACCCAACAGCAACAACTACCTGGTGAAAGACAAATTGATTTAGCTAATAACATTAATCAACTCATTACTGATCCTAAAGGTACGAATACTCCTAGAAACTGGGCTGATGAAAACACTGTTTTTGCAACATTAGGCTATAGTCACAGTTTTAATGCGACCGACTCATTCATTATCGATACAAATCTTCGTCAAAAACAGCAAAATTCACAATTTTTCACTAGCTATAACAGCACATTCACTGCTACTGAATTAGATACATGGTCTATCACACCACGCTTTAATTTCACACGAGATATTTATTCTTTACCGGCTAATTGGACGGTGGGATCAGATATTTATATTTACGACTACACATCAAACCGTGCAAATTTACAACAAAATCAAAACACGCCTATTCATAAGATTGATGTTGATCAAAAAAACGTTGCTTTGTATGCACAAGGGATAGTTACTTTAAACTCACTCACATCAATGACTTTAGGCTGGCGAACTCAACGAGTTCAACAAACTGCTCGTGATAATTTTAATGCTTCAGCACCCGGTTTTAGTTATGGCTCAAAGGCACCCGATTTCAAACAAACTGATTACGAAAACAGTTATGAAATTGGCTTAAAACACGCCTTAAATGACAATTTTGATATTTACGGTCGTCTTGGCCGAAGTTTACGATTTGGCACGGTTGATGATTTGTTTGAGTACAATGATTCATTTCAACAAGTTTTTTCAGCGTTAGATCCTCAAACATCTAATGATCGTGAGCTTGGTTTATCATTTCACAACACAACGTTTGAATCCACAGTTAGCTACTTTGAGCAAGAGATCAGTAATGAAATCAGGTACAACCCAGTTATATTTCAAAATGTAAATTTAGATGATACAAAACATAAAGGTATTGAATTATCAGTTGCTACAGAATTATCTTTCATCAAACTAAGGGCAAATTACACATATCTCAACGCTAAATTCACTGATGGTACTAATAGTGGCAAGTACCTAACATTAATTCCAAAAGATACGTTCAACGTTACTGCTGAAAGTAAATTACCGTATGAAATATTAGTTGCTGTGAACCTGAATTATGTCAATGAAGCCTATATGTCAAATGATTCGTCAAATACATTCGATCAAAAAATACCTTCATATCAGACGGTTAATTTAAAATTGAAGAAGAAAATAAACAATCTGGAACTCGCTCTTCAAATAAATAATCTATTCAATGAAAAATATTATAACTACGCGATAAATAGTACTTCTATCGCAGGTAAATATAATGCCTATTCGTTACCAGAACTAAATGCAAACATTTCACTCTCATATGCATTTGAGTAGTTATCTCTGTAAAGGCGCCTAGCTATGGCGCCTTTTTTCTATTAGTTATAGGTAGATTGATTATATGGTAACAACCACTTTAATGATTCAAGGCACCACATCTGATGCTGGTAAAAGTACCGTCGTCACTGCCTTATGTCGTTGGTTAGAACGCCAAGGTGTATCCGTTGTGCCATTCAAACCGCAAAATATGGCGTTAAATAGTGCTGTAACCATTGATGGTGGTGAAATTGGCCGCGCTCAAGCCGTGCAAGCCCAAGCATGTAAATTGCCACCGCATACTGATATGAATCCAGTTTTATTAAAGCCTAATAGTGATACTGGCGCTCAAGTTATCATTCATGGTCATGCCATTAGTAATATGGAAGCACAGGATTATCATCACTATAAAACCATCGCGATGGCAGCAGTATTAAGCTCACACCAACGTTTAATAGCTCAATATCAAACCATTATCGTTGAAGGTGCTGGCTCACCAGCTGAAATCAATCTTCGTGATCGTGACATAGCCAATATGGGTTTTGCTGAAGCTGTAGATTGCCCAGTAATTATCGTCGCAGATATTGATCGTGGTGGCGTATTTGCCCATTTAGTGGGCACTTTGAGTCTACTTAGTCAATCTGAACAAGACCGAGTGAAGGGTTTTATAATCAATCGTTTTCGCGGTGATATTGCGTTATTACAATCAGGACTTGATTGGCTGGAACAGTACACAGGAAAACCTGTATTAGGCGTTTTACCTTATTTGCATAACTTACATCTCGAAGCTGAGGATGCCATCAACACCCAACAATTAGCTAACGATGCTACCTTTAAAGTCATTGTGCCTGTTTATCCACGAATCAGTAATCACACCGACTTGGATCCGCTACGGCTGCATCCACAAGTAGATTTACAGTTTATTGCTCCCAGACAAAATATTCCTGCTGCAGATTTGATCATTTTGCCTGGCTCAAAAAGTGTGAGGACTGATTTAGCTTGGTTACGAGAAACCGGCTGGGAACAAGCAATTAAAAAACACCTTCGCTATGGCGGCAAAGTCATCGGGATTTGCGGTGGCTTTCAAATGTTAGGCAAGCAGATTAATGATCCGCAAGGTATTGAAAGTTTTGCCGGAGAAGATAATGGCTTAGGTTTATTGGATATAACGACCACTTTAAAACCAGCCAAACAGTTACGAAATGTCAGAGGGACTCTGAATTTAGAAAATGCAACCATTACGGGTTATGAAATTCATGCTGGCATCACAGAAGGTGCCGACTTATCCAAACCTGTTTGCCTATTAGACTCAGGGAGCGATGGCGCTATTAGTGATGATAATCAGATCCTCGGCACTTATATACATGGACTATTTGAACACAGGTCCGCCTGTAATGCTCTCTTGACTTGGGCAGGGTTGCATGGCGTCAACACACTTGATTATTATGCTACGCGAGAAGCCGACATAGAGCGTTTAGCAGATATGATTGAAGATAATTTGGATACTCAGGCTTTACGACGTTTATTGCATTTATCGGAATCTTCCCAATGACCATAAGCTTAATTTTACGTTATGCTATCGAATTACTTTTGAGTAGCACTACAATAGATATACCCTTGCCATGGTTGAAAATACTGAAACAACCATATTAATCACTGCCGTTATTATTTAGGAATAAACATGACTGATACAGAAAAAAGCCAGCGTCACGAAAAACGCATGAAACGTCACAAAGAGGTTGTTGATGCTAAAACACAGCAAGCTGATAAAGATAAAGGCTTGTTATTAGTAATAACGGGTAATGGTAAAGGTAAAAGTTCATCAGGTTTCGGGATGATTGCCCGTGCTTTAGGACACGATATGAAAGCAGGTATTGTGCAATTTATCAAAGGTGCTTTTAGTACCGGCGAAGAAAGTTTCTTCCGTCGTTTTCCTAATGAAGTTGAATATCATGTAATGGGCGATGGTTTTACTTGGGACACCCAAAACCTAGAACAAGATATTGCTTCGGCCGAAGCCGGTTGGGAAGTGTGTAAACGCTTATTAAGTGATCCTGCTATCGATGTCATTTTGTTAGATGAACTTAACATTGTATTAAAAATGAAATATCTCAATACCGATACTGTATTGGCAGATATCGCAGCACGACCGACCATGCAACATGTGATCATTACCGGACGAGGTGCCCCTGAAGCCGTCATTGAAGCCGCCGATACTGTTAGCCGTATCGATGATGTGAAACATGCTTTCCGAGCAGGGATTCGCGCTCAAAAAGGCATAGAATTATAATAGCTGTGGCATGGAAAAATGCTCTGTCATAAAACTGTAAAGTTACCCACAATATCTGTGGATAAGTCTGTGGTTAACTTGCAGGTAAACCCGTAAGTCCCTCATGCATCAGCGTTTAGCTCTAAATGGTCAAAACTTAACCGCTCCAACAATACCATTAAATATCAACAACTTATGAATCAGTTATTATAAATCAAGCAGTTACAAAGGTTTTGTTAACAAAGGGTTTATGAATGGTGGTTCCAGTGAATAACTTTTATTTGATTTGGGTATTGGCCTCTAATTTTAGAGTGATAGCAAGCACTATCACCCTAAAATAGAGTCAAGTTAAACTGTTGCAGTTTGAGTGATAAAATCCAAAGCTAATTCATCATCACGTAAAAGAACTCTTACATGACCGCCTTCACTCAATTGGCCAAACAATAATTCATCAGCCAGTGGACGCTTAACTTTCTCTTGAACTAATCTGGCCATTGGTCTTGCCCCCATAGCCACATCGTAACCATGATCGGCTAGCCACTGACGTGCATCAGTATCAATTTCAAGCGTGACATTTTTATCCTGTAGTAACATTTCCAACTCAAGTATTGCTTTATCAGCTACCCGTAAAATAGCGTCTTTATTGAGTGGTTTGAATTGAATAATGCCATCAAGGCGATTACGAAATTCTGGACTGAAGGCTCGTTTAATGACCTCCATGCCATCACTTTGATGCTCTTGGTGAGTAAAGCCCATCGATGCCCTACCCATTTCTTGAGCACCGGCATTACTTGTCATCACCAATACGATATTTCTAAAGTCTGCTTTACGGCCATTATTATCGGTCAATGTACCGTGGTCCATTACCTGTAATAGTAAATTAAACACATCAGGATGCGCTTTTTCTATTTCATCCAGTAACAACACCGCATGAGGTTGTTTAGTGACGGCTTCCGTTAATAAGCCACCTTGGTCGTAACCGACGTAGCCTGGTGGAGCACCAATCAACCGTGAAACAGTATGACTTTCCATGTATTCAGACATATCAAAGCGAATAAGCTCTATACCTAAACTATGGGCTAGTTGACGGGTAACCTCTGTCTTACCCACACCCGTTGGACCGGCAAAAAGAAATGCCCCCGTTGGGCGTTCAGGATGTCCCAAACCAGAACGGGCCATCTTAATCGCAGAAGCTAATGTTGCAATCGCTTCGTCTTGACCAAAAATGACGTGTTTTAAATTTTTATCAAGACTACGTAAATTTTCTTTGTCGGTGTTATTGACTGTTTTTGCCGGAATACGAGCAATCTTAGCCACAATATTTTGCACATCGGACACGCCAATCATTTTTTTACGTTTTGACTTCGGCAAAATTCGCTGGGCGGCGCCCACTTCATCTAACACATCAATCGCTTTATCAGGCAAGAAACGATCATTAATATGTCGGGCAGCAAGCTCAGCGGCTTGTTCTAAAGCAGCATTGCTGTAACGCACACCGTGATGTTTTTCTAAACCTGGCTTAAGGCCTTTTAGAATCAATATTGTTTCAGCTACAGAAGGCTCAGGCACATCAATTTTTTGAAAACGACGAGCTAAAGCACGATCATGTTCAAAGATGCCACGATATTCTTGGTAAGTGGTCGATCCTATACATTTCAAATCACCACTCGCCAATAAAGGTTTGAGTAGATTTGCCGCATCCATGGCACTATTACCCGCAGAACCTGCACCAATCAAAGTATGGATTTCATCTATAAATAAGATTGCATCAGGTTGCGTATTTATTTCACGTAACAAGGCTTTCAGACGCTTTTCAAAATCACCACGGTATTTGGTGCCGGCGACTAAGGCCCCCATATCTAATGAGTAGATGACTGAATTCTCAAGTACTTCCGGCACATCTCCTAAAACCACTCTTCTAGCTAAACCTTCTGCAAGTGCTGTTTTACCTACCCCAGCTTCCCCTACAAATAAAGGATTATTTTTACGGCGTCTACATAATATTTGTAGCGTACGTTCAATTTCATGCGCGCGACCAATAAGCGGATCAATCTTACCTTGTTCGGCTAAGGTATTAAGATTAGTCGCATATAAACTAAGGGGGCTTTTCCCCTCTTCTGACGACCCACCATCTTTGATCTCAACTGAGTCCAGATTAATTTCTTCATCGGTTTGGTTATTGCTAATAACGTTAACCACATCAAGTCGCGTAACATCCTGTTTCAATAATAGAAAGACTGCCTGAGACTGTTGTTCAGAGAAAATAGATACCAATATATTGGCACCAGTCACCTCTTTACCACCCGAAGATTGAACGTGCATCACAGCTCGTTGCAATACACGTTGGAACGCTAAAGTCGGTTGCGTTTCACGGCTAGCATCTTCAGATAAGGCCGGAACATTATCTGCTAAAAAGTCCGTTAAATCTTGCCGTAGATTGGCAATATTAACGTTGCATGCAGTTAATACTGCCAAAGCTTGGCCATTTTCCAATAATGCCAAAAGCATATGCTCTAATGTCAAAAACTCATGGGAACGTTTCCGAGCATAGCTAAATGCCTGACTTAAGGTTTGCTCGAGCTCTTTACTTAGCATTATTCAAATTCTCCAATCAGTATTGATTACGCTTCTTCCATGGTACATTGCAAAGGGTGGCCATGCGACTGGGCATAACTATTTGCTTGCTCAACTTTGGCTTCTGCAATTTCAAAAGTGTAAATTCCACAAGGCGCTTGGCCTTCAGTATGCACCTGCATCATAGTACGTGTGGCATTATCTGTAGCCATACTGAAGAGAGTTTCTAATACTTCTATCACAAAATCCATTGGCGTGTAATCATCATTAAGCATTAGCACCCGATATTTCGGCGGCTGCTTTAATGCCGGTTTTGAGGGCGCGACGACTAACTGATTTTCATCATGCCAGTCTTGATCTTGTTCTTTACTCATTATTATTACTTACTCGCTTGTGCTTGTTCTATAGCTTTTTTCAAATCGCCATTTTCATACATTTCCATCACGATATCACAACCGCCGATGAGCTCGCCACCGATATATAACTGAGGAAATGTAGGCCAATTAGCATAACGATGTAAGTTTTCACGCACTTCTGGTTCTGCCAATACATTGATAAACGCAAACTCTGAACCACATTCAGATAATGCCTGTGAAGTACGACTTGAAAATCCACATTGCGGAAACTCAGGTGTGCCTTTCATAAACAAAATCACTGTGTTTGATTCAATTGCTTGTTTAATACGATCCATTACGTCCATCTTTAACCTCTTTAAATAAATTTGTTTTTCGTTTTCTATATGGGGACGATTATTACAATATCAATCTAATTTCATTAGAAATCTAGTTGCAACAATCCTAGGACACCTTCAAGACCACAATAATTAAGTGTTGAAGTCGCCTGATCTTGCACGGTAGGTTTTGCATGATAAGCAATACTGAGACCAGCTTTATTCATCATCAACAAATCATTAGCACCATCACCCATCGCCACAACATGTGACGGTGAGATATTCAACAGCTCACAATGACTTAGTAAAAAATCAGCTTTAGCTTTGGCACCGCATATTTCACCTACCACTTCACCTGTTAAAAGACCATTATACTCACCCAGCACATTAGCCATGGTGAAGTCTAAATCTAATCTTTTTTTCAACCGCTCCGTGAAAAAAGTAAATCCGCCAGATACTAGCGCTGTCTTGATGCCTTGTTGCTTAAGGCGACTTATCATGATTTCAGCGCCGGGATTTAAGCGCAAGCGCTCTTCGTATACACGATCCAAAGCACTTACTTCTAACCCCTTTAATAAAGACACTCGTTGGCGTAATGAAGTTTCAAAATCAATTTCCCCACGCATTGCAGCTTCGGTAATCGCGGCGACTTGGGGTTTAACATTAATAAAATCAGCTATCTCATCAACACATTCGATATTAATTAATGTCGAATCCATATCGGTGATTAATAATTTTGTGGCCATAGGATCAAAACCATCAGGCAATACATTAATATCGAAATGATAATCACTTCGTAAAGAACATAACTGTATCGCTGAGATATTTGGGGATTTTATTGTTAAAAAACCGTTATTGTTTTGCAGTTCACCTTGCACGCTATCTGTTATTTCTTTTGCAGCATCAGCGGTCAACGCTGATCCTTGTAACACCAATTTAATCATTACTCACCTATCGCGCATAATATTTCGGCGAGACTAATTTATTAAATCAGCTCGCCGAAAAACAGCCTTTAACACCACTAGATAGTGGCATTAAGAGTTAACCCTAACTTAAAAATATGGTTTAACGGGTGCGGCGTTATAACTCGCAACACTTGACATTATTTCTGCTTTTGCTTCTTCAATGCCTACCCAGCCTTCAAGTTTAACCCATTTGTTTTTCTCTAGATCTTTATAGTGTTCAAAGAAATGGGACAATTGAGATAATAATCGCGGTGAAACGTCTTTAATATCTTGCACGTCGTCATACATAGGGTCATGAGGAACGGCAATTATTTTTGCATCTTCACCAGATTCATCAGTCATTTTCAACATACCTACAGGGCGACATTTCACCACAGAACCGCTGATTAAAGCGTATGGGCTGATCACTAATACATCTACTGGATCACCATCATCAGATAAAGTATGTGGCACATAGCCATAGTTACATGGGTAAAACATAGCTGTATTCATAAAGCGATCAACAAATAAAGCACCCGTTTCTTTATCCACTTCATATTTAACAGGATCTGAGTGTGAAGGGATTTCAATAATGACATTAATATCATCAGGAAGATTTTTGCCTGAACCAACGCGGTCAAGATTCATATTATGGATGCTCCAATAGCATAGTGAGTAAATCGATCAATTATATAAGAAAGCGTGTAGTAAACAAAATTGAATACCATTTGATATTTTACAACAGCTCAAATAGTCTCCCTATGGCAGAGGAATCTTTTAAAGGATACTTTGCTCATGCCACAATCAGGACAAGTCCAATTGTCTGGAATATTTTCCCAGCGCGTGCCTGCAGCGATACCTTCATGAGGTAACCCTTCAGCTTCGTCATAAACGAAACCACATACAACACATAGTCATTTTTCTCAAAATATCACCCTGAATATTTAGTCAATTTTAAAGGTAGTTAACACAAGAATTAAGTCACTAAAATAATGTTTAACCGCTGCGTTAAATTAGCAGACAATGACACAACTTTACATATATCACTAATGAGGGTATAAAAATAGACGGTTCGAAGATTACTTGAAACTTTTACATAAGAATATATTTTTTAAGCATAGCTTACTTTAAATTAACAATTGTATTTTCACTAACCATAACCATCGAGAGAGTCTATGTCACCATTACATTTCATTTCTCCTCTATTAGGCATTTTCGGTCTTTGTTGTGCTTATTTTATTTACACTAAAGTAAAATCGGCGCCAACAGGATCAGGGAAAGTAGTCGATATCGGCGACCAAATCCATTTAGGTGCCATGGTCTTTATGAAAGCTGAATACAGTCGACTGGCTATTTTCTGCCTAATTTGTATTTCGGCACTGTGGGCAAGTGATTTAGGCTGGCACACTGCGCTAGCCTTTTTTATAGGTGCAATTTGTTCAGCTTCGGCAGGATATATAGGCATGTACGCGGCCACACAAGCGAATGTAAGGACCGCAGTAGCTGCCAAAGAACACGGTTCATCTCAGGCATTAACGGTCGCTTTCTTTGGCGGTTCGATTATGGGACTCACTGTTGCTTCAATGGGCTTGTTGGGTTTAGGTTCATTATACTTAGCATTCGGCGGCGACCCTCAGACGGCTCATATAATCCACGGCTTTGGTATGGGCGCTTCATCCGTTGCTTTGTTCTCTCGCGTAGGTGGCGGTATATTTACCAAGAGTGCTGATGTTGGCGCTGACTTAGTTGGAAAAGTGGAAGCTGGCATTCCGGAAGATGATCCACGAAACCCAGGCGTTATTGCCGATAATGTGGGTGACAATGTCGGTGATGTGGCAGGGATGGGCAGTGACATCTTTGAATCATACTGTGGTGCCATGATTGCTAGCATCGCAATAGCCTCTACGATGAGTCTGGCGGCGATCGAGCCATTGGCTAACAATCAACAAATTCTAATGTTCATGCCATTAGCACTCGCCTCTATTGGCTTACTCTGCTCGATAGCCGGTATTTTTTCGATCAAAGTTTTTTCAGCTAAAAGTCCAGAAGTTGCCCTTAGAATAGGTACCATAGGCGCATCATTATTATTTATTGCTGTGTCTTATTTACTAATCATTCAGCTAGGTGCTACAGTTAATTTGTGGGCAGCGGTTGTAGTCGGTGCAATTGGCGGGATAATAATTGGTCTAGTAACAGAGTATTACACCGGTGGTGCTCCTGTTAGAAAACTAGCCAAAGATGGCGAAACCGGTGCTGCGACTATACTAATAAGCGGTTTAGCGCTTGGTATGCAATCAGTCGCGATACCCGTTATCACCATAGCCGCAATTATATTAGCTTCCACCCATTTTGCCGGTTTATATGGTGTTGGCATTGCCGCTGTTGGCATGTTGGCAACGGTAGGAATCACCATGGCGATTGATGCTTATGGACCGATTGCTGACAATGCAGGTGGCATTGCAGAAATGGCTGATATGGGTAAAAAAACCAGAGAAATCACTGATTCTTTAGATGAATTAGGTAATACCACGGCTGCCATTGGCAAAGGTTTTGCTATTGGTGCAGCGGCTTTAGCTGCGCTGGCTTTAATCAGCGCTTTTATTGAAACAATTAGTCATAATGATCCCGACTTTAAATTACTGCTCAACAATCCAACTGTAATGGTGGGCATGTTCTTAGGCGGTATTTTCCCATTCTTAGTCAGCTCAATGACCATGAAAGCAGTTGGGGATGCCGCTTTTGAAATGATTCATGAAATTCGTCGTCAATTTAGGGATATTCCTGGTTTATTAGAAGGAACGGCCAAACCTGATACTGCGCGTTGTATAAATATTGCAACCAAGGCGGCATTAAATCGCATGATCTTGCCAGGGACATTAGCTGTATTAGCGCCTGTAGTTGTAGGCTTTGGATTAGGACCTGAAGCATTAGGCGGTATGCTAGCGGGTGCTTTGGTGACGGGTGTAATGATGGCATTAATGATGGCTAATGCAGGTGGAGCTTGGGATAATGCCAAGAAATATGTCGAAAAAGGTAATCTTGGCGGCAAAGGCTCAGATGTTCACACCGCAACAGTAGTCGCTGATACCGTGGGTGATCCATTAAAAGATACCTCTGGTCCGGCAATGAATATTTTGATTAACGTAATGGCGATAGTAAGTTTAGTTATTGCGCCACTATTAACCTGATTATCATTTGATTAGCTCCATAGCTTAACAGCCTATAACACATCAGATTTCCAATACTCTGTAGCGCTAAAAAGCGCACGGGGTATTTGCTAGCTAATCTATTCTGTTCAAATTTTAGTATTCAACCATTGAGTTATTCCATTAGAAACCCTATGATAATCATTATCATTTAGATTTGGAGTAACACATGACCATTCTGCACCGCTTATCCTCTTTGGCTGCAGGTCAAACTGCGACAGTTCAAGCCTTACATGTGGATAGTGGTTTTCAATTTCGTTTACATGCTCTAGGTTTCCGAACGGGTAAAACGTTACTGGTTATTCGCTCCGCACCTTTTAACGGACCATTACAGTTAAGACTCGGCAATACCGACGTTATGCTCAGACGACAAGATGCTCATAACATTGAGGTTTTACTGTGAAACGTGTCGCCCTAATCGGTATGCCTAATGCGGGGAAATCAACATTATTTAACCGTATGAGTGGCGCCAGTGCCAAGGTGGCCAACTGGCCAGGCCTTACTGTTGATTTACTGACCGCTAAACTATTACTTGCTGGTGATATGACTGAATTGGTCGATTTGCCCGGAATCTACGATCTTCATGGCTTTTCTGATGACGAACAAGTTGTACGACACTTTTTATGCAATAACACCATCGATTTAGTATTGATCGTGGCAAATGCGACACAAATCGATCGGCAATTGGCACTGGCATTACAACTGCGCAGTTTGGGCTTGCCCGCCGTTTTATTACTTAATATGGCAGATGAAGCTAAAAACTTAGGCATTACTATCGACGTTAGCCAACTGGCTAAGGAATTAGGTTATCCAACTGCTTTAATTAGCGCTAAATATGGTCAAGGTTATACCCAAGCCTACCGGCTAATTGAGTCCGAATTACAAACCAGCACGCCAGCTCCAGTGCAAACATTAGAAGAAAATTTTGCCGTTGATCAAAAAATGGAAGCAGAACTCGATGCCATTATTCGTCATAGTGTTGATGTACCTGTAAAAATCAGCCACAGCCTAACCGAAAAAATAGATAATGTTTTATTACATAGATGGTTTGGTTTACCGCTATTTTTCAGCATTATGTTTATGGTCTTCCAAGCTATTTACACGCTCGGCGCTCCCATGCAAGAGCTGGTTGCCTGGCTATTAGGCAATGTCCGCGACCTCGCTTTAGTACCCTTACTTTCAAGCCTCCCCCCTTTACTTTCTAGCTTTCTCATCGGAGGGGTGTTTGACGGTATTGCCACTGTTGCGTCGTTTGTGCCTGTCATTATCTTATTCTTTTTAATGATGGCAATCATTGAAGACAGTGGCTACCTCTCTCGAGCGGCATTTTTAATGGATGCTCTGATGACTCGCATGGGTCTCGATGGCCGTAGCTTTGTTATGTTGCTGATGGGATTTGGCTGTAATGTACCCGCGTTAATGGGTACACGCACGATGCGTAGTCGTGGCCTCCGTCTTCTCACCATGTTAGTGATACCTTTTTCATTGTGTAGCGCTCGGCTACAAGTCTTTGTATTTATGGCGACAGCATTATTTTCACCTCGTGAAGCGCCGCTGGTATTGTTTAGTCTTTATATAATGAGTTTCGTCACGGTAATCTTCACCGCGCTATTATTTAAAGGCCGCTTTAACAGCCAAGAACCCTTTGCCTTAGAGCTTCCCCCATACCGCTTTCCCACTGTGCGCCAAATGTTTCTACGTGGCTGGCTTGAAATCAGTCACTTCTTACGTAGAGCAACCAAATTCATCACTATCGGTGTAGTGCTTGTTTGGATTTTAACCAATATGCCATATGGCGTTGAGCCTGCTAGTGCTGCAAGTTGGTCAGGTTGGATTGGCGAATTTATGGCGCCTATTTTATCGCCAGCAGGCATCAATCCTGAACTGACAATCGCACTGATCTTTGGGTTTGTCGCCAAAGAAATTGTAATAGGAGCCTTAGCCGTTATTTATGGTTTGGAAGGTGCTGATTTAATGCAAGGTATTGCACAACAAATTGACTGGGTGCAAGCCTATAGCTTTATGCTGTTTACTTTAATCTACACCCCTTGTTTATCAACCATCGCGACAATTCGTTCAGAAGCTAAATCAACATGGTTTACTAGTTTGTCATTAGCTTGGCCGCTTATATTAGCCTGGAGTGTTAGTACAGGATTTTATCAAGTAGCGCGTTATTTAGGTTACTAGTCGATAAACATGAATAGTTAAGTGAATCAGATCAGCGATATCACCAGCTACTTTTACGAGCTTGGCCAGTGAAATCCAGTGGCACTTTTATTTCACTTTTATTGTTATGTATCGTCAACCAGTTTAAGGCATCATCATAACAGTCAAAATAATGGGTGTTCTTGTTGCTATTACGAATAAGCATTGCATGTTTCCAAGGATTATAAGTTGCAGTCTCTTCCTTCACCACATAAGCAATATCATCAAAGTGACTGCACGCCCGTAAAAAAGCCCTATCACATATCATATCGCAGCTTTTAGATCGCGTTTCTAGGATTAAGGCGCTATGGTTAGAGACTTGGTTTTTTTTAATAAAGTCTAGTAAATTTTGACCACAAAATCCTGCAACATCGGTTTCGTCTACTATCGAATGATATATATTATCAGTGACTTTTTTTATCATGCTATTCATAGATGTTCCCCTAATGCCTAAAAATAGACGTACTGTAAAAATAAAATAAAAAGTGTAATGTTAGGGACAATCTCGATAGCCATCCTCTGTCAGGCTGTAGCATCGATCTTTACACCTCTAATTATTTAACAAAATATTTTCCATCTTTTCCTGATACTAAAAACTATTGTTTTGTTGTCTTAGCTCCTTGAGTTCATCCATTAACTCTATTACCAATGCGGCATCTGCCATATTTATATCAAGGTCGCGTTGTAAGCGAAGTGCAGTCTGAACTCTTGATATGCTGTTGGCATAAAACCGCCATCGAATATGACTTGAACGATAATTAATAGGCTCGAGCACGCCATATTCAACCATCATAAAAATCTGTTCTATGGGTATTTCTATGCTATGACATAATTTAACCAATGAAATTGTTTCGTCATCAGTGATTTCAGTAAGTATTAAATCTGCCAATATTTTTTTATTGTCTTTGATAACCAATTGACTTCCCCCCATGCTCAAATTTAAATCTGATTATCTACCACGAGATGAACACCCTGTTGTATAACAAAATAAAGCCATCTATTTAGATTGCATTCACTGACGCCATAATCAGTGCTAATCATTAATTATATTTTTAAGCAGTAATACGACAGGTTTCAGGTTTAAATCATGGCCACTCAATTTTGTACATCACTAATAACAATGCATCTACTGAGCCATCTAGTTATCTCATTGTTTATATTATCTAATCTTAGATAATTGTTTTTACGCAGGGTACTTGTGTGTAAACAAAAATTAACAGTACAAAGCGAAAAGTCACTACTATCCGACTGATATTTATAGTAAAAATATCATTTAACAAGTATGTAACCAATTATTTACACACTTGTTAAAATTATGCTTTATATTTCATAATTATTTGATGGAAGAAGATAGAGGCCGCTACTACTGCTTATACTGCAACTAGTCATAAAACAAAAAACCATAATCACCAATAAACAACTGATAATAAATATAAAACTGTCTTTCTATGATGGTTCTAAGCCATGCTTGTAAACAATGTAGGTTTTGATGTACCTTAGCAATTATTCGTGTTCAACTAGTTTCACATAACTCATAATGAACCGTTAAAGGTGTCAGATATGAAAGACGATGAAAGGTCACTACCTGCTCATATATCTTTATTACTTCAGCCTGATAGTTATGCTCATACCGTAGATAATATTCAACTTATTGAAACCCATATTTCGTGGGTTGTTCTTACTGGTAACTTTGCATACAAAATAAAAAAACCAGTCAATTTAGGTTTTCTTGATTTTTCGACATTAGCAAAACGCCGTTTTTACTGCAAAGAAGAATTGCGTTTAAATACCAGATTAGCACCCACACTTTACCTTGATGTCTTACCTATCTCATGTTTAGATAACTATGTTAGTTTTTCACCTTCATCTGAAATAATTGATTACGCGATTAAGATGGTTCAATTTCCACAAGAAATGCAATTGGATCGCGTGCTATTAGCCGGACGCCTTCAGAATGAACACATTGACGCACTCGCCACTCTGCTGGCAAAGTTTCATCAAAAAACTGATGTTGCTAACAAAAACGACCATTTTGGCGAGCCAGAACAAATCTACACCCCCCTAACAGAAAACTTTATTCTGCTTCATCAATTGCTTAGTGATAATAAAACTATTAGATTACTCGCGCCCATAGAAAGCTGGAGTAAATCAACATTTAACTTAATAGAATCAACCTTAACTCAACGTAAACAGGCTGGGTTTATTAGAGAATGTCATGGCGACCTTCACCTTCGAAACTTAGTTTTGATTAATGAGCACCCTGTTGCTTTTGATTGTATTGAGTTTAATCCAGAATTACGCTGGATTGACACCATCAATGATGTTGCTTTTCTGATGATGGATTTACAAGATCGCCAACACTATGATTTTGCTCAGCGATTCATCAATGCTTATTTTGAAAAAACTGGCGATTATGCCGCCATTAGTCTACTACGATTCTATCTGGTCTATCGTGCTATGGTTAGAGCCAAGGTTGATGCGATAAGAGCATCACAAATGGTCATAAAGTCTCAGCAGCAAAAAGATGCTAATCGGGCTTGTTATGGTTACCTCAAATTAGCTTATTCCTATCTTCAGTCCAGCAAACCGCTGTTAATCATTACCTGTGGTATGTCAGCGTCAGGTAAAAGCACGCTGACTCAGCCATTGGTTGAAAAACTAGTAGCCATTCGACTTCGATCTGATGTTGAACGCAAACGTCAGTTCAATATAACCACTCAAACTAGTCAATCAGCTGTTCCTAACGCTGGTATTTACACACCTGATGCTACTCAACACACTTATCAGTATCTAGCTGAAACGGCTAAATTAGTATTGCATGCCAATTACCCCGTCATCATTGATGCTGCTTGTCTTAAATTCGAGCAACGTGAGTTATTACGTCAAGTCGCTACCGACAATGAAGTACCCTTTTTAATTATTCATTTCACTGCTCGCGACGACACATTACGGCAACGTATCAAATGCAGGGGAAAGACAGTGTCAGATGCAGATTTATCAATACTGGAATATCAACTTGCTCATTGGCAGTCTCTACATCAAGATGAATTATCTAATGTAATCACCATTGATACTGAATCATCTAACGATTTAGCTTCTTTAATCAACAAAATAAAAATGTATTTCAAGGCAAATAGATCACCATGAACAAGATCGCTTGCGACATCAAAGATCCTAGACTCGCCGATAAAGATAATCAGTTTATCGAAGAGAGAGTAATGGCTAACGAGGCACACAATATGCTACTTAGAAGTCGCTCAGGAACTTGCTAAGTTAAAACTAGCAGTAATAAACATCTAGATTGATCTTTAACTAAAGAGCAATGCAACTACCTTTCGTCATAGCAAGAAGGCAGGTGCTCCCTCATTTTTTAGGCCGAGATAATGATAAATGACATTGACAAAATGCTCACTAATATTGAACGTGAAACGTATCTTACCCGAGATTTTATTGGTAAAGATAAGCTAAGCACTGAAGTAATGGCCGCAATGCGAGCCGTTCCACGCGACAAATTTGTACCTCAAGAACAAAAAGATTTTGCCTATCATAATGGCCCATTAGAAATAGGTTGTAGACAAACTATCTCACAGCCCTTTATCGTTGCCCTCATGACTGATTTTCTAGCGCTTAAGCCTGATACTAAGGTATTAGAAATTGGGACTGGCTCTGGCTATCAAACCGCTGTATTGTCATTATTAGCGGATAAAGTCTATTCGGTTGAAGTCATTGACGAATTAGCATTTTCAGCGAGACAACGTTTAAAAAAGCTGAATTATTCTAATATTGAATTTCATATAGCTAATGGTCATTACGGTTGGCCAGAACATGCTCCCTATGATGCAATCATAGTAACCGCTGCAGCAGCTTCTATTCCACCAGCACTGCTCGAACAACTTAAACCAAAAGGAACAATGGTCATCCCTATCGGGCATGCCCATTGTTGTCAATCCTTAGTGCTCATCAACAAAGATCAACAAAATAATATAAAGACAAAGAACATTCTTGATGTCTGTTTTGTGCCATTGGTATAGACAAAATAGTAATAGCCATTTAAATTTTCATAACTAATGTGTTAGAAATTTTGGCAAGTGTGTCCGTATATCTTCAACACTATGCTTAGTAAGATCTTTATCTAATTCAAAAACAACCATTTCCATTGTTTCATCAGACATATGTTGACGTAACTCACCCAAGAATTGTGGCGCAGCAACAATCAATATATTGTATAACTTATTGGTCTTACGAGCATAATCCAAGTATTGAGCAACCCGTTTCGCAAAGTTAATCGATTGCTGTTGTTTTGGATCTGTTTTACTCTCATAAGCATGACCACCGCCTGCTCCACCAAGTATTTTACCTGGCAAATCACTAGTCATGTCCCCTTCGTGCAAGCGCCCTTCTGATTGAACCATCGATTCAATTTCCTGTAATGGTGATTTTGGAGAATCTATTGTAAATATCCTCGCACGGCTATTATCCGCTACTATGACTATGTTTGATTTCATTTTTTGATACTCCTCATTGATTATTAATTAATCCAAATATCTAAGATCTTTCCTTGACCAATAGCTTCGTTTCGTACCTAATTATGAATCACTGCCTTTCATAGTTTTGCTTAACGTATTAAGTAGATCTATGGGCAGTGGAAACACAATTGTCGATGACTTATCTCCTGCTATTTCAGTCAATGTTTGCAAATAGCGTAGCTGTATCGCTTGCGGCTGTTGTGCCAATATCTGGGCCGCTGCCAGCAATTTTTCCGATGCTTGTAATTCACCTTCAGCATGAATGATTTTAGCGCGCCTAGTTCGTTCCGCTTCAGCCTGTTGAGCAATGGCACGAATCATACTTTCATCAATATCGACATGTTTAATTTCCACATTAGCCACTTTGATTCCCCATGCATCTGTCTGAGCATCCAGCAAGCCTTGGATATCGGCATTAAGTCTGTCTCGTTCCGCCAGCATTTCATCTAGTTCATGTTGCCCCAATACCGATCGCAATGTAGTTTGGGCTAATTGGCTGGTCGCATCGTAAAAATGTTCAACTTGAATAATAGCTTTTTGAGGATCGATAACGCGGAAATACACCACCGCATTAACCTTTACTGAAACATTATCACGAGAGATGACATCTTGTGTTGGAACATCCATAACAATCGTTCGAAGATCAACGCGTTCCATTTGTTGGATAAATGGAATAATGATGATAAATCCAGGTCCTTTGACCTTATAAAACCGACCAAGTAAAAATACTACGCCGCGTTCATATTCACGCAATATTCTTATCGCACTGAACAGTAAAATCAGTACCAAAAGTCCTGAAATTGATAAAAAAGATAAAGTCATAGTGATTTCTCCTTTGATATTTCTGGTGTTACATCCAGAATTAAGCCATGAATAGCTTGCACCCTTGCTTTTTCACCTTTTTTCATTGGCATCCTGCTGTGAGCAGTCCATATTTCACTATGAACGCGCACTAGCCCCTTTTCAGTAAACGACTCCAATGCCTCACACTCTGCACCAATCATCCCTTCAATTCCTGAAACAATCGGGTTACGCCTAGCCTTAAATACCAGACCTAATGCTAATATAAAAAATGCAACGGTAGACGTCGTAAGTCCAGCAATTAATCCCATGTTAATGCCATAACCCGGCATATCAGTATCAATCAAAATGATTGAGCCCACGATAAAGGCAATAACACCGCCCAAACCCAAAACACCAAAACTAGGCACAAAGGCTTCACCAACCATTAAGGCGATGCCAAGTAAAATGAGTGCTAATCCTGCATAATTAATAGGTAATATCTGAAAAGCATACAAGGCAAGCAACAGACATATCGCCCCCACTGTTCCTGGTAAGATCGATCCAGGATTAGAAAACTCAAAAATCAAACCATAAAAACCTACCAGCATTAAAATATATGCAATGTTAGGAGTGCTAATAACCTGCAATAGTTTGTTACGCCAATCGGGTACAATTTCCTTGACGGTAAGACCTGTGGTCTTAAGCACCTTATCCGTTCCCAAAATATTCACTGTTCGCCCATCGAGTTGCCGAAAAAGCTCAACCTGACTGTTGGCAATCATATCAATGACATTGAGTGACAATGCTTCTTCGGCCGTTAAACTTGCCGCTGAGCGAACTGCCTGCTCAGGCCAGTCCGCATTGCGTCCGCGTAATTTTGCCAGACCGCGAATATAAGCAACGGCATCATTGACCATTTTATGACTCATAGCATCACCTATGACTATCGGTGAATCAGGCTGCTTTTCTTGGGCAGCATTATCTTTGTTTATTGCAGGGTTACCATCAGGGTTAGCTAACGGTAACATTTTCACTGGGGTCGCGGCGCCAAGATTGGTTGCTGGTGCCATCGCTGCAACATGACTCGCATAAAGAATATAGGTACCGGCACTGGCAGCGCGTGAACCACTCGGCGAAACATAAGTAACAATTGGAATAGGTGATGAAATTATCTTTTTGATAATAGTACGCATTGATAGATCCAATCCACCAGGCGTATCCATTTTTAGCAGGATTAGCTCGGTATTAATCTGATTGACCTTATTCAATGAACGTTCAAAATAATCGGCGGTTGCAGGACTAATAACACCATTTATTTCGAGTATAACCCCCTGCGGTAGGCGTTCAGGAGATGCATCTGCAAATGCACTACTTATAAACAATAAACATATATTTAATACAAGGCGCAATCTCATAGCCATACCCCAAAATATATTACAATTTATTGTTAGCCTACTCCACCCTAAATGATTAAACAACTTGATTTAATTAAGATTATTTAAGGATTTTCTCCTATATTTACTGTCCATATTTTAGTGTATCGAATAGTTAATAGCCCAATATATAATAATGTCTTTACACTAATTATGAGGCCGATGATGACAATATTTTAGCAATCTCCATCAGCTAGCTACTCGCCTTATACGCTAGCTGACTTGTGAGATCACTTGCCTGATGTCGATAGAAGAGGAGAAGAATGATGCCGTGGTTAAACTGATTACCTTGGCGACTTATTATTCGACGCATTGCTCATACTCACGGCTTCCTAGTTCCGATAGCCTTATTGGCAATACTTCATCGTTTCGCTCAACCCTCAGAAGTTTCTGAACTTATAGAACTACTACGAGCTGGCGTAATATTCCATGCGCGAGGGCTGATCAATGCACGCATTATTCAACATAATCTAAATTGGATCTGGCCATATTAGATCGAGCGCCAATTTGATCCGGCAGATGATGCCTTTATCGCTCGCGCTTTTTCGATCACCGACGTCAATCTTACACACCGTGATTGGACTACCGTAGGTTTAGTCACGCCTCTTTACGATGGCTGGTCATTAGATAGCTGGCTTTTCAACGACGATGGTCGTTGCTTGTTACCATCGCAGGCACAACAAATCGGACAATACTTAGATTTAAATGCTGGTTTCGCAGTGATTACTGAAACCGCAAAAAATGATCTGGTACTGCTGAACCGGACATCGGTCAAACTTAATGCTCATGTGGCCGAATGCAACTTGCATCTTAATGCATATAGCGATTTAGGTGGTTGGTTGGTCCTGGCCTTATGTCCCTTCAATCCAGAAGGCATTAGCTTCATTCATCAGCTAGAACTAACCTCAGTTCGCTCGGCCTAGACAATTAATGGCCAGCATAGAGTTAGATTCAATACACCAGCAGATCAAACAATGATCACACTCAGTAGAGAAAGCAGATGTATATTATTATGCTAACAAATACCTTTACGCCTCATGCCGGTGGTGTTGCAGGATCGGTTGAAACATTTGCAGCCGAGTACCGAAATTGTGGCCATAAAGTGCTGGTTGTTGGCCCAGAATTCGAAAATCAACCCTCCAATGAAATAGATGTGGTGCGACTCCCTGCTATCCAGAATTTTAATGGTAGTGATTTCTCCGTTGCCTTGCCCATTTCTGGGCTATTAAAAGATATTTTGGAGACTTTTCAACCAGACATAGTGCATTCTCCCCCCCTATCTACTGGGTATGACGGCACTGCGTATCGCGCGCTATCCTCAGTTACCCGGAGTATTCACTCATCACACGATGTATGAACAATATACCCATATTGTGCCATTGAATTCACTGTCGTTCAGTCGTTTTATAATCGAACTTGCAACTCGTTATGCCAATCTTTGTGATCAGGTGTTTGATCCCCGTCAAAGTATTGCTGAATTATTAGACAAACGAGGCGTGAAATCACCGATCACCATAATACCAACAGGTGCTGATACCACTCGTTTTCGCCATGGTGATGGCGTACGGTTTCGTCCATCACTAGGCATTTCAGAGAAGGCATTTGTCGTCGGTCACCTTGGTAGATTTGCTCCTGAGAAAAATTTAGAATTTTTAACGACTGCGGTTGCCCATTTTTTGAAAAAAGTGCCGCATGCCGAATTTCTGGTGGTGGGTACCGGACCTTCAGCGTTGCTCATGCCATGGATGTTTTCGCCTTCACGTCACAAAGTGAAACTCAAGGTATGATGTTGACTGAAGCCATGGCGGCTGGCTTACCTCTAGTAGGACTGGATGCAGCTAATGCCTTACAAACTGCTGACGATTTTTCTATTTCCAGTTCCGCCAGCAAAGCATTGACTTGCTACGAAACTTTACATAAGAAATTAGTAATAACACGACCCCAACAATATGAATCATTGAAACAACTACCCAACCTACTTAAAATTGAGTGGGAGATAGTTAAAGGAATGGCAAGTGCAACAAATACTGCTTTTGAAGATAATTAGCTCTCCAACTTTTGCTTCTCTCGATTGAGCTAATTATCAGTTTAGAATTCATTTAGCTTAATAAATCAAATGTCTTCTGACGACTGGTGTAAGGGCACTTAAAGGCCAAATAATAGGCAGATAATTGTAAGTCTTCCCTATCACCTTCAATGCCGTGTAAACGGTCGCCTACTACTGGAAAACCTAATAATGTAGCATGTCGTCTGATTTGATGTTTTCGACCAGTATCAATAGAAACCTCCAGCAGTGAACGGTCTTGTTTTGCTTGATACTTGAGTAGTGTGAAATAACTGACGGCTGAACGACCATCAATATCACTGTCTACTTTCACCGGATTATCTCGTGTCGCTTGCTCACTAAACTGACCATGAACCCAAATTTGATAACGTTTATCTATATGGCGATCTTGAAATAACTTGGATAATGCTGCGGCTGCATTTTTTTCATGAGCAATAACGATTAAACCATTCGCCGCACGATCAAGACGATGCACCACGAAACTCACACGTTGTGGCGTAAGATGCTGTTCAGCCCAGCGAGTAATAGTACAATGGTCCCCCCATTTTGAACCTTGTGACAACATGCCATAAGGTTTATTCCACACACTATAGCGACCCTCATCAGCCATTAATGTCGGTTCGGGAGGCACTCTATCTAACACTATTTTGTCATAATATATGTGTATCGTTTCACCAATATAGACGGCTTTTTTAGCGCGGCGAAGTCGCTGTGTTTTTTTACCTTTACTGATCCATACCGCGCCTTTTTGCATGACTTGTTTGATCTGTTGTTTTGATAGCCCCGTTTCTATAGCTAATAAATCAACCGCAACGGTATTACGGCTCGTGATTTCTATGTGTTTTTCAAATCGAGAAGGAATATCAGACATTTTATGATTGACCGCTTTGGCGTAGAATTTAGAACTAAAAATATATTTAGAGGAGAAGATTTATGTTTATACCGCATCTACGGCTTGTCTGTCTCACTTTTATGCTATCACTCTTCGCCACTGCAGCGTTTGCTGAAATATATAAGTGGGTGGATGAAAATGGGCAAACTCATTATTCCCAACAAGCACCGCGCGATATCCCCGCAACGGTCATCGAAACCCCACCGCCACCAGCAATTGATCCTAATATTGCCCAACAGCAAGTCGATGAGCTGATCAGTCAACAAGAAGATGAAGACCAATTACAGTTAGAGCAACAGAACCAACAAAAAATTGAAGCAGAGAATATAGCGAATCAACAAAGAAACTGCAAAATAGCTCAACAACAATTAGAACAATATCAGAACAATCCTGGTAGAAGAATCATGGATGCTGATGGTAATGTAACCCGCCTAGCAGAAGAAGAACGTCAGCAAAAAATCCAAGAATCGCAAGAAAATGTAACTAAATATTGTCAATAAAGGAGCAACATCATGCCTTATCTTAATATTGTAACTAACCAAACCGTACCTGATGCAGCCACGTTATTAAAAGCCGTAAGTCAAACAGTGGCTAAAGCTGCTGGCAAGCCTGAAAATTATGTCATGGTATCTATAGAAGCAAAAGCCAATATAATTATGGGCGGTAGCGATGACCCCGCAGCATTTTTAGATTATCGAGCCATAGGTTTGCCTGCTGATCGCACGGA
Source organism: Pseudomonadota bacterium (assembly GCA_030576275.1). Taxonomy (GTDB): domain Bacteria; phylum Pseudomonadota; class Gammaproteobacteria; order Nitrosococcales; family Methylophagaceae. Next base: position 22,700 of record JALIBN010000030.1, on the reverse strand, counting down.
ATTTTCTGACGTCTTGTGCTCATTAATTACAGAACATCTTGGCATTTCAGGGCCGCGTATTTATATCAGTATGGCGGATGCTGAAAGACAAAACTGGGGCTGGAATCACAGTACCTTTTAACTTATTTCAACCACTATAAAAATTATAAAATAGGATTACAGCCCGACATGCGAGCTTCTCAAATACTTATCTCTACCTTAAAAGAAACCCCTGCTGATGCTGAAGTAGTCAGTCATCAACTGATGCTTCGTGCCGGCCTTATTCGCCGGCTGGCATCAGGTTTATATACTTGGCTACCCATGGGGCTGAAAGTATTGCGTAAGACCGAAGCCATTATCCGTGATGAAATGGCTAAGGCTGGCGCACAAGAATTATTAATGCCGTCAATCCAACCTGCTGAATTATGGAAAGAAAGTGCGCGCTGGGAAAAATATGGGCCTGAACTATTAAGAATTACTGATCGCCATAATAATGAATTTTGTTATGGCCCTACCCACGAAGAAGTTATCACCGACTTAGTGCGCCAAGAAATTCGTAGTTATAAACAATTACCCATCACTTTTTACCAAATTCAAACTAAATTCCGCGATGAAACTCGTCCCCGTTTTGGTGTGATGCGCGCGCGTGAATTTTTGATGAAAGATGCTTATTCATTCCATCTTGATCATGAATCATTGCAGGAAACGTATGATGATATGTTTGCCGCTTACACTCGTATTTTTGACCGTATCGGGCTGAATTTTCGCCCAGTACAAGCAGACACGGGCAGCATTGGTGGTGAACAATCTCATGAATTCCATGTATTGGCGAGCTCAGGCGAAGATGCCATTGTATTCAGCAATGGCAGTGATTACGCAGCTAATATGGAATTAGCTGAAGCGCTTGCACCTGCGGGTCAACGCCCCGCGGCAACAGCGATTATGACCGTAGTTGATACACCCAAAAAACATACTATCGATGAAGTCTGCGTGTTTCTTAATATTCCACCAACACAATGTCTAAAAACATTATTGGTGGAAGGGGCTGAAGAAGGCACTGTAGTGGCATTAGTATTACGTGGCGATCATGATCTTAATGACATTAAAGCTGAAAAACACCCCGCTGTTGCCTCCCCGCTCACCTTTGCAACACCTGAACAAGTATTAGTAGCCTGTGGTGCCAATATTGGTTCTATCGGTCCTATCGGCTTAAAAATCCCTGTTATTGTCGATCGTGCGGCTGCCCATGCCGCTGACTTTGTCTGCGGTGCAAATGAAGATGAGAAACATTTAACCGGCGTTAACTGGGCACGTGATTTAGCTGAACCAGAAACGGCGGACTTACGGAATGTTGTTGTCGGTGATGCGAGCCCAGATGGCCAAGGTACCTTGGATATTGCACGCGGTATTGAAGTTGGTCATATTTTCCAACTCGGTGATAATTACAGCAAAAAACTCAATGCCAATGTATTAGCAGACACCGGCAAATCTCAGATCCTAACAATGGGTTGTTATGGCATTGGTGTATCTCGAGTGGTTGCAGCAGCTATCGAACAAAACCATGATGAGCGTGGCATTATTTGGCCATTATCTATCGCCCCTTTCCAAATCGTTTTAGTGCCTATTAATGCCCATAAATCAATACGATTGCGCGAAGCTGCAGAAGCGTTGTACATTCAATTAGTAGAGGCAGGTTTTGACATTCTATTTGATGACCGTGGCCTACGGCCTGGAGTTGCTTTTGCTGATATGGAATTGATGGGTATTCCACATCGCTTAGTATTAGGCGAACGTGGATTAGATGAAGGTCTCATTGAATACAAACGTCGCGCTGATGGCGATGCCGCTGAATTCCCAATTAAGGATGTTATTGCTGAACTAACAGCTCGACTGGTTGCAAAATAAACATTAAGGATCCCAGCAATATGACCATTATAAAACAACAAGACTTCATTGATAGTATCAGCGATGCCTTGCAGTTTATTGCCTGTTACCACCCTAAAGATTTTATTCAAGCAATGGCCACAGCCTATGAATTAGAACAATCGGCGGCGGCTAAAGATGCCATTGCTCAGATTTTAGTTAACTCACGCATGTGTGCCGAAGATAAACGGCCAATTTGCCAAGATACCGGCATTGTGAATGTCTTTATCAAAGTTGGTATGGATGTGCAGTGGCAAACAGATCAAAGCCTTGATGATATGGTTAATGAGGGCGTGCGCCGCGCTTACCTGCATCCTGAAAATGTTTTACGAGCTTCCATAGTCAGTGACCCGCTAGGATCACGTACTAATACCAAAGATAATACCCCCGCTATTATTCATACTGAAATTGTGCTGGGCGATAAGGTTGAAATTGATATCGCAGCTAAAGGCGGTGGCAGTGAAAACAAAGCGCAATTTGTTACCCTCAATCCTAGCGATAGTTTAGTTGACTGGGTGTTAAACACCATTCCTAAAATGGGTGCGGGTTGGTGTCCTCCAGGTCAAATTGGTATTGGTGTCGGCGGCACTGCTGAAAAAGCAATGTTGATGGCGAAACAATCGTTAATGGAACCCATTGATATCCAACAATTAATAACACGCGGCGCACAAACATCAGCTGAAAAGTTGCGAATTGAGTTGTATGAGAAAATTAACCAACTTGGCATAGGCGCCCAAGGTCTTGGAGGTTTAACAACTGTGCTAGATGTCAAAATTAAAGATTACCCTTGTCATGCAGCATCGCTACCTGTAGCAATGATTCCTAATTGTGCTGCAACCCGTCATACTCATTTCACACTTGATGGCAGTGGCCCAGCACAGTTTGACCCACCTAGTTTGTCGGACTGGCCTGATATCACTTTGCAAGCCGCCGCTAATACCCGTCATGTAGATTTGAATACCGTCACTCAAGCGGATATTGAACAATGGCAACCGGGTGATACCTTATTGCTATCAGGAAATTTACTAACGGGACGTGATGCCGCTCATAAAAAGATTGCTGATCTATTTGCAAATGGCGAAGCACTTCCAGCTGGGCTCGATTTCCATGGTCGTTTTGTCTATTACGTGGGCCCTGTTGATCCTGTTAAAAATGAAATTGTTGGTCCAGCAGGTCCAACTACAGCGACACGGATGGATAAGTTTACAGATATGATGTTAGAAAAAACAGGGCTACTCGGTATGATAGGAAAAGCCGAGCGCGGAACGATGGCTATTGATTCAATCAAGAAACATCGTTCAGTTTCATTGATTGCTGTAGGAGGCTCGGCCTATTTAATATCAAAAGCCATCAAGGCCTCACGTATTGTAGCCTTTGAAGAACTCGGGATGGAAGCCGTGCGTGAATTTACCGTGGAAAATATGCCCGTCACTGTTGCAGTTGATAGTCGCGGTCAATCTGTTCATACTTCAGGTCCAAAAGAATGGAAGCAAAAAATAGCTAATATTCCGTTTAATGTTACTTCTCACTAATTTATAGGAACACTGTATGATTTTTGCAATCGCATTACATCTTTTATCTTCAGTCATTTGGGTTGGCGGTATGTTTTTCGCCTACGTGGTATTACGCCCTGTTGTAGGCAGTCTACTTGAAGCGCCAGTAAGACTCACCTTGTGGTCACAGGTTTTTCAACGCTTCTTCCCATGGGTTTGGGCATCAGTCATCATTCTGCTAGCAAGTGGTTTATGGATGATTATCAAGGGTTTTGGTGGCATGGCGGCTGTGGGCCCACATATTCATATTATGCTGACATTGGGCTTGGTAATGATGTTGCTGTTTATGCATGTTTTTTTCAGCCCGTACAAAAAGTTACAACGTGCTGTTATCGCTAAGGAATGGGAAGCTGGTGGCAAAGCGCTCAACCAAATTCGTAAACTGATTGCTATCAATCTTACTATTGGCTTGATTGTTGTAGTCGTTGCTTCTGCTGGCCGATACATTTAGCTCATCATGCCATGTTGCGATATAAACTCACTCTGATTATTGGCGCAGTGTTGCTACCTGCGCTAGTTTGGTCTGCCGCTCCTATTCAATCGAACTATGCTGACGACGGCACTGTAGAGTTTTCTAATATCCCTAACAATAAAAGTGCTGGTAAATCTACATTTATCTACAAATCAAAAACGAATTCAGTCGTTACCTTTTCAGATCAAAAACCAATAAATACAGAATATGAAGTTTTACGATTTGATTGTTATGCGTGTAATCCTTCATCAACAATTAACTGGAATACGGTTCAACTGAATACGACTGACTATGTCGACTTAATTAAGCTTACTGCTAACCAGCATGCCGTAGATCCCGCCTTAGTGCGAGCCTTAATTCATGCTGAATCTCATTTTAATCCTAATGCCAAATCACGTGTGGGCGCCCAAGGTTTAATGCAACTCATGCCTGCCACCGCACTAGAACTTGGCGTTAGCAATGCGTTTAATGCACAGCAAAATATTCAAGGTGGCATTCGATATCTCGCCCAATTATTGACTACATTCAAGGGTGATATCGCATTGGCAACGGCGGCCTATAATGCCGGTCCTAATGCAGTACGAAAATATAATGGTGTACCGCCTTATAACGAAACGAAGGTCTATGTCGAACGAGTTGGTATACTCTATCATCGCTACCAACATGCCAGCTAATGAAACCACTTAAGAAACTACTGATAGAAAATGAAAAACTGATCCATTCCCGCATGCAAAAAGTAGAATCTCATGTACAACGTCAAACTGACGAATGGATTCAAAACACCGTGTTATTAGCGGGTTACGAAGTACCCTTTAAATACAAACGCCAAAAAATGTATAAATCACTGAAAGGTGCTCGCGTCGATCTAATTTATTATCCTAGTGCTGAACCTATTGCTGGATTAGATTTTGAAGTTATGAATGTCATTAAAATAAATAGATCTTAGCTATGATTCACACCCCATCAGCCTGCCCCTGCAATAACACAACATCATATCAAGCCTGTTGCCAAGCGCTTCACGATGGCGAATTAATTGCGAGTAGTGCCGAGCAATTAATGCGTTCACGCTACAGCGCCTTTGCTACAGGTAATATTACTTACCTTATCGCCAGCCTGCATCCCGATAACCGACAAGCTGATGATGAAATAATACTTCGTCAAACTATTGAAGACACCCAATGGCTAGGTTTGAAAATTATTCGTCATAAACCTGTTGGCAATAATGCCACTGTCGAATTTGTAGCCTTTTATCAAGATCAATCTATCGGCCAATTACATGAACGCTCTAATTTTATTAAAAAAGATAATCAATGGTTTTATGTGGATGGCGAAATCTTAGACCCGATTAAACTCAGCCGGAATCAAACCTGTTTCTGTGGCAGTGGCAAAAAAATAAAGAAGTGTCACAATAGTTAATCGTTCCAGAAAAAACCTTACTTTATGCAAATGACGTTAATATTTGCTTCGTCATCGTCGCGCATTTTAAATAACGTTGATAACAGCCTCATTTTCGCTTTATGACATTTCCGAGTTTCTTGGCTATCTGTGGCATAATAGTTTTTAGCTAATCTCCATTTATTTGGCTCAAATAGTTGAATATCGTCGAGTGTTCTCTGCCTAATAAACTTTAATAAGTAATCACTTTCTATGACCAAACTGATTCTCGTCAATAAGCCTTTTGATGTACTTACCCAATTCACTGATGAAGCGGGTCGCCAAACGTTAAAAGACTTTGTAGATGTCTCGGGTGTTTATCCGGCAGGTCGTTTAGATCGGGATAGTGAAGGCTTAGTGTTATTAACTGATTCTGGCCCCTTGCAACATTACATTAGTGATCCAAAACATAAGTTAGAAAAAACTTACTGGGTTCAAGTCGAAAACATTCCTAATGAGCAGGCTTTAGCCTCATTACGCCATGGTGTAACACTCAAAGATGGCATGACTCGTCCAGCACAGGCACGATTAATTGAATCACCTGTGGTTTGGCAACGCGTTCCACCGATTAGAGAACGTCAGGCCATCCCTACACAATGGATTGAACTCAAAATATCGGAAGGAAAAAACCGCCAAGTTCGCCGCATGACAGCAGCCGTTGGTCACCCTACTTTACGTTTAATTCGTTACGCTATTGGTGATTGGACCTTAGATAACCTTGAATCAGGTCAATGGCGTGAAGTCAGCGCACCTATTATTGACCTGACCATGATAAAATCACCTGATGATATGGACCCCAAGAACAACAGTCGCCGCCGTGATCGAACAAAACGACCGCTTTCTACTAGTGGAAGAACTGATCGACGGCAAGATGACCTTAAACCAGCCCGCAGGACATCTAGAGTCAGGCGAAAGCCTGATTGATGCGGCTATTCGTGAAACTCAAGAGGAAACGGCTTGGCTGTTTAAGCCGACTGGGATAGTCGGAATTTACCGTTGGCAACATCCCAAAAATGGCGAAACGTATATACGTTATTGTTTCACGGGTGACGCTATTCAACATGATCCAACACAAGCACTCGATGCAGATATCCATCAGGCAGTCTGGTTAACGAAACAGGAATTTTTAGCACGACAAGATTCGTTTCGAAGCCCACTGGTATTAGATTGTTTTAATGATTATTTAGCGGGTCATCGCTATCCTCTTACTTTATTGAAAAATTAATTATGTCAGAACAAAACAAAGTCGTCGTCGGTCTCTCCGGCGGAGTTGATTCATCGGTTGCAGCCTTATTATTACAACAACAAGGTTATGACGTTGAAGGCATGTTTATGAAAAACTGGGTGGACTTTGCTGAAGAAAGCGAATGTACCATCGCTGAAGATCGAGACGATGCTAATTCAGTAGCGGACAAAATCGGTATCCCCTTCCATGAAGCAAACTTTGCCATGGAATATTGGGATTATGTGTTCAAGAACTTTCTTGATGAATACCGCGCTGGCCGTACGCCTAACCCTGACATTTTATGTAATCGTGAAATCAAATTTAAAGCCTTTTTAGACCATGCTTTAACATTGGGTGGCTACATGATTGCCACTGGTCATTACGCAAGAGTTGAAGAGCGTAATGATGGCTTTCATCTACTTAAAGGTCATGATGACAATAAAGACCAAAGTTATTTTTTATATACCTTAGGCCAAGAACAACTTTCTCGCACCCTCTTCCCCTTAGGTGAATTACCAAAACCAGAAGTGCGCCGCATCGCTGAGCAAGCAGGGTTTATTACCCACGATAAAAAAGACAGCACCGGTATTTGTTTTATCGGCGAACGTCGCTTTCGGGAGTTTTTAGGCCGTTATATTCCGGCTCAACCAGGCGAGATGCAAACACCGACAGGTGAAGTCATCGGCACACATACTGGTTTGATGTACTACACCTTAGGACAACGCCAAGGTTTAGGTATCGGTGGTCGTAAAGATAGTAATGGTGAACCGTGGTTTGTTGCCGGTAAAGATATGGAAAACAAGATCCTATATGTTGTACAAGGTGATCACCCATGGTTGCACAGCCAATCATTAAAAGCAGAGCAATTGTCTTGGGTGGCTGGACATCCGCCGATATTTCCTTGTAAAGCGACTGCTAAAACACGTTATCGCCAACCTGATCAAAACTGTGTCATTACACAAGATGATGATGGCAACATTAATGTTGAATTTGAAGAAAGCCAGCGTGCAGTGACACCGGGACAATCAGTGGTATTTTATCTTGATGATGATTGTTTAGGCGGCGGTATTATTATTAGCACGGATGCACCAGGTGTTCACCCGTGAGTGAAGTAGCTTCATCACGAGAACGCGACCGTATTATCGCCCTAACAGCATTATTGCAAGCTGTCACTCTTGTCCAACAAATTGCTGAAACAGGGCAAGTTGATCAAGCTGAGTTTGAAACCTTATTAAAAAGTCTCACCGTAACTGATGTAGCATCAACTGAAGCAGTTTATGGTGATCTCGGTCAATTAAAAATGGGCTTTTCACAACTTAATAAGCAACTTTCAAAAAGCAAAGATAAAAGGGACATCATCTTATTACGCTATGTGATCAGCTTATTACATTTAGAACGAAAGCTGGCAAAACGGCTTGCAATGTTTGATTTAATTAGTCGGGAAATAGATCAAATTCCCCAACAAATTGAGTATTTCGGTGCTATTAACAGCCCACAAGTCATCGCTCGATTTGCTGATATTTATCATCGTACTATTAGCGAGTTATCACCACGCGTGCAAGTACATGGTGAGCCGACGTTTCTTCAACAGCCAGATAATGTCAATCGTATTCGTGCCTTATTACTAGCGGGGATCCGTGCAGCTATTTTGTGGCAACAAAAAGGCGGGCGACGTTGGCAGTTTATTTTTCAATCCAATAAAATGCTGACTATTTCAACAACAATTTTCAAAACGCTATAAGCCATGTTTCTCGCGGTTTGTGCTACATTGCCTAGTGTTAATTATTTCTGCACATGTGTATTAAGGGTCTTTTTCTAAGCCTGTTGCTTCTTTATTCGAATAATAACGAGCTGATATGACGACACGAAGCTATAAATACAGCTAATTGCACGTCAATAAAATACACCATGCCGTAGTCATTGACGACCGTCGAGCACAATTTTGGAGAGCTAAATGGAGCAAACTAAAAAAGTAAGCCTTACCATGAAAGTAGTGATCGGAATGATACTCGGTATTACTGTCGGCTTAGCCATTAATCTTTCAGGGCTGAATGTCATTGGTAGCTTCACCAATACCTATATCGTTGATGGTGCGTTCTATGTCATTGGTAAAATGTTTGTTAATGCATTAAAAATGCTCGTTGTCCCTCTCGTCTTCTTTTCATTAATTTGTGGCGTCTGTGGCATTGGCAATATTAAAACCTTAGGTCGTGTTGGTTCAAAATCATTCATCCTCTATATGTTAACAACCGCCATTGCTATTGCAATGGCCATTACCCTAGCTGCAACTGTCGGAATCGGCGAAGGTATGGAGCTACAATCTACCAGCCAATTTGCTGCTAACGTAGCACCGCCTTTAACAGATGTTTTTATTAGTATAATTCCAACAAACCCAGTAAAAGCGATGGCGAATGGAGATATGTTGCCACTGATTTTCTACTCGATACTTGCCGGTATCAGTATATTGATGGTCGGTAGGAAAGCCTCACGTCTTATCGAAGCAGCTGAAATCGCAAATGAAGTGATGATGAAGATGGTAACTATCGTCATGTCAGTTGCCCCTTATGCCGTATTTGCCTTAATCGCCAAAGCTATAGCCGAATTAGGTTTAGACCTTTTAAGTCAACTTGCAGGTTATGTTCTGGTTCTTTTTAGCGCCTTAATGTTGCATCTATTCATCACCTTAATGATCGTACTCAAGGTATTTTCGGGACTGAGTCCAAGCATTTTCATCAAAAAAATTCGTGATGCACAAGTCTTTGCCTTCAGTACAGCAAGCTCAAATGCGACTATTCCAGTGACATTGAGAACAGTAATCGAAGGCATGGGCGTGAATAATTCGATTGCCTCTTTCACCGTTCCTTTTGGCGCAACGATTAATATGGATGGTACGGCCATAATGCAAGGCGTCGCGACAGTATTTATTGCCAACATATACGGTGTTGACTTAGGTATCACTGGGTATTTAACCGTTATTATAATGTCAGTTTTAGCTTCAATCGGTACGGCAGGTGTTCCGGGTGTTGGTTTGATTATGTTATCGATGGTATTTGCACAAGTCGGTTTACCTATTGAAGGCATTGGTTTGATATTAGGTGTTGATAGACTAATGGATATGATTAGAACGGCTGTTAACGTCTCTGGCGATGCCGTCGTTTCAACTATCGTTGCTAAAAGTGAAGGCAAGCTAGATATAACAACGTATGTCGATCCTAATGCTGGTTTAAGCAATGTTGGCGATGGTATGCATATCGATGAAGCGGTTGAGCTAGAACTAGCTGATGCGATTAAGAAAACTCATGATCAGTCATAAATATCACAAGAAATGGTTTAATTAACCTGAATATTACTTAGCTTATCCTCCGAATTTAACCATAAAAGTTTCTTTTATATCTTCTCGGATGTCATTGTATTCTATATCACCCAGGCCAATATGACCTAATACTGATTCCTTAACCAGATTCCATTCAGCTTCATCTTTCATTGCGTGATACTGACTCAATATATTACCGGCAAGTTTTGCAAGTGCATATAAATCTTTCTGCTCTGTACTGGGATCGCTGGCTAGTAAAAATTCAGGTTCATGGTGACGTAATATCAATTCACATAAACTCTTCGGTAAATGCCAAGACCGTGCCACAAAATAACCCACACTCGCATGATTAGTTTGATAGTAAGTATCTTCTATTTTTGTCATTACAGTTTCAGTCTGTTTATTGACTTCAATCAGCACGGTTTTATAATCAGAATATTTCATCGCCATTGATGGAATGCCACAATCTCTAAATAAGCCAAAGGCATAGGCATCCTCTTTAGCGCACTTTATTTTAGTGCCTAATAACTCGAGAAGGAGCATCATCACATTGGCTGTTTCCATCGCCAAATCCCAGTATTTTTCGTGAGATATAGATGACTTTTTATGAAAGCTTTTCTTTAGTTCAAAAAATGTAACTAAGTTACTGACATTATTACGGCCCAACAGTATTACACTTTGACTGATGTCTGTTATTCTTCTTGTTAAACCAAAGATGGGAGAATTAACCAATTTCAGAACGGCCGCCGACAAAGCAACATCTTTAGCAATAATCTTGGCAATAACATTAGGAGAGGGGTATGGCTTGGCCTGCTCTTCTTGTACTTCTGCTAGAACTTCAGGCTTAACGGGTATTTGAAAACCATTTATTAGTTTTTCAGCAGTACTATTATCCAGATTGAACATGAAGGCTCCTTCCTCAGCAATTATTCCGAGTAATTATAAACTAAGCATCTCCTTTTATGGATGGCCTATCGGTAATCAAACTAAGCTATGTCATATACTAGAATCTAACCATTATTGATAATTTTGTAAAATATTGATTTTGTTAACGCTAGAAAGCATGTCGTCGACAATCCAGTCGAACCAAAAATCACACATATCACTACAATTTTATAATTTGCCGCTGCTATTTGTGACGCACATGACAATATATGTCCTGTAATCATGTCAGGTAATGCAATCAAACCTAACGCAAACATTGAATTACCGAACTCATAAACCTGAGCTTATTGTCTATCGCAATAAAAAGGCTGTTCTCAATAAAAGAACAGCCTTAATATTAATAACATTGCTTACTTAGAAGCCATATTAATTAGCCCAGATCTTACATTTAACTATGCGCGACGATACTCATCCATCTCATTAAAATTAAGATAACGATAAATCTCATCAGACAACGGTTCGATATCAGCTACTTTTTCCAAATATTCAGCAACCGTTGGCAAACGACCTAAACTTGCCACTACAGCGGCTAGCTCAGCAGAGGATAGATACACATTTGCACCATTACCCAAGCGATTAGGAAAGTTTCGAGTCGATGTTGATACCACAGTTGAATTGTCAGCGACTCGTGCTTGATTACCCATACATAATGAGCAACCTGGCATTTCAGTACGTGCGCCAACACGACCGAAGATACTGTAATAACCTTCTTCAGTCAGTTGATGTTGATCCATTCGTGTTGGTGGCGCAATCCACAGTTTAGTCGGTAAACTGCCTAGTTTTTCCAATACTTTACCAGCTGCACGGTAATGACCAATATTAGTCATACATGATCCAATAAACACTTCATCAATTTCAACACCAGAGATTTCTGATAGCGGTTTTATATCATCAGGATCATTCGGGCACGCTAATAATGGCTCTTTAATCTCATTCAGATCTATTTCAATCACTTCGGCGTATTCAGCATCAGCATCACGTTCCATTAGCTGAGGATCAGCTAACCACGCTTGCATCGCATCAATCCGACGTTGAATGGTGCGTGCATCTTGGTAACCTTCGGCAATCATCCATTTTAATAATGAAATGTTTGAATTTAAGTACTCAATAATCGGCTCTTTATTCAAATGAACTGTGCAACCATTAGCGGAACGTTCCGCCGAAGCATCAGACAATTCGAAAGCTTGCTCAACTTTTAAGTTAGGTAATCCTTCAATTTCTAATACACGACCGTTAAAGATGTTTTTCTTGCCTTTTTTCTCAATCGTTAACAAGCCTTTTTGAATTGCGGCATAAGGAATAGCATTCACCAAATCTCGTAATGTGACACCCGGCTGCATTTCACCTTTGAATCTTACTAATACTGACTCAGGCATATCAACAGGCATAACACCTAATGCGGCGCCAAAAGCCACCAAACCTGAACCCGCAGGGAAGCTGATACCAATCGGGAAACGGGTGTGCGAATCACCACCAGTACCAACGGTATCTGGTAAAACCATACGATTTAACCATGAGTGGATGATCCCATCACCTGGACGCAATGACACCCCAGCACGAGTACTGATAAAGTCTGGCAATTCATGTTGTAACTTAATATCTACTGGTTTTGGATACGCAGCGGTATGACAGAAAGACTGCATGACTAAATCGGCTGAGAAACCTAGGCAAGCTAATTCTTTTAATTCATCTCGAGTCATTGCACCCGTAGTATCTTGAGAACCAACCGTGGTAACTCGTGGCTCACAATAAGTACCGGGGCGAACACCTAATACACCGCATGCTTTACCCACCATTTTTTGGGCTAAAGTGAAGCCTTTTCCGGTATCAGTCGGAGCGATAGGACGGACAAATATTTGTGATGCTGACAAACCTAATGTTTCACGCGCTCGATCAGTTAAACCACGGCCAATAATCAAAGGAATACGGCCACCGGCACGCACTTCATCAGCTATCGTTGTTGGTCGTAGCGTAAATGTTGAAACAACATCGCCCGCTTCGTTTAATATTTTACCTTCATACGGCAAAATAGTGATGACATCGCCCGTATTCAAATGTTGTACATCACATTCAATAGGTAAAGCACCAGAATCTTCAGCGGTATTAAAGAAGATAGGCGCAATATTATTGCCCAGGATGATGCCACCTTGGCGTTTATTGGGGACAAATGGAATATCATGTCCCATATGCCATAACACCGAATTGATTGCAGACTTACGAGAAGATCCGGTACCGACAACATCGCCTACATAAGCTAAAGGATGACCTTTCTCTTTCAAGGCAATAATGTCGTCTATCGGCGCATCCATAGTATTTATCAACATTACCTTCGCATGTAATGGAATGTCAGGGCGACTCCAAGCATCAGTTGCCGGTGATAAATCATCTGTATTGGTTTCACCCGCTACTTTGAATACGGTTAAGATAATCCGCTCAGCTAATGCTGGACGTGATGTAAACCATTTGGCATCTGCCCAAGCTTGCACAACACGTTTTGCATAATCATTGGTGGCTGATTTTTCAATAACATCATGATAAGCATCGTATACCAATAAAGTATGAGATAACGCTTTTTCGGCAGTGGCCGCGGTATCGGCTTTATCTAACAAATCGATTAAAGGCTGGATATTGTAGCCACCCATCATGGTGCCTAATAACTCAGTCGCTCTAATCGGATCGATAAATGCGCAGGCCACATCGCCCTTAGCCACATCGGCTAAAAATCCTGCCTTCACATAGGCGGCCTGATCTACACCAGGTGGCACGCGATGAATTAATAATTCTAAACATTGTTCACTGTCTTCAAGCTTAGGTAGTTTGAGTAACTCTACTAATGCCGATACTTGCTCAGCATTTAATGCTAAAGGGGGAAGACCTTCTTGGGCACGCTCTTCAACGTGTTTTTGATATTCGATCAGCACGTGGTTCACTCCAGAATTGAAACAGTAAAAATTCATTTTAACATGCTCTCCGAACGAAACAGCAGATCTGATATAATTTCATTTATTTTTTACGTAATTTATCGGAATTTTCATGGCACTTGACCTTACTTCACTTACCTCGATATCACCAGTTGATGGTCGCTACGCTGACAAAACTAAAGCCTTACGTCCCTATTTTAGTGAATATGGTTTATTACATGCCCGGGTTGAAGTCGAAGCACGTTGGTTACATTTATTGGGTGCAAATGCCGCAATTGCAGAAGTACCAAAATTAAGTTCTGATGCTGAAACATTTTTAAATGACATGGTCGCTAATTTTTCTGTTGATGATGCAGCAGAAATTAAAGCCATCGAACGTGAAACAAACCATGATGTAAAAGCGGTGGAATATTTCATTAAACGTAAATTTAAAGCCAATGCCGAACTAGATAAAGTCAGTGAGTTTGTGCATTTTGCCTGCACATCTGAAGATATCAACAATACCTCGTACGGCATCATGCTTAAAAAAGCACGTGAAGACGTTATTCTTCCCGAAATGGACACGTTAATTGCTTCTATACGTAAATTAGCTATTGAACATGCCGAAACCCCGATGATGTCTCGAACTCATGGCCAACCTGCTTCACCAACTACTCTAGGTAAAGAAATGGCCAACGTAGTGCATCGTTTAGAATTACAACGTACCCATGTTGCAGCCGTATTGTTATATGGGAAAATGAACGGCGCCGTCGGTAACTACAATGCTCACATTGCAGCATATCCAGATGTTGACTGGCCATTAATGGCAAATGCCTTTGTCACCGGACTAGGTTTACGCTGGAATAAATACACTACACAAATTGAACCTCATGATTACATGGCTGAATTGTTCCAAGCGATGATTCGCTTTAATACGGTGCTAATCGATTTCTGTCGTGACGTTTGGAGTTACATTTCAATTGGTCACTTCAAACAAAAAACCGTGAAAGGTGAAATCGGCTCATCAACTATGCCACATAAAGTTAACCCTATCGACTTTGAAAATGCCGAAGGTAACTTGGGTTTAGCTAATGCCATGTTTGATCATTTAGCACTTAAACTACCTATTTCTAGGTGGCAGCGTGACTTAACGGATTCAACCGTATTGCGAAATGTGGGTGTAGGATTTTCATATTCTATATTGGCCTACAGCTCAGCATTAAAAGGTATCAGTAAACTAGATCCTAATCCTGAATCGATGGCGCGTGACTTAGATGCAAACTGGGAAGTATTAGCAGAACCTATTCAAACGGTGATGCGTCGTTACGGCATTGAAAACCCGTATGAAAAACTTAAAGACTTAACTCGTGGCCAGCGTGTAAATGAAAAAATAATGTTGGACTTCATCAATAATTTAGAACTACCTGAAGAAGCTAAAGCTCATTTACGATTACTTACTCCTGCTAACTATATTGGTAATGCAGCAGAGCAAGCGCGTAACTGTTAAAGATGACTGATTCTCTCGATCTTCAAGATGACACCGCGCTTATCCGCTTTGAAGGTCGGGATGAAGCTATTCCTTTAGTATTAACTCTGGCTCAGCGTGCAAAACGACAGATTTGTATTATCGGCCCGAATATTGATACAACCTTATTTGATACAGCTGATTTTGTAGAATGTCTAAAGACATTGGCATTGAGTAGTCCAAGGGCCAAAATTAAAATCATCGTGCAAGCAACTAAAATTAATGTGCAGCGAGGACACAGAGTGATTCCCCTAGCCCAGCACTTAACTAGCTCTATTCATATACGTAAACCAGATAGTCAGCACTCGGACATCCAGAATATTTTAGTATTAGTTGATGATTTTGCTTATTTAAAATGCCCCAGAGCTAGCTATTATGAAGGTAGAGCCTGTTTTTATGATCGGCTAGAGGTGCAAAGGCTACAATCTCAATTTGATAATATTTGGGACCATAGCACCGCTGATTTATCGATCAGGCGTTTACATTTATGAGAATTTTAGCACTAGCGCTATTTAGCCTTTTTAGCTTGTTTGCTTTGGCTGACAATGAAATTGAAACCATACAATTAAATCACCGGCTCGACGCAGAAGTATTAGCTGAAATACAGCCTTTTCTTCCCGACGAAGCGACTGCTCGAGCGTCAAATGATTTCATTATTTTGCAGGCTAGCCCCAAGGTTAATGCTGAAATTAAACAGCTCATCAATCAACTAGATACGCCAGCTCAAAGTCTAATGATAAGTGTATTAAAATCAGACAAAGCCATATCTGACATCCAACGTTCACAAATTGATACAAATGTTATAATTGATCAACGTGCGTTAAAGGCAGATATCTCAATACGCCACTGGTCAACAAGTAACAGTAGAAATAAAGATCAACACTATCAAGCAAGAGGCATAGCCGGTCGACCTGTAATGATTAAAACTGGCCAGGCAATGCCACAAAAGGAACAATACTTACTATTAAGTAGCAATGGTGTTCGAGCGGTTCAAACTAATACCACCTATATTGAAATCAATAATGGATTTCAAGCAATAGCTAATATTCTTCCTAACCACCAAGTTAGTGTTGAAATTTATCCCGAATTTACCACTTTGTCTAAGCGTGATGGTGTTATAACTCAAAGTCAGATGTTTACTAATATCTATGGATCAGTAGGTACCTGGCTTGAAATCGGACAAGTTAGTAATGATAAGAATATCACTCAAGCTGGTGCTGCTCATTATCAAACTAGTCACTCAGAACAACAATTTATCTACATCAGAGTAGATGAAATCATTTCACAATAAATCTAACTAAGAGACCCTATGGATATTAAACAAGCGATAGTAGAACGTCGTTCCGTAAAACATTTTGATACTACACATGAAATGACTGAGGCAGAAATTCAAGAATTGATGCAACATGCAATCTTATCACCTACAGCATTTAATATTCAACATTGGCGGTTTATTCATGTTAAAGATAAAGACAAACGTCAGCAAATTCAAGAGGCTAGTTGGGGACAAGTGCAAGTCAGTGAAGCGGCCTTATTACTAGTCATATGTGCAGATTTGAATGCATGGGAAAAGCAACCAGAACGTTATTTTAAAGACGCTCCTGCTAACGTTCGAGGCATTCTGTTGCCAGCGATTGAAAATTACTATACTAATCATCATCAAGCGCAACGTGATGAATGTTTTCGCTCAACAAGTATTGCAGCAATGAATATTATGCTGATGGCAAAAGGAATGGGTTATGACAGTTGCCCGATGGATGGTTTTGACTTCGATAAGGTTGCTAAAATAATCAACTTACCTCACGATCATATCGTCACAATGCTGATTACCATCGGTAAAAAGAAACTAGATGCCAAACCTCGTTCAGGTCAGCTGCCATTAAACGAGGTCTTTTTTACAGACAGTTTTTAGGGACTTTAAATCACTGGGGGCGGTGCTTCTGAGACAGCATTACGCCCTTTACGCTTAGACATGTATAAAGCCCGATCAGCCCGTTGCAAAAAGCTTTCACGGCCTTCAGAGGGAAAGTAACGGGCAACACCGAATGACATAGTGATGGCACCTAATGATTCTCGGGTATCTTTACGTTGAATCCGTTTAGATGCAATATCAATACGTATATTATCAGCTAGTTTTTTAACATTTTCGAGGCTAGTATTTAACAATACAATAGCAAACTCTTCACCACCATATCGGGCGACTAGATCACGCCCTTTCACTGAACCTTTTAATGTATTACCTACTATTTTTAGTACTTGGTCACCGACTAAATGACCATGTTTATCATTTATATTTTTGAATAAATCAAGATCACAAAATATCATACATAATTCTAAACCACTTGCATCAGCATCTCGTGTGGCTTTTTCAAGCAATTGATCAAAGGCTTTACGATTAGCTAAATTTGTCAGTGTATCTGTATGCGCTTCATGCTTTGCAACTGCAAGATCTTTTTTCAAGTCCTGAATTTCTGCGGCTGTCGTATTTAAACGTTCCGTGAGTAAACTACTATTGGTCATAGATAATCGTGTTTCATTGAGTACATTCTCAATAACATGATGTACTTCATCAACCGACATTTCCGAATGTAAATTATTGATTATTAATAATAAATTTTCAGTTATTTGCTTTGAGGCCGTACTACCTGTCGAAATGAAACTTAATAACTCACTCAAAACGCGTTGCAAGTCCTGACGCATTTCCAATAAGGCTGCTTGATCTTTGTCTCGGTCAAAAAAACGTTCATACAAAGCACGGCTCTGTTTATCTGTGAGGAGCAGATTGCCATCAATAAGCTCATCAACTGCATCAATGAGCGCTGCATTACCACCGGAAACGTATTCATACCAGACAGCATAATTTTCAGGCGTCACAGCCACACCATTTTTTTTCATCAATGGCACTGCCAAACGCATATATTCAGCCGCTTTATCCTGATATTCGTTATAGTCCATTTATCTTAATATTCCTAAATGTCTTATTTTAATTTCTTTTTGCCCGCTATTTTGAGTCTTAAAGCATTTAACTTAATAAAACCTTCTGCATCTTTTTGATTATATGCGCCAGCATCATCTTCAAAAGTTGCAATGGATTCATCAAATAGGCTGTCTGTTTCTGATGCACGACCAACGACTATCACATTACCTTTATAAAGTTTTATTCTAACCTTTCCATTCACATTATTCTGTGATTTATCTATCATCACTTGCAACATTTCTCGCTCTGGTGACCACCAATAGCCGTTATAAATCAAACTGGCATAACGTGGCATCAATTCATCCTTAAGGTGAGCTACTTCACGATCAACAGTAATCGACTCAATGGCACGATGAGCAGGTATCATAATCGTACCGGCTGGCGTTTCATAACAACCACGTGCTTTCATGCCAACATAACGATTTTCGACCATATCTAAACGACCGATACCATTGGCACCACCCACTTTATTTAAATATTGCATAACGTCAGCGGGTGTCATTGCGTCGCCATCAATGGCCACAATATCACCTTTTGCATAGGTTAATTCAATATAGGTTGCTTTATCTGGTGCATTTTCAGGAGATACAGTCCACCGCCACATGGTATCTTCCGGCTCAGTCCAAGGATCTTCAAGCACATCACCTTCATAAGAAATATGAAGTAAGTTAGCATCCATAGAATAGGGTGATTTTTTACCACGTTTCATTTCGACTGGAATGCCATGCTTTTCAGCATAGTCCAATAGGCTCTGACGAGAATTCAAATCCCATTCACGCCAAGGTGCGATGACTTTAATGTCTGGACTTAATGCATAAGCACCTAATTCAAAACGGACCTGATCATTACCCTTACCGGTAGCACCATGCGAAATAGCTTCTGCACCGACTTCTGCTGCAATTTCTACCAAGCGTTTAGCAATAAGTGGACGCGCAATTGAGGTCCCTAATAAATACTCACCTTCATAGATAGTGTTGGCACGGAACATAGGAAACACATAATCACGGGCAAATTCTTCACGAAGATCTTCGATATAAATATCTTTAATTCCCATTGCTTTTGCTTTGACACGTGCAGGTTCAACCTCCTCACCTTGACCAATATCGGCCGTAAAGGTGACGACTTCACAATCATAAACATCTTGTAACCATTTCAAAATAATGGAGGTATCAAGACCGCCAGAATAAGCAAGTACGACTTTATTGATCTTAGACATATATATTGTTCCTGTAAAAAATTCTGTGTTTGTTAATGGTGCGTATTATATCAAAAGCCGTACGTTGCTATAACTTCTTTAACAGCATGCCTGCCATTTGCTTTACAACTAATTCGACGCGGTGCATCTAAATATTTTAATTTAAAACCTAGCTTCTTATACAAATCAACAACTCGTTCTGTCGCTTGATTAGATAATACAACCGGGCCTTTATGTTCTATTAGCCATTCGGCTAGTCGAACTTGATCATCCCAATTAAAACCCTTTTGGGCATATTGATGAAAAGGTACATCATAGGGTGGATCGGCATATATAAAATCGTTGTCAGCAATCGCTAATTCAGAAAAATCTTTATTGGTGAACTCCCAAGCTGATAACGCGGACTGATACTTCATAAAATCAGTCTGATAATTTATTTTTTTATAACGGCCAAACGGCACATTATAGCCACCTGATTTATTAAAACGACATAAGCCATTGTAGCCTGTCCTATTGAGGTAATAGAAAAGCTGGGCCAATGTCTCATCAACGCCTGTCAATTGATTTAATTCGTTAAATTGAGTCCGGCGAAGATAATATGCCTTTTCATCATTCTCAAGTGAAATATCTAACGTTAACCCTTTTTGAATTTGCTGATAGAAATTAACTAAGGCTGAATTAACATCGTTTAGTAATGCTATTTGTGGCTGCAAACCTAATGCCACCGATAAACCGCCACAAAAAGGTTCGACTAATCTACAGCCTGAATGTTTAGCCCATAGTTTCTCTAGCGTTGGGATAAGCCAACGCTTGCCCCCCGCCCATTTAAGCGGGGGCCGTAATGGCGTTAACTCTTGCTCCATCTAGCGTGACGGTCCTATTTAGAATGTAAGGTTTTGCGTGGTGGCAATAAATCTGTAATGCTACCTTCTGCCATTTCTGCGGCAAAACATAAGGTTTCTGATAATGTTGGATGTGGATGAATTGTCATGCCAATATCTTCGGCATCAGCACCCATTTCAAGCGCTAACACGGCTTCACCAATCAATTCGCCGGCATTAGGTCCTACAATACCTGCACCAATAATTCGACCTGTTTCTTTATCGAATAAGGCTTTTGTCAAACCTTCATCACGCCCTACACTCAGGCTACGTCCACTAGCTGCCCAAGGGAAGGCACCTTTAACATAATTAATATTTTGCGCTTTTGCTTCAATTTCAGTTAAGCCCATCCATGCAATTTCAGGATCAGTATAAGCAACAGATGGAATAGTCATCGGATCAAAAGCTGACTTCATACCTGCAATCACTTCAGCGGCTACTTTGGCTTCATGCGTCGCTTTATGTGCCAACATTGGTTGACCGACAATGTCACCGATGGCGAAAATATGAGGCATGTTGGTTCTCATTTGAGCATCAACATTGATAAAACCATAATCATCAACATTTACGCCTGCAAGTTCAGCATTTATAAGCTTACCATTTGGAGTTCGCCCGACCGCGACTAAAATCTTGTCAAACACCGCTGTTTCAGGCGCATCTTTTCCTTCAAATGTGACTTTGAGCCCTTTTTTCTGAGGTTCAATTTTAGCCACTTTGGTATTTAGATAAATAGCTTGGTACTTATTTTGTATCTTTTTCAGTAGTGGTTTTACGATGTCTTTATCAGCACCAGAAATTAAACCATCTTGCATTTCAACTACAGTAATCTTTGATCCTAAGGCATCATAAACTGTCGCCATTTCTAGACCAATAATACCGCCACCAATAACCAAAAGGTTTTCTGGTACATCAGCTAGATCTAATGCGTCAGTAGAATCCATCATCCGAGGATCATCGTTTGGAAAAACAGGTACTTTGCTAACGCGTGAACCAGCAGCGATAATGCAGTTATCAAATGAAATCGTTTTTTCGCCATCTGCTGTAGTGACTTGCATAGTGTGCGTACCCGCAAAACGGGCCTCACCTTGAATGATAGTTACTTTGCGTTGTTTAGCGAGTGCTTTTAAACCACCTGTTAGTTTATCAACGATGCTAGTTTTCCAACTTTCTATTTTACGGATATCAATTTCTGGTTGCGCAAACTTGACACCATGATCAGCAATATCTGCGGCTTCATTGATGATGTGTGCAGTATGTAGTAGTGCTTTTGATGGAATACAGCCTACGTTTAAGCAAACACCGCCAATTTTGGCATGGCGTTCAATCATCACTACTTGCTTGCCTAAGTCAGCGGCTCGGAATGCGGCGGTATAGCCACCTGGCCCAGAACCTAAAACAAGAATTTCCGCATGAATATCCGCATCACCTTTGGCAATGGTAACTGCAGATTTAGCAATCACTTCTGCTGGCTTTGGCTTACTTTCAGGTGTTTTATCTGAAACGGGTGTAGCTTGTTCTTTATCACCTATAGATGCCGCAGCTTCTGTGTCTAAGGTTAAGATTACACTGCCTTCTTTAACTTTTTCGCCAACCGCAACATTTACACTGACAACTTTGCCAGCGACACTACTAGGAATTTCCATAGCAGCTTTGTCAGACTCTAAAGTAATAACATCTTGGTTTGCGACGATTTCCTCACCGACACTCACTAAAACCTCGATGATCTCCACCGCATCAAAATCACCAATATCAGGTACTTTAATTTCAACTACGCTCATAACAAGACCTTTCTGATATCAGACAACATGTTATTGAGTGCTGTTGTAAATCTTGCCCCCATTGCCCCATCAACTACGCGATGGTCGTAAGATACCGATAACGGCAAAATGAGCCTAGGCTCGAATTCTTTGCCATTCCAAACGGGTTGCATTTTATGACGGCCAACACCTAATATTGCAACTTCTGGAGCATTAACGATTGGGGTGAAGAAACTACCACCAATGCCACCTAAGCTAGAAATTGAGAATGTGCCACCTTGTAGATCCTTAGCCGTCAAAGCACCATCTCTTGCTCGAGCGCTAATTTCACCTAACTCACCTGCTATTTCTAAAAAGCCTTTTTTATCAACATCTTTGATCACGGGAACCATCAAACCATTAGGTGTATCTACCGCCACACCAATGTTGTAATATTTTTTAATAATTAAGCTTTCTTTATCTTCACTAAGTGATGAGTTCAATTCTGGGTACATTTTTAAACTGGCGACGACTGCTTTCATGATAAAGACCAGCGGTGTGAGGTTCACGCCTTGTTTGGCAGCCATGTCTTTGTTTGCTTTTCTAAACTCTTCCAATTCAGTTATATCAGCATCATCAAAC
>JALIBN010000029.1 GCA_030576275.1 Pseudomonadota bacterium | reverse complement strand
TGCTGACTTAAACCTCAGTTTGTTCTGCCATCTCTAAAGCATCATCAACCTCGATACCAAGATAACGCACCGTACTTTCAAGCTTTGTGTGGCCGAGCAACAGTTGTATAGCGCGTAGATTCTTAGTTCGATGATAAATCAGTGTTACTTTAGTTCTTCTCATTGTATGAGTTCCATAAAGTGTGGTGTTAAGACCAATCATGTCTATCCACTTGTGTACGATCCTTGCGTATTGACGAGTTGAAATATGACTTGAGTCATGTAAACGACTTGAAAATAAATAGTCACTTGATGAAAGCTCTTGGAATGCAATCCACTTTGATAACGAGTCACGAGTCTGCTCGGTGATCTCAAATTGAACAGGCTGTTTTGTCTTTTGTTGCAGGATCATAGCTCGGGGTAATATCGTGTTGCCATTAGTTACATCTCTGACTCTAAGCGTCACTAAATCACAGCTTCTTAGTTTGCTATCGATCGCTAGGTTGAATAAAGCCACTTCTTTAATTCTATGCTCCAATTGAAGTTGAATACGAATCGCCCATATTTCACGTAGCTTAAGTGGTGGCTTTTGACCTACAAGCTTACCTTTATTCCAAGGTTCCTGTGGTTTTCTCAATAATGGTAAATAAAGCATGGCATAGCCCTCCTTTTGGGGTGGGTTATAAGTATGCTAGTTAGTAATGTAAGTCGCTATTTGGCGCGTTAGCGATGCATTGTCCAAAGGGCGCTTGTCGACCCAATATAGTAACTCCGTCCTGTTTTCAGCGAAAATAATTACACGCCATTACCTGGGCGGTGATGCCCTGAAAACTAACCACCAGACCATCAAATATAGAAACCGACTCCGCCATTATTTCCCTTCTTTGAAATAAAAGCACTTTAGACAAAAGAACAGGATGATTGACTATCATTCCGCCTGACAAACTCACTATATATGCCGTCAAGTTATTATAAATCACTTTACAACAGAATCTATTACTGGTATCTAAGTCATGTGAATTGCCGACAATAAAAACTGGGCAGCAACTGAATGGTTAGACGCTACAGTCATCAACTATTATCGTCAGAAGACACAAACACATACTATTGTGATTGTGCAAATATCCACAACACTGCGGTGAGATGACAGGGCCAGAGCCAATTAAGGAAAAATAGAAAATGGTTGATCACGATTCCACTACGTCACCAGTCTGGCACAGCTAC
Source organism: Pseudomonadota bacterium (assembly GCA_030576275.1). Taxonomy (GTDB): domain Bacteria; phylum Pseudomonadota; class Gammaproteobacteria; order Nitrosococcales; family Methylophagaceae. The sequence continues at coordinate 114,810 of JALIBN010000029.1, read as the reverse complement.
GACATCGCCAGCGTATTCCAGCAAGTGTCTTCGACTGCAGATGGCCTGTCACAGCAAGATGCGGAACAGCACCTGAAGAAGTACGGAGCCAATCGCCTGACGCCAGCGAAGAAAAAAGGCCTACTGGCTCGCTTTTTGTTCCAGTTCCATAACGTGTTGATCTATGTGCTGCTGGCATCCGGCGGCATCACCGCCCTGTTAGGCCACTGGGTAGACAGCGGCGTCATCATGGGCGTGGTCATCCTCAACGCCATAATCGGTTTCATCCAGGAAGGCAAAGCGGAAAAGGCGCTGGACGCGATTAGCAATATGCTCTCTCTTCAGGCAATGGTTAAACGAGACGGCACGTTCATCAGCCTTGCCGCCGATCAGCTGGTGCCAGGCGATGTTGTATTACTCCAGTCCGGTGACAAAGTCCCCGCAGATCTGCGCCTGTTCAAAGCCCGAGAACTGCGAATTGATGAGGCTATGCTGACCGGTGAATCAGTACCCACAGAAAAACTTACTCAACCTGCGGCGGAACACGCTACCATCGGTGACCGCAAGTGCCTAGCCTACTCGGGTACTCTGGTCACCTTTGGACAGGGACAGGGTGTCGTCATCGCTACCGGCGATCGTACTGAAATCGGCCGTATCAGTAACATGTTGAGCCATGTGCAGGTGCTCACCACTCCTCTTCTACGACAAATGGACACCTTTGCCCGATGGCTCACTCTCACCATCGGCATCATCGCCGCTGCCACCTTTGCCTATGGTGTGTTGCTACAGAATTATACGGTCGGTGACATGTTCCTTGCCGCCGTGGGTCTGGCGGTAGCGGGTATCCCAGAGGGGCTGCCCGCCATTATGACCATTACCCTAGCCATCGGCGTACAGCGTATGGCAAAAAAACACGCCATCATTCGCCGCCTGCCCGCAGTAGAAACTCTGGGTTCGGTCACCGTCATCTGCTCAGACAAGACCGGCACTCTCACCCGCAACGAAATGACGGTGCAAACCATAACCACGGGTGTCGGCACCTCTGAGGTCAGTGGTGCTGGCTATGCTCCACTCGGCACTTTCAGCCTCGATGGTAACGATGTCACAACAGAAGACTTTACTCTAGTGCGGGAAGTCGCTCAGGCAGCATTGTTATGCAATGACGCATCCCTGTCAGAAGAAAATGGCCAGTGGTATATACAGGGCGATCCCACCGAGGGTGCGCTGGTGACCCTAGCGCTAAAAGCTGGCCTAGATCACCATTATTGCCAGACCCAGTATCCACGGACCGATGCCATCCCCTTTGAGTCGCAGCACCGCTTCATGGCCAGCCTGCACCACGATCACGCTGGCCATGGCTTTATCTACCTTAAGGGTGCACCGGAACAAGTGCTCGAAATGTGTCACCAGCAGCGCATGCAAGGTGAGGATATAGCCCTAGATAAGGCCTACTGGGAAGCCTGCATGAACACCATGGCTACACGTGGCCAACGGCTACTGGCTATTGCCTTTAAGTCAACGACTGCCGAACATCAAAGTCTTGACTTTAATGATGTGGAATACGGCCTTACCCTACTAGGTGTGGTCGGGATCATCGATCCGCCACGTGAGGAAGCAACGGCGGCAGTGCTTGCCTGTCAGACAGCCGGCATCCGTGTGAAGATGATCACGGGTGACCACGCCATCACCGCCCGTGCCATCGGTACACGGATGGGCATAGGTGATGGTGTCACTGTGATCAAAGGTAGCGACCTGGAAACTTATAACGAAGCGCAGTTACAGGAAGCCGTACAGCGTTGTGATATTTTTGCCCGGGTATCGCCTGAACAAAAGCTACAACTGGTGACCGCACTGCAGGCTGCTGGAGAAATAGTTTCCATGACCGGCGATGGGGTCAACGATGCACCGGCACTAAAACGCGCCGACGTGGGCGTCGCCATGGGGCTCAAGGGCACGGAGGTGGCCAAGGAGTCGGCGGAAATGGTGCTTGCTGATGATAATTTTGCCTCTATTGCCCATGCCGTCGAAGAAGGCCGTACCGTTTACGACAATCTGAAAAAATCTATCCTGTTTATACTGCCTACCAACGGCGGCGAGGCACTGATCATAATCGCGGCCATCATGATGGGCCGCATGCTGCCCATCACCCCAGTACAGATTTTATGGATCAACATGATCACGGCAGTGACCCTGGCGCTTACCCTAGCTTTCGAACCTGCTGAAGCTAATGTTATGCAACGGCCACCACGCAATCCCAAGGAACCCATCCTCTCTCGCTTCCTCATCTGGCGTATCATCTTTGTTTCACTGATCATCGTCAGTGGCACCTTTGGGCTGTTTCTATGGGAACGGGATCACGGTGCCTCCATCGAACTGGCACGTACCGTAGCCGTCAATACGGTGGTTATGTTCGAGATCTTCTACCTGTTCAGCGCCCGTTATCTGCTGGCCCCTTCATTGAACTATGAGGGATTTTTCGGCAACCGTTATGTACTCTATGCTATTGGCCTGCTGTTGCTTATCCAGCTGAGTTTTACCTACTTCGGTCCGATGCAAATGCTATTTGCGACCACGGACATGGACCTTAATGCCTGGCTGCGTGTCATTGCTGTAACGTCTTCAGTACTGATTCTGGTGGAGATAGAAAAATTTTTGCTGCGAAAATACAGCAAATTTGGCCAGTAACTTTTGTAATGGTCTAATAAAAGTGAAGTTACCTATAGTCAGAATCGAGGCTGTGCGCCCGTAAAGGCGAGGGGTTTTAAGTGTTTTTTCTTAATAGTCAAACATCCATGTGCCTACCAACTAAAATATAAAACTGCCGTTAAAACGACTGACCGCTGCTGGCACGAAAGAGACCAATTACTCTGTTTGTCATCCCATACTTCCCTATACAAATAATTGTCGCATTAACGTAGGTTATGCCGATAATTATTTGTAGCATTAACACCTCGTGTTAATGGGGAAGTATGTGAGGGCGTTCGATTTATCGGCGCAGCACCGTAGCGTAGCGAAGTGTGCGGAGAGCCCTTTAAGTCAACTTTGATTTCAAGCCATCTATTTTGCTGATAGTCAGCTCTGAAAATAATATAAGTTAGCTATTTTCATTCCCGTAATACCAAAGTATGACAAAATGCAGAGCATGCAAAACGTCAATTACAAAAGTACTATTCCAGCCAAATAAGACATTGAAACACCGCGACATCTGAGCTAGTTTCTTGCACTCCGTAATGACGCCAAAAGTCATTCTTGATCCCTGTGCCGGCAATGATAATCTGACCCAGTTTTATCCCAATGCCGACATCATTCGTTATGAAATAAAAGAAGGACGCGACTTCTTTGAATCAACTCAGATTGATTGTGATCTGGTTGTCTGTAATCCCCATTTCAATGGGGCCGAAGGCCGAAAACTTTTTCCCGAAGAATTCCTGCGGCACATCATCATGGTGGTGCCACCACAGATCCCGATTGTTTTTATTACCCCGCCCGGTTTTCGTCTTAATGTACGTGGCACCAGTGCTCGATTAGCTTTCCTCAAAACGCTCAATATTACGTCAGTTATTACGTTACCGTTAGATGTTTTTGAAGGTGTGTTATTTCACACCGAAGTATTGATATTGAATCAACCGCGGCTAAAAAGTCACGACAAATACTCACCAAATGACGTACTCGAATCACACCATATAAACCTGTCAGGTTTATACAATAAACTTAATAGATTTATTGGCATAACTCCCTCACTCACTCATGTGTGCCAATTATTAAGCCATGCGCATGGCTTACAGAATATTGCTGGGCACGTTTTAGCCTCCTTATTTTTCAATACCGATGAATTAGGCTTCATCGCAAGCAATCAAGCCGTGAGAGAAGAAGCTTCATATCATATCAATTCAAGTCCGCAAGTCGTGATGACACAACTTAAAGCGCTCAGCGACATGAACCTGCTCACCAAAGTGACTCGAGGCTATTATTTTTGTGAAGCCTTTTCTCCAGACCAATGTCGAAAAATATGGCAAGGTGAATTTAGCCATGCCTCCATCGAGCTGAGTTACTTAGATACGCAGTTATTACCCGCGTATGACATCACTGTCGAATAACTTTTCCCCATTATCGCTCCCGCACTTTTTTGTGTAAGTGCATTACTTACGCAATAAAGGTGCAATGGCCCGAAATCGCGCGGCGGGCAAAGCTTTTAGGCTTGAAGGTCTTTTCAAAAATTAGGGCCTTGACACCGCAATGGCCTGCTCGATGTAATAGTTAAGACCAACTATTTATCGAGGATAAGTTATGTCACATATCATCCAAACAAACAGGCTTTCATGGTTCATCGTCGAATCAGAAGAAAAGTATGGATACTCTGAACCGCCCTATCGAGTTGCTTTACACGTAGATAATATCTTGGATTTAATCGACTTATATAAACAAGATCCCGGAATCAGTATCAAAGGCGTCTATATCATTACAGAAAGTGACGAATATGAATCAGAAAATTTAGTTATGAGAAAAGTATCGTCAATTTGGACAGGAATCGACCGTCGATATAAACACACTCTCCACTTTTGTTTAGAAGAAGGTAACAACACCGATCTTATTTATCTGGACTCATTAGATGATTTAAAAAGAAAGGATGTCATCCATACACGTCAAATATGTACTTTTCCTTCACCACGAAAAGACGCTTAGATTTAAGTAATATTTAACATAGAAAGGAGATAGCATGATTAGCTACTTACCTGCAGGGGAAGTCATATTAACCCACTGGAATATCATCGAAATAATTGCAACCGGTGAACAACACTTTGTGGGTTACAGCGAGCTTGACCAGCTGGGTCGTGTAAGTACGCCCATCCTCCACTTTGATGAAGAAACAGGTATTGGTGAAACAGAATCTCGCTCTCAATACAAAGTGATTGGCAAACCAGGACGGCTGCATTCAAATGCCCGCTATGTTTTAGAACGCGTTTGTCCAATTGACCTCATTGCGTATCGTTTTCGCTATCCCATTGCCTAACGGACTGTTGAGGTTATCTCGCATCAACAATCTTGTCCGTTTGAGTCATACTCAATTAGCTTCTTTATAAGATGAAGTAGTGCCAAGTAGTGAAATCACTACTTGGCACTACTTCGTCAAACATCGCGGCGTACTTTACCGGGTGTTACTTATTCATTTTCATGCCTATTCACGTGTTAAAAACGTGACATAAACGACATCCGTATTGTTTCATCAGGCCCATGATAATGCCTTTCATTAAGATGGCATTATCATGAACGGTAAAACAAAAGTTGACTACATAAAACTCGCTACACACTTCATTCAAGCACGTTTGCTTGATAAAGGCATCAATCCCACTGAAAAGAACATTAGGCAGGCATTGCTTGCTTGTGCAGTTGAATACAGGCCGGCTTATTGGCGTCGACTTCGTGGTGCTATCGTCACTCAGCAAATTGAAGCCGGCTTTGCCAAAACAGCCGGCAGTTTGAAATTACTGAGTAATCCTGTAACACGTCCCGATGCCCGTGATGAACTCAAAGCCCAAAAGAAACCAAAACAAAAACGTTGTAAGACCGTTAAAAAAGTAGAACACCTTCTGTTAAAAAATCACATTAAACAAAATAGAGACCGGCCATTACTCGCCATCTTAGATTTAGCCTTGATCTTAGGTTGCCGTCCGATTGAAATGATGACATTACAAGTGCGTGGCAATGATCAAATATTTATTACTGGGGCTAAAAAAACAGCAAATGGACTAAGAGGATTAGATCGAACCGTCACCTTATCTGCTCTTGAGTTTACTAACGTAAATAAAGCACGCCTGGAATTACTTGAATACCAAACAGCAAAACAACTTTCTCCAGAACAATTGCAAAAACGTTTGCAACGAAGATTAGCAACAGCAACCAAACAGCTTTGGCCAAGACGTAAACACAGGATCACGCTGTATTCATACCGACACCTTATGGGCAGTACACTAAAAAGCGCCGGTATAGACCGAAGAGAAATTGCAGCTATTATGGGACATCAATCGGTAAACAGTGTTGATGTGTATGGCAATAGAATGCGAAAAACGCAAAGAAAACCCGGCATTAGTGCGACGTCAGGATCCATACAATCTGTAAGAAAAACGATGCTGCACCATCCTGAGTTTTTAGAAAATCGGCAAGCCGAAAGAGAGGCGCAATCGAGCTCAACTTTTCACGTTAAACGAATACTAAGGCGCTAATTTTAAAATAGAACAACTGGGGTGGCAAAAAACGGTTTGCTAGAGAACCCGATTTTTTTGCGCAATATAGGGACAGCCCGCATAAATTCAAGAAATCTTTTTTAAGGCAAAAAAATAGGGGAAAAGGGAAAGAACGTAGCGCTTGCAATGGATTGATGACCATTTTAGAAAACGCACAATACAACATTGTTTTTCACTTGTCAAGTAAGTAGTTGATTTAATTGACATTTATTTTTTAGCGCATCACTGTGCGTCCCCGACAGTTTGAATTGTTGTCAATAATAATAACTATAAAGGACACACGATGTTTTCATTAATCATAACCGTACGCAGTATCGCCGCCGTTGCACGATTAGGCTGTGATGGTGTTTTATCAGCGATTAAAGCGTATTTACAGCACACAGCAGATAATCAAGTTCACGATGCTGATTATTCAATCCCCAGTTTGATCTGGCCGCCACCGATAGATCTGAACAATTACGTCCACCTTCTTTCAGGAGGTGCAACTTATGCATAATTCAATCTCTCCTTCTGCCAGCATTTTGCTGCTTCCTCGCTTCATCCGCTTCCGTGATTGTCCTGCTTATTTAGGCATGGATAGAAATCGCTTTAATAGCGAAGTTCGACCTTTCCTCATTGAAATCCCGATTGGTACTCAAGGTATTGCATTCGACAGACTTGATTTAGATCGCTGGGCCGATCATTATATATCGAGCAACGGGCGTCCTGCTAAATGTTCACTGGAGGTGAATTATGGGACGTAAAGCTAGTGTAGGGCTCATTAAAAAAAAGAGAATTTGGCACATTGATAAGTTTATCTGCGGTAGACGGGTGTGTAAAAGTACCCGTTGTACAGAACTTGTATCAGCGGAACGTTTTTTAGCAAAGTTAATTGTGGAGATGGAGCATGCTGTCATCTACGGAGTAAGAATTAAAAGAACTTTCAAGGACGCGTCAGATAAGTACTTGATTTTTAAGGCACATAAAAAAAGCATAGAGGATGATAGAAGTATTATTAAAAATCTGTTGCCGTGGATTGGTTCAATCTCGATTGATCAGATATATATGGAGGTGTTGGGACCATGGCTTGCCTCCCGTGTTAAAGACAAAGTGAAAACAAATACAATTAATCACGGGCTAAAAGTCGTTCGACAAATATTAAATTGCGCTGTTGAATGGCGGGATGAGTATGGACTTTCTTGGTTAGAGATCGCTCCAAAAATCACCTTACGACCAGTTAAAGATACAGCAAAACCATATCCGATTAATTGGCAAGAACAAGATGATTTACTTGCTCAACTTGCTCCCCACTTGCAGGATATTTTGTTGTTTTCTGTTAATACGGGCTGTAGAGATCAAGAAGTGTGTCAGCTAAGATGGGAATGGGAAATACCTATTGATGATATTAATTCATCAGTGTTTTGGATCCCTGAGGAGTTTACGAAAAATGGTGAAGATAAGATAGTTGTTTTAAATAGTGAAGCAAAGTCTGTTATTGAAAGATGCCGAGGTAAAAATGCAACACATGTATTTTCGTATCGGGGTAAGCCTATTACTCGGATAATGAGTTCTGGGTGGAAACGAGCTCGGAAAGCGGCAGGACTATCTCATGTGAAAGTTCATGATCTGAGACACACCTTTGGTAGAAGGCTGAGATCTGCAGATGTTTCAATTGAGGATAGAGAAGATCTTCTTGGTCATAAATCGACACGAATGACGACGCATTACTCAGCAGTAGAGTTGGATAACTTGATTGCTGCGACTGAGAAGCTATGTGGTAAAGAGGGTAAAAAACCATCTTTATTAATATTGCGAAGAAGGCATTTGGAGGGGTAGTCACGCAAAACTCCCGAAACCAATAAAAAAGCCTCAGTAGAATAAACTACTGAGGCCTTGGTATTCTTGGAGCCGGAGATAGGACTTGAACCTACGACCCTCTGATTACAAATCAGATGCTCTACCAACTGAGCTACACCGGCAACGAAAGAACAGCATTATACGGAGGGGAATTGGGGTTGGCAAGTAAGAATATAAAGTTTTTTTATAGTGGGTATGTTTCTATATTTCGTGTTTGTAGAAGACGGAGATTATTCGATGTTATTTGTTGGTCTCTAGGCTAGAGAAACTAAGTGTAGTTAAAATGAGTGTGCATATTACTTAGGTATGCTGGTAGCTATAAATTACTGATACTGAATGTTCAACCTTGTAAATTTGTCATCATTAAAGAGCGCGGCTTGCATCGTTAATTATTCTTGTTCTAAGACTATTTATATAATGAAGTTGGACTGCCATTTAAAACGATATCGACTTTTATGAGAATAATTAAGGAAAACAAGTTGATTGATTGCTTTTAGCTCTGGGCTGGGTGGGGTATCCTAATGGGTTTTAAGCACACAGTAAAAGAGATCTCATGCAACAAGAATACCGTCCCGTCGACATTGAAACTTCCGCCCAACAGTGGTGGCATGACCACAATACCTTTCGTGCTGTGGAAGATCCAAACAAAGAAAAATATTATTGTTTGGCCATGTTTCCTTATCCTAGCGGTCAGTTACACATGGGTCATGTGCGCAACTATACAATCGGTGATGTGATTTCACGCTACCAACGCATGCAAGGTAAAAATGTTTTACAACCGATGGGCTGGGATGCATTTGGTTTGCCTGCTGAAAATGCGGCGATCAAAAATAAGGTAGCACCAGCCGCATGGACTTATCAAAATATAGATTATATGCGTGATCAGTTAAAGCGTTTAGGTTTGGGCTATGACTGGGAACGTGAATTGGCAACCTGTACACCGCAATATTATCGCTGGGAACAATGGTTATTCACCCGTCTATATAAGAAGGGACTGGTTTATAAAAAGACTGCCGCAGTAAATTGGTGTCCAGTTGATAACACGGTACTAGCTAATGAACAGGTGATTGATGGTTGCTGCTGGCGTTGTGATACCCAAGTTGAAAAACGCGAGATCCCACAATGGTTCATGAAAATCACTGATTATGCAGAACAATTACTCAATGATTTAGACCAACTTGATGGATGGCCAGAACAAGTGCGTACCATGCAAGCCAACTGGATTGGTCGCTCCGAAGGGCTACAAATTAAATTTGGACTGGTAGATAACACTGACACGTTAGATGTTTACACGACTCGACCAGATACCTTGATGGGAGTGAGTTATGTTGCGGTTGCAGCAGAGCATCCATTGGCACTAGCTGCTGCTGAATCTAATCCTGAGCTGAAAGTATTCATTGCTGAATGTCGCAAGATGGAAACATCTGAGGCAGCGATGGAAACGGCAGAGAAAAAGGGTGTCGCTACTGGTGTGATGGCTATTCATCCTGTGACCGGTGAACAAGTTCCTGTTTGGGCCGCGAATTTTGTATTGATGGGTTATGGCACTGGGGCTGTGATGTCTGTGCCTGCTCATGATCAACGTGATTATGAGTTTGCCTTAAAATACGATTTGCCGATTAATCAGGTCATCGAACCCTTAGATGATAAAGAATGCGATTTAAGCAAAGCTGCTTTTACTGATAAAGGTCGCTTGGTTAATGCTGGGCAGTTTAATGGTTTGAGCTCTGCTGATGCCTTTAATGCGATTGCTGAATTCTTAGAGCAGCAAGCGAAAGGTGAACGCCAAGTTAATTATCGTTTACGGGATTGGGGCGTATCGCGGCAACGTTATTGGGGTACGCCAATTCCAATTATTAACTGCCCTGATTGTGGTGCAGTACCTGTTCCCGAAGCAGATTTACCTGTGCTACTGCCTGAAGATGTGATTGTTGACGGTAGCGGTTCGCCGATTAAATCAATGCCAGAATTTTATCAGTGTGCTTGCCCTGTATGTGGCGCTGATGCTCAACGTGAAACGGATACCTTTGACACCTTCTTCGAGTCTTCTTGGTATTACGCCCGTTTTACGTGTCCTGATAATGAAGAGGCAATGCTTGATGATCGTGCCGATCATTGGTTGCCAGTTGATCAATATATTGGTGGTATTGAGCATGCGGTATTACATTTATTGTATGCCCGTTTCTTCCATAAATTGATGCGTGATGAAGGTTTAGTCTCGGGTGATGAGCCGTTTAAAAACTTGCTGACACAAGGCATGGTATTAAAAGATGGCGTGAAGATGTCGAAATCTAAAGGTAATACCGTTGATCCTCAAGCATTAATTGATCAATATGGCGCTGATACGGCTCGTTTATTTATGATGTTTGCCGCACCACCAGAGCAATCATTAGAATGGTCTGACAAAGCCGTTGAAGGTTCAAATCGTTTCTTGAAAAGACTATGGCGTTCAGTTCAAGAACATGTCGCTAACGGTGCAGTACAAGCATTAGATGTGACTACTTTGAGCGATCAATTACAAACTTTACGCCGTCAAACGCATCTAGCTTTGACGAAAGTGGGTGATGATATTGGCCGTCGTCATACCTTTAATACCGCGATTGCCGCTATTATGGAATTAATGAATGCGGTGGCAAAAGTGACAGATGTCAGTCAGCAAGCTCGAGCGGTGGTGCAAGAGGCATTAGAAATCGTGGTCTTGATGTTATCGCCTATTACGCCACATATTAGTCATTATTTATGGCAACAATTAGGTCATGATGAAGCTATCGTCAATGTGGCTTGGCCTGAAATCGATGCGTCTGCGATGGTGCAAGATAAAGTTGAGTTGATGGTGCAGGTCAATGGTAAGCTACGTTCTAAAATATCGGTGGCAGCAGATGCGAATAAAGAAACCATTGAGGCCTTAGCGTTAGCTGATGAAAGTGTACAACGCTTCATCGATGGTAACGAAATTCGTAAGATTATAGTGGTACCGGGTCGATTGATTAATATTGTGGTTGCAGCTTAAGGAATAGTAAGTATGAGTCGTTCTTTTTTGAATGTATTTATGGGTTTGTTATTAATAGCGATAGCGGGTTGTGGTTTTCAGCTACGTGGTGTTGTACCCTTGCCCGATAGTATGAAACTGATGTATGTACAAGGAATAAATGTGCAACAAGATTTAGGGCTGACACTTAAACGTGGTTTACAACAAAATGGTGTCCAGGTTGTCGATAACTATGAAAAAGATAGTGCGGTGTTGACGGTGTTAGAAAATAAATTTGAGCGCCGTATATTATCAGTAGGTAACAATGCCAAAGTAAGTGAGTATGAATTATATGGTGTGCTTAAGTTTAAAATTACAGATGGTCAAGGTAAGTTATTAATTGAACCGCAACAGCTTGAAGCAATACGTAATTATCAATTTGATCAGACACAGGTATTATCTTCTGATGGAGAAGAAGCTATCTTACGTGAGCAGTTGAATGAACAATTGGTGCAAAGCTTATTACGTCGTTTATCAGCAGTAAAATAGTCATTCGTTATGCGCCTTAAAGTTGAACAAATAACGGGGCACTTGCAGCAAGGCTTATTACCCGTTTATGTTATTTTTGGTGATGAACAAATGCTGGTGGAAGAAGCCAGTAATGTGATTCGCCAATATGCACGGAAATTGGGTGCCGATGACCGGCAAGTTTGGCATGTTGATGGGCGTTTTAACTGGTCTGAATTGCAGTGGCAAGAGCAAACAATGTCATTATTTGCCAGCCAGCGATTATTGGAAATACGCTTGCCTTCTGGTTCACCAGGTAAAGAGGGCGGTGAGGCTCTACGGCGCTACATTGAAAATCCTCCTGTTGATACCACTTTATTGATTATCAGCGGTAAAATTGATGCTCGATCTCAAAAAAGTAAGTGGTTTACCGAGTTAGATAGGATTGGCGTTACAATGCCGATTTGGCCAGTGGACTTAGCAAATTTACCACGGTGGATTTTGCAACGCATGCAACAGCGAGGATTAAAAGCAAATCAGCAACTTGCCACATTAATTGCTGAACGCGTTGAAGGTAATTTGTTTGCGGCATCGCAAGAAATAGATAAATTACAATTACTTTGTACTAATGGCGAAGTAGATGAACAGACTGTTTTAGAGTCTGTAGCAGATAATGCCCGCTTTGATGCCTTTGGTTTGATGGACACGGTTTTCTCGGGTCATGTAGCTAAAGTCCCTCGAATGATTAGCCGGTTAAAGGCCGAAGGTATAGATATCTTAGCTGTATTTTCAGCCGTGACATGGGCATTGCATCGTGCAGTTAATATGGCGATACAAATCGAGCAAGGTGAGAGATTGGACCAGATATTTGCATCACAAAAACCACCTGTTTGGGATAAACATCGTCCAATGATGCAACAGGCCTTACTCCGACATAATAGTCAGCAATGGCAAGGGTTTTTGCAGCAGATGTCGAAAATAGACCAAGCCGCTAAAGGCAGTTTTCCAGCCTGTCCTTGGTCATTATTAGAACAATTATGTATGCATGTTGCTGGCATACACGTTATTAGCCAACATTGAGGATAAGCCCCCGTGGATATTCAACAGTACATGCAAACATTAGGACAGCACGCTAGAACAGCTAGTCGTGCAATATCGCGTGCAGGCACGAATGCAAAAAATAATGCATTATTAGCGATGGCCTCTGAAATTAGAGCCGCCTCCGAAACCTTGAAGCAGCAAAACTCACTGGATCTAGAGGCCGGAAAAGCTAAAGGTCTCGATCCTGCATCTTTAGATCGACTAGCATTAACTGATGCCAGAATCGAGGGTATGGCTGAAGGGTTGGAACAAATTGCCGCCTTACCCGATCCCGTTGGCGAAATAAGCGATATGAATTATCGTCCATCTGGCATTCAGCTTGGCAAGATGCGTGTGCCTTTAGGAGTTATCGGTATTATTTATGAATCTCGCCCAAATGTGACGGCTGATGCGGCAGGTTTATGTTTGAAATCAGGTAACGCGACGATTTTAAGAGGCGGTAGTGAAGCTATTTATTCTAATCAAGCGATTGCGGCCTGTATTCATCGTGGTTTGGAATCTGCCGGATTACCAGCAACCTCAGTACAAGTGGTTGAAACAACGGATCGTACTGCGGTGGGTGAATTAATCATCATGACTGAATATGTCGATGTGATCGTACCGCGAGGTGGAAAAAGTCTGATTGAGCGGATCAGCAAAGATGCGCGAGTACCCGTTATCAAACATCTTGATGGTATTTGTCATGTTTATATTGATGCTGCGGCTAATTTAGACATGGCGGAAAATATTGCCTTTAATGCCAAATGTCATCGTTATGGTGTGTGTAATACTATGGAGACCTTATTGGTTGATAGCACCGTCGCTGCAGAAATTTTACCGCGATTAGCTGCTCGTTATGCCACTGAGTCAGTTGAATTACGTGGCTGTGAGTTGACACGAATCATCTTGCCAAACATTAAGGCCGCGACAGATGAAGATTGGGATACTGAATACCTCGCACCGATTTTATCTATTCGTATTGTATATGGAATTGAACAAGCAATGGATCACATCCATAAACATAGTTCAGGCCATACCGAAACAATAGTGACAGAAAATTATACACGTGCCCGTCAATTCTTAGCCGAGGTTGATTCTAGCTCGGTTATGGTCAATGCTTCAACGCGCTTTGCTGATGGTTTTGAATATGGTCTGGGCGCTGAGATTGGTATCTCAACAGATAAAATTCACGCCCGCGGTCCAGTTGGTTTAGAAGGGCTGACTTCGCAAAAGTGGATTGTGTTAGGTACAGGTCAAATTAGAACGTAATGAGTGAAGCTATTGGTATCTTGGGTGGCACATTTGATCCTATTCACTTTGGACATCTACGATCAGCATTAGAAGTATCTGAACAACTTAATTTGGCTCATGTCAGACTGATTCCGAGTGCGCGGCCACCGCACCGGAATCAGCCTCATGCCACACCTCAGCAACGCTTGATGATGTTACATCTAGCAATGAAAAATGCCGATAGTTTAATCGTGGACGATCGGGAGTTACAACGTGATGGCATCTCTTATAGTATCGATACATTATTAAGTTTGCGACAAGATTTTCCTGATAATCCCTTATTTTTATTATTGGGGACAGATGCCTTCTTAGGTATTCAAACGTGGCATAAGTGGCAAAATTTACTTGAACTAGCTCATATTGTGGTGATACGTCGTCCAGATGAAACATTGAAGATGCCGATGGATTTGAATATTTGGTACCAACAGCATTTAGCAATGCCAAACGACGCTCAAAGTTTAGCAGGCAATATTTGGCCCGTTACGGTGACACAATTAGCGATATCCGCTACCGCTATTAGAGCAACGGTTTTAGAGGATAAAAGTCCTCAGTTTTTATTGCCTGATGCGGTGATTCAACTAATCAGCCAGCTTGGTTTATATCGCAGTGATGACTAGTAATCATGGATGAGGTTTTTTTTGTAGTATCAAAGTTAGGCTGGATAATAGCAAGCCCAGGCAATTTGATCGTTCTCCTAATGACGTTCGCTACCATCATGTTGTTATTGAACAAAGTCACCATTGCGAAATTTATTCTAATCCCTTTAATGATCGCTAATTGCCTTTTAATGGCTTACCCCGTCAGTGATAGTCTGCTCTCGCTATTAGAAATACAATTTAGTAAACCCATACCTTTACCTCAAAATATAGATGGCATTATCGTACTGGGTGGCGGTGAAAAATTAAAACAATCTCTAAGTTGGCATACACAAGAATTAGGTGATGCGGGTGACCGATTTATTGGTGCCGCGGTATTAGCTAAACACTATCCTAATGCACCAATTATCTATTCTGGGGGCAGTAATTTATTACGACCTGTCCAAAACCGGCAAAATGAAGTCAATATTGCCCAGAAACTTCTGACTGCCATTGGCATATCTAAAGAGCGCTTGATTATCGAGTCACAATCTAGAAATACCGTTGAAAACTTTTTGTTTATGAAGCGTAAATTGCCCAAGCCAAATGGTACTTATCTATTGGTCACCTCAGCATTTCATATGCCACGTGCAGTAGGGGTTGCTCGCCAACAATCTATCAATGTTATTGCTTATCCAGTTGATTACATGACTAATAACAAACAATTACGGCAATGGGATTTTGACTATATTGGACATTTAGAGGTTCTTGACCTGGCATGGCACGAATGGCTTGGTTTAACTGCGTATTATTGGACGGGTAAAACCTCAGAATGGTTAGCTCGGGATATTAGTGAATAAATTGTGTAGGAAACGTAGTTACTTACAATGCGGTAATAACTTTTAACGTGGTCGATTCAATTTTTAAACATATTCAAGCCGCTATGCCCGACTTTAAAGCGCGTCCGCAGCAGGTGGCGATGAGTCAATTTATTGCGACATGTATGCGAGGTGAAGATCACCAGCGAATGGCCGTAGTTGAAGCGCCGACAGGGGTTGGTAAAACCTTAGCCTATTTAGCGGGTGCGATTGATATCGCATTGGAAAATAAAAAAACGCTAGTGATAAGTACCGCCACAGTTAATCTTCAGCAACAACTACTTCACAAAGATTTACCCCAGTTTGTGCAAGCAACCGGTAAACAACTTAAAGTTATTCAAATAAAAGGACGCAGGCGATATATGTGTCCAAGTAAACTAGTTAATCTTGTTAGTGCAGGAAATCAACACGAGTTAACCTTAGATGTTGATAGCAAATACCAACAAGCTAAACGTCATGCCGCCGCTGAAAAGCTCCATCAGCAATGGGATAAAGGTCATTGGGATGGAGACAGAGATAGTCGAACCGATGCGATTGGGCCGGTATTATGGCATGAGATCTCGACTGATTCAGAAGGCTGTGCTGGCAAGAGTTGTTCTAAATATCATCGCTGTCCGTATTATTTGGTGCGTCGTGAAATGTCGACAGCTAACGTCGTTATTGCCAATCATGATCTTGTATTGAGTGATGCTGACTTAGGTGGCGGCCTAGTTTTGCCTAATCCTGAAGAAATCCTCTTTGTGTTTGATGAAGCGCACAACCTGCCACAAAAGGCGCTGGATCATGCCGCCAAAGCCCTAAACTTTGCTCAGTTATACCAAACTACAGAAACCGCCGATAGCGTGCTAAAAAAGCTAGTGAAAGCCCTGGCATTTCGTCAACATGATTTTGGTTTTATGCTGATGGAATTACGGCGAGATTTGCCAAGCGTGATTACTTTATTACAACAAATGGAAACCTTGTTGCAGAGTGATGATTTAGTTAAGCGCATGGCGGCTGGCAAGGTCAGTGAACCGCGTATTTATTGGCAGGGGCCATTAGTAAAAGCATTAATTACACCGTGCCATGGCTTATTACAACGTGCCAATATTATTTATAAACACTATGCCTTATTCGGTAAGTGGATTAAAGATGCCTTAGAAACCCAAGAGATACCAAATAAGGTGGCAGAAGTATTGTTGCCACAAGTGGGTACTGTACAAAATATATTTGGTTATCTTATTGATTTTATGGGGTTGTTTTTAGATGAAGACAAGCCTGATATTCCGCCCAATGTGCGGTGGTTATCTTTAGAAAAATTTGCTAAGGAGACTACGTTAGTGATTAATGCCGGTCCTATGACGGCGGCATTTTTTCTTGAAAAAAGTTTGTGGAACCAGGCTTATGGTGTCGTATTAACTTCAGCGACTTTGCGAGGTTTAGGATTATTTCAACGTTTTAGAGCAGATTGTGGGCTTAAACGATTTGATGAGCGACATTTTTTAGCAGTGAAATCCCCTTTTAATTATCAAACGCAAGCAACCCTGTCATTGCCAATGATGCACCATTTACCCAATGAAAACTTTGCTGATTGGCAACAAGAAGTCGTGGCACAATTAATTTCGGTCATTGATAGAAAAGAAGCTACCTTAGTGTTATTTACCTCTAAAACAGTGATGGATAGTGTTTATAGACAATTACCTGATGAGTGGACTGAAGGCGTATTATTGCAAGGTGATTTGTTATCACCAAAAAATATGATTGTAGAACACATCAAACGCACAGAAGCCGGTGAAGGAAGTATCATTTTTGGTATGGACCGCTTTGCAGAAGGGGTCGATTTACCGGGTAAGTTGTGTAGTCATGTGGTGATTACTAAACTACCATTCCCTGTCTTCACGCGACCGATAGAACAAGCAAAACAGGAGTGGATATTACGCTCAGGTGGACAACCGTTTGTTGCCTTGTCGCTTCCTGCCGTTAGCGTGCGACTTATTCAGGCATGTGGCCGTTTATTGCGTAAAGAAACAGATTCAGGTCGAATTACTATATTAGATCGCCGATTATTGACAAAGGGTTACGGCAAGCAATTGTTAGAACATTTACCCGATTATAGGATTATTTAGACAAAAAAAGCCTTGTCAAATATGACAAGGCTTTAGATTGATCCGATGAAGGACAGTTATTCTGTGCGGCTAGTGACTTCTAATAAGTGGTAACCGAATTGTGTTTTTACAGGGCCTTGAACAGTGTTGATCGGCGCTGAAAAAACAACTTTATCAAATTCTGGCACCATCATACCTGGTCCAAATTCGCCTAAATCACCACCAGACTGACCTGATGGGCAAGAAGAGTTTGCTTTTGCAACAACAGCAAAATCAGCACCTTCTTCAATTTCTTTTTTAAGTTCAAGACAGATTTCTTCGCTGTCTACTAAGATATGTCGAGCATTAGCTTTAGCCATAGTTGTTCCTGGATAATTTTAAAAAAGAACCATTATATCGCAACTATTCAGTCATGACATGTTTGTGAAGTGAAGGCATTGGTAATTAGTTTTCACAACTGACGTTTATAGTGGTGCCAGCAAATTCAACGACATCACCATCAACAATTTTTTTACGTTTTTGGAGTTCAATCACACCGTTCACTTTAACTAAGCCATCGGCAATGGCAATTTTTGCTTCAGCACCGCTTGATGATAAACCTTCAAACTTCAAAATTTTATAAAGCTCAGTAGGGGATTGTGTGAGAATAACGCTAATGGTAGTTTGTGCCATAAAAATAAACCTATAGAATAAAATAGTGTTGATAGTTTACTGGGTTTACAACAATATTAATGTTTTAAAATGGATAAAGAAAAATGATCACAGATAAAAATAAACGACTTGATGATTTAGTTGCCCAATCCAAAAAGTACCAAGCTGATCGTGAACAAACTTATCGGGAGCGCTCATTAAAAATGTACCCTTGGGTGTGTGGTCGCTGTTCACGTGAGTTCACTCAGACAAACTTACAGGAACTGACGGTACATCATCGCGACCATAATCATGACAATAATCCGAATGATGGTAGTAACTGGGAGTTATTGTGCATTTATTGTCATGATAACGAACATTCACGTTATATAGAGCAAGTTCGTTATGGTAGTACAGGATCAGATACTGCAAAAACGACTACAACTCATAATCCATTTTCTGCATTAGGTAATTTACTGAAAAATAAAGACTAATGCTTTAATTTAAAAATGTGAAGCTGTTCGCGGAATGATTTAAATAAACTAGGTATCCTTCTAATCAACAGAATAAAGAAAAGGATGCACTGATGAAAATATTTGTTAATTTTATACAGATCATGTTGATTGCGGGAATGGTATATCCTGTTTATGCGATGTGGAATAACGATCAGCTTAGTAATTTTTGTGTTGAATTAAAGTCCAATATGACAAAACAAAATTTACTAGATTTGGCCGATCAGAAAAACATCAAGCTGAACTTAAACTTACCTAATGTCGAGGGTATGAGATGGCTCGCAACTGCGAGTACTCCAGCAAGTTTTTCTGACTATTCTTGCCAGATAACGGGTATAGGGGATAAAGTGGCCTCTGCAAAAATGGCTACGCTATAAACAATGCCACACACTCTTACTCTTAAAGTATGTGGCATTTTTTCTAGCCCGCTACGTAGTTAATCATAATGCCTGCAGCCACTGCTGAGCCGATCACGCCCGCGACATTTGGTCCCATGGCATGCATCAATAGGAAGTTATGCGGATCTGACTCCAAGCCTAGTTTATTAGACACTCGTGCCGCCATAGGCACCGCTGATACTCCCGCAGAGCCAATTAATGGGTTGATTTGACTACCACCAAACTTATTCATCAACTTGGCCATGATCACTCCGCATGCCGTACCAATACCAAAGGCAACCATACCCAATAATAAAATACCCAAGGTTGTGAAATCTAGGAATTTATCGGCACTTAATTTCGACCCTACTGCCAAACCTAAAAATATAGTAACCGTATTTATAAGTGCATTTTGGGTAGTGTTACTTAAACGGTCCACTACGGCACATTCTTTCATCAAATTACCGAAACAAAACATACCCAATAATGGTGCGGCATCTGGTAATAAAAACGCGACTAAAATAAGTAATAGTAGCGGAAAGATTACTTTTTCACGCTGTGATACATGACGTAATTGGGTCATTTTTATTTTGCGTTCAGACTCATTTGTTAATGCACGCATTATGGGAGGTTGAATCAGCGGTACAAGCGCCATATATGAATACGAAGCTACAGCAATAGCGCCTAATAAATCTGGTGCGAGCTTGCTGGCAACGTAGATCGATGTAGGGCCGTCAGCACCTCCTATGATTCCAATAGCGGCGGCATCAGCTAGACTGAAATCAAAAATACCGAAAGTAGATAATAGTACCGCTCCCATCAAGGTTGCAAAAATACCAAATTGTGCTGCTGCCCCTAAAAATAATGTTTTAGGATTAGAGAGGAGGGGGCCAAAATCTGTCATCGCACCGACACCCATAAAGATGATTAATGGGAACGCACCACTTTCAATACCGACGGTATAAAACAGATGTAATATTCCGCCAGCTTCAGCCAAGCCTGCTCCTGGAATATTAGCTAGTACGCCGCCGAAACCAATTGGCACAAGTAATAAGGGTTCAAAGTTCTTTTTGATCGCTAAATACAGTAACAACATGCCAATAATGAGCATTATTCCCTGGCCTGGCTGCATTTGATAAAGGCCCGTGTTATGCCATAGATGTAATAGTTGGTCCATATTTAACCCTTATGCGATAGAAACTAGGTGGTCGCCGACTTTGACTTCATCACCTGGTTTTACTGAAATTGCGCTAATAACACCTGATTGGAATGCCACAATCTGCGTTTCCATTTTCATGGCTTCAAGAATGACTAATACATCCCCTTCTTCTACTGTTTGACCTGAGGTAACTTCTACTTTCCAAATAGTGCCTGCTAAGGGAGCTGTGACGGGTTCACCATCCGATAATGCTGTCGCTGCTGGTGCTACATATGCTGGCGTTGTAATGTTACTAATGTCGCCACCTTCATTGACCTGAACGACATAACTTTGGCCGTTAACGGCAATTGTGTAAACATCTTGATCAATAGCTTTCGTTTTTTGTGTAGTAGCCTCTGCCAATGCTAATGTCGGCACAGGTTCGAAGGCATCAGGATTATTTCTGTTAGCTAAGAACTTCAAACCTACTTGGTTGAATAGAGCATAGGTTAAGACATCATCAATTTCACGATCGCCTGTTTCTAGTTCAATATTATCTTTAAGAGCATGAGCTTGAAGTTCAGCTGTCAATTTATTCATTTCTGGTTCGAGTAAGTCAGCTGGGCGGCAAGTAATAGGCTCTTGACCATCAAGGACTTGTCTTTGAAGTTCAGTATTAAACGGTGCCGGTGCTGAACCATATTCACCTTTTAAAATGCCGGCGGTTTCGCTAGTTACAGTTTTGTAACGTTCGCCTGTTAATACATTTAAGACTGATTGAGTTCCGACAATTTGTGAGGTCGGTGTCACCAGTGGGATATAACCTAAATCAGCACGTACACGAGGGATTTCAGCTAATACTTCATCAAACCGATCTGCTGCGCCTTGTTCGCGAAGCTGGCTTTCCATATTGGTCAACATGCCACCCGGTACTTGCGCCGTTAGGATGCGAGAGTCTATACCTTTTAACGAGCCTTCCCATGGTGCATATTTTTTGCGTATTTCACGAAAATAGGCGGCAATTTCTTCTAGTAACTCAATATTGAGTCCGGTATCGCGTTTCGTATCTTGAAACATTGATACGATTGATTCAGTAGGCGAATGGCCATACGTCATCGACATTGATGAAATAGCAGTATCAACATTATCGATACCTGCTTCTACACATTTCAAAATAGTGGCTGTTGATAAGCCAGTAGTTGCATGAGATTGCATATGGATTGGGATATCGATTGCTTGCTTAAGCTCGCTGACCAGTTCAAAAGCAACGTAAGGCTTAAGCAAACCAGCCATATCTTTAATGCAGAGTGAATGAGCACCCATATCTTCAATGCGTTTTGCTAAATCGACCCACATGGCAAGATCATGAACAGGACTTAATGTATATGAAATCGTCCCTTGTGCATGACGATCATTTTCTAAAACAGCTTTTATAGCGACTTCAAGATTACGTGGGTCATTCATCGCATCGAACACGCGAAATACATCAACACCATTAATTGCTGCACGTTCGACAAATTTTCTTACTACATCATCAGCGTAGTGACGGTATCCTAGAAGGTTTTGACCACGAAGAAGCATTTGCTGTGGCGTATTAGGCATGGCCGCTTTTAGGCTACGAATACGATGCCAGGGATCTTCACCTAAATAACGGATACATGCATCAAATGTTGCGCCGCCCCATGTTTCTACTGACCAGTAACCTACTTGGTCTAGCTTACCAGCAATGGGTAACATGTCATCAAGACGTAGACGAGTTGCAAATAATGATTGATGGGCATCACGAAGAACAACATCCGTAATGCCTAATTTTAATGAAGATTCGGTCATGGTTATGGCCTTAATAGTGAAAAGCTAAATGTGATTATTTGTGACGCGAACGGTATTTATGAACCGCAGCACTTATTACGGATATTAGCGTACTGTCTTCTACGTGAGGATTAGCAAGCGGACCATGTCGAGGAATAACAGCTGTAGGTGAAGGCACACCACCTTCTGGTAGCGCTCCAACATTTTTTTCGTATTTGGTAATGATGCGTGACATGAGCGTGGTCGCACCAACCAATAAGGTCAAAAAAAGAAATACAAACCCCATGCCAAACAGCATTAAGGTTAAACCTTCATTCATTAGACTAGACGATTCCATCTAACTTCCCCTTGAACAATCAACAAGTTAAGCCATTAAACTGAAAACAGTAACGACAATCAGCCGAATATTATATCATTGTTGGCAAAAATACATATTTTGCCTGATAACTTACATAAAGGGTCTGTCATGATTGGCTGTTAAGACAATGTTATTTAGTTGGAATTATTGGCAAGTAATTGAAATCAAGATTAGGTAATAATTGATATCTGAATCTTATTATGAGTATCGTGGTGATAACTTATAGACATAAAAATCATAAATAACACTACAAGAATTTGAATCTATGATCGTTTATTAAAGTGACTCAGATCGATGACCGACTGATAAAAACCTTTTGAGGCATCGTCAATTAAGTCAAATACGTGATCAAAACCATTTTGCCCGTCGTAATAAGGATCGGGTACATTTTTTTCTTTTCGTTCAGGAGCATAATCCAAAAATAGTTTGATTTTGTGGCGGTGCTGACTTGGACTGGAATCTATTAGTATATTGTAGTTATCGGTATCCATCGCTAGGATATGGTCAAAATTTTCAAAATCTGATGGCATCACTTTGCGAGCTCGAATTTTTGACAAGTCTATACCGCGACTACGTGCTGTTTGTTGAGATCGTGCATCAGATTGTTCGCCAATGTGGTAGGCGTGTGTTCCGGCAGAATCGACAACAAAACGATTAGCTGTTCCTTTATCGTCAATAAATTTGTTAAATACACCTTCTGCAGTCGGTGAGCGGCATATATTGCCCATGCACACGAATAGTACTTTTATTTGTCCCATATAGCCTCTATGTGATTGATAATGTGAGTAAATGGTATTTTAACTTCTTTATTTTGTTTTATACAGTTCTGATCAAACTTGGCCTGAAAAATGTGTGTTTTAGCTTAGATTATCGTGTGACAGTATCAAAGCAAGTCGGCACTAAATAACGCTACTTTATCTCCGTATAACGCATTCGTAGGTGAAGGGGAAATCTTCTAGGCGTTGGTATTGTGATGCATTAGCAACATCAAGTGAATATACTTTTTCTTTTGCGCAGTTATCATTCTTAGCCTGAACGGCGCCAGTTTGGTTATTTGAATTGTGGGTGTTATTTTTAGCTTGGGAGGGTGAGGATTCATTCTTACTCACTATTATGAAACTGTCATTAATGAACACTTGGGTCGGCCTTTTGTGTGCTTTTTGTACCATAGGCTTCACGTCTTTTGCTTGAAGTTTATTGATGATGTCTTCAACTTGGGGATTAATGTCTGAAATAATATCAATTTCAGGCAAGGTATCTGCGTATTCTTTTTCTTGATCAGGCGAAAAGCTGGCCGAGCCATCTTTGATGGCACTATGCCGCTCGCCATCTTTGATTTTTGCTACATCTAGTTCAGCTTCAAGCTTAGTTTTTAGAGTAATCTCTTCTCGTCGTCGTTTGCCTGTAGTGTCAACATTATCATTTTCACGGCCATCATTAAATAATTTTGAAAATGGAATGGTAGTCTTTCCCGTCGAGCCTGAGATACCTTGAAGACGTTCACTCGCTTGTGTACTTAAATAAATGCTTAATAATAAAATTAAAAAACTAATGTTCACGGTCACGCCCTAATATACCATCGTTGTTAGCTTAACTATATGGCCGAGCTAATGCAATTAGCTGAATATATCCATAAACTTTAATTTGGAACAAGATTAGATAATACGCGAGTTTCTAGTTGGTTTGAATACTTCGTATGTAACGTATTCGTTGACAGCTTATTAGCTTAATAAGCGAGGAAAGTCCTTAGCATAATGAGAAATCCACTCTTTCGCCGCTTGCTCACTGGTCAGTACAGTGCCAGTCTCAGCCAATATTTTTTTACGATAATTTTCAATGTGACAAACTTGTTCAACCATACGAATCGCGAAAATAACTGATTCTTGTTGAAAAGCAACGCCAATTAAAAACTGGTTGCCATTGTGTTTACACCATCGAACAATGCCATGAGCATCAAATTGATGATCGCTGATAGGGATAGTAATGTGGATGTGTTCTCCCGCATTAATACTCTGGTGGCATATAAAACATAAGCCACCGTCTCCGACATCTTTCACCTGTATTTTTTCTGGTCTATCATCCAAATTAAAGAGTAGCGGGACGGCTGTTGGATGGCGAATGAATTGTCGTTCAGTTTTTTTCATCAGCAGAAATTACCCATTAATATACTTGAAATAAATGGCTTATTTAATAATATTAGCATCAATATCCCATGTTATCGGCCAATAATGAAAATATGATTTTATTGATAGCTACTTATTCGCAATCGTATTATTCGAAGTGGCGTATCGAAGGACTTTTTTAGGTAATTGAATTATTTTCGAGTTCATTTTATTTCAGATAATAGTTGTTCGAGCATATCGTCAGCTTGTCCTACATAACTGCTACCAAAAAGATTGATATGGTTAAGGATATGGTAAAGGTTATAAAGCGTTTTTCTAGTTTTATAGCCCGAATCTAGGGGATATTCTGCTTGGTATGTTGCGAAGAAACCTGCACCAAAACCACCAAATAATTCAGTCATGGCAATATCTGTTTCACGGTCACCATAGTAACAAGCAGGATCAAAAATAACAGGATTACCTTGTGGATCTACGCCGGCATTACCACCCCATAAATCACCATGTAATAAGGCGGGAACAGGCGTATAAGTTTCAAAAAACAGATGAAGATTTTCTAACAATAATTCACCCTTATCCTGCAAGCGAGATCCAAATCCATTTTTAGATGCAAATTTGAGCTGTTGACCTAGCCTATGTTGCTGCCAAAAGCTCAGCCAATCATGTTCACGATTATTATGTTGTGCTGTACTGCCGATAGTATTATTAATTTGCCAACCATAATACGGTTGGCTGTGACGATGTAATTGGGCTAGCTGTATACCCAGTCGCTGACTTGCTTGACCACGTAAGTTACCAAGTTGAATGTATTCCAATACTATATAACTATGTTCAGTGGTTTGCCCGTGACAAATGACTTCAGGGATCCGTACGCAATTTAATGCTCGCATTTCTTCTAGGCCGAGCGCTTCTGCTTCGAACATTGCCGAGAGTTGTGGTCGATTAAGCTTAATGAAATAGGATTGTTGACCTGATTGTAATTGATAAGCGTCATTAATGCTGCCGCCACCAATCGAGTTGAGGCGATAATTTTTTAAGACATGGCCCGTTGTTTGCTCAATTTTTTGAACAATATTATCAATATTAATTGTCATGATAATCCCTTAATAAACACAAAATAGCATGGTATGCTGGTAGCTAGTTTTTGCCAAGTTGCAAACCGGAGAGAGCCAATGTCACAACAAAATCTACCAACTGAAATCAACGATAAACAACGCGTAGCAAACTATGCCGCCAACTTAGTGGAGGAAGGCATGATTGTTGGCTTAGGCACCGGTTCGACAGCAAATTATTTTATTGAACAATTAGCTCATCGCAAACAGCAAGAAAATTTGCAGTTTACTACCGTAGCGAGTTCAGTTGTCAGTACGATAAAAGCACAGCAACTTGGGTTAACTATGATGGCGATAGAACATCTCAGCCAACTCGATTTATATGTCGATGGCGCTGATGAAGTCTCGCCAGGAATGAGCCTACTAAAAGGACGCGGCTTTGATTTAGTGAAGGAAAAACTATTAGCGAAAGCCAGTGCGGAATTTTATGTGCTGGTAGATAACAGCAAAATAGTGACCCGTATTGGTGAACTATTCCCTATTCCGGTAGAAGTTTCTCCGTTTTCATGGCAAATGGTCTTGCGAAGTTTGCAACAGATTGGTGGTGCGGGAGATTTACGAAAAAATGCCAATGGCGATGGCTTAGCGATTAGTTCACAAGGTAATTTAATTATTGATATGGTGTTTGATGCCAGTCTTAATGCCGAAGAACTTAATGCTGAACTCAATGCTGTGCCAGGCATTATAGCGCATGGCATTTTTTACCAACTAGCCACCACTATTTTCATTGGCGATAAGGGTGAAATTATTGTACGGAACTAGCCCAAGGATCAATTTGGGCTGGTTCCGTAAAGTTTATAGTTATAGGTTTTCTAAAATCGTTTCAGCTTTTGATACGCCGAACTCGCCTGAGCCTTCAACACCCAAGTAAGTCACAATGCCATCTTCAACAATCATCGCAAAACGGAAGCAACGTACGCCCATGCCGCCGCCAGTTAAGTCCCGATCTAAGCCTAATGCTTTGGTATATACCGCACTGCCGTCAGCCATCATACGTACTTTGCCGGCAGCTTCATTTTGTTTACCCCAAGCCGCCATTACGAAGGCATCATTAACGGATAAACACCAAATTTCATCAGCGCCTTTAGCTTTAATTTGATCAGCAAATTGCACATAGCCGGGTAAGTGTTGAGCCGAGCAAAGAGGTGTGAATGCGCCGGGCACTCCAAAAATAACCACTTTTTTGCCTTTGGTAATCTCTGCTACATCTTGTGGTTGAGGATTTACAGGGCAACCATTTTCAGGGTCAAATTCAATACATTCAGTTAATTTACCAGTAGGTAAGCGTTGTCCAACTTCGATAGTCATAAAGGTTCCTTTAGTTAGTTTGAAAAGTAAGTTTTTACTAGCATAGGCTAAAAAAAGTCATATAAAAACATTAAAATTACAGGGTTTTACAATGTTGAAGTTAAACCTGTTTAATGGTTATGATGTTCTCTAATTTTAAATTTTGGAAGTTATTATGTCGAATCAGTCAGTATTACGTTGGGGAATTCTTGGCGCTGCACGTGTAAATGAGCGTCTGATGCCCGCTATTGTAGAAGCCAGTAATGCGAAGTTGATCGCTATCGCGAGTCGCCGCAAGGGTGCCGCGGCTACAACCTTAGCTAAATATGCGCCGCAAGAGACAGATGTGCTTACCTTAGATAACCCTGAGGATTTACTCAATAATGCCGACATCGATGCGATTTATTTGCCGATGGCGAACGATGAACATGCCGAATGGGCCTTGAAAGCAATTGCCAAAGGTAAACATGTCTTAATAGAAAAACCGATGGCATTAACGGTGAAAGATATCGAAGCCATTGAAGCCGCCGCTATTGAACATAATGTAACGGTGATGGAAGGTTTTATGTATGGTTTCCACCCTCAACATGCTTATGTACAAAAAGTAATTGATTCAGGTGCCATCGGCGATGTACGTACGGTAAACACTTGTTTTTCATTTTCGATGAAACCTGCACGCATGTATCGTCTTGAAAAAGATATTGCTCATGGTGGTGGTGCGATGTGGGATATAGGCCCCTATGCTATTCATACAGCCCGTAAGTGGTTTACCAGCGAACCTATAGCCGTAACAGCGATGGCTAAATTTCTTGAAAGTGGTGCTGATATTAGTTTAAGTGGTGTGCTGGATTATGGCGATGGTAAATTCGCTCATTTTGATATGAGTTTTGAACGTGCACGTCGTAGTGAATACGAGATTATTGGAACGCTAGGTGGGATTAAGTGCGATACCGTTTGGCAAAACCCTGATGATGCACCTGTCATTTCTTGGTGGACTGAT
Organism: Pseudomonadota bacterium; assembly: GCA_030576275.1. Taxonomy (GTDB): domain Bacteria; phylum Pseudomonadota; class Gammaproteobacteria; order Nitrosococcales; family Methylophagaceae. The sequence goes on along the minus strand of JALIBN010000029.1, from coordinate 87,028 downwards.
GCCGGTGAACAGCACAATGTTGAATTAGATATTGCTAATCATTTTGTACTTGAAATCGAGCACTTTAGTGATTGTGTATTAAATAATACACAACCGGCATTATCGTTTGCTGATGCCAAGGCGAACTGTAAAGCAATTGAAGGTGCATTAGCATCAGCAACGGCAGGAAAAGTGATAAAGCTAGCAAACATTGATTAAAAATTTATTTTAAGCAATGTTTGTAATGTGGTTGGGGGTCAGCAACGGCCCATCGATCAACGCAAAGGAATTATCAGGTGTTCATTGTGGATGAATCGTTCACAGTAAATATTCGGTGAGCAATAGCTAAAGCAAGAATGTTAAGTCTAAATGGACATCGTCCTTGATGTTCATTTTTGGGTCAAGCTGTGGTGCTAAGCTTTGTTATTTCTTCCACTGAAATGCAGGTTTATCTTCAGTTTCGACGTCATCGCTTGCTTCAACTTCTGTGTCAGAAGGGCGTAGTTGAAGTTGTAAGCCTTGTAGGAAATTGCGTAAGATTTGATCTTTACAGTTACGGTAGTGTTTATGATCAGCTTTACGGAAAAACGCGCTAAGCTCATGTTTACTAATTCGTAAATCGGCTAATTCTAAAACTTCTAATACATCTTCTGCTTTTAGATTTAATGCAATGGTGAGTTTTCTGAGAATAATATTATTAGTTAATTTTTTCTCAGGTTTAGGTTGTTCACCTTCTTTTTTACCACGGCGATCGTTGATTAAGCCATTAAGGAATGTGGCTAATTGCTGGTCACCACAATTTTGATAATCTGGATCTTCTTCTTTTTTCATCCAGTTACTGATTTGTTCACGTGAAACCTCAGCTTCAGCGGCAGTAAAAAGCGCAATCATCTTTGTATCATTAAAGTCGAAGGTATAACGGATACGGCGTAAAACATCATTATTGGTCACAAATAAAGCCTTGATATTAGGTGGTATAGATACAGTATTGTCAGGTTGACGCACTGCTTTAAATATGAAAACTGTAACAGATTTTAAGTGTTTTTTCTGTTAATCTTAATTTACATACACAAATTATTGAAAGTGACTACATGAAGCAGACAGATCCACTCAACGGCATTACATTAGAGCAAATTCTTATTAAGTTGGTTGAACAATTAGGCTGGGAAGAAATGGGTGCTCAGGTTGATATCAATTGTTTTAATAGTGAACCAAGCATTAAATCGAGCCTTAAGTTTTTGAGAAAAACGCCATGGGCTAGGACTAAAGTTGAAAAGCTTTATATCAAACTGGTTAATGAAGCTTGATAGCATCACGTTAAACAAAACATGAATTATGGATATAAAAAAGCCCGCTAAATGCGGGCTTTTTTTACAAAACTTATTTAGCTAGCGATACCATATAATCAACAGCTGCTTTAATATCATCATCACTTAAATCAGGACGACCGCCACGCGCTGGCATCATATTAATGCCGTTGATCGCGTTACTATACAGAGTCTCAATGCCTTTTTCGATGCGAGGAGCCCAATCAGCTTTACTGCCTAGTTTAGGCGAATTCATCATGCCCGAGCTGTGACACATTGAACATACTTGGGTGACTATTTGCTGACCACCACCGACGATTTCTTCTTCCTCAACAACAGCAGCAACTACAGGTGCTTCACCGATATAAGTTTGAGCAATCGGTTTAATTCGCTCCGCGACATCTTCTGCAGTCATGCTTTCTGGAGTTACAGCTTGTTTTCCAGCATCTTGCGATGACAAAAGTACGATTTTAATGACGCCAAAAATAATAAGAAAAGTAACGATACTGCCAACAATGAATTTGCCTGGTTTTTGCGTGACCATGATTAAAAGCCCTAGGGTGAAGTGATTTAAACTAGTAATTATACGGTATATTGTTCTGGGTGAAACCATCTCTATATTTCGGCCTTTGTAGGCACTATATTATTTGTTTTACCAACATGACATATGGCGATATAAGGCCTTTACACGAGTGCTGTTAGCGCAAGTTTGCCAATGGTTGTACCGCTGAGTAACTGTTGATGTGCTTTTTGAATGTTTTCCGCATTCATTGGCCCGAGACTTTCAGTCAATGTGCTAATGATCTTTCCTTCATCAAGTAGCTTGGCTATATTGTTTAATAGATGATGTTGGGCAATTAGGTCGTGGGTATTATACATCGGGCGAGTAAACATAAATTCCCATATAAAACCGGCACTTTTCGATTTCAACTTATCCAGATCTTGTTTTTGTTGACTGCCTACGATGCTACAAATCAATCCTTGTGGTGCGATGAGATCAGCCATGGCGGCATAATGTTGGTCAGTGTCATTTAAGCACAAGATATAATCTGGATCTCTAATTCCTAGGGCGCGATATTGATGAGTAAGATCACCGTGATGGTTGATGATTTGATCGGCGCCCATTTTTTTACACCAATTAATAGATGCGGTATGTGATGCTGTGGCAGTGACATTGAGTTTGGCAATTTTTTTAGCAAGTTGAATAGCGATTGAACCTACGCCGCCTGCCCCACCAATAATCAATATGTTTTTTCCAGCATCATGTTGTTCAGTGATTTTTAGTCGAGAAAATAAGGCTTCCCATGCCGTAATACTGGTAAGTGGCATGGCCGCTACTTGTGTAGGCGTTAAGGTCGATGGCGCTATGCCTACGATTCGCTCGTCTACTAATTGATGGCTGGCGTAACAGCCTGGACGCGTTATGTCTCCAGCATAAAATACTTTATCACCGGCCTTAAATAATACGGTGCTTTGACCCGTGGCTATAACTGTACCAGTGGCATCCCAACCTACGATGCGTGGTGAGTTTAATATTTCAGTCATGCCCGCGATGACTTTAGTGTCGACGGGATTGACGGCAATGGCATCAATTTTGATTAATAAATCATGGCCAGTTGGAGTTGGCATTGGCTCTACCAACAGTTGTGGCGGCGCATCATTACTATTAAATCCTAATACATTCATTGTTTTAATCCCTATCTATAGTCTCGACCATATTCAAAAGCGGCGAGCATGGCTTGTATGATTTTGGGGTGTTGTTCAATTTCGTCGATATCCAACTCTGTGATCATTATTTTTTGTAGATGATTAAGTATATTTTTTTGAAACCAAAAATGCTCGTATCCAATTTGGTTAAATTGACCATCGTTTAAAAACGATACGGCATCACCTTCGGCATCGCTAAATTGAATATCTTCGCCTAACAATATTTCGTATTGATAGGAATAGCTATCGATATTGTTCCCAGTTGCCAGCGTTTCATGTAGCGGTGGCAGGCCATTATAGCGTTGCATCACTTCATCTAAATTAAGCTCAAGACTGGGCGTAAATATCTCACCTTTGAAATGAAATGTAATGCTGGCGGTGATCTTATTTGCCATTAATTTTATCCAATAATTGTTTTTGCAAAGCCATTAAATAATCTGATTCTGACGGCGGTTGACTATTACGCTGGGCTAGCCAGAGTGATTCAGTCAGACATTCCATCATGTTATGTTCAGTTGTGTGCGCATCACCATACTTAGCTTTTAATTGTTGATAAAGTGCACGGATACCCGCTGGGCGATCCGTTGAAATTTGTTCATGCAAGGAAATGTGTAAGCCCATATGAAGAAAAGGGTTGGTTTGGCCTTGTTCTACAAAATATTCTTGTTCTAAACTGGCATCACTGTTGAAAATAGCGTGGTATTCGGGATGTTCGTTAATAACCTGAGTCACAGTCGCTTCGAGTGCCGAAAGTGGCTGCTTGTCAGCTTGTTTCTGCCAGACATTATGATAAAACTGGCGAAGTTGTTGTCTGTTTTGACCAAACATCATGGTGGTTAGAGCCCTTGATTAGAGTTGCAGTGTAGATTTCTGATAGCTGTATTCTAATGCTTTTCAGTGAGATAGAGTGGATTTGGAATTAAATAAATTCTGCGAAGTTCGCACTTTGCAATGCTTAACCGAAACTTACCTACTAGTTAGAGCGGCAAAAATACATCTTAGGGCAACTTAATCGACGAAGAAGCTAATTATTAAAGTATATCAGTTGTTTATAGACAGTCATAAACACAGTATAATCGCGGATTTATATTGATTTAAACGACGAGTAGCCCAGTGGCAGATTATAAACATACGTTAAACCTACCTGAAACCAAGTTTCCGATGAAAGCTGGTCTTGCTAATCGTGAGCCTTTGATATTAAAGCGTTGGCAGGATGGAAATCTGTATCAAAAAATGCGTGATAATGCGAAAGGGCGACCTAAATTTATCTTGCATGATGGTCCTCCGTACGCCAATGGTGATATCCATATTGGTCATGCTGTAAATAAAATTCTTAAAGATATTATCCTTAAATCTAAAACATTAAGCGGATTTGATACGCCTTATGTACCTGGTTGGGATTGCCATGGTTTACCAATTGAGCTGAATGTTGAAAAGAAAGTGGGGAAGCCGGGCGTAAAAGTTAGTGCTGCTGAATTTAGGGCTGCGTGTCGTGTGTATGCTCAAAAACAAGTTGATGGTCAGCGTGAAGACTTCAAACGTTTAGGCGTGTTGGCCGAATGGGGTAATCCCTATCTAACAATGGACTTCAGCTTTGAAGCGGACATTATCCGTACTTTGGGTGAGATTGTTGACAACGGTCATTTACATAAAGGCGTGAAGCCGGTTCATTGGTGTATTGATTGTGGTAGTGCTCTGGCTGAAGCTGAAGTTGAGTATGAAGATAAAAAGTCTCCTGCGATTGATGTCCGTTTTACGGTTATTGATGAAGCGGCATTTGTTGTGGCTTCGGGCGCTAAAGGTAACGGCAAAATCAGTGTGCCGATTTGGACAACGACGCCGTGGACTTTGCCTGCTAACCAAGCGGTATCGCTTAACCCTGAATATGATTATGTTGTGGTGCAAGCAGGTGAAGAACGTCTGGTATTAGCAGAAGCGTTGTATGAATCTGCATTGGAACGTTACAACATGACCGGTGAAGTCATCGCACGTTGTAAAGGCGACGCACTAGAAGGTTTATTACTGCAACATCCATTCTATGACCGCCAAGTGCCGATTATTTTGGCTGATCATGTTACTGCTGATGCAGGTACCGGTGCCGTTCATACTGCGCCAGGTCACGGTCAAGACGATTTCACGGTTGGTTTGAAATACAAATTAGAAGTAGATAATCCTGTTGGTGCCAATGGCTGTTTCCTTCCAGATACACCTATTTTTGCTGGTCAATCGGTCTTTAAAGCTAATCCAGAAGTGATTGCTCTACTGGCAGAAAAAGGCGCATTGTTGAACCATGTTGACATTAAACATAGCTACCCACACTGCTGGCGTCATAAATCACCGATTATTTTCCGTGCAACTCCGCAATGGTTTATCAGCATGGATCAAAATGGTCTACGCCAAGCAGCGATGCAAGCGATTAAAGAAACTAAGTGGATGCCTTCATGGGGCCAAAAGCGTATTGAAGGCATGGTTGAAGGTCGCCCTGATTGGTGTGTGTCGCGTCAACGTACTTGGGGCGTGCCGATTCCATTGTTTGTAAATCAACAAACCGGCGCATTACATCCAAAAACTCGAGAGTTGATGGCTCAGGTTGCTGACAAAGTTGAACAAGAAGGGATTGATGCTTGGTTTGATTCTAATTTAAGCGATTGGTTAGGTGATGAAGCTACTGATTATGAAAAAGTCAGTGATACTTTAGATGTCTGGTTCGATTCGGGCGTGTCTCATGCCTGTGTCTTAGCTCGTCGAGATTATTTGAGTCGTCCTGCTGATTTATATTTAGAAGGTAGTGATCAACATCGAGGTTGGTTCCAATCATCATTGTTGACATCTATCGGTTCTACAGGTAGAGCACCTTACAAAGCTGTGTTAACGCATGGTTTTGTAGTCGACGCAGCTGGCAAGAAAATGTCGAAATCATTAGGTAATGTCGTTGCACCGCAGAAAGTAGTTAATAATTTAGGTGCGGATATTATCCGTTTATGGACTGCATCTTCAGACTACAGTGCAGAAATGAGTGTGTCTGATGAGATCTTAAAACGGACTGCTGATTCATATCGTCGAATTCGTAATACAGCACGCTATTTATTATCGAATTTGTCAGATTTTAATCCAGCAATGGATTTGGTCGCCACCGAAGATATGTTGGCCTTAGATCGTTGGGCTGTTGATCAGGCTTATCAAGCACAAGACGAAATTAAGAAAGCGTATGAAAGCTTTCAATTTCATGTGATTTATCAAAAGATTCATAACTTCTGTGCTCAGGAAATGGGTAGTTTGTATTTGGATATCACTAAAGATCGCCAATACACGATGAAGAAAGACAGCTTAGGTCGTCGTTCAGCACAAACAGCGATGTACCATATATTAGAGGCTTTAACTCGCTGGATGGCGCCGATTCTTAGCTTTACTGCTGATGAGTTATGGGAGTATTTACCGGGCGAACGAAATGAATCAGTATTGCTTAACACATGGTATCAAGGTTTAACACCATTACCCGTTGGCACTCAATTTGATGAGACATTTTGGAATCAGTTATTTACGGTACGCGATTCAGTTTCAAAAGAATTAGAAACATTACGAGCTGAAGGTGAAATTAAAGGTGGTTTGACGGCAGGAGTGACTTTATACGCCGACCCTATGCTGTTTGAAACACTCAATAGCTTGGCTGATGAGTTGAAATTTGTGTTGATTACATCACGCGCTACCATACTGCCAGCCACAAACAGGCCTGCTGATGCAATTCAAAGTTCAGTATCTGGATTATTCTTAGTATTATCTGCTTCTGAAGATGCCCGATGTGACCGTTGTTGGCATCAAACACCGGAAGTAGGTAGCAATGAAACGCATCCTGAATTATGTGTCCGTTGTATTGATAACGTTGACGGAGAAGGCGAACAACGCCTTCACGTTTAATTTTATGATGAACTACTTATGGTTAACAGGCTTGATTATCGCATTAGATCAAGCTTCTAAATGGTTAATGGTGTCATGGTTGTCTTTGCATGAAACCTTCGTCGTGATGCCCTTTTTTAACTTAACGATGGCCCATAATCCAGGCGCGGCATTTAGTTTTTTAGCACATGCTGATGGCTGGCAACGATGGTTCTTTATTGGTTTAGCATCGATAGTTAGCATCGCATTATTAATATGGCTAAAAAAACTTAAACCACACGCTAAGTTAGAAGCAATCTCTATTGCGATGATTCTTGGCGGCGCACTCGGCAATTTGATTGATCGTTTTTATTATGGTTATGTCATTGATTTTCTGGATTTTTATCACGGCACTTATCATTGGCCTGCATTTAATTTTGCTGACTCAGCGATTGTTATCGGTGCAGCATTATTAGTTATTGATAGTTTTCGTTCTAAGACGGAGTACTTATGAGTTTTAGTGATATTGCTCTAGCCTGCGTTAATCAACTACAGCCTTATGTGCCGGGTAAACCTATTGCAGAATTAGAGCGACAATATGGCATACAAAATATTGTTAAATTGGCGTCAAATGAAAATCCATTAGGGCCTTCGGAGTCAGTGTTACTAGCTATTACTCAAGCAACTAAAGAGCTAACGCGATATCCAGATGGTAATGGTTTTATATTGAAGTCTGCCTTGGCAGAAAAATACCAGCTAGGGCTAAGCCAAATTACATTGGGTAATGGCTCTAACGATGTTTTAGAAATCATCGCCCGTACCTTTGTCTCGCCTGCTGATGAAGTCTTGTATTCACAACATGCCTTTGCCGTTTATCCCATTGTTACTCAAGCTATAGGTGCCAAAGGTGTAATTGCTCCTGCGCGCGATTATGGCCATGACTTGCAAGCGATGAGCACACTGATCAGCGAGCGCACCAAGCTTATTTTTATTGCTAACCCGAATAATCCAACGGGTACTTGTCTCGCTGATGATGATTTAGAAGCCTTTGTCGCACAAGTACCGCCCAGCACTTTAGTGGTAATTGATGAAGCCTATGTTGAATATGGCGATGGCACTGCAGATACTATTAGTTGGTTGGCAAAATATCCGAATTTAATTATTACTCGTAGCTTTTCTAAAGCCTATGGTTTGGCTGGTTTACGTGTGGGGTTTGCCTTGTCTAATCCTGAAATTGCTAATTTATTAAACCGTATTCGTCAGCCATTTAATGTAAACAGTTTGGCCTTAGTAGCCGCAACGGCAGCATTAGCTGATGATGCTTATATTGCCGCAACCAAACAACTTAATGACCAAGGTATGTCGCAGTTGATTACTGGCTTTGAGACCATGGCGCTAAGCTATATTCCATCGAAAGGTAATTTTATTACCGTCGATGTGGAGCGTAATGGCCTTGATATTTATGAATCATTATTGCAACAAGGCGTTATTGTACGTCCGGTGACCAATTATGGTTTGCCACAACATCTACGTGTGAGTATCGGTTTACAAACTGAAAATCAACGTTTTCTAGAGGCATTATCTAACCTGTTAGGTCGACCGTTGTGATCAATAGACTGGCAATTATTGGTGTTGGTTTAATTGGTGGTTCATTATCGCTGGCCTTAAAAAAAGCGGGTCAGGTTGGCGAAGTTGTAGGCTATTCACGTACTGAAAGTGTTCGCCAAGAAGCCTTGGAATTAGGTGTGATTGATCGAGCAGCCAACTCTATTGCCGATGCAGTTAAATATGCAGATATGATCTTTATAGCTGTACCAATGGGCGCTATGGCATCGGTATTGACTGAGCTGGCACCGCATCTAAATGATGACACTATTATTACTGACGGTGGCAGTGCTAAAGCACAAGTTGTCGAGGCCGCTAGAGCGGCTTTAGGTAAACGGTTTAAACAATTTGTTGCTGGTCACCCGATCGCAGGAACGGAAAGAAGTGGCCCGAGTGCCGCCTTCGCGACCTTGTATAACGATCATCGAGTGGTACTGACACCTGTTGCAGAAACAAATTCAGAAGCACTAGAAAAAGTGCGAGCTATGTGGCGACTAACGGGAGCTGAAGTTGTTGATATGGACGTCGAACATCACGATAAAGTATTAGCGGCAACCAGTCATCTTCCACATCTATTAGCCTTTAATCTGGTTGGTATGATGGCAAAGTCAACGGATTGTGATGAGGTATTACGTTTCGCCGCTGGTGGTTTTAGAGATTTTTCGCGTATCGCATCGAGTGATCCTGTCATGTGGCGTGATATTTGTTTAAGTAATAGTGCTGCAATTTTAGAGTTATTAAATGACTATCGGCAGGGTCTTGATAGTTTGGAGCAGGCTATTATGAATAGCGATGGTGATTATCTTGTTGAAGTATTTAAACGTGCCAAACAAGCACGTGATTCTCGGTTTGCAGAGCCGGGTTTGGTTGATAATAGTGAAATATAAGAAATTAAGCGGAGTTTATAAGCGTGAGCAGTGAACACAAGAAGCACTATATCGTACAACCTGGCGGAAAATTACAAGGTGAATTACGTGTACCAGGAGATAAATCAATATCTCATCGTTCAATTATGTTGGGCTCATTGGCTGAAGGTGTCACAGAAGTTACTGGCTTTTTAGAAGGCGATGATGCGCTTGCGACCTTAGCTGCATTTCGGGCGATGGGCGTTCAAATTGACGGGCCAAAAGAGGGCCGAGTAACGATTTATGGCGTGGGTATGCACGGACTTAAAGCCTCAGATAAAGATATTTATTTAGGTAATTCGGGTACCTCTATTCGCTTATTAAGTGGTTTGTTAGCAGGCCAGGACTTCACGAGTATACTCACCGGTGACAAATCGTTATCAGGTCGACCGATGCGAAGAGTAACGGATCCTTTAGCGATGATGGGAGCCGAGATTGATAGTGATGAAGGCAAACTGCCACTTAAAATAAAAGCAGGCAATAAACTAACAGGTATTACTTACACCTTGCCAATGGCCAGTGCTCAAGTGAAGTCATGCATCTTGTTAGCAGGCATGTATGCCAAAGGTAAAACAACGGTAACCGAACCGGCACCAACGCGAGATCATACCGAACGAATGTTGACGGGGATGGGTTATGCGGTTGAAGTGAATGGCGATACAGTAACTCTAGAGGGAGGCGGTAAATTAACGGCTACTTCAATCGATGTACCGGCAGATATTTCATCAGCAACATTCTTTATGGTAGGCGCGGCTATTGCTGTAGGTTCAGATATTACTTTGACTCATGTTGGTATTAATCCAACCCGAATCGGTGTTATTAATATTTTAAGATTGATGGGTGCAGATATAACCCTGTCAAATGAAGCTTTAACCGGAGGCGAACCGGTAGCAGATATTCGAGTACGTTATGCACCTTTGAAAGGCATTAATATCCCCGAGGACCAAGTGCCTTTGGCGATTGACGAATTTCCCGCATTATTCGTGGCTGCGGCCTGTGCCGAAGGTACAACAACCTTAACTGGCGCTGAAGAGTTACGCGTTAAAGAAAGTGATCGTATTCAAGCGATGGCTGATGGATTACAAATTTTAGGTATTGATGCCCAATCTACTGCTGATGGGATTATAATTACCGGTGGTGTAATTGGATCGGGTGAAGTTGAAAGCCATGATGACCACCGCATTGCCATGTCTTTTGCCATCGCTGGATTACAAGCCGGCGGTACTATCCAAATTAATAATTGTGCCAATGTGGCGACCTCATTTCCTGATTTTATAGGTTTAGCTTCAAAAGCTGGTTTAGATATAGAAGAGTTCGATGCCTGATATTCCTGTATTAACGATCGATGGTCCTAGTGGTTCTGGTAAGGGCACTATCGCTCAACTCGTCGCCAAAAAATTAGGTTGGCATTATCTAGATAGTGGTGCAATTTATCGCGTGTTGGCACAAGCGGCGATAAAGCATCATGTAGAACTGGACGATGAACAACAATTAGCCGAAATGGCTAAAAAGCTAGATTTAGTCTTCGTATTAGACAATGATGTTTTGACCGTGCTTCTTGAAAGTGACGATGTCAGTAATCTTATACGCTCTGAACAAGCCGGTAATGCGGCATCGAAAGTAGCGGCATTACCGCTAGTACGGGCTGCATTATTGGAACGTCAGCGCGCATTTCGCCAATTACCTGGACTAGTGACCGATGGTCGCGACATGGGCACGGTAGTGTTTCCACTTGCGAATCATAAGGTATTTCTAACTGCTAGCGCTGAAGTGCGTGCGGAAAGACGATATAAGCAGTTGAAAGAAAAAGGGATTGAGTGTAACCTTTCCGCTCTTATAGCAGAGATTTCCGAGCGTGATGAGCGAGATACTCAACGTCAGGTAGCGCCATTAAGGCCTGCCGAGGATGCTTTGCAATTAGATTCCAGCGCAATGGGAATAGAAGCAGTATTTAAACATGTCAGTGCATTGTGTACTGAGGTGTGATTTAGGGGCTTATCAATTTAGATAAGTTTTTTTAACTTCCTGCATTTAGCGGGTATTTTTGAGTGGTCCGTTAGTTTAAGTTGGACCAAGGATGTAAATAATGAGCGAAAGCTTTGCTGATCTCTTTGAAGAGAGTTTAAACACAACACCGATGCAACCAGGTAAGATCGTTTCAGGTATGGTGGTAAGTGTTGGTTCTGATGTAGTTATGGTTAATGCTGGTTTGAAATCAGAAGGCGCCATTCCTGTTGAAGAATTCATGAATGAAAAGGGTGAAATCACTGTACAAGTTGGTGATATTGTCGATGTTGCTTTGGAATCATTGGAAGATGGTTTTGGTGCAACTCAATTATCACGCGAAAAAGCTAAAGCAGCTGAAGCGTGGATTAAACTTGACCATGCCTTTGAAGGTAATGAAACGGTTATTGGTGTTATTTCTGGTAAAGTTAAAGGCGGTTTTACTGTCGAACTAGATAATATCCGTGCTTTCCTACCGGGTTCATTGGTTGATATACGTCCAATTCGTGATACTTCACACCTTGAAGGCAAACCACTTGAGTTCAAGTTAATTAAACTTGATCGTCCACGTAACAATATTGTTGTTTCTCGCCGTGCCATTATGGAAGCAGAAAACAGTGTTGAACGTGATGCATTATTAGAAACATTAGAAGAAGACAAAATCGTTAAAGGTATTGTCAAAAATCTTACTGATTATGGCGCATTCGTTGACCTTGGTGGTATTGATGGTCTTCTACATATCACAGATATGGCATGGAAACGTGTTAAACATCCATCAGAAGTGGTTGCAATCGGTGATGAAATCGAAGTTCAAGTATTGAAATTCGATAAAGAACGCGAACGTGTTTCATTAGGTCTGAAACAAATGGGCGATGATCCATGGAAGTCTATCGCAAGTAGCTACCCAAATAGCAGCCGAATTCGCGGTAAAGTTACAAACATCGCTGACTATGGTTGTTTTGTTGAAATCGAAGACGGCGTTGAAGGTTTAGTTCACATGTCTGAAATGGACTGGACTAACAAAAACGTACACCCATCTAAAGTTGTTCAATTAGGTGATGAAGTTGACGTAATGGTATTAGACATCGATGCAGATCGTCGTCGTATCTCATTAGGTATGAAACAGTGCAAAGTTAACCCTTGGGAAGAGTTTGCAATGACTCACAATAAAGGCGATAAAGTATCTGGTTCAATCAAGTCAATCACTGACTTTGGTGTATTCATCGGTCTTGATGGTGACATTGACGGTTTGATTCATTTATCTGACCTGTCATGGGATGAAGAGAATGAAGATCTTATCCGTGATTACAAAAAAGGTGATAACTTAGAAGCTATCGTATTAGCAATTGATCCTGAACGTGAACGCATTTCATTAGGCGTTAAACAAATGCAATCTGATCCGTTCTCTGAATATATGTCAGAGCACCCACGTGGTAGCATTGTTACTGGTAAAGTAACTGAAGTAGATGCGCGCGGAGCGACAATTGCTTTAGCTGAAGGTATCGAAGGTTATATCCGTGTAGCTGATATTTCACGTGAACGTACTGAAGATGCTAGCAAAGTATTAGCAGTCGGTGATGAAGTTGAAGCTAAATTTACGGGTATGTCACGTAAAGATCGTACTTTGACATTATCAATCAAAGCGAAAGACACTCAAGAAGAAACAAAAGCAGTGAAAGAGTACTCAAATGTCGGTTCAGGTAACACAACATTAGGTGACTTGTTAAAAGAACAAATGAACCAAAAAGATAGCTAAGTTTAGGTTCTAATTTAAAAGCATCTAGGTTTCCGCCTAGATGCTTTTTTTCTTTTGAAACATTGCTTGTTACAAGTTAATGATTGCTAGCATAGAATAATAATAGATAGATTAATTCTAAGGAATTGAAAGATATGACAAAGTCGGATTTGATTGAAATAATTTCTGAAAAACAATCACTATTAAATTATCGTGATGTCGAATTAGCTGTAAAATTAATATTAGGGCAAATGAGCAATAGTTTAGCGGGCGGTGAGCGTATAGAAATCCGTGGTTTTGGTAGTTTTACCTTACATCATCGTCCACCACGCGTAGGTCGTAACCCTAAAAGTGGTGAATCAGTCGAGTTGGGTGAAAAATTTGTACCTCATTTTAAGCCTGGTAAAGAATTGCGTGACCGCGTAAATGAAGTTTTAGCTTAGTAGAACCACTAGATGAAATTTAGTCTGGAAGCGATATCAGACGCTAATGTAATACACTCTTATGGTGAAAACTTTGTTGTCATAAGATCCAAAGAATATGTAGAGTTAAAACGGTTAGACAGCAGTCTGATTTTGATGCCAGATCAGATCATTTCTGATTGGCATATTAAAGACATCATGCAAATCAATGTGAATGATGTTAAAGAATTAAAAAACCTAGATCCTGAAGTGCTTATATTGGCACATGGATCTAGTGTTTATTCCCTCCCCCCCAAACTAATGGTCGAATTTTATGCTCAGTCGATAGGCGTCGAATGTATGCCAATTGGCCCTGCATGTCGTACTTACAACTTACTTGTCGCCGAAGATAGAAAAGTAGTCTTGGCTGTTATATTAGAATGAAAATTGATTATTCATTACAGCGGGCTATCGTAGCGTTGAACTTCTCAATTAAGTAACCACTTCGAATCACTATTTGAGAAAACAAAGCTCTTTATCTTCCTAGGCTCAGTGTTAATACCATGCGCTTAGAGCTCCACGAACTATGGAACTACTTAGTCGTAAAGATATTTTTAATCTAAGAAATTCTTCTCTAGATCGATAGAAATTAGTCATATATTAAGTTTTAACAAGTATAAATTAACAAATAAAATTTAAATAGATTGTTAGGAAAATATCCCTTGTAGACATTTATCAACTGTATGACTTTTAGGATACTAACTTGTCTTAAATTCCTGACTATCCTGAAATTTAAAGACTGACAAGCAAGCACAGTTAATTAATTTAACTATAATGATTAATTAACTTTATGTGTATTAAATAGCTTTAAAAGCTTATCTCATAGCACCTATAATTTGACAAATTGGGACTCAAATGGATCAAAAAATAAAACAATCGATTTGTCTAGCATTGTCTATCGCACAAGATATAGGTCTAGTTATAGTCGCAATTTCAACCATAGTTACCATTGGAATTGAAATCGGTCTTATGTTAGATAATAGATTTGTATCATTAAGTGATTTATTACTTCTATTTATCTATCTTGAGGTTTTAACTATGGTTGCGGTTTATTATAAGTCTGGTGAATTACCGATAAAAATTCCTATGTATATCGCTATAGTAGCTCTAGCTCGCTATTTGATATTAGATATGAAAAATTTTGAGACATGGCGAATTTTAGGAATTGCCGGTGCAATTTTGGTTATAGGACTCGCTATTATAGTTATCCATTACTGCCAAGAAATCTTGACATCAAAAAATGAGAATACGAAGCTATAAAATTGCTAACATAGTTGAAAAATATACCGACAGATAAAGTGAATTATTGCCTGTCTATGAAATAATATTTTATTAACTGAATAATGTAAGCACATGATGGGAACTATATTTTGAATCAGGGTCTAACAAGTTGTAGTCTTGTTTACTTGACTCATGACACTGAAGTGAGGAGAATTACCCGGTAAAATTTAATAAGTAAATTACCGCTTACTGTTTATATTGGCTTGTTTCTTGATCTAGATAAGTTTAGCAGAAAGGGGTTCGCGCGTTATTTACTGTAAAATCCAGAAATGCTTAAATGACAAGTGTGATGGGAAGGAATCGAGACCTCTAAAATAGATGTCGAGATAGTGTTATTCATAGAGAGAAGGTATGGTCGCTATGCAAGCTGAACAAGAGCAATATAGTTTTGAAATAGTTAAATGGTTCGCCTATATGGCGGTCGTATACTTAGTAATAGGTACGGGGATTGGCGTGTATATTGCTTCTGAATTGGCATGGCCAGTTCTAAATTTTGATAATCCATATCTTTCTTTTGGACGATTACGCCCACTCCATACAAACACCGTTATCTTTGCTTTTGGTGGTTCAACACTAATGGCAACGTCCTATTACATCGTACAACGAACATCGGGTGTCAGGCTTTGGAGCGATAAATTAGCTTGGTTTAGCTTTTGGGGCTGGAACTTAGTAATATTGGGTTTTGCTATTACTTTGCCGATGGGCCTCACTCAATCTAAAGAATATGCTGAAATGGAATGGCCTTTAGATATTCTATTGGCGGTTGTCTGGTTGGCATATAGTTTTAACTTCATTATGACGCTCTCGATACGTAAGGTGTCACATATTTATGTTGCTAACTGGTTCTTCTTAGCAATGATGATAATGATTACCTATTTACATGTTATTAACAGCTTAGCTATTCCTGTCTCATTGTTTAAATCATATTCAATCTTTGCTGGTGTTCAAGATGCGATGATCCAGTGGTGGTGGGGACATAATGCGGTAGGTTTCTTTTTAACGGCTGGTTTTCTTGGCATCATGTATTATTTTGTTCCTAAGCAAGCCAATCGTCCAATTTATTCCTATCGTCTATCCGTTATCCATTTCTGGGCTTTAACATTTGGTTATGTATGGCTAGGTGCTCATCATCTTCAATACACTGCATTGCCAGATTGGACAGGTTCATTAGGCGCTGCCATTTCCTTAGCAATGATTATACCTTCTTGGGGTGGTGCAATTAACGGTATGTTCACGTTAAGTGGGGCTTGGGATAAATTACGAACCGATTATATTTTACGTTTCTTGATTGTGTCACTGGCGTTTTATGCTATGTCTACCTTTGAAGGTCCTGTAATGGCCTCTAAAACGGTGAATGCTTTATCACATTACACAGACTGGACTATCGGACACGTGCACTCTGGTGCCTTAGGCTGGGTTGCCATGGTTTCTATTGGTGCTATTTATCACATGGTCGAGCGTCTGTGGGGTACAACGATGTATTCGATTAAGTTAGTTAACTTACACTTCTGGATGGCAACCATCGGCACAGCTGTTTACATTACGGCGATGTGGGTGGCGGGAATAATGCAAGGTCTAATGTGGCGTGCTTATGATGATTACGGTAATTTAGCCTACACTTTTGTTGAGTCTGTTGCTCAATTGCATCCTTACTATGCAATGCGTGCTGCGGGTGGTTTAATTTTCTTCTTGGGAGCATGTGTGATGTTATTCAACGTTACTGTGACTATTCGTAAAGCTATCGCCAACCCATCTGCAAAGATGGCTGTTGCAGCTAACATTTAAGGGAGGGAAGCATGTCCGAACACAATTCAAATAAACCGATAAGCTTTCAAGAGAAGCTGGAAAAAAACGTATGGGCACTGGTTTTAGCAACGGCAATGATTGTTTCAGTTGGTGGTATCGTTGAAATCGTACCTTTGTTCTATCTCAACACGACATTCGAAGATCAAGTACATCCTGAATATGAAGAGTTATCAGGCGTCCGTCCATATACCGCTCTAGAATTAGCCGGTCGTGATATTTATCAGCGTGAAGGGTGTTATTTATGTCATTCACAAATGATTAGGCCTTTCCGTGATGAGAAAGATCGTTACGGGCATTATTCTTTGGCTGTTGAATCTAAATACGACCACCCATTTCAATGGGGCTCTAAACGTACAGGACCAGATCTTGCTCGAGTTGGCGGTAAGTATTCAGATGATTGGCATTATCAACATCTACGTGCACCTCGTAGTGTAGTGCCAGAATCAGTGATGCCAAACTATCCATGGTTGGAAAAATCCATTATAGATGGCAATGGCATTGAAAAGCGTGTTAAAGCAATGAAAGTATTGGGTGTCCCATACACTGATGAGCAGATTAGCGGAGCAGCAGCTTCAGTTGAAGGTAAAACTGAAATGCAAGCCTTAGTCACCTATCTTCAGGTGTTGGGCACAATGGTAAAATTTGAACCAGGCAGAGACTATCGTGACTAAATTTCAAGAGTATTTTCATACGGATTGGAGTGGGATGACAGGCACCGATTGGTTTGGATTCTTACTCACCGTATTCGTGTTTATAGTAATGGTTGTTGTTTATTTCTGGGCCCTCAACCCCAAAAATAAAGACAGTATAGAATCTCATCGCTCGATGCTTATGGATGAAGACGAAAGAAAATCGGAGAAAGAAGATGGAAGAGAATAAAAATAAACCTACGCAGGTTGAAGATACTGGCCATGAGTGGGATGGTATTCGTGAATTAGATAACCCTCCTCCTCGCTGGTGGTTAAATGCACTTTATTTAAGTGGGTTAATTGTGGTTGTTTATTTCGTACTTTATCCATCATTACCTTTAGTAGATGATAGTACTAAAGGTTTATTAGGCTGGACACAGATCAGTGAGTACAAAGAAGATTTAGCCAAGGTAGAGGCAAAACGAGCTCCATTTGATGACAAGCTCGCAACTATGAGCTTTAATGAAATCCTTAAAGATCAAGAAATGCTGAACTACGCTATTGGTTCGAGTAAAGTTCTTTATGGTGATAACTGTGCTGCATGTCATGGTGTAGGTGGTGCACCAGCAAAAGGTGCTGGTTATCCGGTTCTGACGGATGATGATTGGTTGTATGGCGGCACTGTTGAAGATATTCAAGTTAGCATCGCTAAAGGACGTCAAGGTTATATGCCAGCTCATGAGAAACTGCTCAAAACAGAAGAAGTAGATCAATTGGTTAAATTTGCAATAGATAGTTCAAATGGTGTCATGAATAAAGCTGGTATGGCATTGTTCAATGCTAAGGGTTGTGTTGCTTGTCATGGTGCTGATGCCAAAGGGATTAAAGCTATGGGTTCAGCTAACTTAACAGATAAAATCTGGCGTTTTTCTGGTGATGAAGACCAAGTTCGCTTAACGATATTACATGGTGTCAATGACGCAACAGATAAATTAACGCGCGTTGCTGTGATGCCACAGTGGAGCGAGAAGTTGTCGATCATGCTACAAGCCAGAGCCTATGCAATTGCTGATGGTGAAGACCCTAATGATATAGATTGGTCTGACGAATTAGATGGTAGTGAATCAGAACGTTTATCTGAAACAGACATTAAGAAACTAACTATTTATGTTCACCAATTTGGTGGTGGTGAATAATTTTTTTATGAATCAGGGCTTATAAGCCCTACATAAATGGAGCGTTGTATTATGAATATCGATTGGGTTGTAATTTCTGTGATTTTATCACTAGTTGTCACGGTAATTGGTTCAGGAATATTTATTTATTATGCGATGAAACATGTCGATGAAGATAAATCACAAGACAAGTAACTTCTTTTGATAAAAATAAAAGCCGGCATTAATGTCGGCTTTTTTATAATAAAAATTGTCCTTAGCGGCAATATCAGCAGACTCTAATATTGAAGCGTTATGTTATAATTATCCTGTCTACAGCAAATCGAGAACTATGACGTGAGTGAAGTAAAAAACAACAAAAATATTAATATTGATGACATTTATGAAGATGTATCCGAGTGGCGCATCAATACCGGCGATATTAAAATTGTTGCGAAGCGTCTCCCTGGCGGATTTAGAACATTAAAATGGCTCGGAATGTCAACATGGTCAATATTTTTTTTAGGACCATATTTAAGATTTGATGGTTCTCAAGCCGTCTTATTTGATCTACCACAGCGTCACTTTAATATATTTCATGTCACCATCTATCCTCAAGATATCTGGATGTTATCCCTAACATTGCTTTTTTTTGCGATTCTACTCGCGGCGGTAACGAGTATTGCTGGTCGAGTGTTTTGTGGTTTTTTTTGTTTTCAAACAGTTTGGACTGATATCTACACATGGATTGAAGGTAAAATCGAAGGCAGTACTCCGCAAAAGGCAATGAAATTTAACGAAGCGCCCTGGACGATATACAAGCTCAGCTTGAAAGCTTTGAAACATAGTTTATGGATACTCATTGGACTACTCACGGGAATTTCATTTGTTGCCTGGTTCACGGATGCTTTTCAGCTATGGCATAATCTATTCAGCTTCCAAGTATCACTAACTGCAGTTATTATTATCGCCTCTTTTACTGGAGGAACTTACTTGTTTGCTGGCTTTATGCGTGAACAAGTATGTTTCTGGTTATGTCCTTATGCACGTTTACAAGGTGTTATGTATGATCAAGATACCGTTTTGCCTGCTTATGATGCAGAACGAGGAGAACCAAGAGCTAGGATTAAAAAAGGCGATGACTTTTCAACTAGGGGTAGTTGTGTCGATTGTAATGTATGTGTAGCAGTATGTCCCACAGGAATAGATATTCGTAAAGGGCAGCAAGAGGGGTGTATAACATGTGGACTGTGTATTGATGCTTGTGACAGTATCATGGATAAAACTAATCAACCCCGAGGCCTAGTCCGCTACGCTTCATACAAAGAATTAGCTCATAATGAGCCAGTACTACCACTTTATAAACGTTTTCGGGTCATTACATATGGTTTGATATTATTACTTGCATTCTCAGGTATCGTTTATGGCTTTACTCATTTATCACCAACTGAGTTTCAGGTTATACATCAGCGACAACCTTTATATGTACTTTTAAGTGATGGTTCTATCCAAAACAAATATACTATCAAAGTACTTAATAAAACAAAAAATACGATTAAGATTCATTTTGAAATCGAGGGGTTAGAAGGGGCAACTTTACGTGGCTTATCAGATATGGTGCTCGAGCCTGGCAAAATGACACCTGTCACAGCGTTAGTTCGCGTTCCTACAGGCAAATTAAAAAAAGAGCTTATCCCGATTGTGTTTAAAGGAAAAGTAGATAACTCTACGATCGTTATAAGCTACAAAAGTATTTTTATGAGCCCCAAAAAATAATAACTATTGAACTAGGTAAAATATGAATATTTCACAAAGTAATAAAGAAGCACTCAAAAACCCATGGGTGCTAGGCATGTTGTTATTTTTGGTTACGTTTGTAACTGCTAACGCTATTTTTATATATCTTGCATTTCAGTCTGCACCTCAATTGGTTGTTGAAGATTTTTATGAGCGTGGTGAGCAGTATGTAGAGACTCAGAAGCTAATTGAAAAACAAAAAGCTTTGGGCTGGACGGGGGTTATTATGGCTCCAAAAACCACGCGTGTTAATCAACATCAGCTTTATGAAGTCTTGATACAGGGTAAACATTCAGCAGCGCTAATTTTAGATTCAGTTATTTTGCATGCATATCGACCATCAGATGCTAGGGCTGATTTTTCAGTAGAAATGCAAACAAGTAAGCCGGGTATGTACGGTGCAGACGTTAGTTTTAATTTGCCCGGTATATGGGATGTAATTATAGTGGCTAAACAGGGCGAGCATGAGTTTATGGTCACTAAGCGATTTACCATTTCACCTTAATACTTTTGTTATAATATATTAATAATGCCATATGGTCACCTATGGCATTTTAATTTAGAGCTTAATAAACCTTGTCTATACCTTGTTATCATTGTCGATTGCCTGTTGAAAAGGCTGGTAGTTTCACTGCTAAAGTTGCTGGTGAAAACCATGAGTTTTGTTGTTTTGGGTGCCAGACTGTTTGTGAAACAATCCATAATGCTGGATTACAAAGTTTTTATCTTAAAACTCCCGAAGGTGAGCATCTAGCTCCACCTCCCTCATTATCAGCAGAACTAGCTTCATACGATTTAGATGAAGTTCAATCTGATTACGTCGATAAATTAGATGATATACGATCAATACATCTATTGGTTGAAGGAATACATTGCGCTGCATGTGTTTGGCTTATTGAGCATTCCTTAGCAAAACAACAAGGTGTTATCTCTGCTGAGGTTAATCTGACTTCGAAACGGTTACGCTTAAAATGGGATAATCGTCTCACCACACTTTCTACATTACTTCAGGCACTTGGACGCATAGGTTATGCAGCGATTCCTTTTGATCCAGATACAGCCGAAGGAGCATTAGCCCGTAGGCACCAAAGTTTATTGTATCGCATGGCTTTTGCTGGTTTTGCGATGATGAATATGCTGTGGATCTCAATTGCTCTCTATAGCGGTGCTGATCAGGGCGAGTTTAAAAACTGGTTTCATTGGATCAGTTTTCTAATCGCTACGCCAACATTGCTTTATGCGGGGTATCCTTTCCTTCGAAACGCCCTGCTAGGTCTGCGACGAAGGTATTTAACTATGGATTTACCTATCGCGATTGGTGCTGTCACTACCTATGGTTATTCTACATATGTAACGATAACGGGTTCGACTGTAGGCCATGTCTATTTCGATACGGTAGTTAATTTCCTGTTTGTGATATTGGTCGGTCGATATCTTGAGGCTATTTCAAAGCGTGAAGCACTATCTGCAACTAGTCGCTTATTAGAATTACAGCCAAAATTGGCTACAATAATGATTGATGGTCTTGCTAAAGTAGTACCCATTCGTACTGTTAAAATTGGCGATTTAGTATTGGTTAAACCGGGTGAGAAAATCCCTGTCGATGGTGTTTTGACGGATGGTCAGAGTGCTGTAGACGAATCTATGCTGACTGGGGAATCGCTTCCTGTCGTGAAGAAAAACAAGGATCAGGTTGTTGCTGGCAGTATAAACTGTGAAGGAGCCTTTACCGTTAAAGTACAGCAAGTATTACGTAATACAGCTTTGGCTAAAATTGTATCGTTAATGGAAGATGCTCAGGCTTCTAAAGCCCCAATACAATCTACCGCAGATAAAATAGTGCCGTGGTTTGTAGTCGTGACGCTCACTCTAGCGGCTGCTACTTTTATCTACTGGTATCAGTTTGATTTTGAGCAGGCTTTATTAGCTGCGACATCAGTGCTCATTATTACCTGCCC
This sequence comes from Pseudomonadota bacterium, assembly GCA_030576275.1. Classification (GTDB taxonomy): domain Bacteria; phylum Pseudomonadota; class Gammaproteobacteria; order Nitrosococcales; family Methylophagaceae. The sequence goes on along the minus strand of JALIBN010000029.1, from coordinate 64,827 downwards.
GTGTGCATTTGGCATGGCAACACCCATGTCAGTTGCTGTTGCCACTGGGGTGGCAGCACATCATGGGATATTAATTAAACAGGGTGCTGCCCTCGAGTATTTATCGAAAGTCACTCACTTCATATTTGATAAAACGGGTACATTAACTGAAGGTAAATTACGCGTTGTCACGGTGGAGTCTTTTTCTGATTTATCCGAAGACACTTTACTGATGCTCGCTGGATCAGTGGAACAACATTCAGAGCATGGTATTGCTAGAGCGATATTAGCCGAGTCAGTGTCGCGAGATCTTACTTTATCACCTATAACAGACTTTTCATCTTCCGCTGGGCAAGGTGTAGAGGCCTCGCTTAATCAACAGCATGTTTTATTAGGCACACAATCATGGTTAGCTGAGTTTGGTTTTGTTTTTACTGACATTGTTTTAAATCGAGTTGATAGCTTAGAGCATCAAGGAATTAGTTGTGTTTTTATGGCTACTGAAGGACAAATAGTCGGGCTTATAGGTGTTGCAGATCGACTACGCCCAGATGCGATATCAATGATTAATGATTTACAACAGCAAGGTATTGCCATTACTGTGTTGAGTGGCGATAAGCAGGCTGTAGTTAGAGCTATCACTGCAGAACTGGGTGATATACAACGACAAGCTGAAGTATTACCTAAAGATAAAGCTGATGTAGTGAGGGCATTACAAAAACAAGGTGTTATTGTCGCAATGGTGGGTGATGGGGTGAATGACGCGCCTGCATTAATCCAAGCTGATGTCGGCATTGCATTAGCTTCAGGTACCGATGTTTCAATTGAAAGTGCAGATATTGTGTTATCTCATAATGAATTACGCAAAGTTACCGAGGCAAGGCATTTGGCCAGTCGAACGCTCAGCACAATAAGGCAGAATATTGTATTATCTATTAGTTACAATATTATTATGGTACCGCTTGCAATGATGGGGTTAGTTAACCCATTGATAGCAGCGGTAACTATGCCGATTAGTTCTTTGTTAGTAATTGGGAACGCCGCTAGAATAAAACGTTTATTTAAAGGTTAATTCAATGGATGTTATCTATGGCCTATTACCAGGCATGCTATTGCTGGGTATTATCGGTGTAGCAGTATTTTTTTGGGCAGTACGCAGTGGACAATATGACGACATGGATGGTGCCGCAAATCGTATATTAATGGATGAGCCACCTGAGAGGGAACAAGCTAATGACACCGATACCGATAAGTAAAAGATTAACCTCAAGACGGATAAGCCATTGATGATTTTGGCACCGGCTATTCCTCGCTATCATATTTAAAACAATTCCCATTAAACGTTTTAAAAATAGATCGTTCGTTTGTGAGAGATCTTAACGACGATGAAAATGATGCTGCCATTGTCGACGCAATTATAGCTATGTCACATCGCTTGCAGCTTGATGTTGTTGCTGAAGATGCAGAAACTAAGGAGCAATTAGCTTTCCTTCAAGCGCATGATTGTGAGCGTGTTCAAGGTTACTACTTTAGTAAGCCATTAGACTTCGCTGCCTTTAGTCAGTTTATTGAGCAAGATGTTCAAGGGCTTTAATTCCAAGATAAATTATAAGTGTTTTAATTGATAGCGAACGAGTTCTAGGAACGCTTAATGAATATTGATGATCCTGTCAACTGATCACTTACGTGTTTTAAATACTTTAAGCAGTGATCAGAAATAAACGCTGTTGTACTTATTATCGGTATTGCAATATCGTTTTGTAATGCTCATTCATACGAATAGTCAAACCGGTCAAAGGGTAATGCCAAATAGTCGTATCAGGCTCGACAGTATCTTGGCTAACACTGCCTGGTTCACCAAAACGGAAACGTGCAACCTCGGCATTCAACTTTACTGATGGAACGTAGGTGATCGCTATGATAGGCGCATTAACTACGCTCGCCTTGTCACTGTTACGAAGTTCATAACGATGGGCGCCGCTATCTTGTAATCTGGCCTCGTATGCACGGGACATCATTTCGGTTATTTGTTGTTCAGGTATATCGAGATTTAGCACTAGTTTGCCAGTAAGACCAGCAAGATGAACGCTATCAAAAAAGGCTTCTACCGTGGATGCTTTACCTTCTTCAGAAAAAGCAGCAATCTTACCAAATTCATGAAATAGTTCCTTAGTATGGTTATACGTCGTTGTACCAATATGGATACCGAATACTTGGCTCTTACCGTCGGGCATGATCGTTATTTGCCATGGCATAGGTGCTGGAGCCTGTTGTGAGGGAATAAATAATAATGCCCCAATTCCAGCAATAGTGAGAAATAATCCAATCAAAAAATTACGAAATAGTCGCATTAAATTCTACCTATTTATTAACAGAGTGGGGTGGTACGTGTAACCAAAAAGTGACCGGGCCATTATTAGTGAGAGAGACTTGCATATCAGCACCAAACTGTCCTTTTTCAACAATCGGATGACGTTGTTTAGCTTGTGCACAAATGTGCATAAATAATTCATTACCTTCCTTTGGTGATGCGGCAGGGGTGAAACTGGGTCGCATTCCTTTATCCGTGTCCGCTGGCAGGGTGAATTGTGGGACAAGTAATAAACCACCGTTAATATCTTGTAACGATAAATTCATTTTATCATTTACATCACTAAAAATTCGATAACCTAATATTCGTGATAATAAGCGATCTGCCTCTGCTGATGTATCTTCTCGTTCCACGCCGACAAAAACCAATAACCCTTGTTTAATGCGTGCGATTTCTTCATTTTGTACACAGACCATAGCGAAGTCTACGCGTTGCAGTAAACCAATCATACTGAAGGTTGGGAATGTTTTTTGGACAAGCGTTTTGCTATATTACGTGAGGCGCGTATTAGTGCATTAACTAATGCTGGTTCTCCCGCCGCATGCCCTGCCATAGGGATGATATCCAACTCGGCTTCAGGCCATGCTTGGTGTAGTTCCCATGCTTGGTGAGTAGGACAAACGATGTCATAACGTCCCTGTACTATGATGGTTGGGATTGCTCTAATGTTATCTATATTTTTTAGGATAGGGCTATCAGCAATAAAGCATTCATCTAAGGCAAAATGGAGTTGAATACGTGAATGCGCTAGTGGGCCGGGTTCTTGTGAGAAATCTGGCTTATGTTCATGATCGCGGAGTGTTACGATTGTACCTTCCCAAGCTTGTAATAATTTAGCTGCGGCCATTTGATGAAGTTGATCTGATGCGGTGAGCTGTTGATAGTATGCTTTCAAAGGCGATGTTTGATCCTCCTCAGGGAGATTTTCAACTAATTGTTGCCATGCCTCAGGAAATAATCGTGATGCCCCACCTTCGGCGTAAACCCAGTCTATGTCTTGCTGACGGCCTAGGAATATACCCCGCAAAATCATAGCTAAGACCATTTCGGGATGTCGTTGGGCATAACATAGACCCAGTGTACTTCCCCATGAGCCGCCAAAAATTACCCAACGATCAATGTTGAGATGCTGACGAATCGTTTCCATATCAGCGATTAGGAACGAGGTGGTGTTATTTTCTAACTCACCATGCGGTAATGAGCGACCGCAACCACGTTGATCAAAAAGGATAATACGATAAATATTAGGATCAAAATAACAGCGGTGCGATGGTCTACATCCCGAACCGGGTCCACCGTGTAAAAACACCACTGGAATGCCATTAGGATTACCTGATTCTTCTACATAGACTTGGTGATACAGGCCATTACTAAGCGGTTCCATTTCAAGTTGATGGGTAAGGTAAGGTTCAATTTCTGGATAAAGCGGTGTCATATGTTTCTCTTTGTACAGGTTATCCTTCAAACTATATCATGACTAGCGATGGTAATTATCTGAGGATTGCGAGAAAATACAAGGTCTCGCATAAAGCATAATTACATAATTATCGCTAAAATGATAAATAAGGCAAAAATATAAGATGAACCTGCACGAATTTCAGGCTAAACAATTATTTACTCGCTATGGCATTGCCACTCCAAAAGGTCAGGCCGTGACTAATGGATCTCAAGCGCGGCAAGCTGCAGAACAGCTTGGTGGGGAACGCTGGGTAGTTAAAGCACAAGTACATACCGGAGGGCGAGGTAAGGCTGGCGGTGTCAAAGTGGTCGATACACTTGATGGGGTTGCCGATGCGGCTTACGAAATGTTGGGACGCAATCTCGTCACTCACCAAACAACAGCAGAAGGGCTACCTGTTCATCAGATCTTAGTAGAACAACCTTCAGATATCGTGAGTGAACTGTATCTTGCTGTATTAATTGACCGAGTTAGTCAACGCGTTGTTTTTATGGTGTCGGCTCAAGGTGGAATGGATATTGAAGCTGTGGCAGAAGAAAGCCCTGATGCCATTTTGAATTTGATTGTTGATCCTGTTGTTGGCTTGCAAGCTTATCAATGCAGACGTGCTGGTTTCTTTTTGGGATTGACTGGTAATACCTTCAAACAATTGCAAACAGTGATGCAAGGCTTATATCGTTTATTTACTGAAAATGATGTGAGTTTGGTTGAAATCAATCCTTTAGTAGTAACCGGTAAAGGCAAATTGTTAGCCGTAGATGCTAAATTGAATTTGGATGATAACGCCTTATTTAGACATGCCGAATTAGCGGCGATGTTTGATCCGACTCAAGAAGATGAAACAGAAGTTGTAGCCCAGAAATATGGCCTGAATTACATCACATTAGATGGTGAAGTTGCCTGTATGGTCAACGGTGCCGGATTAGCTATGGCAACCATGGATTTGATTCAAAAAGAAGGCGGTTCACCCGCTAACTTTCTTGATGTTGGTGGTGGTACCACAGCAGATCGCGTTGCCGAAGCCTTCAAATTAATATTATCAGATAAAAAAGTGAAATCGATATTGGTTAATATCTTTGGTGGTATTGTGCGTTGTGATTTGATTGCTGAAGGCATCATTCATGCGGCAAAAGATGTAGGTTTAAGCTTGCCTGTAATTGTTCGCTTGGAAGGCACTAATGCCGAGCGCGGCCGTGAGTTATTACTTAATAGTGGTATGGATTTACGTGTTGCACAAGATTTGACGGATGCTGCTAGACAGGCCGTTGCCTCAGCGAAGGAGAATATCGCATGAGTATTTTAGTTAACCGCGATACCCGTGTTATTTGCCAAGGTTTTACTGGTAAACAAGGAACTTTTCACTCAGAGCAAGCGATTGCTTACGGTACGCAATTTTTGGGTGGCGTAACACCAGGTAAAGGTGGACAAACTCACCTAGATCGTCCTGTTTTTAATACTGTTGCCGAAGCGGTAGAAGAAACAAATGCCGATGCATCAATGATCTATGTACCTGCCGCATTTGCTGCTGATGCGATATTAGAAGCTGCCGATGCAGGAATCAAAATCATTGCCTGTATTACCGAAGGTATTCCTGTTCAAGATATGTTACGAGTCAAGTATGCGCTTAAGCATTCAGATGCCCGCTTGATTGGCCCAAATTGTCCAGGACTGATTACACCAGGTGAATGTAAAATCGGCATTATGCCAGGTTCAATTCACTTGGCGGGTAAGATTGGTATTGTGTCCCGTTCAGGTACCTTAACCTACGAGGCTGTGCACCAAACCACGCAAAATGGCTTGGGACAGAGTACCTGTGTTGGTATTGGTGGTGACCCGATTCATGGCATGGATTTCATTGAAGTGTTGGCCTTGTTTGAAGATGATCCACAAACAGAAGGTATTGTGATGGTCGGTGAGATTGGCGGTCGGGCTGAAGAAGATGCTGCAGAGTATATTCGGCAGTATGTCACTAAGCCTGTGGTTGCTTACATTGCTGGTTTAACAGCGCCTGCTGGTAAACGTATGGGTCATGCTGGTGCCATTATTAGTGGTGGTCAAGGTACTGCAGAAGCTAAATTACAAGCACTAGCCGCCGCTGGCGTACATATTGCCCGTTCACCCGCTGAAATGGGTGACAGAATGCTTGAAGCTATGGCGCTATAACTGATGGCGGCTGATTTTTGCCTCGTCATGGGGCAAATCAACCTTGTAGTAGGTGATGTTGCAGGTAATGTTAAAAAGGTAATTGCTGCCGCTGAACAAGCCCGCGATGAGTTAAATGCTGACTTAGTGGTATTTCCTGAACTAACGTTAACGGGGTATCCACCAGAAGATTTATTACTTAGACCTGGATTAATCAAACGGGTTGAGAAGGGCTTGGTCAGCTTAAAATCTAAAATTAAGGGTGTAGCTGTCTTGGTGGGACACCCATCAGGCGTGGTTCGTGCCGATTTATATAATGCGGCATCTTTAATTGCCGATGGCCAATGCCTTGCAAGCTATTTTAAACATCATTTGCCTAATTACAGCGTGTTTGACGAAAAACGTTATTTTGTTGAAGGTAAAGAACCATGCGTCGTAGATTATAAAGGGATTAGATTCGGCATTACGATTTGTGAAGATATCTGGTTTGCAGGACCTTCTGTACAAGCAGTAGATGTCGGTGCTGAAATCATTCTTAACCTAAATGCTTCACCTTTTAGTCAAGGCAAGTGGCAGCTACGCGAAACACAAGTAAAACAACGTGCTATTGAGACCAACGTACCTATTGTTTATGTGAATCAAGTCGGCGGGCAAGATGAATTAGTATTTGATGGTTGTTCCTTCGCTCTGTCGAACACTGGCGAGAAAGTTGTACGAGCCCCAGCTTGGCAGCAAGGTTTGTTTCCTGTCTTAATTAGCCGTAATGAAAACCAAACCTTATCAATACAGGGCGAGTTAGCGACAAAAGAAACTGAGTTAGCAATGATCTACCAAGGCTTGGTCTGTGGTTTGCAAGATTATGTCGAAAAAAATCACTTTGCGAGTGTAGTAATTGGTTTATCAGGCGGTATTGATTCCGCATTAACTTTAGCTTTGGCGGTAGATGCATTAGGTGCTGATCGCGTTAAAACAGTGATGATGCCTTCACGTTATACCGCTCAGATGAGCCTTGATGACGCACAACAAATGGCTGATATTTTAGGCGTAGCACATAGTGTTGTTGCCATTGACTCACTGTTCGAGCAATTTGTAGATACTTTGTCGGAGCAATTTGCAGGCAAACCAGCGGATACCACCGAGGAAAATATTCAAGCCCGAGTTCGCGGTGTAATATTGATGGCGATATCAAATAAAACTGGCGCCATGGTTTTGTCAACGGGTAATAAAAGTGAAATGGCCGTCGGTTATTCAACATTATATGGTGATATGGCAGGTGGGTTTTCACCGCTTAAAGATGTTTACAAAACCTTGGTATATCAATTATCACACTATAGAAACAGTTTGTCTGAGATTATTCCACAACGTATTATTACTCGTCCACCATCTGCAGAATTAGCGCCCGACCAAATCGATCAAGATAGTTTGCCGCCTTATGAAATACTTGATGAGTTGTTGGAACGTTATATTGGCGATGATTGGTCTTTCGAAGAATTGGTCGCAGCAGGTAGAGAAGCAGAAATGGTTGCGCGTGTTATCAGAATGGTAGATCGTAATGAATATAAACGACGTCAAGCTGCACCAGGTATTCGTATTACTAGCCGTGCATTTGGACGTGATCGACGTTATCCGATAACATCGGGTTATACTGTAACTTCAACAATAGAGTAGGGATGGACAACGATGAAAAAAATTGAAGCGATTATTAAACCTTTCAAGTTGGATGATGTGCGTGAAGCATTATCAGATATTGGTGTAACAGGTTTGACGGTATCAGAAGTAAAAGGTTTTGGTCGTCAAAAAGGTCATACTGAACTGTATCGTGGTGCAGAATATGTTGTTGATTTTCTGCCCAAAATTAAAATGGAAATCGTATTACCTTCAGAGCAAGTTGATGCTTGTGTCGAAGCCATTATTAAAGCGGCACATACTGGCAGAATTGGCGACGGTAAAATTTTTGTGATGCCTGTTGAACAAGTAATTCGAATTCGTACTGGTGAAGAAGGCGAAGCTGCGGTTTAGTTGGATAAAACAGCATCGCGGCCATCAAACACGAGGAAAGCATCCTGAAGTTTTCCTCCGTGTTTCGGCAAAAAAATGCCGAGCATAGGACTTTTTTATACAGTTTTGGTTACTGCATTTTTTGTAGTCAAAATCAAACTATTACGAGTTTTTTTAAGCTAATCCATTAAACGTGGAAGCCATAAAGCAACATCTGGAAAGCTAATTAAGGCAACTAATACGACAAGTTGAATAATGACAAACGGTACGATGCCACGATAAATAGCTTGTAGTTTAAGTGTCGGTGCACTGGCTTTTAGATAAAATAAAGAAAAGCCGAATGGCGGAGTTAAAAATGAAGTTTGTAAGTTCAGTGCAATCAGCAATGCAAACCATAAGGGATCTAAGCCCATATGAATAGCAATCGGAGCAATGATCGGTACGACAATAAAACAAATTTCTATAAAGTCCAAGAAAAATCCCAATACAAAAATAAGTAGCATGCTGACGATGAGGAATCCCCATTTTCCTCCAGGTAAGTTAGCAAAAATGTCGAAGATAAGTTTATCTCCTCCCATGCCAACAAATACCAGACCAAATGCGGTTGCACCAATTAAAATCAAAAATACCATACTGGTTAAACGGGTAGTTTGACGTGATGCATCTTGAAGATTACTCAACGTTAACTTGCCATGAGTCAAGGCCAATAACATAGCTCCCAGTGCACCAACACCAGCAGATTCTGTGGGTGAGGCAATACCAAAGAATATCGAGCCTAATACGGCTAATACCAACATCAATGGCGGTAGCATACTCTTCAACACGGTATAACCGAGATCTTCGTCATTTTTTGGATCGGTGACAATCGCGGGAGCAAGTTCAGGGTGTCGCCAAGCCACATAGCCAATATAGGCAATATAAGCAAAGACCAGCATCATGCCGGGCACTGCTGCAGCAATAAACAGTTGGCCCACTGGCACACCAATAACATCTGCTAATAGAATCAGTATGATACTGGGAGGGATAATTTGCCCTAAAGTACCGGAGGCTGCGATAGTACCGCTAGCTAATGTCGGTGCATAGCCATGTTTTAACATTGAAGGCAGGGCGATAACTGCCATGGTGACGACAGATGCCCCTACCACGCCAGTTGTAGCTGCGAGCAATGCGCCAACTAACACAACAGATATAGCTAAGCCGCCTCGAATACGGCCAAATAATCGGCCCATTGTTTCCAGTAACTGCTCAGCTATCCCCGATTTTTCAAGTATTACCCCCATAAATACAAATAATGGTACCGCCAACAGGGTGAAGTTGGTCATGATACCCCAAATACGTAGTGGCAAAAGATTGAAAAAGTCGAAACCGAGAAAAAAGCTACCAAAGGCTAATGCGACAGCGCCGAGTGTAAAGGCGACCGGAAAACCAACTAGTAACAGTAAAAATAACACCGCAAACATTACCAAAGCCCAAACTTCCATTATTCGACCTTGATGTTGTTGCTAATAGTTAGGATATTTCTAGCCAAGTCGGCCAAAGCTTGCAAGATAATTAAGCCAAAGGCGACTAATAAGCTACCTTTGAGTAAAAATCGATGGGGTAAGCCTCCAGGATCGGGCGATCCTTCATTATAATTAAAGGCGTTTTCCACAAATGGCCAGCTACTGGTTAAAATAAGAATACAGAAAGGAAGTAGTAAAAATAAGGCGCCAAATATATTGACTAAAGCCCGTTTTTTATCTGACATAAAATGGCTTTGATAGATAATATCTACCCGAACATGTTCATCGTGTTTTAGTGTGTAGGCTGAACCGAGCAAAAATATAAGAGCAAATAAATGCCACTCCAGTTCTTGCAAGGCAACAGAACCTTGTTGGAATAAGTAGCGCATTGCTACGTCATAACAAATTAACAAGACTAAGCCTAGCACTAGCCAAGATGAGGTCTTACCGGTCCATTCAATAAATGTGTCGATGAACTTTATAAATAATCGGAGTTTTGAGGTCATTAATTGTTATTATCTTATTTCGTGGTATAGAGTGTCCCATAATTGGCTAGAAAGCACTATAAGCAGTTCTATGGTCCGTCATGTACAATTAGCTGAATATTTTTTCACTTGGAGTTTTAAACATGGATAAGCAAGAAATTAAAAATAATATAACGAATGCAAATCAATGGACTCGAATTCTTTATATGTTGTTATTTGGCGTTATTTTATATTTGGTTATGATGGTGCTATGCGTTGTTGTTGTTGTACAGGTTGTATTTGCATTGTTAATGGGTAATCCTAACAGTGAAATTCGCAGGTTTTCAGGTGATCTCGTACGCTATTTGCGAGAAATTGCAGCCTTCTTAACGTATACAGATGAAACTAAACCTTATCCATTCCAAGCATGGCAATCTGCTGAGTCTGAGGGTGAAATTATTGACGCTGAATATGAAACACCAGCGTCTGACCCCGTGTCTGATGATGAAGCAAAACCGGATACTAAATCTGACGTATAGGAAGACATCACGTTGCTTATTGTAATCTCACCCGCTAAAACATTAGATTTTGAAACTGCACCTAGTACAGAAAAATTCAGTCAACCTAGGTTCTTGCCGCAATCGCAAAAGCTGATAAATGAACTCAAAGACTTATCCACGGCTGATATCGCGTCATTAATGAAGCTAAGCGATAAACTAGCGGCGCTTAATATGGCGCGTTTTCAAACATGGCAGAAACCATTTAATTTACAAAATGCCAAACAAGCCTTGTTAGCCTTTAAAGGCGATGTCTATACGGGGCTGGATGCCGATACTTTGGATGTTGCCGGGCTAGATTTTGCTCAGCAACATTTACGGATATTATCTGGCTTGTATGGTGTGCTGAAACCCTTAGATCTCATGCAAGCCTATCGCTTAGAAATGGGTACAAAATTTGCCAATGTAAAAGGTAAAGATCTTTACCAATTCTGGGGTAGCCAACTTCGTGAGTCGATAGAGTCAGAACTGAAAGATGGCGTACTTATCAACTTGGCTTCTAATGAATATTTCAAGGCAGTAGAAGCTAAAAAGTTGAAAGCCCGCATCATCACGCCAGTATTTAAAGATTGGAAAAATGGTCAATATAAGATCATCAGTTTTTACGCAAAAAAAGCCCGAGGATTGATGAGCCGTTACATTATTGACCATAGCATTAATGAACCAGAGAACATCAAAGGCTTTGACAGTGAAGGCTACCGATTTAGTCCAGAAATGTCACAAGCCGATGAATGGGTGTTTCTACGCGATCATGGGTAAACAGTGAAAAGGATATTTTTTGCTTTATGGCCGGATCAGGTAACCAGAGCGAAAATCGACCTATTGAATAAGTCGCTCTTTTGTAGGCATTTAAAAAAAGTTAGACCAAGAAATTTACATGTAACATTAGCTTTTATGGGCCGCGTAGATGACAAAATAGAACGGTCAATTCGACGGTCTATCCCTGACATTACAGCAGAGCCAATTACGATTTTTTTTGATCAATTAACCTCGAGGTCAGATGCAGGCGTTTTATGTTTAACGAGTAGCAAACAGCCGCAACAGATTATTGATTTAGTAGAACAATTAAAAATTGTGATAGGGGATTGTGGTGTTGAACTTGATAGCAGACCGTATACTGCGCATGTGACATTAGCGCGTAAAGTTCAGCCTAATCCGACCACCATGCTTACTTCAATCTGCTGGCATGCAATAAGTTTTGCTTTGGTTGAGTCGGTTTCTACAGCTAGGGGAGTGGATTATCAGGTACTGGAAAGCTGGCCCTTAGGTTATAGTTGAAATGTAGCGACTAGTGGTGAGTGATCAGATAAGTTATTCCACAGTTTGCGATTTGGGCGGTCACATGACACCGGTTCTATCCCTCGATAATAAATTCTATCCATTTTCAATACCGGCAACCACGCTGGAAAAGTTTTAGCATGTTTGTGATGCAGGGTTCGATAAGCTTCTTTCAAATTCAGGTGTTGAGAAAAAAGCTTTTCAGCCTGTCCTGTCCAATCATTAAAATCACCAGCGACAATCAGACGTGCATCATGCGGAACATGTTCGTCAATGCGGGTACATAAAGTTTTAAATTGGCGCCTGCGTTCCATCGCCATTAATCCAAGATGAATGCAGATAATATGCAAGTCTCCACCCTGATTAGGTAGGCTGATCACACCATGTAATAAACTACGGCTAGCCCATGCAAAAGGCGAGACATTAATATTTTCCCAGTGTTGAATAGCATATTTGCTGAGTATTGCATTACCATGATGTCCGGCTTCGTAGGTAACGTTTTTAGCATAGGCAAAGTGCGGCCAACGGTTGTGTGCCAAAAACTCTGAGTGGGGTATGTCCGGCCAATTTTGATGGGTTTGTTCATGTCCGGTATGTTGGCCTTGCATCTCTTGTAGAAACATTATGTCGGCATCAGACTCAATTAAGGCATCACGAATTTTATGTAAGATAAAATGGCGATTACCCGCGCTGAATCCTTTATGTAAGTTATAGGTCAGGATGCGCAACTGATTTTCCTGCATATTAAGGATATCTCTCTCTTTTCAGTAGTTGTATTAGCACTAGTTAAAAACGTTTTTAACGCAATAAACGATATCACGTCTATCAGTTTAAGAAATGATATTGTGCAGTAATTTGTTGATGTGGAATAGTTGAGCGGAATATATATTAACTATGTCACAGTCTGAAAGATGGTCTTAAGTTTTCATTAACGTATGTTACTTGTATTTTTGATGAATGGATTCTCGTGATGTCTTACATTTTAGGATGTGAGAGACAAAAGGGATGGCCTTTTCCCGCTAGATTCCAGCCTTCTATCAGCTAAAATACTGAGCGTAAAAGACCGCTGATAGACACAAATAATAGGATAACCGTTTATATTATTGAGCAGTCTTACCGAAGTTTTCGATAAAAGAGGTTAATTTTTCCTGTACAAGAGCGTAGGTAATATCAATGTTAATGGCAATACCACCTTCCAATACTTGTAGCCCACTCAAAATATCACGAGCTTCACCAAAACCTGTATTAATTCCGCCATTAATTAGATCGGTAAATTTTGTTAACGTATCCTCTTGAGATAGTTCTGGATGTTGTTTTTGATATGAACCAAAGAATGCGGTGCTTAATGATACGATGCGTTCAGCTGTTGCTTCAGGGCTAATGTCGAGACCAGAATCATATGCATTTTTAATAACGTTATCGCCTAAAGTTTCTTTTAAAGCATCATTGATACTTTCGATTGCTGTCTTAAATGTTAGTGATAGAAATTTACTACCAGCGCTCACATCAACTGCAGATTGTAATATGGCGGCATTGAGTTGTTTTTTTGCTGTAACTGAGCTTGATTCTTGTGCTTTATCAGTATTCTTGGCGTGAGCTAGCTCAGATACTTGCTGGCCCATAGGAGAAGTATTGGCTTGCTTAGTATCTGATTTGGCTAATGTTTTAACCGTTTGGCTGAATAAGTTAGTTTCCATAGTATTTTCCTCGCAAGAACCTGCGTATCTTTACGGTATCGGCCGCTGAAAAATTATAATTAATAATTATGTTCTATTTCTAAACATTTGAATTTAGAAATCAGCCCTTGAACTATCAGCACCTGCCCCCATCTGCTGACATTGAAGTTAACAAACAATGCCGGATGGAGGCACAATTTAATGACTGTTGATGCACATAAAGAAACGCTAGGTTTTCAGACAGAAGTTTCACAATTATTGGATCTAATGATCCACTCACTTTATAGCAATAAAGAAATTTTCATGCGTGAGTTGATATCTAATGCGTCTGACGCATCTGATAAATTACGCTTTGAAGCGTTGTCAGATGATGCGCTTTATGAAAGTGATGCGGAATTAAAAATTAGAGTTGCCTTTGATAATAAAGCTAAAACGATCACCATTACCGACAATGGTATAGGTATGAATCGTCAGGAAGTTATCGAAAATATTGGTACCATTGCTAACTCAGGCACTAAAAAATTCTTCGATAAAATGACTGGTGATCAAAGCAAAGATTCACAGTTGATTGGTCAATTTGGTGTGGGTTTTTATTCTGCCTTTATCGTAGCTGACAAAGTGACCTTAAAAACGCGTCGAGCTGGTTTAACAAGCGAACATGGCGTGCAATGGGAATCAGCAGGTAAAGGTGATTTCACTATTGAAACTATCGATAAACCAACACGTGGTACAGAAATTATTTTGCACCTACGTGAAGACCAAGATGAGTTTTTAAATAGCTGGCGTTTACGTAGTTGTATTACTAAATACTCTGATCACATCAATTTACCCATCGTCATGGCTAAAGAACCTGAGCTAAACGAAGAGGGTGAAATCGACAACGCGGTAGTGCTTGAAGATGAAACCGTTAATAAAGCAACCGCATTGTGGACCTTATCTAAAAACGATATTTCTGATGATGAATATAATGAGTTCTATAAACAAATTTCTCATGACTACCAGAACCCTTTAAGTTGGAGTCATAATAAAGTAGAAGGTAAAACAGAATATACTTCATTACTTTTTATTCCAGCAAAAGCACCCTTTGATTTATGGGATCGTGATAGCTCAAAAGGCCTAAAGCTCTATGTTAAACGCGTCTTTATTATGGAAGATGCTGAGCAATTAATGCCACGTTACCTTCGATTTATTCGTGGTGTGATTGATACCAATGATTTACCATTGAATGTATCACGTGAGATTTTACAAGGCAGTAAAGTCATTGACAGTATTCGCACTGCATCAGTGAAAAAAATACTGAGCGAATTAGCTAAAATGGCTAAAAATGATGCTGAAAAATACACCACATTCTGGACTGAGTTTGGTCAAGTAATTAAAGAAGGTTTAGGCGAAGATTACGTAAATAAAGACGCCTTAGCTAAATTGATACGTTTTGCATCTACTGAATCTGGTAACAAAGATCAAACTGTTTCATTGGAAGACTATGTCAGCCGAATGAAAGAGAAACAAGACACAATCTATTACATCACCGCAGAAAGTTTTGCTGCTGCCAAAAATAGTCCGCATCTAGAAGTCTTCCGTAAAAAAGGCATCGAAGTATTATTAATGACGGATCGAGTCGACGAGTGGATGATCAATTCATTAACTGAGTTTGATGGCAAGCAATTACATTCCGTTGCGAAAGGTGATTTAAACTTAGGTGAATTAGAAGACGAAGCTGAGAAAAAAGCCCAAGAAGAAGTTGATAAAAACTTTGAAGATATTGTTGAACGCGTTAAAACCGCTTTGGGTGATAAAGTTAAAGATGTTCGCATTACCCATCGTTTGACCGATTCACCAGCTTGCTTAGTTGCTGATAGCAATGAAATGAGTGCTAATCTTGAACGCATGTTGAAAGCTGCGGGTCAGGATGTTGGTAGCTCTAAACCTATCTTTGAACTTAACCCTGAGCATCCTATGGTTGAGCGTCTTAAAGCTGAATCTGACGAGGCTTTATTTGCTGATTGGTCATCAATTTTATTCGATCAAGCCTTATTAGCAGAAGGTGGTCAGTTAGAAGATCCTGCAAGCTATGTTAAAAAAATGAATGAACTATTATTAATGTTAACAAAATAAAAGTTTGTTTCACGGCAGAAATGTCGAAGCTAAGTTAAAATGCTGGGTAGAGTTCTGCCCAGCATTTTTTTTGGAAAAAATATGACCGACACAATAAATAACATTACTGAACAGACTGCATTTCAGTCTGATAATTTACAACGTTTTATTTTCGATAATGCGCCGGTGCGAGGTGAATGGGTTCATCTGACTGAGAGTTGGCAACAAGTTTTAATAAGACGTGACTACCCACCTGCTATTCAGCGTTTGCTAGGTGAAATGATGGCAGCTGCAGCCTTGTTGGCTGCCACGGTGAAAATTAAAGGTCGACTTGTTTTACAAAGCAAATCATCGGGTCCAGTAAATTTGATGATGGTCGAATGCACCAGTGATAATACCTTACGCGCTTTTGCACAATGGGATGGTCATGTTCAAGATGACGCGAGCATGAGCGAGCTAACGGGAGAGGGTGTCTTAGCTATATCGATTGATGTCGAAGGTTCAAAACAACCCTATCAAGGTGTTGTAAGCCTAGAAGCTGAGTCAATTTCTGGTGTACTAGAAACCTATTTCAATCAATCAGAACAACTTGATACTAAGATCTGGTTGGCAGCCGATGTCAATAGTGTTTCAGGTTTATTTTTACAACAATTACCGAGTACTGAAAACGATAAAGAAGAAGATGAGGAACATTGGTCACGACTTAGCCAATTAGCAGGCACTATCACGCCAAATGAATTGCTAAACTTAGGAGCAGGAACCTTACTCCATCGTTTATTCCATGAAGAAGAATGTCGCTTGTTAAGCTCAACGGAGCTAAGTTTTGCCTGTAGTTGTTCGCGTGAGCGTGTGGCTGATACTATTACTTTATTGGGTGAGCAAGATGCGAATGATCTAGTTGCTGAGCAAGGCCATATTGAAGTTGCTTGTGAATTTTGTAATGAACACTATCATTTCGATAAGGTTGATGTAGCAACTATCTTTTCAGTAAGTTCAACACCTAGTTCAGACTCAACTACCTTACATTAGATTAAAAATTTCAAGGAGCGAAAAAGCGGCACATAATCATTATTGGTGCGAGCACTGCCGATTTACCTGCTTTCAAAGGCGTAGATTGTGTGGCGGACATGGGGGAAGACGTTGTAAACCCGCGTGGATTTATCAAGGTTGATGAATTTCAACGTAACCCTAAATTCACTAATGATTATGGAGTGGGAGTGTGTATTGCTATTCCGCCAGTAGGGTGACAGCTTTAGCTGTTGGCGTCCCTAGAACGGGTTACATGATCGAAAGTACGGCCACAGCATCAGTCAGTAATATTAAAGCTGCGATTGAAGGTAAGGAACCGCATGCTAAAGCGACATGGGCTGCGTTTGTTGGGAGCCCACAGATTCCACCACGTAATGCCTCATGGATGAAAAAAGGTAAATGGGTACATTATGCTAAGGTGGGCTTTGAAAAATACTTCATCTATAAAATGAAAAAAGGGTCGCCTGAACCTGCTTTTGAAAAATATTTTTTGAAATTCTTAGGAAGAGCTAAAACAAAATAATGTTTGTTCAGTCAATATTGAGTTACAGCGATAGCTGATTTAAATCTAAAAGCTCTGATTCAGTATATGAAGCAGAGCTTTTTTAAGTCTATTATTGTGAGCACGATCAGATATTAGTCTTAACGTTTAATTTGCGTAATAGTGAGATTTAAGTTGTCATCATTCAAATAGATTTCGCCATCTTGAATATTGCATTGCAAACTCATCGAACGTTTAATCATTGTTTCTATACCTCCAGCATTAATATGAATAACGGTAAGGTTATTAAATCGGTGTAGCTTTGTCTGTTGTTGCTCCCACCAGACTTTTGCTTTGCCTTCATGGTAAGTGTAAATAATGACTTGTTTGGCACGACCACAGGCTTTACGAATTCTTTTATCATCTGGTTGACCCAGGTCGATCCATAACTCAATCTCATCGGTCAGCGACTTTTGCCAGAGATCTGGCTCCTCACTACTATCGATTCCTTTAGTAAAGCTAAGTCGCTCATGGGCATTAGCCATGAATGCCACCAGACGAATCATAAATCGAAAGTCTGTTTCAGAGGGGTGTTGTGCGACCGTTAATTCGTGGCTTTCATAATAATGCCGATCCATGTCGGCAATATTAAGGGAAACTTTATTGATCTTGGAGCTGATAGCCATAAGTCGGGTTCTGTTGAATGCGGGGTTTCATTGTAGAGCATTTAGTTGATTACTAGAGCCTAATTTGAGTCTTAAAATCTATTTGTGAGTGACATTTAAGCTTGCGCCATCATAATGAATCTATTTGAGTTTAAGAAAATTAATCAATAGGTAATATTAAAGATGAAAAAATGAGTCGACTTGATCTCTCGGTATTAACGCGTAAGGGTGATGTTTTGCTCATGGGCGTTGTCGATAATCAAAATTACATTAACGAGGTGAGTACCCTAGTTCGAGAGGTTGAAGGGGTTGATACGCTTCACAATCATCTTAGCGTGCAATAAGAGTAGATATTGCTTTATTAATAGGCGACTTTAGATGCTGTAGCGTCGTGAGTAAAAAGTGTTAACCAATAACGCTTTGGGAATATGGTCTCACTGCTTTTTTATTCAATTACATTAATGACTAAGCCATTTCAATAAGCTTTTTAAGTGGACAGTATCTTTGTATATATACTTTGCTATTTTGATGATGGCTGAGATGGATAGTGACATATCAAAAACCACAATGGGCTTAGAGCAATAAATTATTTGAGTAATATGAAGAATAATATAATGGAAAAGGGCTACAAAATTTAGCGTTGCCTTTACGATGGTTAGCTATTACATTTTACCTTTGTTGAATTGTAATATTATGTGTTGGCCAAGACTGTAAACTTGATGCTGATAAAGTTGGGATACTATCTGGCTGATAAGCCCTATCGTGTTTAGTGATTATTTCATGTGCCACCGATGAGATTCGGCGTTGCTTATTTCTGCTAATAGATTTGATAGCATCGAAAACATGTTGCTCAGATTCGTCATAATTACTCATTAACACAACTACTGCCATGCCAATTACGCGATTATTTTCTATTTTAGTTTCGATATTCTGAATACGATTTGAATGGCTACTTCGCTCATGGTGCAAATGTAAACCAAGTCGTAAGTTCAGTAATATTTCTGTGAGTGTAGGAGTCCTTCTAAGAAAACCGACGGCTCACCAGCACATCTTGCATCACAACATTGGTAGGTAAACTGTCAATGCCTAAAATTAAAAATGGTGAGGGGGTATTGGTCCAGTGAGCTAGGTTATCAGCATCAGAAAATTCAGACATGCCAACAATAAAAATGTCATCATCATATTCAACTTCATTTCTAGACTTTGATGATGAAGAAAAGTTCAGGTTATATCCCGCCAGGTTTAGCTCACTGGCACATTCACCTAATGCTAATGTTTCACTACCAAATATACTCACCCTTATTAGGTAGTGTGTAATTTCCATTATAAATATCCCGTCTACATTTTGAGTAGAATTGGTTATGTGAGGCGGGGAGTTGGCCTGTCCATGTGTGCATTTAATTTGCGGTCATTTTATAGTTATTTGCTGGTTTCGCATAGTTATTCACAGTTTGTAAAATATAATTATGCTAGTTCTAGCGACTAACCTGACATGTAATTAATGGCAATTTTTATCTACATGAACAGGTTAGCCCGACCGCTAGAACTTTTCATCTAACTAAATAATAGCTAGGATATCGCCCGCTATCCACCATGCTCAATATCCGCATTAGTGATGAGGGCTTCAAGAATATTTGTATTCAAGATTAAACGGTAGTGCATACTACTAAGCCAATACGGCTGATCGCAATGACTTTGGTCGCCTAGTTAGTTATTCTTTATCTTTTACAAACTGGACGTTGGCAAGTCATTAGTCATACTGATATAGTCGGAAGTTATTTGATTGCTGAGAGCGATTTACTTTCGTGTCTGTAGCAGGCTCAGAAAAATTTATGCAATGAGATAACAATTAAAAATCCAGTTGTTAACCAACTTGATTGAAATATTAGATATTGACTTCCTTTTAATTGGGACCAATAATTAGATATAGTTAACTTGTCATAGATAATGGATTTTTTTTAAAGACTTGAAAGGATTTGATATGAAATATAGATTGCAGCAAAGTAATTATTATTACTCTTCATTGCCAGCCACCATTACCGATGGTTGTATCTTGTCTTCATACACACTTTTTCAATAATTTCGAGAGACATCAGTAATGAACTACAAATACCGTTTATATCTGCCCCTTATCATGATTTTTTTAATGACAGGTTGTAGCCCCATTCATAATAGTATCGGCCCAGATAAAATGGAATCAGAGCTGCGCGGACAGGTAGAGGTACCATTAGGTGTTGCTAGTGGCGAAACCCCGATATGTGTCGTCGAAAATATAATGCCGTCTTCGCAAAAACCAATTGTAAGAATACCGGCACCTTATAATGCAAAATTATATTTTTTATTAGACCAAACGGTATTTTCGTCAGAGTCTGAACAGGAATCAAAAGAAGTTTATCAAGCACTTCTTAAGCGAAAGGATAGTGAAATTATAATTAGTGGGCATACTGATACCTCTGCCTCTGATGCATATAATGACGGACTCTCACAACGACGTGCGGAGAAAGTGCGACAGGATTTAATTGATCTAGGCATATCTGCTGATATTATTAAGATCTCATCTGAAGGTGAACGCCGACTACTTGTCGCCACACCTGATGAAACAGTTGAAGTATTAAATCGTCGCGTCGAAATCAATGTACGCTGATAAACGGAGTTTTGTGATGGTATATAAAAATAAGTTATCAATACTTTCAGCCTCAATTTTAGCCGCCACGCTAATAGTATCTCAACCACTACTAGCTGAAACGTTAACCGAAGCTGTTGATAAAACAATTAAAAGTAACCCTTCGATATTGGCTGAAACAAGCCGTCGTCTTAGTGTCGATCAAACAATTGATCAAGCACGAGCAGGCTATTATCCTAAAGTAGATTTGAACCTAGGTATTGGACGCGAACGTACTGATAGTCCAACAACAAGGCCAGATCATAGGAAATGGTTAACACGTGGTGAAGCAGAACTGACTGCTTCGCAGATGTTATATGATGGTTATGCAACTAAAAACTCCGTTGACCAAACTACATCGCTAGCAGAATCAGCTGGCTATAGTGTTGCCGATACAGCTGAAACAACTAGTCTTCGTGCGATCCAAGTTTATCTTGATGTGTTACGTAGACAACAACTGCTATCTTTAACGGAAGATAATTTAGAAAGTCATGAACGCATTTTTTCTCAAATAAAACTGCGAGCTGACAGGGGTGTAGGTAATCAAGCTGATGTCGAGCAGTCTTCTGGACGTCTTGCACTTTCAAAAGCCAACTTAACGGCAAACAAAGGTAATCTTGAAGATGCACAAACTAATTATCTTCGTGTTATTGGTAATAGCCCAGAATCGCTGATCGATCCTACTGATGAATGTTGTAATACTGCTCCAGCGACAGTGGATGATGCAATAAAAATTGCCTATCATCAACATCCTGCATTGCATGCCGCTATTGCTGAACATGAAGCCGCATTAGCACAGCAACAAGGTGCTGAAGCACCTATGCAGCCGAAAGTTGATTTAGAACTTAGTACCAGCGCTAACAGTGACCTCGATGGTGTGAACGGGCATAACAACGATGCTTTAGCTATGTTTCGCATGCGTTACAATCTACTCAACGGCGGTGCAGATAAGGCGCGTATCAATGAAACAGCTTTTCTCAGCGAAAATGTAAAAGAAACCGCTAACATCACGAAACGTGAAATAGAAAATGACGTGCGTTTGGCGTGGAACTCGCTCCTCACTACTACCAGCCGCCTACAGTATTTAGAGCAACGTGTAGCCTCGACGGAAAGTACGCGCCAAGCGTATCAACAGCAGTTCAGTCTTGGCTTAAGAACGCTATTAGACTTACTTGATACTGAAAATGAATATTTGACTGCCCGAATTGATTATACCAATGCTAAATATGATCGGATATATGCATGTTATTGGTTAACGGAAACTATGGGTAAACTTTTGGAAACGCTGAAGTTAGAAGCACCAGAAGAAGCAATTACGGTGACGAGTCTAGAACCAGAACAGCCATAATTCGATAAGCTCATTGAGATCTAATACCATTAATAATAACCTCAGCATTTTTCCGTTGCTGAGGTTTTTTTATGCTTACCTACAAATAAACTAAGTCACAAAAACATTTATAATCACTAGTTTAGTTTAACTATAACTTAGATGAGACACTATCATTTTGAGTATCGTTCTAACTTTATATGTTAATAGATTCTATACTACCTGATCATCATGCGACACAATTACCCACCTTACAATTAGTTAAAGACTGAATAGTCGAGATTGACATGTATTTAATAGTTGTTAAATTTTTACCTCTGCACAGATAAAGTTTTTTATTTTAGAATTGGATGCTAATAAAATTGTGCACTATTCAGTGAATGTGACGACTTAAGCTCTCTAGCAACTTAGTACTAGAAAAAACTTTACTAGATGGGCCTTAGTTAATTCAGGTGCTTTTTGAAGAATGATATCGTACGTAGCCAAGCTAGTTTTGCCTGTTTTTCATTATAGCGTGGTGTTGAATCGTTATGGAAGCCATGACTGGTAGCTTCATAGGAATGCATCTCAAAGTCTTTGTTATTATTTTCCAAAGCATTTTTATATTCTTGTCTTGAAGAATTCACCCGAGGGTCATCTTTAGCATAGTGAAGTAACAGAGGTGCTTGTATTTTAAAAACCTCATTAGTAGCTGGTGCACTGCCATAAAATGGAACAGCAGCATCGAGGTCTACTCCCATTTGTACAGCAAGCTTATTAACTGAACTACCACCAAAACAGAAACCTACGGCGCCTAGCTTACCAGTAGATAGCTCGTTTGTTTTTAAGAATTTAGCGCTATTTAAGAGGTCGGTAAAAAGTTGGTCCTCGTTTAAAGATTTTTGCATGATTTTGCCATCGTCATCATTACCAGGATATCCACCAATAGGAAATAGGCCATCAGGCGCTAGTGCAATAAAACCCTCCACAGCAACACGGCGTGCAACATCTTCTATATAAGGATTTAGCCCTCTATTTTCGTGAATAATTAACACGGCATGAAAGGGGCCGTCGCCCGCAGGTTTTACTAAGTAGCCACGCATTTCCCCCGATGAGCCACCTGGTGATTCGTATTTAACGTAGTGTGGTTTTATTCGTTCATTTGTAAAATCAATAGTGTGTGCTTCGGCATAACGTGGCAATAACAAACTTGCCATAGCAAGCCCTGAACCACTGACAATTGCTATCGAAGAAGCCCTGGTCAGAAAATCTCGCCTAGTCATGGTGGAGTGACAATATTCATCATATAACTCAAGTATTTTCGGATCTATTGTACTTCTTGTCATAATAACCTTGCGTGATATTGTATTTTCTTTGTTTCGCATCAAATATTCCCACTAAATTCTCACAAAACGATTTAAATAAGGGGATGTTTGGTTATTTTACGTTTATTATTTAGGTTATTGGTCTTGATATGAGACCTCACGCTAGCGACTTTGTGTGATTTTTTTTGCTAATACTGTTCTGAACAACAATTATTTTCGTCTGAACCTAGCTATGTCAGTGCTTATTAAACCGACGTTTAATTAAGAAAAACCAAAATACTTTTGGCTTTGGGAGTTTTTATTATTTGAGGTGTTTATGATTTTTACATATTTTTATGTTGATACATTTGTGAATCGCCATCTTCAAGCAATGCTTTAGTTGTCTTATGCTTGTTAGGGTCAAAAACGACTATGCCATAAGAGAAGGTAATGTCGTACTTATTATTAGCATTTTGCTTATCCAGTGATAGTTGCAATCTTATAATGTTATTTTTCGCAGCGTTTGCTGTGGTGTTAGTAAATAAGATAACAAACTCATCTCCCCCCATTCGGGCGAAAATGTCTGATTCTCGACTGGCGGTGCTTATTAGACTAGCAAACGTTCTTAAAACCTTATCGCCCTCAGCATGTCCAAACGTATCATTGATCTGTTTGAAGTTATTGATGTCTATATATACCAGTGTGGCAGGAATTTCTTGTCTCATACACAGGTTTAGACTGTGCTGGCTGAGCATCATAAAGCCTCTTCTATTATGGATTTTGGTAAGCTCGTCTAGTGTCGCCAGTTTTACTGCAGCGAGTTCAATTTCTGCGGTAGAGGCGAGGTCTTTTAATGTTTCGATATTATCATTACTTAAGTTTCTTGCTTTAGTGTCCATAATGCAAAGAGTACCAACCCTACTCCCATCGGTGAACCTTAGTGGACACCCAGCATAGAAACGGATGTAGGGTTCATATGTGTAACCAAGGGATTATCGACAAAGCGTTCATCTTGTAAAGTGTCGGAAATGATGAATACCTCATCATCCAAAATGGCATGACCACAAAATGAAATATCACGTGGGGTTTCTTTTACGGTTAAACCGATACAAGACTTAAACCATTGTCGATCTTCATCAACTAAGGAGATGGTAGCAATTGGCACATTGAACAGACGCTTCGCCATTCGCGTTAGACGGTCAAAACGTTCTTCAGAGGCGGTGTCTAGTATGTTGAGAGACCGCAGCGTTTTCAACCTATGTTCTTCGTTTAGTGGAATGTCAGGTTTCTTCATTACAGTCTTCCTTAATTAGATATATTGACGTTGATTCTATAGCGGGTAAAAGAACGCAATTGCCAAGAAAATCGATCGCCTTTTTATATCTTTCAAATGGATAGCATTACTATTTTACATTATTTCATCCTCAGCACGAACTGAAATTGAATAACTGCCATCAAGCGCTACTGTGATATCAAAAGTGATAGGACGACAACACACTTGGCAATCTTCTATATATTCTTGGCTTTCGTCCATTATTTCTATAGTGACACTAAGTTCTTCACCACAGTAGGGGCATGAAATTGATGTTTCTAAAAGTTCATTAATCATAGGGTTTCCTTGGAATAATTAAGACTGGATAAGTTTCCATTTAGAGAGTTTAGCATCCCTATGAATACTGTTTTATATGGTGAAAATCTAGTGAGATGGTCTTAAAGTAAAAAGGCTAATTTGTCATTTATCTAGAATGGCAAGATGACTTAAATTTGAGATATCTAAATGCTTGCTCATCCAATGGATGTTTTAACCATGTTTTCATTTTATACTCAATATCACACTATATACTTTGGTTTAGTTTTCTAATAAATTTAATTTGGACAACATTTACTCAGTTAAAGCTATAAAGATATCAGGTTAAACAGCAAACTCAACTCTGTTTAACAAACCTTTTTCGGTGTGACGTAACTGCTCCATTATGAGAAGTAACCTTGAGAGCATCATATACTTAAAGTACACCCTTTGTTTTTGGAAACTACCAATACTAGAACTTCTTGACAATACCCCCAAAGGAGTGGTGTTAAAGATGTATTACCGTATCAAATGCTTTAAAATCAGCGTTATAGTTCCTAGAATAAATCGCAATTAAACTGAATATTAGTGTGGAAAAACTGTCTGAACTTTGGATGATTCGCTGTCCTAATGTAATAATAGGCTAGTGATTAGGCTCTCAGTAGCTGTTGAAAATAAATGCACCCCGATGTGTCTTAGTTTTGTAAAATACTGTTTTACGTACTATCTTGATTTATCCCAACGCTTATAGAGTAGCAATCGAAAAATGGCAGAACGTCTATAAATAAAACTTATTGGCTGTAATCCTTTAATCACATCAGCGTTGCTTTTGTCTTTTATTAAGTCAGAAAAATAAAAATTACTATGGCGCACGTGAGCCAAACGATTCTGTATGACATCACTTACTACAACGTTAATATTTATAGTTAAAGCATCCTTATAGTTTCGCTCGTTTTAATCTTAAGGCATTACTAATGACTGATACTGAACTGAGGCTCATGGCTGCTGCCGCTATCATCGGTGACAGTAATAGGCCGAATACTGGGAATAAAACACCTGCTGCAATCGGTACGCCCAGAGCATTGTAAATAAAGGCGAAAAATAGATTTTGACGAATATTTCCCATAGTGGCTCGACTTAAACGTATTGCTTTCACTATGCCTCGCAAATCGCCTTTTACCAAGGTCACACCAGCACTTTCTATCGCGACATCAGTGCCCGTTCCCATAGCAATACCGACATCGGCTTGTGCTAATGCTGGTGCATCATTAATACCATCGCCAGCCATCGCAACTACTTTACCTTCGGCTTGAAGTTGCTTGATGATGTCTGCTTTCTGTTCAGGTAAAATTCCGGCATGCACACTATCGATGCCCAATTCTTGTGCTATTGCCATCGCCGTGGCATGACTATCACCAGTAAGCATAACAATGCTAATGCCTTCGTTATGTAAGTCATGAATCGCTTCAGGGGTTGAAATTTTAATTGGATCAGCAACGCAAATCAGTCCTGCTGCTTGGCCATCAATACTCACGAACATCACTGTTTGGCCTTCTTTCCTTAATGTATCAGCTTTTTCCGTCAGTTCGCTCACATCAACGTCCATACTTTCAAGTAAGCTGATATTACCCAAAGCGACATCATGGTTATCAATTTTACCACTGACACCTTTGCCGGTGATTGAAGAAAATTCAGTGGTATCTAATAAGTCGATGTTTCGTGATAAAGCACCGTTTACGATTGCTTCGGCAAGTGAATGTTCGCTCGCCCGTTCTAAGCTGGCAGCCAGTTGTAATACGTATTTGTCAGAAAAACTTGCATAGTCAATTACTTTAATTAGTTTGGGTTTACCTTCGGTCAATGTGCCCGTTTTATCAATTACTAATGTGTCGACTTTTTCTAAGACTTCTAATGCTTCGGCATTTTTTATCAACACGCCATTGACCGCACCACGACCTGTACCAACCATTATAGACATTGGTGTTGCTAAACCTAATGCGCAAGGACAGGCAATAATGAGTACGGCAACAGCATTGATAATGGCATGTGCCATTTGGGGTTCAGGGCCCCAAATATTCCAGCCGATGAAGGTGAATAGGGCGACAATAATCACCATGGGAACAAAATAGCCTGCGACAGTATCGACCAGTTTTTGAATGGGGGCACGAGATCGTTGAGCTTCGGTAACCATGTTTACAATTTGAGCGAGTAAGGTCTCACCACCAACTTTTTCAGCCTGCATGATCAGACTGCCGGTACCATTTACGGTCGCGCCAATCAGTTGGTGTTTCACTGTTTTTGCAACAGGAATCGATTCGCCGGTGACCATTGATTCATCAACCGTACTATTCCCTGAAATAACAACCCCATCAACGGGTACTTTGTCACCAGGACGAACCCTAAGCATATCGCCTACGTGAACATCAGAAAGAGAAATATCTTCTTCATTACCATTATCGCGGACAATTCTGGCAGTATTAGGAGCTAAACCCAGCAGTAATTTAATCGCCGCATTGGTTTGACTTCGAGCACGTAATTCCAGAACTTGGCCCAGTAAAACCAGTACTGTAATCATCGCTGCCGCTTCAAAATAAACCGGTACTGTGCCATCAGCAGACTGCAAGCTGACGGGGAATAGGTTTGGAAAAACTAAGGCAATAAGACTATATGACCATGCAACGGAAACACCTAAACCTATTAATGTAAACATATTTAGATGTCGGTTGACTAGTGATTGCAACGCACGACCGAAAAATGGCCAGCCGCCCCAGATAACTACTGGTGTGGCCAGTGCCGCTTCAATCCATTGAATCTGTAACATGGAAAGCGAACTGGGTAGCCACTGGGGCGCCATATCAGCTATCATCGCTAATATAAATACGGGTATGGCAAATAGACTGCTGACCCAAAAGCGACGATACATATCATCTAATTCGCTGGTGTCTTCATGTACTTCAACCGTTGTTGCTTCTAATGCCATACCGCATTTAGGACAGCTCCCAGGATGATCTTGCACCACTTCAGGATGCATTGGGCAAGTGTATTGTGTGGATGTTATTGCATGCGAACTCGATTCCAATGCCATGCCGCATTTAGGACAACTTCCGGGATTATCTTGTAAAATTTCAGGATGCATCGGGCAAGTATATTCATTCTGAATACTGGGTTTTTCGGGGGTGGTTTTAGGTTTGAACTCAGCATGCCGATTACAACAACCGGCCACCGGTTCATCACTCGGAATGTATTGTTCAGGCGAGGCTTGAAATTTATTCAAACAGCCAGTGCAACAAAAATAATACGGCACTTGCTTATAGATTGTTTTATGTGGAGTAGTGTCTGTATCTACATTCATGCCACAAATTGGATCGATTGCCATGATAGGGAACTCTTTATTATTAACTTGGTATGATCGTTTGCCTTTTAATGGGCGTTATATCCTGTTTGTATTTACAGGCTATCATAACATTAGGATTTTCACTTATTCCCAACTTTAGTCATCTTAGCGTATTACCCATACTAAGATCACTGTGTAAATCTCTGATGTATAAAGTTAGGCTAACATGGCTACTCCAGTTAATATTACTGAAGTAATTATAATGATATTAATAGTACCAATTTCCTGTGATCTCGCGACCATTATCCTGTGCTCAGTACCGTCACCTAACCATTTAATCGAGTAGAACTCATCATCTGATGAGGGATACTGAATTCAACATGAATGTGATTTGGAGTATGTTTTGTTAGTGTCGTTATCATTATTAGATGGCGTATCTTTATGTTAAAACAAATGAAGTCTAATCCGATGAACTCAATTTAGTCTTCATTTCGTAGCAACCATACATTTTCTGTTGCCTCACATTTACCCTTCATGCCACCTTCTACATTAGTACTTGCAACAAGCGTTAAGTTGTAAGCATTTTTATAGTGTAGGCTTACTTCTTCATCACTAATAGAAAAAGGAGGGCCTTGAACAATGTTTTGATCATAGTGATAGGCAATAAGTAATTGTGGAGATTTATTGGTAATATCAATAAGATGTGCGGTGTATCGACGACGTAATTCGTCAGGCAATGCCACTAGAGCTGCTCTGTCATAAATTGCATCGACTGGGCCAAGTAGCTCTTGGGATACGGCAAAGATATCACTAACATATATGTCGATATTTTGTGCACTGTAGTGCTTGATTTCACCTTCTATGGATATCTTCGGCACCATTGCCAGTTCAGAAAATAATTGCTGAATGGCAGACTCAACTAATTCTACGCCAGCAACGCAATAGCCATTAGAGAGTAGCCAAGCAATATCCAGCGTTTTACCGCACAATGGAACAAATACAACACTACCTTTCTTTAGAGAAAGTGTTTTAAGGTGATCGAGTAATAGAGAATTGGGATTACTTCTATGGAAAGCGATCTCATTGTTTTTCCATTTGTTGTGCCAAAATTGTGCATCCATAATTAATGCTCTCTATTTATAAAAGCGAAAGTTACTTAGATATAACGCTTGGGTAAGAAGTGTCAAAAGATGCTAAGCGATCATCCATACCTGTGAGGATGGCAAATTTCGATGGGGAAGCATAGGGAAATTGCCTTAACACTAAAGCTACCAACATAATCAGCAATGTGGACTTGGTGGCGTTTATTAGCCGTTTTTAGTAAGAACATAATAGCCAAATAACTGTTCTTTTCCGGCTGGAGTGATATGAGTCTCAGACTTCACATTAATCAGTTTGAAGTGAGATTCAAATTCTTGATTAATTTTTTCTGCATCATACTGAACAATATCTAGGCCACTACACTTTGTTGGCCCTCCAATGGAAAAGGCGGCAATAATAACGTAGCCACCTACTTTCAAGGCTGACGCTAAGACTTCCTTATATTTTTCTCGATCCCTCTTTTCGGTTAGAAAATGAAACACTGCACGATCATGCCATAATGAATATGCTTTCTCAGGAGTAAATTGGGTAACGTCATTTATTTGCCATGTTACTAACTTTGATTTTTTACCAAGTCGGCTTTTAGCGAGCATAAGAGCGTTTGATGATAAATCTAGAACACTAATATTCTTAAAACCTTCTTCAATAAGACAATCAACTAATGTTGATGGGCCTCCGCCAACATCAATTATGTTTTCATCTTTGCCCATAGCTAGGTCATATATAAGTGACAGTGAAATCAAAGGTTTGTTCTGATACCAACTGACATCAAGCGGCGATTTTTCTTTATATATTTTTTCCCAATGTTCTTTTCTACTCATACTTATCGACTCATTCATAAAAGTGAACTAGAAGTTTAGTAAAACGACCACATCCTTTGGCTATATTGACGTAAATGTAGAAATATCTGTGCTACTTAAAAAATATCATCAAGATCTTGTAAAGCATCAAGCACCATTCCTGTTCCGATACTGATCAACAATATATCTGTGCCAACGCGGACTATTTTTTGACCTGCTGGTACATGGCCTAGTTCGACAATTAACGAATGGGGTAAATCGTAATAAATTACATCTTGCGATAAACGCTCACCTTTACGCCATTTTTTTTCATGGCCTGGAGGCTTACATCCATTGTGTTTCTTCGCGAGTCCTGGAGGACAGTTTTTGCCATGATGTTTAGATTCTGAGTAATAACGCTTGATATATTGTGTGCGATCATCGTTAAAGTATATTCTTGAGTCATCATCATGTTGATGTGATGAACTTTCTTCGTGCTGATGTGAAGAATGTTGCTTATCATGGTCTCCTTGATTGTCGGAGTTTTTTCCGAAAGCAGGGCCTGTCATAAGCGCGCTGATACCTAAGATAAGAGCCGTTTGTTTGAGTTTTATATGCATTGAAATCTCCCACTAGTAGTAGCAAAATTAATTGCAGTAGTTAACTATATCGAACGTGCTGTGCCTAGCCGGCATAAGGCGAAAAAGTCTATTCATTATTGTAGACCCTTTGTTACTTTGGAGGACGTTTGTTTATGAAGCTGTGGATTAAGCAAAGCTGTCATCGTCATTCAACAAAATATAGGTATACTTTTACAATGAAATTATTAATCATACTCCCTGTCTTATTTGTAATTTTAAATACGGCACAGCTACAAGCAAACGACGAAGCAATATTAGCCGGACAAAGAGCCGAACCAGTCACTGGTAAAACCGCGATGGTGGTAACGAGCCATCAATTAGCAACTGAGATAGCCCTCGAAATTTTGAAGGAAGGTGGTAATGCTATTGATGCAGCTATTGCAGCCGGTTTTGTCTTAGCTGTAACCCAGCCGCGTTCAGGTAACATTGGAGGCGGTGGATTTATGTTGTATTCACCCAGTTACAGCGATGCCGTTACCGCGATTGATTATCGAGAAACAGCCCCAAGCAAGGCCCATGAAAAAATGTTTTTAGATGACATGGGCAATGGCGATCAAACCTTAAGTCGGTTTTCACATTTGTCAGCAGGTGTTCCAGGAACTGTGGCTGGCTTTGCTCTGGCCCTTGAGAAGTTCGGCACCATGTCATTAGCAGAAGTACTACAACCTGCGATCAATTTGGCTAAAAATGGTTTCGTAGTTCCCAATAGATTTGTTGAAGGCATTGCGGCAAGAAAGCAGGTATTCGACAAATGGCCTTCTAGTAAAGCTAAATTTTTTAAACAGGATGGTAGTTCTTACCAAGCTGGTGAAATATTCAAGCAACCAGACTTAGCCAAAACACTGCAACTAATTGCTGACAAAGGTGCCGAAGGATTCTACACAGGTGAAACGGCGAGGCTGATTGAGTCGGAAATGCAAAAACATGGCGGGCTTATCAGCTATGAAGATCTTGCAAACTATCAAGCTGTGATTAGACAGCCAGTGCATGGTACTTACCGAGGTTTTGATGTTTATTCTATGTCTCCTCCCAGCTCGGGCGGGGTGCATATCGTGCAGATTTTAAACCTGTTGGAGCAATACCCCATTACTGAGTATGGCCATAACTCGGCCCAAACAATTCATCTAATGGCAGAAGCTATGCGCCGTGCCTATGCTGATCGTGCAAGCTATTTGGGTGATAGTGACTTTATTAAAGTGCCTCTAAAGGGCCTTATATCTAAGTCATATAGCCAAGCAATAGTAAAAAATATTAAGCTGAATAGAGCCACGCCAAGTGTTGAGATTAAGGCTGGCAATCCACAACACTACGAAAGCCCAGAAACTACTCACTTTTCTATTGTTGACCAATTTGGTAATGCTGTTTCCAACACCTATACCTTGAATTTTAGTTATGGCTCGGGAATTGTAGTGACAGGTGCTGGCTTTTTGTTAAACAATGAAATGGATGATTTTAGCGCCAAGCCGGGGGCAACTAATGCCTATGGTTTAATGGGTGGGGAGGCTAATAAAATAGAGCCTAACAAACGCATGTTAAGTTCTATGTCACCCACCATTGTTAAGCAGGCAGGCAAGAACTTTTTAATTACCGGTAGTCCTGTTGGTTCACGCATCATTAGCACTACCTTACAGGTGATTATGAATGTCATCGATCATAAAATGAATATTCAAACTGCGGTAAATTCACCTAGGATTCATCACCAGTGGTGGCCAGATGAAATTCGCATTGAACAGGGCATCAGTCCAGATACTATAAAGTTGCTCACAAATAGGGGTCATAAAATGGTGCAAAAATCTGCTATGGGCGGTAGCCAAAGTATTTTGGTTGACCAAGAAAATAGAAGGTTATATGGTGCCGCGGATCCTCGACAGAGCACTTCAAAGGCTACTGGATTTTAAAACAACGATAGAGTTTATAATCGATATTGATCATTCATCTTACTTATACTCAACCCAAATATTTAGCAATTACGCTATAAAATGGCAAAACCAAGAAGGATCATTGGTTTTAGTTCAGATCACTATGTTGCTTAACTCTAATCTAGAAGTTTATGCCTTAGCACTGAACGCCGAACGACGGCGATCAGATGATACGCGTTGCTCAATTTGGATTTTAGATTGTTGAGGTTGTCTTCGCGTTGGCGATAAACGTCGCTCAACAGGTTTTAGTGCTTTTTCTTCATCAGGAATACTATGAAAACGTACGGCACTTTTGGATGATGTCGTGGTAATTATCGGAGTTATATATTGTTTTGGTATATCAATCATAAGAATGTCCATGCATCTTGTCTGAACACTATAACGTCAGGCTGAACAATAACTTTAATTACAACATGGACTTAGTTATTTGTCGGTAAGGATGAACCGAAAAGGAAAGCCTTACTAGGCCCTCTTATTTCATTATTGAAGCGGTATGGAGTCACTGGATAATGCCTAGCTACAGATTTTCATTATCCAGTAAATAGATAAATCAACACGATGGTTATCATTGCAATCAGCAAGGTCTGAATGCCACTTCGTAACCATGATACGCCGGCGATTCGGCCAAGAAATACACCCAGAAGAAAAACCAGTATTAATGCGATAAAAATGGCAGAATACAAGGGCGACACCGGCAAGGAAAGTCCTGCATGAGAGATTAATAATGGCGAGATGATCAGCAAGGAAATGATCAGCGGTGAAAGGCCATTAACCAGTGCAATTAACAAAGGAACACTACGTGCAGCTTGTCCATGAGCACTGCTTTGCAAATCACTAATCATTGCTTCTTCTAATTTGCCAAGTTCATGTTGTCGTTCTGCTGATTCACTCACATATGCGCTACTAACGCCACTCATCCCAAGTGCAATAGCGGCGCCCAAACACGCGTTAACAATGACTGATAAATCGGTAGAAGAACTGAGTAAAAATCCAATGATGAGTCCCAGCATTGTGAGTGCGCCATCAAAGCCATTGACCACAAAATAGCGCCGTACAATATGGTGGGAACTAGTTATATGAAGTAAGAACTTAGCCTGCTCGAGGAGTTTGATCACAACTTAACGGATATCCGAGTCATTATGAACTTCGACTTCATCGATACTGTGGACAGAACCCCCCATATCGCTGATAGCTAATTGTACGGCATCAAAATCTATATTTTTCGCTTCAAGCACAATCTCAACAGTCTCTGTACTTTCATCGACTTCGAGTACCGTTAAATGCACATAATAATCTGAGTCAACTTCGGCAATGGCCTGTGAAAAATCCAATGCATTGGGTTGATGAGGTTTAAGGACATCAAGAACCATTCTAGTGACGGAAACCATAATATTTAGCCTCAATAATTATTTGGGAATAGAATGACTTAATATGATCTTATTCAGTTTTATTTATAAATCACATTACTGCTTATCTAAATTTATACGCCGACCTACCTCATATATCAAGAGGCTAAGCAGATAGAATTTAAGTCAAAATTAGAAAGGCATTGGTGTTAGCATAAAGTGATGGTAAGTTATGAGGCGTTATCAGTTTTATTTCAATCCTCTTACCTTAGTTATTCTATGATTAACTCTCATACTACATAATACTAAAATCAACTGGTGGTAAAGATTCAAAACCAGGCTTAGCAAAAAGATAACCTTGCATTAATTCAATTCCTGAATCTCGCAACCATTCCATTTCTTCGATTGTTTCGATACCTTCAGCCAAGGGCGTGATATTTAGGTCGCGAAACATATTTAAACAATTTTTTATTATCGATTGCCGAACTTTATCTTGACCAATATTTCGAATAAGCTCCATATCGAACTTCACTATGTTTGTCTGAAAATTGGCCAATAAACCCAGGCCAGCATAACCTGAACCAAAGTCATCGATGGCAGTAATAAAACCCAATTTATTGTAATACTCAATTATGCTTTTAACAAAACCAACATCTTCAATCTTCTCAACTTCAGTAAATTCAAACATGATCTTTTCAATTGGAAAATCATATTTATTGGCAGCATCTAAAGTAGTCCGAATACAGCGTTCTGGTTTGTAGATAGCCTTTGGAAGAAAGTTAATGCTGAGCATAGATTCTAAATTCAACTTAGATGCAAGTGCTATTGCTTTGATTCGGCAAAGTTGATCAAATAAGTAACGATTATCATCGTTCACTTTAGATATTATTGAAAACGCAGATTCATTATTCAAACCACGAACCAATGCCTCATAGCCAAATATCTGATTTGTTTGGCAGTTAATAATAGGTTGAAATGCCATGGTGAAATCGAAGTCAAGGCGACCTTTATCAGCGCAGTTTGCACATGAAAACCTGTCGTAGACTTTTAAGTTTTGTTCCATTTGACCACCACTAGTTGTTTTTTATAATGAGATAAGCTTCTTAACAATACATTGTTTATAAGTGAAGCTGTATTCATCTAACTTCCTGTAAATCGCATAATACTGTGTTTATCAAAAACTGTGTAAATTCTATGAATATTATATAATTAATAATCGTTAATATTAATGTTGGTGCTGATGTAAGGTTGTTGCCTCCATTTCAGCATCATGTGAATGTTCGTTAATCTCTGTATCGGAATCAACATCTATACTTGGTGTCATAAGTTCATCAAGATGATGAGGCTCAGATTCGTCAGTCGTTTCATGATGCTGGTGGGCTGAACTATTCTCTTGGTTATGAGGTGAAGTGTCAGGATGCTGATGTTCGTCAGCTTCTACCGTAGGTAATGACATGACACCTAACCCATGACGATAGACTGCTTCTCCGCCTAAAAATCCTGTAATCAGTAACATTGCACCAGCAATCGCCGTAAGTGATAAAAACAGATAGCGCGGTGTTTTATTTTTTTTAACTATTCTGACTGCAGTGAGACCAAGTATTAAAAAGAGGCTGGCAGTAGCCAGTGCCCAATCACGGTGTAAGGTCATGGCGGCATGTGAAGATTGATCATGCGCGACGGTATTGTAAGCATACCAGCCTGCGAACACCGTACCAATGGTAACGAGGCAACCTGACCATAAACTCCAGTTGGCCACATGTCTCCATTGTTGTTTCCAGTTATGGTCTTTAGCTAATAATGCTGATGCAAAATAAAATACCACGGAAGTACCTAACAGTCCGATGGTGAAATGCACCAACATTGGATGCCAATTTGGCAAAATCGCGATCATAATGGTGATTCCTGATGCTTAAAGTATTCTTTAAGTTGTAAGACAAGCCCATAGACGACGGGTAATACTAATAGACTTAAAATTGTTGCGGTTATCATACCGCCTACCATGGGGGCGGCAATACGCTGCATTACTTCTGAACCTGTTCCACTACTCCACATAATAGGCAATAAACCAGCGATGGTAGCTGTTGCGGTCATTGCAACCGGACGCACGCGTTCTGATGTGCCGCGATGCACGGCCGTCATGATTTCTTGATGAGTAAGCGACGTTTCCTCTACCTTTGTGCCGCATTGTTGTGCTTTTTCATGTCGAGACTGTGCGATTGTTTGGTCAATAAAGGTTAATACTAAAACGCCAATTTCAGCCGTCACACCTGCTAAAGCGATAAAGCCAACCATTACTGCTACTGATAGGTTAAATTCGAGTAGGTAAATTAACCAAACACCCCCTACCAAGGAAAACGGAATCGTTAACATTACGACCAAGGGCGCACTGAGGTTTCGGAAATTAAAATACAGTAATAAAAAGATGAGCGCCAATGTGACGGGGACCACGATAGTGAGCCGTTCGGCAGCGCGTTCCATATATTCAAATTGACCAGACCACGACAAAGTGTAGCCAGTAGGAATCTTCACCTGTTGTTCAATTTGAAGTTTGGCTTTTGCTACGTAACCACCTATATCGTCTGTTTTGATATCAACATAAACCCAAGCATTAGGTCTGGCATCTTCGGTTTTGATGACCGGCGCGCCGCGACGGAATTCCATATCGGCTACTTGAGCCAGTGGAATCTGAGCACCTGTCGGCGTCGAGATTAGGATGCGTTTTAAGTCGTCCACATTGTCACGCAATTCACGTGGATAGCGTAAATTAACCGGATAACGCTCTAATCCTTCAACTGTTTCAGTAACATTGACACCGCCAATGGCTATTTGAATAACGTCTTGTACGTCGGCAATATGCAATCCGTAACGTGATAATTCATCACGGTTAATATCAAAATCAAGGTAATAACCCCCAGCGGCTTTATCACCAAAAGCAGATAAGGTTTCCGGCATTCGTTTGATGCTTTGTTCTACATCATTGGCAATTTTTTCAAGTACGGTGAGGCTTGGGCCACTAATTTTAATGCCAACGGGTGTTTTTATACCGGTTGATAACATGTCGATACGAGTTTTTATAGGCATTGTCCATGCATTGGCTAGCCCAGGAAAATTAATCGCGAGATCCATTTCATTCATTAACTGTTTGGTGGTTTTGGTCGGATCTGGCCACGCTGATTTATCTTTGAGTTTAATCGTGGTTTCAAACATAGAAAGCGGAGCTGGATCAGTTGCGGTATCGGCACGACCTGCTTTACCAAAAACATGCTCCACCTCGGGAAAGGTTTTCAATATTTTATCTGTTTGTTGCAATAGTTCTCGTGCTTTACTAATTGATATGCCAGGATAGGTTGTTGGCATATATAAAATATCGCCTTCATCCAGTGGTGGCATAAACTCACTGCCTAACTTTCCTGCTGGGCCAAGTGTCGCAATCAACACAATAACCGTCAGTAGCAGGGTAAGCCAACGCCAGCGAATAGCTATCCGTAGAGCGGGAGCATGGATAAAATGTAATACACGATTGAGTGGATTTTTAGCTTCCGGTACGACTTTTCCACGAATAAAATAGCCCATTAATACCGGCACTAAGGTAATGGCTAGGATGGCCGCTGCTGCCATCGAATAGGTTTTGGTAAAGGCGAGCGGGGCAAATAAACGACCTTCTTGGGCTTGCAAGGTAAACACCGGTAAAAATGACACGGTAATAATGAGCAAAGAGAAAAATAAGGCTGGACCTACTTCTTTTGACGCTGTACTTACTGCTTGCCAACGCTCAGAGCTTGTTAATTCTGCTAGCTTAATTTTGGCGGCTCGTTCCAGATGTTTATGACAATTTTCAATCATGACGATGGCACCATCCACCATCGTACCAATGGCAATAGCAATGCCACCGAGTGACATGATGTTGGCATTAATCCCTTGCCAATGCATGACGATAAATGCCATTAATATACCTATGGGCAGTGTGATAATAACGACCATAGCTGAACGAATATGAAATAAAAATAAGATACATATGAGTGCTACGACTAGCGACTCTTCAATCAGTTTATTTTTTAAATTATCAACAGCGCGGTTGATGAGCTTACTACGATCATAAACCGTTACAATTTCTACGCCAGCAGGCAGGCCTTTTTTGAGTTCAGCCAGTTTTAGTTGGACGTTTTCAATCGTTTTCAGTGCATTTTCACCATAACGCATAATGACCACACCACCGGCCACTTCGCCTTCACCATCCAAATCAGCTACGCCACGGCGTAATTCTGGCCCTAGATGAATATTAGCGATATCTGTCAGCCGAATCGGCGTACCATTGTCACTGACACTGATCGAAATTGATTTTAAATCATCAATCGAATGTATATATCCACGACCTCGCACCATGTATTCAGTTTCGGCCATTTCGATTATCTTGCCGCCGACATCAATATTGGAACGTTGTATGGCTGTTTTTACTTTTGCCAGAGAAATATTGTAATTAAGTAAGGCATTGGGATTAACTTCAACCTGATATTGCTTAACAAAACCACCGATAGAGGCAACTTCTGATACGCCATCGACAGTTTGTAGGGGATAACGTAAATACCAATCTTGCAATGAGCGTAATTGAGCTAAATCATGCTGGCCGGTTTTATCGATTAGGGCATATTCATATATCCAACCGACACCGGTGGCATCAGGCCCTATGCTAGGATTCACATTATCTGGTAGGCGACCGCTGACGTAATTCAAGTATTCCAATACACGCGAACGAGCCCAATACATATCGGTGCCATCTTCAAAAATAATGTAAACAAACGATAGGCCAAAGAAGGAATAACCACGGACGGTTTTTGACTTTGGCACTGATAGCATCGCAGTGGTGAGTGGATAGGTGACTTGGTCTTCAACGACTTGCGGGGCTTGACCAGGATATTTGGTTAAGACTATAACTTGCACATCTGAGAGATCAGGGATGGCATCTAGCGGTGTGTTTTTTAAAGCCCAAATCCCTGCGGCGATAAGCAAAGTCGCGATTAATAAAACCTGAAACTTATCGCGTAAGGAGGCGGCAATTATTCGCTCAATCATGCTTCTTCACATCCATTGTGGAATTACTGTTGCTGGGGGCTATTCGCATGTTGTTTGAGTCGTCAGGCGTACCGATAGAGAACGCTGATGTTGACTTGATCGCTGGCTCTGGTTTAGCTTTGGTATTATCCATCGTTAATGCCTCTAACATCTTGGCGGTAGATTCGCGCAGTTTTGATTCAGAATCAATCAAGAACTGACTGGATGTGACCACTTCTTCGCCGACATCAACGCCTTCGGTAATTTGGGTTAATCCCTCAGCCGTTAAGCCGACTTTGACTGTTCTCGGTTCAAACTTACCTGGTTCACGCACAACAAAGACTTGATCACGTTCACCAGAACGTACAACCGCCTCTGAAGGTATTGTTATTGCATTTTCCTGCCGTTGTGTGTTGATAGTGACATCGGCAAACATATCGGGTTTTAGTAATAAATCCTCATTATCAAAGACTAGCCTAACTTTGATGGTGCGGGTTTTAGCTTCTGCATAAGGATAAATATAAGACAAGCTACCTTTAAATACTTTTCCTGGGATACCGGTTAAGGTCATCTCAACCTTATCTCCGACATTAACCCACGGTAAATCAGATTCAAAAACATCTGCAAATACCCAAACATTGGTTAAATCAGCGAGCATATATAACTCGGTTTCAGGACTAACGTGCTGACCTTCTCGGGCACCAATATTGATGACAACGCCGTTAAACGGCGAATGGATATGGATGTTTTTTTTAATGTCACCAGTTTGTTCTAAATCTCGAATTTGGTGTTCAGGTACATCAAGAAACTCCAAGCGCTCACGGGCCGCTTTAGCCATTTGTTTGGCTCCAAAACTAATGTCTTCAAAAGGACTGTTTTCTAATGTTTTTAAGCTTTTTAATGCCAGCAAATATTCTTGTGCACTGGTGACGAGTTGAGGAGAATAAATGCTCAATAGCATCGTGCCTGTTTTGACAGTTGTGCCCGTTTTATCGATAAATAATTTTTCGATCCAACCTTCTGTTTTTGGATGAAGGCGGGTGATGTGTTCTTCATCATAAGCGACTCGACCCATGGCGCGTATCTCATGAGATAATGCTGTGGTAGTTGCTATAGACGTTCTAACGCCCATGTTTTGCACGGTAACGGGATCGATCTTCACTGTTCCTGTTGTTTCCATGTCCTTTGCTATTTTATTGTCAGCATAAACAGGAATGTAATCCATCCCCATATTATCTTTGGCAGGCATAGGCGAAGTAATTTCAGGATTCATCGGGTTACGGTAGAACAATGGCTTAGCTTGCTCCTCAATTTGTTCGGCGACAGCCAAATCTTGAGGCATCGGTTGAATTTGTTGTTTAACAAACCAATAAGCGGTCAATCCACCAAGAATTAGCCCGCTGACTAATGTCAGAGAGAATAAGGTTGGTTTATTCATAAATATTTTCCTCACCGACAGTGGCGACTAACTTGGCTAAGGCAGATTTAGCATCACTGATCGCTTTCCATTCGTTTGTTTGATAGTTATAGAGTGTTATTTGAGCTCGAATCAAATTGAGAAAGTCGACTTTATTAACTTGATAGCCAGCCAACATCGATGCGACTGTTTGCTGTGCCTGTGGGATGATACCAGTTTTAAATAGCAAAACTTGCTCCTTGGCTTGCTCGTATTCTGCAATGGCTGAGGTAATATCAGCTTGAATGCTGAGCCATCTATCTTGTAAAGCAAACTGCTGTTGCTTGACTTCACTATGTCGTTGTGAAATAGCCATTTTTTGTTTATTTTCTGCAAATATGGGTAGGTTAATCCCCACTTGGAAGGACATTAAGTCAGCGCGATTAGAACCGTTGGGGTTGTTGCCATCACGAAAGCCATAGGCCGCACCTACATTAAAATCAGGGAATAAATCTCGTTCAGCCAATTTTTGTCGATCTGTTGCCACATCAATTAATAAACGTTGCTGAGTGAGTGCGGGGCGATGTTTTTCTGCCAAATCAAACACCGATTGAGCTGATAATAGTCTCGGCAATGCGATATCAATTTCGGCTAAAGCAGGCATTTTGATATTTTGGTTGCTAGGCTGATTCAGTAAAGCATTGAGTTGTGCTGAGCTCTGTTTACGAGCACTTGTTAGTTGAATCGTATGGTCAATAAGCTTCGATAACTCTAACTGCGCTAGCAATACGTCCTGTTGTAAACCTTGGCCAACCTTATATTTAGTCTGAGCGATTTCAATAAATTGTCTCAGCAAGGTCTTATTTATCTCGATAACGTCAAGTGAGCGGTCGAGCAAGAATAACTGCCACCAGAGAGTTTTAACATCTTGATTCAACTTAAGCCGCATTTCTTCGACGGTCGAGTCCGCCACATCAGCCATGCGACGAGCGGCACTCTCTTTTAAGGCCAACTTACCCGGATAAGGTAGCTTTTGACTAATAGAAAACTGTAATTGGGTCATCGCTTCTTGGCTAACGCTAAAACTATTAGTGGGTAGGTTGAGTGCATTAAAGCTAATCATCGGATCAGGCAGGCTTCCCTCTTGCGAGGGAATTACTGACATGGCTTCAGCACGTGCTTGAATTTCGGCTAGGCCAATATTTTCGAGTTGGACGCGTGATAAGGCGGCATTCAAGGTTAATTGGTCGATATGTTCACTAGCGCTTTTTTCAGGCCTTGGCTGATTTAAGCCATTTAAACCATTTAAACCATTTAAACCATTTAAACCATCAGCTCGACTGAGTTGGGTCGAACACATAAATACAATCAGCAATAAACTTTTACTAGAACTAGTAAATCTTAATTTCCACATAACTAAACACCTAGTTGGGCGTTGACAACGACGACATCAAACCGATGGCGCACTATGGACGATTATTAAAAGTGAGGATGAGTGAATCAACGTCATTGTTACGGTTAATAAACGTACAATTACTAATGGTGAGATCTGCTGAGCTGTATTTATAACGATTCAGTATCGTGATAATGAAGGCTCTAAAAAGATCTTTAGATGGAAATAGGGGGGCGAAGAAGCGGGGTAGTTTGTTGAAATTGCGTATTGATAGGCAAGGTTTTATTGCTACTTTGTAAATTACGATTGATACTGAATAATGAATAATGAATAATGAGTGGTGATGGCCAAGCTGGCAGAGCAAGCGCTGTGTACACAATGAGTAGCTTGTTGGCTTGAACAATGATCACAGGTTTTATTGGTTTGATGATGACAATCGGTCATATCCACCGCGTCGATATCTATCATAGCCATATTCGGTGTAGTAACAGATTGAGTTTGGATAGAAATCGCAACATCAGGCATAGCATTAACTACCGTCATTGGCAGGTAAGCCATAATCGTGAGTAAAACTAAAAGTATTTTTTTAGTGGCGCGATGCATATGCTGAGTATTCAATTCCAATGTTATGAGTAACATCTCGCAAAATATAAGAGATTTGGTGTCTCGATTATAGTTCCTAAATTGACTTATGTACAAAATATGCTTAGAACCATTTCTTCCAGCGAAAAAGAATAACCTGACTAATAACCAGCGCAACTAAAATAGCAATGAATATCCAGAATGCATGGTGATTCTCTGAACCTGGAATACCGGCAATATTAACGCCTAGTAAGCCCGTTAAAAAACCTAAGGGCAAAAATACCGTGGTCACAACTGATAATACGTACATCCGTGAATTTAATTGTTCTGATATGCGACTAGCAAGTTCTTCTTGTGTTACCGCTGCGCGATCACGTGCCGCATCAAGGTTTTCAATATGGCGAAGTAAGGCGTCATTTATTTCACGAATTTGAATATTATGCTCAGCATTAAGCCAAGATACTTTTTCGATTAAAAGTCGGGAGAAGGCATCGCGCTCAGGTGCTAAATAACGACGAATGGTGATGGTTTGGCGACGTAAATTAGCAAGATCATAACGTAAGCCTCCTGTTTCACCACTTAATACTGCATCTTCATAATCAGCGGTGCGTTCTTCAAAGTCATTAATAGTATCGGACATGCCACTGACAATATGACTGATCATAGACACCAAAAAATCACCGCTATTCTTTGGGCCATGTCCTTGTAATAAATCTGTTGCAATGATGCTAGCGGCACCTAATTTACGTCGACGAGATGTCACGATACGATGCTCATCAACCCACATTCTAAGGGCGACCATATCGTCTGGCTCTGCACCAGGATTGTGATTTATGCCACGAAGGGCAATCAACATTCCGTCGTTAATCAGCGTAGCTCTAGGTCGCGTTTCATCTTCCAATAATGCTTGGGCGATGATTTTATCTAGTCCTGACGATTCTAATAACCATTCTTCAGACTCAGGATGCGTGTAGTCAAAATGTAACCAGAGTAGGCCTTGCTCTTTGGTCCAGTTATGAATTTCATCAATTGCTACTTCTGATGCTGAGCCTTGGCCATCAAGCAATAGGGCATGTATTAATCCGTATTCATTAACCATTAAGTCTCGCCTTTAATTAGTGTGAATTTGATTATACCCATGCCATGCTGAAATCACATTTTTAACTAACGGGCTATCTCCCTTAAAGTTAAAATATGGTTAGTTTTGCCATCACATTCAATTAAATGGCTGTAACTAGACTTTAAATTTAATCGTCTTCATCATCCGAATTATCATCGTCATCAGTCGGTAATAAATCAAGTGATGATTCTGTTTTACGAGTAGATGTTGTTGATGATGTTTTAGTGTGCGCGCGGACGAATTGTTTGCGTGCAACTTCCCATGCTTTAGTATGTTTTGCTTTTACTTGTTGTTTATCTTCTTCAGATAATTCAACTAATTTAGGCGTAACAATAGCTTCATCATACTCAATAACGGCATCACGGTCAGTGTTATAAAGATACATTCTACCTTTGTTTGCTGGCGGTAATTGGTTATCACGGATAACAATTATATTGCCTCTACCTGATTGTATTTCACCATACCAAGTGCCTAAGTCTTCAGTATTTTTCATAAAAATAAATCCTCATAAAATCTATTGCTTATGCGACATTATGTCGTCTAATTAAGCAATTGTGGCGAATAGTGCATTTGTTGATTAATTTTATCAATAGTTTTTTTAAATTAGATATTAAACAAGCATAAATAGAACAAATTCTCGTATGATGTAACTTTATCGAAAGCCACGGGATTAAGGTCGAAAATGCTTAAGGTTGTTTATAGTAATAATATGGTGCAACTCGCCGCACACCTTGCAGAATTACAACAGTCTTCTCCTCTGCCGCCCTTAGAAGCTGAGACGGTGATCGTGCAGAGTAATGAGCTTACTCGCTGGTTGTCTTTATTTTTGGCTCAAAGTCATGGCATCGTAAGTCATATAGATTTCCCTTATCCATCAGCCTATATTTGGGCTTTATTTCATAAGATACTACCTAATATTCCCAAAGAATCTGCCTTTTCGACCGATGTGATGACGTGGCGCTTGTTGTTGATATTACCTGAATGTCGAAAACAATCTGGGTTTGAGGCAATTGATGCCTACCTTGGGCAAGTTGATGACCCGCT
Source organism: Pseudomonadota bacterium (assembly GCA_030576275.1). Taxonomy (GTDB): domain Bacteria; phylum Pseudomonadota; class Gammaproteobacteria; order Nitrosococcales; family Methylophagaceae. The sequence continues at coordinate 20,586 of JALIBN010000029.1, read as the reverse complement.
TAAAAATTATGCTTTAGCAAATCGTATTGCCGATACTTTCGATCAATATTTAATGTATCGTCCGGACTGGATTCAAGCATGGGAAGAGGGCGCTAAACCACATTGGCAAGCTATGCTATGGCAACGCCTAATTGAAGGCGATAGCAAACCGATGCATCGCGCCAATTTATTAGTTCAGTTACATTACTATTTATCTACTATCGACGAACGGCCCAAACAATTACCATCACGGATGGCTATTTTTGGTATTTCTGCGTTGCCACCGGTTTATCTAGATTTATTTAAGCTGATGGCCGAACACTGTGACGTGACCTTGTACTTTTTATCACCTAGTGAGGAGTATTGGGGTGATTTGGTCGATCAAAAAACACAAAACAAGCGATTGATTGAGTCACCAGAGCAAGCTGATTATTTAGTCAGCGGACACCCATTATTGGCCAGTTTAGGTAAACAAGGCCAAGAATTTTTCGATCAATTGCAAAGCTATCAGCCAGAAGAAGAATCACTGTTCATGCCACCCGAAAATGAGGATATGTTGGGTCTGTTACAACAAGATATTTACACGTTAACTGACATAACAGATGAGCAAGAGCAACTACGGAGAACAATTGCCGAAGATGATGATTCCATTATGATCCATGCTTGCCATAGTGCGATGCGTGAGATCGAAGTATTGCATGACCAGTTATTAGCCTTATTTGAACGCCATCCAGATTTATCGCCGACTGAGATTGTAGTGATGACCCCGGACATCGAACTTTATACGCCGTGGATCGATGCTGTATTTGGTTGTGCAGAAGCAGAACACGCAATACCTTACGGAATTGCGGATGGTGGCGTTCAACAACAAAGCCCCGTGTTATCGGCATTTAATAGTCTATTGGCTTTGCCACAATCACGCTTTGATGTTGAAACCATCATGACCTTGCTTGATTGTCCTGCCATACAAAAACGCTTCTCATTACATGAAGAACAACTGGTAGTAATTCGATTTTGGATCCGTGAAACACACACGCGCTGGGGTTTATCAGCTGAGGATAAAACGACATTAGGTTTGCCAGAAATTGAAGCCAATACTTGGCGTGCTGGTTTAGACCGTTTGCTATTAGGTTATGCTTTGCCTCTGGATACCGATGGTAAGGATTGGGGCTTATTTGAAGGTAAATTAGGCTTTGATGGTATCAGTGGTGAACGTGCAGAAATAATGGCGCAACTCTGTGCTTTTGTCGATAAGTTAGATCGCTGTCGTCAACTATTAAAGGGTGAGTTTAATGCCGCTAAATGGCAGGAACAGCTATTAGCCGTTTTAGATGATTTCTTTGTAGCCACTACCGAGCAAGGTGATGATGACGCTGAGTTATTGTTGATTCGGAAATCATTAGACGCATTAGTTGAAACAACACAACTGGCAAAGTTTGAACAGGGCATGAAAATCAATTTAGTGAAAGAGTGGCTCAAAGGTCACTTGGATACTAACCAAACATTATCTCGTTTTATGGGTCACGGAGTTACATTTTGCGGCATGGTGCCAATGCGAAGTATTCCTTTTCCTGTGGTCTGTTTAATCGGGATGAATGATGCTAGTTTTCCACGTCGCCAACCAACACAAGGTTTTGATTTATTATCTAAAGACTTCAGAAAAGGCGATAGATCGCGGCGTGATGATGACCGTTATTTATTTTTAGAGTCGGTGTTATCGGCACAGTCACATCTTTATATTAGTTATGTCGGCGCCAGCATTGCTGATAATGCGCCGATTCCTCCTTCAGTCTTGGTCAGTGATTTGCGTGATGTATTACGACAAAGTTTTGAAACAATGGATGCTGGTGATATTTGGCAGCAAGTATTAACCCAACATCCCTTGCAGGCTTTTAGTCGACGTTATTTTGATCAAAAAGATGAGACCTTATTCAGCTATGTGAAAGCGCATTGTCCACCCGATAAGAAAGACGCTAGTTTTACGACAGGTTGGTTTGTAAATGGCTTACCTGAAGCTGACGTTTCAGCGAAAAATATTAGCTTTAATCAATTACTGAATTTTTTTCATCATCCAGCTAGGTTTTTATTACAAGAACGTTTGGGCCTACGTTTAGAAACGGACGATGAGGAACTAGAAACCCGTGAACCTTTTGCCTTAGAGGGTTTGCAAGCTTGGTCGATACGTCAGCAATTACTGGCCTATCGCCTAGATGATAAAAACCCGAACGATGCTTTGCCGTTGATTAAGGCCACCGGCATCTTGCCTCAGGGTTATGTTGGTGAGCAGGTATTTAAGTCTCAAGCTGAAAAAGTTGAAGAGTTTGCCGACAAATTATTAGCAGACTACCCCTCTGAGTTTCTGACGCCGCTACGCTTTGAAATAGACATTGCTGATTTTAGTTTACTAGGGCAATTAGATGACCTCTCTGCGGACGGTTTATTTAATTATCGAATGGGTAAGACCAAAGGTAGCCATGTGCTTAACGCGTGGTTACGTCATTTGCTATTAAATTGTTTGAAGCCTAAATCTGTGGTTTGTGAAAGCCGTTTAATCACGGAAAATAATGATTATCACTTTCAAGCCGTACCAGAGGCCAAAGCGATATTGCACGACTTATTAAACGCGTATTGGCAAGGCCTGCACGAACCTTTAAGTCTGTTTCCTAATACCAGTTTTGCTTTTGCCCAAGCTCACTTCAAAGGTAATAAAACGGATTCTGCTATCAGGAATGCCTGGGAGGGCAACCAGTTCATCACTGGCGAAGCACAAGATGTTTATTATCAACAGCTCTATGCCTTGCAACCCGTCTTAGCTGAGCAGTTTGAAGCAATAAGCTTGGCGGTGTATGAACCACTAGTCGCACATTTAGTGGGTGGAAAGTTATGAGTGCCTTCGATGCTAAATCGGTGCCGTTAGCTGGTTTAAATCTTATAGAAGCGAGTGCTGGCACAGGAAAAACTTATACCTTAGCGGAGTTGTATTTACGACTTATTCTTGAAAAAGACTTAGCTGTTTCGCAGATCTTAGTCGTGACGTATACCCGTGCGGCTACCGAAGAGTTACGTGATCGTTTGAGACAGAAGCTAGTCGATGCCCGCGATGCATTGTTATCTCCTGCCTATCAACGTGACATGTTGGCTGACATTGTTGACGCTGAGGCGATTCGCACCGCAAGTTATAAATTAATTTCGGCAATTCAAAGCTTTGATGAGGCGGCCATTTTCACCATTCATGGTTTTTGTCAGCGCGTGTTGGCTGATTTTGCTTTTGAAAGTGGTTTACGTTTTGAACTCGAACTTATCGGTGATGATCTAGATTTATTGCAATCGGCTACTGATGATTTTTGGCGACGTGAAGTTATGATGGCGGATAAAGACCTCGTAGAATATTTATTAACTAAAAATGAAACACCCGAGACCTTATTACGTTCAATTCGTAATTTGGTAGGTAAACCCTACGTGCAGAATTTACCTGTACTGAAAATGGATGCATTACGCTGTAGTGAGCAATTAGAAGCTCAGTTCTCACATGTTAAGTTGATATGGGAAAACGAGCAGCTTGCAGTTATCACAACATTGAATGATAAAAAGGTGTTGAAGGCCAAAAATTATCGGGCGGATTGGGTCAAAAACTGGTTGTTGATGCTGGAGGACTTACTGAAGCAACCTACTATGCCAAAGAAATTGTTTGAGCAGTTTGATCGTTTTACCCCTGACAGATTGCATTTAGCCTTGCATGATGGCCAATCATTACCAAGTTTATGTTTCTGGGCAGAATGCGAATTGTTGATAGAACACCATCAACAACTACAGCAAGCTCGAGCATTACAATTGCAACAATTACGAGTGAATTTATTAGAATTTTTGCGTGAATCATTACCAGAACAAAAATTACAGCAACAAGTGCAATCTTATGATGATTTATTAATTAATCTTGACCAGGCATTAAATGGACAACGAGGTGATTGGCTGGTTGAGGAATTACGTAAGCAATATCAAGCCGCACTGATTGATGAGTTTCAAGATACTGACCCTGTGCAATATGCCAGCTTTAGACGTATTTACGCCGATAGTGGTTTACCTACATTCTTAGTGGGCGATCCTAAACAAGCGATATATAGCTTTCGTGGCGCCGACATATTCACCTATCTGAAAGCTAAATCACGGGCTAATAAAGAATACACTTTGGAGACAAATTGGCGCTCACATCCTGATTTAGTATCAGCAGTGAATGGCTTATTTAAACGCCATGCCAATCCCTTTATTTATAAAGATATTCCTTTTCACGCTGTTGGTGCTTCGCGAGATCAGACCCCTGCCTTAGATGTGAAAAATAGTGATCCGGCGGCATTACAAATTTTATGGGCAGGTGATACTGCAAAACCGATGTCAAAAGCTGATCTAACCGCAATGTCTGCCACGGTTACCGCCGATGAAATTGCCCAGTTATTGAACCGTTCCTATGTCGGCGACGCCATGTTATTTGATGAGAAAATCAAACAAACACGTCAGCTAACCGGCGGTGATATTGCGGTATTAGTGCGTAATCATCGCCAAGCAAATGCCGTGCAACAGTGTCTACAACAGCGCGGTGTTAATAGCGTACAACAAGGTCGTGATAACGTCTTTACCTCAGGTGAAGCACTGTTATTAGAGCGGGTGTTGCGAGCGGTTAGCGAGCCTAATAATGAGCAACGTGTAATAGCGGCATTAGCAACGCAATTATGGAACTTTAATGCCAGTGAACTTTACCAACTAAAAGACGATGAAGCACAGTGGAATGTCCAGCTTGATTTCTTTTATGATCTGCACCAAGTGTGGTTAAAACATGGCTTTATGCGAGTGTTTCGTCAATTATTGGTATCTGTTGCTGCTCAGCAACGTTTATTGAGTCTGGCTGATGGCGAGCGAAAATTGACTAACTTAAATCATTTAGCTGAACTTATTCAAGCCCAGTTTCGCCATCAAAATGACAGCATAGAAGCGATATTACATTGGTTGAAAACCCATATACAATCGGCAGAAAGCAACGATGAAGCAGCACAATTACGCTTAGAAAGTGATGAGCAATTAGTCAAAATTATTACCATTCATAAAAGTAAGGGGCTGGAATATCCCATCGTTTTTTGTCCTTTTCTTTGGGATGCTAATTTACGCTCAGCCGATGATGCGGTGATTAGTTTTCATAAAGATGATGAATCAAAACAAGCCTGTGCAGCATTTTCAGAGCCAGAATTAAGTCATGCGTCGGTGGGGGTAATAGTTGAAGAACGTGCCGAAGATTTACGATTACTTTATGTGGCATTAACCCGAGCTCGTGAACGTTGCGTACTTATTTGGGGCTGTGCCAAAGGCCAAAAAGACGGCAAACATGTTAACAATTCAGCACTGTTTAGTTTATTGCATCCGACATTGAATGCAATGGATAGTCCAAGCATGTTTGCTGACTTAACGGAATGGGCTGATACCAGTGCGGGCAAGGTATCTCTACGAACGATCATTGAACAAGACGTCGTGCACTATGACGCCGCTAGCGATAAAGGCCATGCGTTGACGCCCAGAACCTTTGCAGGTCATATTCAGCGGCCATGGCGCATCGGAAGTTTTAGTGCCTTAACAAAAGGCCATGATGCAGAATTACCTGATTATGATGCTCAAACATCACCGGAAGCACTAACCGTTCAGCCAGTTGTGCGTTCGATATCAGATCGTTTTTCATTTCCACGAGGTGCTCAAGCGGGAACCTGTTTACACGCTTTGTTTGAATATTGGGATTTCAATAGCCAAGATGATGAGGCGATGCAAAAATTGGTCACACGTACTTTATTGCAATTTGGTTTTGATGAAAAATGGGTGACGGTTGCTTGCCAATGGCTGGGTGAGGTATTGGCTACGCCACTTGCTGATGATGGTTTACATCTAGGTCAATTAACGCAAGGACAGCGCTTAGATGAATTAGCATTTTACTTTCCAGTTGTCGATTTATCCGTAGCAAAACTTAAACGCAATTTGTTGCCCTTATTGGCTGACAATTCGCCGTTGAGAGCAGTAATCAATCGTTTGAAGTTTTATGATTTAACCGGCTTTATGAAAGGCTTTATCGATTTGGTATTTGAACACGAAGGCCGTTTTTATATTGTCGATTATAAATCTAATCACTTGGGTAATGATGAGGCTGATTATCAATCGGAACAGCTTGATAACGCGATGATAGCTCATGATTATCCGCTGCAATACTTGATTTATAGCCTTGCCTTACATCGATACTTACAATTACGTATAGCTGATTATGATCCCGAGCACCATCTTGGCGGTGTTTATTATTTGTTTATTCGCGGCATGAAATCAGACTGGAAGGGTGCCGGCATTTTTTATGATAAGCCTGACATTGAGTTACTCGATGGCTTGGATCGTTGTTTACAGGGAGTAAGCGATGAATGATCTTATATTAAGACAAGCGGGCTTTAGTGAGCTGGCTTGTCAGTTTGCAAGGTTTATCGATCGGGTTAATCAAGGCAATGATGAACTTGTTCCTACCATTGCTGCTTTGTTAAGCGATGCGGTTTCGCAAGGCCATGTCTGCCTGAATTTAGCGCAAGTGATACGTCAAAGTATTGTCAACTGTGACAGTACAACAGAATTGTTAGCAAGGCTTGAAGCGAGTCGTGTTGTCGGTGCAGCCGGTGATTATAAACCATTGATTTTAACAGATGAGGGCTTGCTATATTTATATCGCCATTGGTCAGATGAACAACATGTCGCCAGAGCAATACGCCAACGCTGTCAATCAATAGCCGTGCTTAAGCCTGATGTCTTGCAACAAGATTTTACTGAATGGCAAAGCGCTAATGACGGAATCGATTGGCAAAAAATTGCAGTATTGATGGCATTAACGCGCCAATTCAGCGTTATTTCTGGTGGCCCCGGTACCGGTAAAACCACCATTGTCTTGCGTCTGTTACAAATGTTATACAGGCAAGATGAGCAACTCAGTATTGGCCTAGTCGCACCGACCGGTAAGGCGGCTGCACGTTTGCAACAAGCAGTCAGTGAAAGTGCTAAATCAACACTAGAAGCCAAAACGGTTCATCGCCTATTAGGTATTACCGCCGACAATGATAAAGGCCGTTATAACCCACAAAATCCATTAGCGCTCGATGTGTTAATTGTTGATGAAGCGTCAATGATTGATATCAGTTTAATGGCTAAATTATTAAATGCCTTGCCGGAAAAAACGCGAATTATAATGCTCGGTGATAGTCAGCAATTGGCATCAGTAGAATCGGGTGCCGTGTTGGCTAATTTATGTGACCAAGCACCACAGTTTTCTCTGGCGTTTTCTCTGGCAATAGAAAAATTTACAAATATGACGGTGACTAACTCATCAGAACAATCGTCAATACTCACTGATAGCCTAGTGTTACTGCAACATAGTTATCGTTTTGATCATAAAAGTGAAATTGGCCGCTTAGCAAAAGCGGTACAGTCGGGTGCTGTTCCATCTGTCCATCAAGTGATTGATTCCGCTAAACCGAATTTGTGGCAACAGCAACTTGATGCGGCTAGTATTCAACGTCATGTCGCGGCTAATTATCAGCCTTATTTTGATGCTGTTACGAGTAATAATGACGATGCCCAAAATTGTTTAGTGTTGTTTGAACAATACCGAGTATTAAGCGCCTTAAAACAAGGGCCACAATCAGTAGCCGCTGTGAATGAATTAATTGAACGTCAATTACAAAAAAATGGCTGGAAAACCTATCAAGGTTTTTATAATGGTCGACCGATTATGGTGACTAAAAATGATTATCGTCAGCGTTTATTTAATGGTGATACCGGCTTGATTTTGCATGATCAAAAAGGCGTACTTCGTGCCTGTTTTAGGAGTGAACAGTCTATCCGTTGGGTAGATATATCTCGACTTCCAGCTCATGAAACGGCCTTTGCTATCACCATACACAAAAGCCAAGGTTCAGAGTTCGATAAGGTGACCGTGTTATTACCAGAAGAGGACAGCCCCTTATTAAATCGTGAATTACTTTATACCGCGATAACGAGAGCTAAAAATCATATTTCACTGCTGTGCTCAGAAATGATGCTAGCTAAAACTGTTCAAACTCAGCATCGGCGAGAAACTGGATTGGCAAAATTATTAATGGAATGATGCTGATTTATTGTAGCTGTGAAAGTAAACTAAAGTACTAAGAATTTATATTATCCATATTTTGAGTGTTAATTAAGGGATCAGCATGTCAGAAAGCATTTTCATAGGGCAAGCGGGTGCCCTTGCAATCTCATTATTACCCAAAATGACCAATCGACATGGTTTGATTGCTGGCGCTACAGGCACAGGAAAAACGATCACCATGCAGGGTTTGGCAGAGGGTTTTAGTGAAATGGGTGTGCCGGTGTTTTTGGCCGATATTAAGGGCGATGTATCAGGTGTAACACAACCTGGTAAAGAACATCCTAAAGTAGCCGAACGGGTTACTCTAATGCATTTGGATGATTTTAAATTCCAAGGTTTCCCCGCCACATTTTGGGATGTTTTTGGCAAGCAAGGCCACCCTGTTAGAACGACGATTTCTGATATGGGTCCCTTGTTGATGTCTCGTTTACTCAATCTTAACGATACCCAAGAAGGTGTGTTGTCTTTGGTGTTTAGAGTCACTGATGACAATGGCTGGTTATTGCTGGATCTGAAAGATTTACGCGCCATGCTTAAATTTGTAGCTGACAGTGCAGCTGAATTTCGAACTATATATGGCAATGTTTCTGCAGCTAGTGTGGGGGCGATTCAACGTCGCTTGATTACTTTGGAAGATCAAGGTGGCGACCAGTTATTTGCTGAGCCAGTGTTAAATCTTGATGATCTCATGCAAACCGATGCCGAAGGCAAAGGTGTAATCAATATGCTGGCGGCCAATACCTTGATGAATTCACCACAGTTATACAGCACGTTTTTGTTGTGGTTGATGGCAGAGTTATTTGAGCAACTTCCAGAAGTAGGCGATCCAGATAAACCAAAATTAGTATTATTTTTTGATGAAGCCCATTTAATCTTTAAAGATGCACCACAAGTGTTATTGGATAAAGTTGAACAAGTGGTGCGCTTGATTCGTTCGAAAGGCGTCGGGGTGTATTTTGTCACCCAAAATCCGACAGATATTCCTGATAGTGTGTTGGCTCAATTAGGTAACCGAATTCAACATGCTTTACGTGCTTATACCGCACGTGATCAAAAAGCTGTTCGTGCTGCAGCGCAAACCTTCCGTGATAATCCTGAGTTAGATACCGAACAAGTGATTACTGAGCTAGGTGTTGGGGAAGCATTAGTTTCATTATTGGACGAAAAAGGTCGACCACAAATCGTTCAACGCACGATGATTAAACCGCCTAAAAGCCAAATTGGGCCGATTAACGACAGTCAACGTATGTTACTGATGGCTAATTCACTGGTTGCAGGCGTTTATGAAAAAACTATAGATAGAGAATCTGCCTATGAGATTTTAACCCAACGCGCCGAAGACATAGCTAAACAACAGCAAGCGGATCAAATCACTATTTCCCAAGCTAAAGAACAGGCAAAAGCTGAAAAACCAAAAGCAGTTAGTCGGCAACGTGAAACAGCCATGGAAGCTTTTTTCAAAAGTGCCATGCGTTCAATTGGTACGCAAATTGGCGGGCGGCTAGTCCGTGGTATCTTAGGTTCTTTATTAGGTAGTAAATAAGATTTAGTACCGTATTTTAGGAATAAGATGACTCCTGATTCAAAAGACTTTTGGTTCTTGCCCTTGGGCGGCACCGGCGAAATTGGCATGAATATGAACCTGTATGGCCATGATGGTCAGTGGTTGATGGTCGATTGCGGGGTCATGTTTGAACAAAACACCGATTTAGATGGCGAAGAAATTAGCGGGCCACGGCATCATGTGCAAATGGCTGATCCACAATTTATTGTTGATCGTCGTGCTCAGCTTGCCGGATTGGTGATTACCCATGCTCATGAAGATCATGTCGGCGCGGTGCCGTATTTATGGCAACAATTACGTTGTCCGATTTACACCACGGCATTTACTGCTGAAATTTTAAGACGTAAATTGGTCGAAGTGGGTTTAGATAAAAAAGTGCCCGTACACATTATCGACGTCGACAAAAGTAATAAGCTAAAAATTGGCGTCTTTGATGTTGAGTGGGTTAGGTTAACGCATTCTATTCCCGATCCTTATGCTTTGATTATCAGCACACCAGCAGGACGCGTTTTTCATACGGCCGATTGGAAGCTTGATCCATCGCCTTTAGTAGGTGAGCGATTTGATGAACAACGTTATCGTGCGATGGCTGCCGAGAACATTGACGTAATGGTCTGTGATTCGACGAATGCCAATGTACAAGGACATTCTTTAAGTGAGTCGCAGTTATATCAAGGGCTAAAAAAACATATAGAACAAGCCAAGGGCAGAGTGGTTGTGACGTGTTTTGGTAGTAATATAGCTCGTTTACATACTCTTGCCAGAATTGCTCAAGAGACGGATCGCCATCTTGGTTTATTGGGACGATCGCTGATCAATATGGTATCTGCTGCTCGAGCAACCAGCGTGTGGGAATACGGCAATACCTTGGTTGATTCAGAACACCTTAGTTATTTACCGGCTAATACAGTGTTATTAGTGGCAACAGGCAGTCAAGGTGAACCGCATACCGCGCTTAACCGCTTGAGCATGAATGCCTTCCGAGACTTGCAATTGGAGCCAGGCGATACGGTCATTTTTAGCTCCAAACTGATACCAGGTAATGAGCTGGCAGTAGAAACTTTAATCGAACGGCTAAAAGCGATGCAGTTAACGGTGATTACGGCTGATGATAGCGTATTGCCGATTCATGCTTCGGGCCATCCGGCAGCAGATGAGCTCAAATTAATGTACGATTGGGTTAAACCTGCCTGTGCTATTCCCGTTCACGGTGAACTACACCACTTACAAGCTAATGCCAAAATTGCAAAATCCGTTGGCGTTCAGCAACAATTATTAGGCAAAAATGGTGATGTGTTTTTTATTGCACCGGTTAAAGGACTGCGTCGTAACGCTGTAAAAACCGGACGATTAGGATTGGTCGCTAAGATGAAGCTAGTGAAGATCTAACTGGGTAGTTGCTAGGTGACTCTATCAATTTCCGCTGACAAGATCTAATAATGACTTAGAATATTTAAAGTAAGAACCTAAACTAGCATTCCCAAGTCAGGGAATGACGACGAATATTTAAAAGGGCACATCATCATCAATATTCTTCACACTTCAGATTGGCATATTGGCCGCTCACTCTATGGTCGGAAACGTTATGACGAATTTTCAGCATTTTTAGATTGGTTAGTTGAAGCCATTGCGCAACAAAATGTCGATGTTTTGCTGGTGGCTGGCGATATTTTTGATACTACAACGCCGAGTAATCGAGCGCAGGAGTTGTATTATAAATTTCTGACGCGAGTAGCCAACTCTGATTGCCGACATATCGTGATTATTGCCGGTAACCATGATTCACCTTCTTTTTTAAATGCCCCTAAAAGTTTACTTAGGGCGCTAGATGTCCATGTTATTGGCGCGATTTGTGAACAGCCTGATGATGAGGTCTTGGTATTAAATGACTTAACTGGCCTGCCTGAACTTATTGTGTGTGCAGTGCCCTACCTACGCGATCGTGATATTCGATCCGTCGAAGCGGGTGAGAGCATCGATGATAAAGAACAAAAACTGATTGATGGCATTCGCGAGCATTATTTGAATGTTTGTGAATTTGCGGAGCATAAACGTCAAACCTTAGGCTCAGACATACCGATAATAGCCATGGGACATTTATTTACTGCTGGTGGGAAAACCATTGATGGCGATGGTGTGCGTGAATTATATGTTGGTTCCTTAGCCCACGTGACAGCTGGTATTTTTCCTGAGTGTATTGATTACCTAGCCTTAGGTCATTTACATGTGCCACAAAAAATTAATGATTCGGAATTGAAACGCTACAGTGGTTCACCGTTGCCGATGGGCTTTGGTGAAGCAACGCAGCAAAAAAGTGTGTGTTTAGTTAGGTTTAATAAACGAGCCGCAACGCTTAGTTTGATCAATGTCCCGACATTTCAAAAACTACAGCAAATAAAAGGCAATTGGAATGACATTGAAACTAAGATTAAAAATCTCGCTACAACAGACAAGCAAGCGTGGTTAGAAATTATCTATGATGGTGACGATTTGCTGACTGATTTGCGTGAACGCCTAGAATCACTGATCGCCGATACTGACATTGAGTTGTTGAAAGTTAAAAACAACCGAATTATTAATCGTGTTTTAAACCGGATTGATGATAATGAAACCCTCGATGATTTGAATGAAAATGACGTATTCGAACGCTGTTTAAATGCTCACCAAGTACCAGCCGAACAACGAGCTGAATTGCTACGTTCCTATCAAGAAACAGTCACAAAGTTACATGAAGATGATGCCCATGCAGAATAAAGGAAGTCGATAATGCGGATCCTTCAGTTACGCTTTAAAAACTTGAATTCATTGGTCGGTGAATGGTTGATTGATCTCAGTCACCCAGCCTTTTTGGCCGATGGTATTTTTGCAATCACGGGGCCAACAGGAGCAGGGAAATCAACTATCTTAGATGCGATTTGTTTAGCTCTTTACGGTCGTACGCCAAGGCTTCGTAACATCAGTAAAAGTAGTAATGAGATCATGTCACGGCAAACGGGTGAATGTTTTGCTGAGGTTATATTTGAAACTAATACAGGGCAATATCGTTGTCATTGGAGCCAACATCGCGCTCGTAAAAAAGCCGAAGGTGAATTGCAATCACCTAAACATGAGATTGCTGATGCTATTAGTGGCAAGATAATTGAAGCAAAGATTCGTGGCGTCGCCGAACAGATTGAAAAAGCGACAGGCATGGATTTTGATCGTTTTACCCGTTCGATGTTGTTGGCACAAGGCGGTTTTGCGGCATTTTTACAAGCAGATGCGGATCAGCGCGCCCCTATTTTGGAGCAAATTACAGGCACCGAGATTTATAGCCATATCTCGATTAAAGTGCATGAACATCGCGTTGCAGAAACAAAAAAACTAGAATTACTTCATGCTGAATTAGCAGGAATGAGAGTACTCAATCCAGATGAAGAGCAACAGTTGAGGGCAGATTTAACAGAAAAAATGCAGTCTGATGTTGCGCTGAACGAAGACTTAGCACAGAAAATCAAGGCCATATCATGGCTTGAAGGTATGGCAAATGCACAATCTGATCTAGTTAAACTTACCGACCAGCAACAAGACTTAGTCATTCGCCAGCATGCCTTTCAACCTGAATTAGATAAACTTGAGCAGGCAAAATTGGCCCTAGAGTTGTCGGCTGATTATGCTGGCATTACTGCGATGCGTAATGAACAGCAACTAAGTCAGGAAGAACTTTCTAACCGCCAACAGGCTCTGCCTGAAATAGAGGTTCAACGTAAAGGGGTGTTACAAAGTTTAAATACTGCTATCTCAACCCTGGAATTAAAAAAAATCGAGCACAAACAAACACAAGTCGTGATCAGGAAAGTACGCGAGCTTGATTTCAAGGTTCAAGAAAAACAGCATCCTCTTCAGTCAGTTCACGATGCCATTAGTCATCTCAAGCAACAGTTAAACACCTTACGAGGTCAACAAAATCAAGACAGTTACCAAAGAGATAAAAATCAAATTAAGCTGACGGGGTTGATGGCTTTAATCACTAGCCATCAGGCTGATGAAGGGCTGATAGAACAATTAGCTAATATTGAACATAAATTTCACTTATTACGTGGCTATGCAGACCAACAACAGCTGAAAGTAAATGAGTTGGCTTATGCTGAACACACAAAGCTCGAAACTGCATACACATGGCAGTTGCAGTCTGAATTGCTAAAGCAGCATAAAAATGAATTTGAGCTTATTCAAAGTAGCGTCACTCAACTACAAAATAATCTCGTTCAGAAGTTAGATAAACGTACATTGAAAGATTGGCGTCTAGAACTTGCTAGCCTTACCGAACGACAAGAACAAGTTAAACAAAGCCAAATATCACTGCAGGCACTGTCTAAATTCAGCGAGCAACAAAAAGAACTAATACAGCAAGAAATAGTATTAAATGATGATGTGGCTGGTTTAAATCAGCAAATAATTGAGAAAGATACGCGTAATCAATCATTAGGACGCGAAATACAATTGCTCGAAACACAGCACATGTTGCAGAAAAAAATTGAGTCATATGAGGATGCCCGCCAACATTTGCATGATGATGAGCCCTGTCCATTGTGTGGATCTGAGGAGCATCCTTTTGCACAAGGCAATATTGCTGTGCTAGATGACACGGTAAAGCGCTTAAATGCGGTGAAAACGGATCTGAAACTAAATACAGAGAGTTTGGCTCAGCTGAGAATTAAACTTGCTGAGAATAACAAAGACCTCGTTCACAATAAACAACAACAATCAGCAATTAGCGATAACGTTTCCAAGGAGCAAGGCTTGCTAACGCAGTATTGTTTATTACTAGCTGTTGCTGGTGGAGTGACGGAATTGCAGCTCTCACAATGGCAACATGATAATGAAACTCGACTAATAAAGTTTAGAAGTATTGTCTTTGATGTTGAAAATATCGAACAACAGCTTGCCAATGAGCGTGAAGGCCTAGATAAAAAAAGAACAGAAATGACCGAGCTAGATAAAAGGCTACAGATGATAAACCATAATAAGCTGACTGCGGAACAGGCAGTTGGACGTGTGACTAAAGAATTAGCTTCAGCGACATTACAATTATCAGACGCACAAAAGGCAACATTAGACGAAGTAGCCATTTATGGTGTTAAAAGTCTGGTGATAGAAACACTCGATGATACTTTCCATAAATTAAGCGAGCGACGTGATAAATGGCGTGAGTGGCAACAAGATAAAGCTAAGTTCGAGCTACTTATCTCAAACTTTATTAACCAAATAAAACATCGAACTGAACAACTGACATCTATCGAATCGGACTTGAAACTTCAACAACCATTAATGATTCAGCTAAACAGTGAGCTTGATCTGTTAAGACAAGAAAGGGTGACGCTATTTGCAGATAAAAATCCAGATTCGGTGGAAACCGATTTAATAAATGGCGTAGAACAGGCTGAAAAAAGTCTGGATGAGGCGCGATATTTAGCCAAAGAAATAGAAACGGCGTTAAATAAGTTACAACAGGATATTGCAACACTGAACAAAGCAATCTTTAGTAGAAGTGAGCAAATAAAAAAGGCTGAGGTCGCATTTAATCTGCGATTACTTAACGTTGGTTTTAATAATGAAGAGGCCTACATAGCCGCTTATTTAGATGATGATGAACGTAAGGCATTGCAACAGCAAGATCAGTTGTTGAAAAATGAGTTTTCAGCATTGATGGCAAGGTTGCAGGATAAAACATCGTATTTGGCCTCTGAACTTACGAAACAGATTACAGATCAGCCACTAGATTTACTTAAGGTAGAGCAGATGCAACTGGCCGCTAATCTTAATGTACTGAAAGAGGAGATAGGCGCGATCCGTCAGAAATTAAATGACAATGACTCTATACGAGTTCAACTGAAATATCGCCTAGAACAGAGTGAAGCTCAGCAAAAAGAATGTGTTCGTTGGAATACCTTACATGAACTGATTGGTTCAGCAGATGGCAAAAAATATCGCAATTTTGCACAAGGGCTGACCTTTGAAATGATGATTGGTCATGCTAATCGACAATTGCAGAAAATGACCGATCGTTATTTATTAATCCGCGACGAGGCACAACCGCTAGAACTCAATGTGGTTGATAATTATCAAGCTGGCGAAACACGTTCGACGAAAAATTTATCGGGCGGCGAGAGTTTTATTGTCAGCCTCGCGCTGGCATTAGGCTTATCACAAATGGCGAGCAAGAATGTTCGAGTGGACTCATTATTTCTTGATGAAGGTTTTGGAACCCTAGATGAAGAAGCCTTAGATACCGCCTTAGAAACCTTAGCTGGCTTGCAGCAAGAAGGTAAATTGATTGGCGTTATTTCTCATGTACAAGTGCTGAAAGAACGTATTAGTACGCAAATTCAAATTAGTCCGAGTTCAGGCGGTCGTAGCATTATTAATGGACCAGGGATTTCAAGACCAAGCTTTTAAACATAATCAACTCGTTAAACGGATGATCGATAGTACGCGATGATGTTGCTATTTTGTTATGATCGCGGTCATGAAAAGAACTGACTTCCAATTTGAACTACCTGAGGCGCTCATTGCCCAGTTTCCTGCTGCCCAGCGCAACGCCAGTCGCCTATTGAAATTAAATGGTGATGATGGTGAACTGACTGATCTGCAATTTATTGATTTACCTAGCTTGTTACGACCTGATGATTTATTAGTGTTTAACAATACTCGGGTTATTCCGGCACGCTTATTAGGCCAAAAAGACAGTGGCGGTAAGATTGAAGTGCTGGTAGAACGGGTGTTAGATGACCATCGCGTGTTAGCGCATGTTCGCAGTAGTAAGTCACCGGGAACCGGTCGTCATTTATTATTAGAAGACATGTTAGATGCTGAGGTGCTGAGTCGCCAAGGTGCTTTGTTTGAATTATATTTTCATGTAGATGGCACGGTTACCGAAGCACTAGAAACCTACGGTCGCTTACCTTTACCACCTTATATTGAGCGTGAAGTGGCGAAAGAAGATTTGGAGCGTTATCAAACCGTCTATGCATTACATGCCGGTGCTGTCGCTGCACCGACTGCTGGCTTGCATTTTGACCAGGCGATGTTGGATACCATCAAAGCGTTAGGAATAGAAACCACACACGTTACATTACATGTTGGCGCGGGTACGTTCCAGCCTGTGCGAGTAGATGATGTTAAAACCCACATTATGCATGCTGAACGAATAGAAGTATCGGCTGAAGTGTGTGAACAAGTTAAAGCTACACGAGCTCGAGGCGGGCGAGTGATAGCAGTGGGCACAACCAGTGTCAGAGCCTTAGAAAGTGCCTCGCATTCAGGCCTGATTGAACCTTTTAGTGGTGAGACAGAAATTTTTATCTATCCCGGTTATCAATTTAAAAGTGTTGATGCCATGATCACTAATTTTCACTTATCTGAATCAACCCTGTTGATGTTAGTCTCGGCCTTTGCAGGTAGAGAAAATGTAATGGCGGCATACCAGCATGCCATTGAGCAACAATACCGATTTTTTAGTTATGGTGATGCCATGTTTATTACCAAGAGAACTGCATGAAAACATTAGATAATATTCGTTTTGTATTAGTAGGCACAACCCATCCCGGTAATATTGGCGCGGCAGCTCGGGCCATGAAAACCATGGGTTTAACTAATCTTCATTTAGTGACACCGAAGATTTATCCGAGTGCTGAAGCTACAGCCCGTGCATCAGGTGCTGATGATGTATTAGCACGCGCCGTCGTACATGAAACATTGGATTCGGCATTAGTTGGTTGCCAACAAGTTTATGGCATGAGTGCACGCTTACGACATTTACCCGTGCCGGTGGTGAATCCACGCGAGGCAGTCTCTCGAATTCAACAATCAGCAGATGACACACAGATCGCCATCGTGTTTGGTCGTGAACATTCAGGCTTATCGAATGATGAACTAGATCGCTGTCACCATCTGGTTAATATTCCAGCAAATACCGAATACAGTTCATTAAATTTAGCGGCGGCAGTACAAGTGTTAGCCTATGAACTTAAAATGAGTTTTGATCCAACGATTGTTGTAGGTCGGATCGGCGAAGATCGAGAAGCGATAGATGCCAATGATTTGGAGCATCTCTATGGTCATTTTGAACAGACCTTAACCGCTATTGGCTTTCTTGATCCAGAAAACCCACGCAATTTAATGCGCCGTTTACGCCGTTTATTTAATCGTGCGGAACTTGACCGAAATGAATTGCAAATCTTGCATGGTATCTTACGTGCAGCTGATAACAAAAGGGGAGAATAATGTCAGAAAAAGTCACGTTATGGCAGTTGATTAAGGAAGATATTAACTGTGTCTTTGACCGCGATCCTGCTGCTCGACATGTATTTGAAATTATTACCACCTACCCTGGTGTACAAGCTGTGCAATGGCACCGGCTAAGTCATTGGTTATGGTTGCATAAGCTGAAATGGCTGGCCCGCTTTTCATCAACCATAAGCCGTTGGATTACCGGTGTTGAAATTCACCCTGCCGTTAAAATAGGTCGTCGTTTTTTTATTGATCATGGCATGGGCGTTGTTATTGGTGAAACGGCTGAAATTGGTGATGATTGCACCTTGTATCATGGTGTCACCTTGGGTGGGACATCATGGAATGAAGGCAAACGCCATCCTACGCTAGGCAATAACGTAGTTGTCGGTGCTGGAGCAAAAGTATTAGGCCCAATTTGTTTACATGATGGCGCTAGGGTTGGTTCTAATGCCGTGGTTGTTAAATCAGTAGCGGCAGGTGAAACCGTAGTCGGAATACCCGGGCGAGTGGTCAGCACCACCTTAACTGAAGATGAAAAACAACAGCAGAAATTGGCTCAAGCAGTCGGCTTTGATGCTTACGGTACATCAGGCGGTACCTTAGATCCCGTTGCTAACGCTATACACGGATTAATTGAGCATATACATGCCTTGGATAAGCGGGTGGAATCCATGGCAGAAACGATTCATCAGCTTGGCGGTGAAGTTTCAAATGAGATCATGCCGGAATTAAATAATTGTGAATTAGACAGAGACCAATCAGGCAAAGATAAGTCAGACAATAAAAGTTGACTAAAATAGTCGGGTATGTGAAAATTCGCCCACATAAACACAAGGGTATTATCATGCGATTAACGACTAAAGGCCGCTATGCGGTGACTGCTATGTTAGATTTAAGCTTAAATTATGGACAAGGTTCAATAACGTTAGCGGACATTTCTGATCGCCAAGGTATATCATTGTCGTATCTGGAACAGCTCTTTGCTCGTCTACGTAAACAAGAATTGGTCAGTAGTACGCGTGGACCAGGTGGTGGTTATCGTCTCAGCCGAGCGGCAGATGAAATCAGCGTATTGGATGTAATATCAGCTGTCGATGAAAAAGTAGATAGCACTGCATGTGAAGGCAAAAGCAACTGCTCAGGCGAAGAAGCCTGTTTAAGTCACGAATTATGGACAAGCTTAAGTGAACAAATTTCACTTTATTTGTCTGATATTTCTTTAGGACAGGTTGTTCGAAATCACCAGAATGCCAAAAGTGGTGAAAAAGTAATCAGCTTTACCGGCATTTAGTTAACTCGATAATTACCAGTACAGCTACTGATTTTTCTTAAGGCTTTCTTGGTGCCACTCTATAGGCATGGCTAATAACAGAAATTAGCTAGCGTTTAGGTTCTATGTTAGAAAGTGATAAAATAACTATAGCCATCCGTTAATGGGCTAGCTAAAGCACACTTTAACGCTCATTAGTTAAGTATATGAAGACTAGCATAGCCTTCTTGAGATGGCCTTCTAGCATAACGAAATCTCGCAATGCTCTAACATTCGAACAAACACAATAATTAGCAGTCTTACTCGTAAAGAAGTCGATCGCTTTAAACATTTTAAAGATATAGGTAAATAAGATGATTAAATTAACAGAAACAGCAGTAGCACGAGTACGTGACATGGTTATTAAACGTGGAACAGGCGTAGGTTTACGTATTGGCGTCACTAAAAGCGGCTGTTCTGGTTATAGCTATGCCTTAGATTATGCCGAAACTGTAGCTGATAACGACATTGTGATTGAGCAAGATGATGTGAAAGTCGTCGTTGATCAAGAAAGTATGCCGTTACTAGATGAAATGGAACTAGATTATGTCACACAAGGTTTGAACCAGAGCTTTAAATTTAATAACCCTAATGTTGTATCAGCATGCGGTTGTGGCGAGAGTTTTAGCGTTACAAAATAAATGAAGTCATGACTATTTAGCTTTTTTGTATTAGCCTAGTTTGAAGAGATATTTAAACTAGGGAACATAAAGTAGTGAACACAACATTTAAGAGATGGAAGCCGATTGAGATAATGTTGGCGGTGCTGTTTTTAATAGCGCCGTTTTATTATCATCCCAATATCGGTGGTGAAGGCTTACGAATTCCCAACAACATTACCGTGTGGATGATGGCAACCATCATCATTGGCTATTCACTACATTTGGTTTTAAAACGACCGACGTTTGTTATTCCCAAATATTTTCTTTATATCGCAGCCTTTCCAATATTAATTACCTTAAGTGGTTTTGTAACAGGTGTTGAACAACCGCTGACATGGTTATTCCGCTTATTATTTATATGGGGCGGTTTAGCGTTCTTTTTTAGCTTGTTCCAGCACAAGTTAAAGCAAGGGCGGCTAGATAGAATATTAGTTATTATTGTGATTTCAGCACTATTGCAAGGGCTGGTTGGTGTAGCTCAAATATGGTTGCAAGCTGATATGCCATTTTGGTTGCCCAAATCGCCCAATGGCGTTGCTAGTGGTTTGTTTCAACAAATCAATAATCAGGCGACCTATCAAGTGACAGCGATAATGATCGTTGCTTATTT
>JALIBN010000028.1:6951-157518 GCA_030576275.1 Pseudomonadota bacterium | reverse complement strand
GTGACTAGCTTTAGCAAGGTTGTTTTATCTAAACGAGGTCTTTGCAAAAGCCTATGCCAGAGGGATATACTGGTTGGAATTAAGGTAGATCGGCTGAGAGCAGATTTATTTAGGTATCAATAAAAACTAAAGCAACAGTGGCAGTTTCATTTGACTGACGGTTATCGAGTACAAAGTACATGTTAAATTCTTTTTCTGTATCTTTAAGTAGACCTGATAGCTGGATAGCTGTAACTTCACCACTCTTAGTCTGATCAATTCGATTTTGTATGTTAAAAGCACTGGAGGACTCGAGTAGTTTATCAATAGAGATACCTTTAAGTATTTCTGATGTTTTCTCTAAATAGCCTGCAAGAGGCTCATTTACCCTAAGAATCGTGTTGTCATGACTAAAATAAACCATACCAAATAATGACCGTCGAAAATCACATCCCACTGCTTAAGGTTTTGTTGAAATTATTTATCTACTTTTTTCATCTCAGTAATATCTTGATTGACTTCGATGGCACCAATAATTTGATTATCGTTATCAAATAGAGGGGTTGCATGCATGAGTATTGTCCGTTTTACACCATCGAATGATTTAATATTGACGACTTCAGGCACAGTGGTTTCTCCATGCGTTACGGCACGAGCTAAGGCCCAACCGTCGGAGCCTAGTTCCTTACCTGTTTTTTCCGATGTTCCTTGATATTGACCGTAATCTTCAAGTTTAACGTGTTTATTTCCACCCCAAATACGTTCAGCTTCAGGATTTATCAGACATATTGTTCCAGATTCATCAGCGGCGCATAATCCCACTGGAACTATTTCTATAATTTTACGCATCATATATTCACTGCGCTCTAATGCATGCTCAGCCAATTTTCTCTCAGTGATTTCTACCGAAATAGCAATAATCTTTATTGGACGATGTAATAAATCAAAGATTAGCTTTCCTCTTGATTCAAACCAACGCGTTTCACTACCTGTTTGTTTGAACACAAAATCCCATTTGTAAGGTTCTTGTTTCGAGAAAAGATCTACCAGTTTCTCTATCGGTAAATCACTAAATGGAAGTGATGTTGAGCGGAATTCATCTGGTGTTTGATTAAATACAGACTGTAGATTGTCTGAATAATCTAACTTTCCTGTTAAAACATTCCATTCCCAATGAACGACTTCGGCTATTTCTAACGCCGTTTTCATCCGTATTTCACTATCCATAATCTGGCTAAGGTATTCACGTCTTGTATCGCTGACGGCATTATTGTCTGACATTGATTCTTGTAAGCTTAAAATCGCTTCATCGCCATAACGTAACCATACCCAATTCACCTCTAAATAATCAGAAAGAGTCCTTAGATTATCGTATTCGATCTCGCCACCACGAGTCCATCGATTTACAGATGGTACTGATGTACCTGCAGCTTTTGCCACTTGAGATTGGGTAAGTCCTTTTTCTTTTAACAATTCTTTTAGACGGGCACCGAAACTATTTTTGAGCATAAATGTAACCTTTTTATTGCGCAAAGCACAACTTTAGTGAATTTTTTTAATTTATTTTACTTGGATATATTAGCACGGAAGCTATAGATGTCATTGTTATGATATTTGAAAAGTACTTACAAGGTAATAAATAACTTGACGAGTAATATTGTTAGAGATATAAAGTAATCGTAGTTAGACGAAATCGTAAGTTTCTTTATGTAATGCATATTAATCAGATTTGTAACATTAGAATACCGCGTCTTAATACAGATATATTTATTATTTTTGGAGTATTTATCATGAAAAAAACACATTTCATTAGTGCCGTATTAACCATAGCAACCATTGCATTTACCTCTTCAGTAATTGCTCATGGTGTTGAAGTTCCTGTCGGTAGCAAAAGTTTACAGATATTTAAAAATGCACAAGATATGCCCATTGCATCGATGAATGAACCCGGTGTAAATGCTTATTTCGAAGATATTGTTGGTAGTGGTGATCTGAAATCTCCTATAGCTTGTGGCATGTTCAGAATGGAAAAGGGTGAACCACTTGTTTACACATACGATTATGACGATACAAAAATAATTTTAGATGGTCACTTTTACTTTTCTGATGGAAATAAGAAAGTTAAGGCTGTGAAAGGTGATGTAATGTTTTTCCCTAAAGGAGCAACTATTACATTTTCTACAGATGATTCAGGCCTTGCTTATGCCTGCGGCCAACGTAAATTATTTTAATAACGAAACTGAAATAAACGCTAGGACTGTTATTGGCGTCTATTCATAAGCTGGAGAGAGACAGAGAACATGAATAAAAAATTATTAGCACAAGTAATAACATTAAGTATTCCCATCGCTTTTTCTGCGTATATCCAAGCAGATGACAATCTGACTGATCTTACGCAAGGTGATCCATTTTTTTACACTAGCGACCAAAATATCGAAGCAGATAATAAACAAAGAGAGTTATTAGGTATAGGTCGGCCAAATAAAACACATTCACAAATTCCACACTTACCGGTGTACTACGGCTATATGAATACCAATTCTACTTATCGTTTCGTCAATGTTGTAGAACAGGTCTTTACGATGATTGGTGAAGGTAAGCATGGCTTGTGGCGTGTACAAGAAAATGGAACCGTCCGTGAATATTTAAAAGCAGGTGCTGAAGGTCTGGCACCAGGTGCAGATTTAACAGCTAAATCGACACAGACTATCATTGCGGAAAATTATAGTTCATATCTACCAAGTGAAAGTTGGTCAGGTTATAAATATCCAGACCAAAAGCTTAACAAAATTGGCAAGCTTAACTTTATTGACTTACCTATCACTCATCCAAAATACAAAGGTAAATACGCAAAACACCAGCCCGTTGATTTGCCTAATTGGTACTGCACGATGTCTGGCAACGATTATGCTTACGCCAAACAAGCCATGGACTTTTCATTTAAACAAAAAGGTGCTAATCAAGTTGGCCCATTAGGTAAACGTGCTGGTCTTGATATTAATGAAAATTTCACAAACGTTTTGCGTTTGAATCAAATGGAAGATGGCCGTTCATGGGTCAATATTGCTGAAAAAAATGGCGATAAAATTAACGTCAAATGGGAAGCTATTGATGAAAGTAAAACAAATGCTGAGTACTACATAGTAGAACGTCCATTTTTTAATACCCCTTATCTATTTGTGACAGCGGTTTATGACAATAATGACAATACTGATCACAGTTATGTTCGTCCTGAAGGCCCCTACTATGAGGCAATTAAAGATAAAGCTATCAACTTAAAAACTACGGTTACTGCTCAACCACGCTTTCACTTAGAGTCTGGTGAGGAAGGTAAAGCTGTTGGTCTGCCGATTTATGGTGTCCATCATCCTGACCGTGCAGTTTATGGTGCCGGGGGCGCTTGTCCTTTAAAAGGTGGTGATTGGGGACGATACCCAGATACATCAGGTGGTTCTGGTTTCCCAACCAATTATGAAGAAGTTACACCATTATGTGATTCGGTATTGGTTGATCTTAAGTTTTTTGCAAATTTAGATGGTCGTGATTGGAATGATCCTAATAAGTATTTAGCTAACGCTGGTGTCGGTACTAAAGAAGTTACCTATAACGTTCAATCAGGTACTTATGGCGAATTTACAGATCCGTACAACACTGAACGTGGTGTTAAAAATGAACAAAGTCAGTATGTGCCAAAAGAAGTCACCCTAATCTACGACGAGATTGCTGAACCGGTGTCATACGTAGCCAACCCCAATCTTGATTTATCGGCAATCATGGTGCCTTCTGAAACCACTACATGCCGTCCTGTCATACATGCAACATTAGATAAGGAGTTCACAAAATGAATCCAACAAAATTTTTATTAAAGGCTTTGCCTGTTGCCCTCGCCGCAACGATGATGTCACCTGTATGGGCAGATGGAGAAGCAGAAACAGGCGCAGCTAAAGCAGCAAAACAGTCTAATCAATTTGTAGATTATTTAGATCGTGAAGAAGTGCTGGGTGGCAAATTTAGTACTTGGATTGAATTTGCTTCTGACTACGTATTTCGTGGTGAGTCAGAAACTAATGATGGTAAGATTCCTTCGCTGAAAGGTGCCATAACATGGTCACATTCCAGTGGGATCTATCTAGGGTATTATCTTGCCAATAACCTGTTCCCTGGCGGGAGCGCAGACGGTGACAATGATAATATTAACGCTATTTATGGACCTTATGTAGGCTATACAACAAAAGATATTGCAGGAACAGGCATTAACTTCAACAGTATGCTTTTCCAATATATTTATCCTAGTGATACTGATTCAAACTACTTGGAAATGTTCAACTACGTCGACAAACAATTTGGCTCAGTAAATATCAAACTGGAATACTCACCGACCATCACTGATTGGTTTGGCGTGGATGGCGTTCAGTCACATAATGTTGCAATTCACCCAAGCATCGCTTTGCCTTATGACTTTAATTTATCTGGTGGTATAGGTCGTCAAATGTTCGAGAGTCAATATGATGCTGATTGGACACATTGGAATCTCGGTATCAGTCGTAACGTGTTTGGTTTCAATGTTGACGTGCGTTACCACGACACGGATATCAAAGTTGGTGACAATGATTTCTACGGTTTCGAGTCTAACAATCAAATTGTTGATAGCCGAGTGGTGTTTGGTGTTTCTAAATCTTTTTAAAATGTAAATCTCTCAGTCGTCTTTATTCTGGCTACTGAGGTTTTTTCTATTGAATAATCCTCTTTTCTCCCTTAAGTGCTCGGTTTCCGAGCCTTAAGGTGAGTTTTTTAATTAAATATCAGATTGGCTTTTTTGAGATAAGGTGCTGAACAAGCGCTATTGTTCATAATAAACATTATGCTACTTTTTATGTGAGCTTGGCCGAGTTAAAAAAATACTATCATTTTGCTCACTCAACATGTTTAATGTTGAAATCCCGCCTTAATTCATCGCATTGCAGAAAAAACTGACATTAAATGATCTTTAGTAGTTATTGTATATTCGTTCCACTTAAAATTAACTCGACAGATAAAAACTTGGAAAAAATATATTGTGTAAGTTTAGGTTATACTTCCCCAGCACATTCATTGCCCATCGACCTATTAATGAGTATTGAAAATAAGCTTGTTTCTAGAGCTACATTAAAAGTTACCTTTTTTATAACACCGTATTATTCCGTTCAAAAAATAGCTAAATTAGTAACTGCTTAAATTTACGCTATTAAAACTTGACTACTGCACGTATTTAGCTATACTAAAATCAGGTTTTTTGCTAACATGCATGCAATTTCGAAAACCCCTCCCAATAAACTATCTATACAGCTTTATCGCGTATACATCTATTTCTATATTAAAAATCCCACTTTAGGTATTACATGAATCTGACAGAACTTAAAAAGCAGTCTGCTGCCGACCTTATGGAGCTTGCTCTTTCGATGAAGCTAGAAGGCTTGGCAAGAAACCGTAAACAAGACTTGATATTTTCAATCGTTAAAGAACATGCAAAGCAGGGTGAAGAAGTCATCACGACAGGTGTACTTGAGTTGCTACAAGATGGGTTTGGTTTCTTACGCTCAGCTGAAGCATCTTATATTGCCGGTCCTGATGATGTTTATGTTTCACCTAGTCAAATCCGTCGTTTTCATTTGAGAACGGGTGATACGATTACTGGTAAAATTCGAGCGCCTAAAGACAGCGAACGCTACTTTGCTTTAATTAAAGTAGATGAAATCAATTATGAAAAACCAGAACAATCAAAAAATAAAGTTCCTTTTGAGAATCTCACCCCATTATTTCCTAATGAACGTTTTACCTTAGAGCGTGGAAATGGAAGTACTGAAGATTTAACGCCACGTATTATTGATTTAGCCGCTCCGATTGGCAAAGGCCAACGTGCTTTAATCGTTGCACCGCCTAAATCAGGTAAGACCATGATCTTACAAATGGTTGCTCAATCTATTGCTGCTAACTATCCTGATAGTGACCTTATCGTTTTATTAATTGATGAGCGTCCTGAAGAAGTAACAGAAATGGAGCGTTCAGTTAAAGGTGAAGTAGTTTCAAGTACCTTTGATGAGCCCGCTACTCGTCATGTACAAGTTGCTGAAATGGTCATCGAAAAAGCTAAACGTTTGGTGGAACATAAACACGATGTGGTCATTTTATTAGATTCAATTACACGCTTGGCTCGTGCTTATAATACTGTTGCGCCATCATCTGGTAAGGTACTGACTGGTGGTGTTGACGCAAATGCCTTACAAAGACCTAAACGTTTCTTTGGTGCTGCTCGTAACATTGAAGAAGGTGGCAGTCTTACTATTATCGCTACGGCTTTGGTTGAGACTGGCTCGCGAATGGATGAGGTTATCTTTGAAGAGTTCAAAGGTACCGGTAATATGGAACTTCAGCTAGAACGTAAATTGGCTGATCGTCGTATTTATCCTGCTATCAACGTAACGCGATCAGGTACTCGTAAGGAAGAGTTGCTAACAGACAGTAATGATCTGCATAAATTATGGATTTTACGTAAATTGCTGGCACCAATGGATCCTATCGATGCGATGGAATTTTTGATGGACCGTTTGAAAGCAACTAAAACCAATGCTGATTTTTACGATACGATGAAGCAAGGTTGAATCTAGATTTAACACCATCAATATTACCGCCAGCTCTATTTATCATGGGGCCGACGGCAGCGGGGAAAACAGATTTAGCATTAGATATCGCCAATCGTTTTCCCGTTGAAATTATCAGTGTCGATTCAGCTTTAGTTTATCGTGGAATGGATATTGGTACGGCAAAACCTGAGCCTGAAATATTAAGTCAATATCCACACCATTTAGTAAATATTATTGACCCGACAGAGAGTTATTCGGTAGGGGCCTTTAGAACAGATGCTTTGAAGCTTATGGTTGAGATCACCGCCAGAGGAAATCTGCCTCTGCTTGTTGGCGGTACGATGCTCTATTTTAAAGCCTTAGAACACGGTTTAGCTAATTTGCCGGTAGCGGATATGGAAATACGTGCCCAGTTAGAATATGAAGCGGAGCAATATGGGCTTGCTCATCTACATGAGCGTCTTAGTGTTCTCGATCCTATTTCAGCAGCAAGAATCCATATTAACGATCCTCAACGATTACAGCGTGCATTAGAAGTGTATGAAATTACCGGTAAAAGCTTGACGGAACTTACCAATGTTACAACTAGTCAGTTACCGTATCGAATTATTAAACTGATTCTTAGTCCATTCGATCGTGCAGTATTACATCAGCGAATTGCGTGGCGTTACCAATCAATGGTTGCGAATGGCTTTATAGATGAAGTGAGAGCTTTATTTAGTCGTAAGGACTGTCATCCTGATTTACCTTCAATTCGTGCTGTCGGCTATCGGCAAGCTTGGTCACATTTATCTGGCGAATATGATCAAGAGGAAATGATTGAAAAAGCAATCATCGCGACAAGGCAAATGGCAAAACGCCAACTGACATGGTTGCGAGCCCAACCTGATGGTGTTTGGTTTGATAGTGGTGCTGATTTACCTCTTGATCAGATTGCTAACTATATAAGTCACCAGTGCCCAGAATTGACAATTTAATCGCAAATCATACAATTAAAACTTCTCTATAAAATTACAATAACAATTAGGAGTGATACATGGCTAAGGCACAATTACTACAAGACCCATTTTTAAATGCATTACGGCGTGAAAATGTACCCGTTTCTATTTTTTTGATAAATGGAATCAAATTACAGGGTCAAATTGATTCTTTTGATCAGTTTGTCATCTTACTGAAAAACTCTGTTAATCAAATGGTCTATAAACATGCAATATCAACCATTGTTCCAGTCAGGAACGTTACTATTACTGCTGATGATTAAGGGAGTATTTTGATTGTTTGATCGTCCAAATAGTGATGCAGCATTCGATGATGCATCAAAAAAAGAAGCCGTTGTGCTGGTACATCTTGATTTAAATGTCTCGGATTTTGCTGAAGCTGAACAAGAATTTATTGAATTAGTTGAATCCACAGGAGCTCGTATTGCCACGATAGTTCATGGCAAACGCCAACGGCCAGATGCAAAATTTTTTGCAGGGACAGGAAAAGTTGAAGAAATTCGTCAACACGTTCTTGCAAATGATGCTGCCTTGGTTATTTTTAATCATGATTTATCACCAAGCCAAGAACGCAATCTTGAGAAACAATTAGAATGTAGCGTTATTGCTCGTACTGGTCTTATCCTAGATATTTTTGCACGTCGAGCCCGTTCTCATGAAGGGAAATTGCAGGTTGAGTTAGCACAACTTAAACATATGTCCACGCGACTTGTTCGCGGCTGGACCCATCTTGAACGTCAAAAAGGTGGGATTGGTATGCGCGGGCCGGGTGAATCTCAGTTAGAAACCGATCGACGTTTATTAGCACAACGTGTTAAATCTCTTAAAAAAAGACTTGAAAAAGTACAATCACAACGCGATCAAGGTCGTCGTTCGCGCCAACGTAGTGATATCTCAGTTGTCTCCTTAGTGGGTTACACAAATATGGGTAAATCTAGTCTATTTAATAGACTAACAGCCGCTGATGTATACGCGGATGATCGCTTGTTTGCCACATTAGATCCTACCTTAAGACGCATGAAATTACATGGCATACAACCTTTAATTATGGCTGATACGGTAGGTTTCATTAGAAAACTACCCCATGACTTGGTGGAATCATTTCGTTCAACATTAGATGAAACACGCGATGCCGCTTTATTGCTCCATGTTGTTGATGCTGGAGCCGCCGATCGTGATGACTTATTGCATCACGTCGATGAGGTTTTGCAAAAAATTGGCGCTGATGAAGTACCACAGTTGATCGTGTGTAATAAAATTGACCTCCTTGAAAATCATAAAGCTCGGTTAGACCGTGACGAAAACGGACGGATTACTCGGGTCTGGCTTTCAGCTAAAACGGGCGAGGGTATCGATCTACTGCGTCAAGCCTTACAAGAATACTTTCCTGAACATACAGATGAATTAGATGAAGCAACTGAATCAACGGTTCCCTAATGCCGATGATGTCCGTAAAATGAACTTGTTTGAATTTATTAAACTCAATTTTGGAGCGCTAAATGGCTTGGAACGAACCTGGTAAAGACGACAAAGACCCATGGGGTAATAACCGTGGCAATGATGGTCCACCTGATCTAGACGATGTAATGCGTAACCTAAAAAATAAACTAAGTGCGATGTTTGGTGGTTCTGGCACTAGTAGCTCAGATGACCAATCGTCAGGTCAAGGCGGTGCGATAGGCATAGGATTGATTGCCGCTGTTGTTTTTGTTGTTTGGCTTGCGTCAGGTATATATATCGTAGAACCTGCCGAACAAGGTGTAGTACTTCGTTTTGGTGCTTATAGTGACACTACGACTTCTGGACCTCACTGGCATCTTCCTTACCCAATTGAATCAGTCGAAGTAGTCGATGTTGAACAGATTCGAAATGTAGAAATCGGTTATCGCACGACTGGCGGCCGTACTGGAAGTACCATTCTTTCAGAATCCTTAATGTTGACCCAAGATGAAAATATTGTTGATTTAAAAATCGCTGTGCAATATCGCATTAAAGATGCCGCTGACTATTTGTTTAACGTTAGAAGCCCTGACCTGACCTTACGTCAGATGACAGAAAGCGCGGTGCGTGAAACAGTGGGTACATCAAAGATGGACTTCGTATTGACAGAAGGGCGTAGTGCAATTGCTGCGGGAACAGAAGAACTACTTCAATCTATGTTGGATAGTCACGAAACGGGGTTAATGATTACTAGCGTAAATATGCAAGACGTCCAGCCGCCAGAGCAAGTGCAAGCAGCGTTTGCCGATGTAGTTAAAGCGCGTGAGGATGAAGTACGTCAAAAAAATGAAGCTGAAGCCTACGCTAATGACATAGTGCCTAAAGCACGTGGTGCCGCATTTAGACTTGTGCAAGAAGCAGAAGCGTATAAGAGTCAAATAACGGCTAAAGCGGATGGTGAAACAAGCCGTTTTTTACAGGTGATGAAAGAATATGAAAAAGCACCTGCCATAACTAAAGAACGTTTATATCTTGATACGATGGAATCTGTTTATAGTCGAACACAAAAAGTGTTGGTTGATGTCTCTAAAGATAGCAACAATGTTTTGTATCTACCATTAGATAAAATGCGTGATGGCTCATCAGGTTCATCAGCGCGAATCAATCCCGACTCACTGCTTAATAACGATTCAGCAACAGGCACATCGTCATCAAACTCTGCATCACTTCGTGATGATGCACGCAATAGAGGGGGCCGTTAAGATGTCTTCACGTATTAATGTAATTATTTTCCTATGTTTGTTAGCACTTATAACTGCGATGACATCAGTATTTTTTGTCGACCAACGTCAACTTGTTTTGTTATTACGTCTAGGACAAATTGAGCGGTCTGATTTTGAACCAGGTATACACTTTAAAATTCCTTTCGTGAATGAAGTTCGCCGTTTTGATGGTCGTGTTAAATCTTTTGATGCAACGCCATCACGTTATTTGACTGGTGAGAAGAAAAACGTAATAGTTGACTCTTTCATTCTGTGGCGCATTGCAGATGTTTCTGCTTATTTCACTTCAATGGGTGGCATCGAAGACCGTGCGCAATTGCGTTTGTCACAGATAGTTAAAGATGGATTACGTGGTGAATTTGGTAAACGTACTATTCAACAATTAGTATCTGGTGACCGCACAACTATGGTTGACCTCATTATTTCTGATGCGAATGAAACAGCAAGCAAATTTGGTATTGAAATTGTGAACGTTCGAATTAAGCGAATTGATTTGCCATCAGAAGTTAGCTCGTCAGTATATACTCGTATGGAAGCTGAACGTGAGCGTGTAGCTAAAACATTGCGCTCACAAGGTGCTGAAGAGGCAGAGAAAATTCGTTCTGATGCCGACCGCCAACGTACTATTATTCTTGCTGATGCCAAACGTACAGCAGAAGAATTACGTGGTACGGGTGATGCAAAAGCAACGGATACATATGCTAAAGCCTATGGCCAAAACAGTGATTTTTATTCATTTTATCGCCGTTTAACCGCTTACCAAAACGTATTTAGTAGTGACGATATGCTTGTAATTGAACCTAAAGGTGAATTTTTCAAGAACTTTAGTGGTTCAAACGTTAAATAAATCTTTGTGAACGAAACGCTATTGCATGGATTATGGATAGGATCAGCATTAATGCTGGTGATAGAAGGAATTATGCCTTTTTTAAATCCGATAGCGTTTCGTCGCACTTTATTGCAAATGGCCAGTATGAAAGATCAGCATTTAAGAGGCATTGGGCTTTTTAGCATGGTTTTGGGTATTGCATTACTTTATTGGGTAAATTGATTAGATGAGTCATAAAGATCGTTGGTTGTTGCCGGAAGGCATCGATGAGTTAATGCCAAAACAAGCAGCACAACTTGAAGTGTTACGTCGAAAATTGATAGATAGGATGCAAGCGTGGGGTTACCAGTTAGTATTTCCACCCTTAGTTGAATATCTCGACTCCTTATTGACAGGCACGGCAAAAGCATTAGATTTACAAACGTTTAAATTAACAGATCAAATGTCAGGACGTTTGTTGGGTATTCGTGCAGATATGACGCCTCAAGTTGCACGTATGGCCGCGCATAATTTGCGTGACCAACAAGGTGTCATAAGATTGTGTTACATAGGCAATGTTTTGCATACCCTGCCTAGTGGCCAAGGCACTTCAAGAAATCCTATTCAATTAGGTGCTGAAATCTACGGTCACGCAGGCCCAGAAAGTGATATGGAAATTGTCCAGCTAATGATCGAAACATTAGGCGACATTCCTGATTTATTGCTAGATATGGGTCATGTCGGTATTTATCGTGGGTTGGCGCATGGTGCAGGTTTGAATGTTGAACAAGAGCAAGCATTATTCTCTGCATTACAGCGCAAATCCACACCTGATATCGAAAATCTACTGACGCAGTATAAATTATCAACTTCACACCAAACTATGTTGCTAGGACTAGCTGAATTGAATGGTGGCATTGAAGTATTAGCAAAAGCACAACAGCTATTAAGTGAGGCACCAGCATCAGTTCAACAAGCGCTGGCAACATTAACGACCATTGCAACTATGATTAAGCAACGTTTACCCGATTTAGCGTTGAACTTTGATCTTGCTGAATTACGTGGTTATCACTACCACACTGGTGTGGTATACGCCGCTTATCAAAAAGGCACTGCGCAGGCAATTGCCATGGGTGGACGTTACGATGATATCGGTGAAGATTTCGGTCAGGCACAACCTGCAACAGGGTTTAGTTTAGATCTGAAAATACTGGTCAATCAATTAGCCACCAATGCTGAAACTATTCAACCTATTGCTGTTACCTGGACTGATGATCAACAACAACACAATATGGTTGAGAAATTACGTAGCGAAGGCGACGTGGTTATATATCAGCTAGCGGGTAGTGAAATATCAACATCAAGAACTCTCATACAACAAGAAAGCCGCTGGTTAGTGGCTGAAACAGGAACGGAAACTCGTGGCTAAAAATATCGTAGTGATTGGCTCTCAATGGGGCGATGAAGGTAAAGGTAAACTAGTTGATTTGTTGACAGATAATGTGTCAGCTGTTGTTCGTTTTCAAGGTGGTCATAATGCAGGTCACACCTTGGTTATTGATGGTCAAAAAACCGTCCTACATTTGATTCCATCTGGCATCTTACGTGAGCATGTGCAATGTTTGATTGGCAATGGTGTGGTATTGTCTCCAGATGCATTGATCAAAGAGATGACAGCGCTGGAAGCAAAAGGTATTCCTGTCCGTAAACGTCTTAAAATTAGTGCGGCTTGCCCATTAATTTTGCCATACCATATCGCTTTAGATCAGGCGCGTGAATTACGCCTAGGTAAAGAAGCGATCGGCACAACAGGCCGCGGTATCGGTCCTGCATATGAAGACAAAGTTGCACGTCGTGGTTTACGATTGGGCGATTTAAAAAATGAACAAGGTTTTATTGCTAAACTTGAAGAAGTTGTCAAATTTCATAACTTTTCTTTGATTAATTATTATCAAGTTGCGCCAGTTAGTTTTGAACAAATACGCGATGAAACCTTAGCGATGCGTGATGTTTTATTACCCATGATCGCTGATATTCCAGATATGTTGCAGAAGTATTCGATTGCCGGAAATAACGTAATGTTTGAAGGTGCTCAAGGTGCATTACTAGATATTGATCATGGTACATATCCTTATGTTACATCTTCTAACACTACAGCTGGTGGTAGCGCAACAGGTTCAGGTGTTGGACCTTGCCATATTGACTATGTCTTAGGTATTACAAAAGCCTACGCAACTCGTGTAGGCGGTGGACCATTTCCCTCAGAATTACTTGATGATGAAGGCAAAGTAAACGAACTCGGTCAATATTTAGCTGATAAAGGTCGTGAAGTTGGAGCAACAACAGGACGTGGTCGTCGTTGTGGTTGGTTAGATATTGTTGCGCTTAAGCGTGCTAGCTGGGTTAATAGTATTACTGGATTATGCCTAACTAAATTAGATGTATTAGATGGTTTGGAGAGCATCCGCCTATGCGTGTCATATCAGCGTAATGGCGTAGCAGTTGATGTTCTGCCGTTAAGTGCGGAAGAGTTTGAAGGTTGTAAACCTGTTTATGTCGATATGCCTGGCTGGGCAGAATCAACACTTGGTGTGACCAGTTTTGATGATTTGCCGGTTAATGCTCGCGCCTATATCAATGAAGTAGAAAGATTAGCAGGTGTGCCAATTGATATTATTTCAACTGGCCCTGATAGAAATGAAACAATTGTCAGACGTGATTTATTTAGTCTGTAATAGCTAATATTTTAAACGCCCTCGATTGAGGGCGTTTTTGTATCTACTGCGCTTTTGTAATACCCGCCATTATTGCCGAATAATCGGTATCTGCTAGACCTTGATCTAAGGTTTTATCTAATAATTGGTTAATCCCCTCCAAAGCACATGTTTCCAGATTCAACTGTTGAGCTACTGAAAGAAATAACCGTGTATCTTTTGCTAAATGCTTAGTGGGAAAGTTCGGGCGAGTAAAATCTCGCGATAACATGCGGTCGAGTTTTTTATCAAAAGTTGGCGCGTATAAAGCACTGTCTCTAACTATAGACATAAATTTCTCTGTTTCAATACCTTCTTTGTCTACCAGCGCTAGACTTAAAGCAAAGCTTGATGTCAGTCCGGCGATTAGTTGATTCATCGCTAATTTAAGGGTTGCACCTTGACCTATATCACCTATATGGCGTGGATCTTTTCCCATAAATTGTAATAGTGGTAAAGCTGCGTTGTAATCTTCACTCGAACCGCCTGCCATAAGAATTAATGTCCCACTTCGTGCTTCTGGCAAGCTTCCTAAAACCGGGCATTCTAAATATCTGCCATGACGTTCGCTAATGTACTGATGAATTGAACGTGATTCATTGGGAGAAATTGTGCCCATTTGAATGATGAGCTTGTCCTTGAAAGTTTCTTTGTCAATGCTGTTTAGTACCGCGTGAATCGCCACAGCATCACTGAGCATCAATATACAAATATCGTTGTTGAGCAATGCTTCTTGCGCAGTGTCAGTCACTAAAGCACCATTTTGCTGAAGATCTACTACTTTTTCTGCTGTTCGATTGTATACCGAAACGCTTTGCCCTTCAGCGAGTAAATGCTCGACGAGTGCTTGTCCCATCAAGCCTGTTCCTAATAATGCGATATTCATAAGAAATTATTTCCGTAATGAGTAAATAAAAATAACGCGATGGCATAGAAGCTAACGGCGTAGTGAGATAGAATGAGTGCCTATTTTACAGTAGAAACAGGGGAATACTGTGTACAAGAAAAATATGACCATTGCTGGTTTTGATGACGAAATTTTTAACGCTATTGAGGCTGAAAATCAGCGTCAAGAAGATCATATCGAATTAATCGCTTCAGAAAACTACACTAGCCCACGGGTGATGGAAGCGCAAGGTTCTTCCTTAACTAACAAATATGCTGAAGGTTACCCAGGTAAGCGTTATTACGGTGGTTGTGAATATGTTGATCAAGCTGAGCAATTGGCGATTGATCGTGCAAAGTCATTATTCGGCGCTGATTATGCTAATGTGCAACCGCACTCAGGGTCACAAGCAAATGCGGCCGTTTATCTAGCTTTGCTTCAACCAGGAGACACGATTCTTGGCATGAGTTTGGCTCATGGTGGTCATTTGACTCACGGTTCTAAAGTGAGTGCTTCTGGTAAGATCTACAATTCATTTTCTTACGGATTGAAGGCTGAAACAGGCGAAATTGATTTTGATGAAGTTGAGCGTTTAGCTAAAGAACATAAACCAAAAATGGTTGTGGCTGGTTTCTCTGCCTATTCACGTATTATTGATTGGCAACGTTTCCGTGACATCGCGGACTCTGTTGGTGCTTACTTATTAGTTGATATGGCTCATGTTGCTGGTTTAGTTGCCGCGGGTTTATATCCTAACCCAGTACAAATTGCTGATGTCACCACAACAACAACCCATAAAACCCTACGTGGCCCACGCGGTGGTTTGATTTTGGCTAAAGCTAATGCCGAAATTGAGAAAAAGCTAAATTCAGCTGTTTTCCCTGGTTTCCAAGGTGGCCCGTTAATGCATGTTATCGCAGCAAAAGCGATTGCATTTAAAGAAGCAATGCTGCCAGAATTTAAAACATATCAGCAACAAGTCGTTAAAAACGCACAAGCAATGGCCAAAGTATTTATGTCTCGAGGTTACGATGTCATTTCTAAAGGCACGGATGACCATTTATTCCTTGTTAGCTTTATCGAAGCGGGCTTAACAGGTAAAGATGTCGATGCATGGTTGGGCAACGCCAATATCACCGTTAATAAAAATGCGGTGCCAAACGATCCGCAATCGCCATTTGTAACATCAGGTATTCGAGTAGGTACACCTGCGGTGACAACTCGTGGTTTTAATGAACAAGATTGTATTGATCTTGCTGGTTGGATGTGTGATGTTATTGATGGTCGTGGAGATGAAGCAGTCATTAGCGAGGCTAAAGCTAAAGCAATGGCAATATGCCTACGCTTGCCTGTTTACGCGTAACTAGAACGTTCAAGCGGAATGCGTTGTCCTTTTTGTGGAGCAGATGATTCTAAAGTAGTTGACTCACGTCTGTCTGCTGAAGGTGACGCAATTCGTCGACGTCGTAGTTGCGTTGAATGTAATGAACGTTTTACGACATATGAAACTGCAGAACTAGCTTTACCGAGATTGATTAAGCGTGATCAATCTCGCTCCTTGTTTGACGAAGATAAATTACGATCAGGTTTGTTAAAAGCATTAGAAAAAAGACCTGTTAGTATTGATTCAGTAGACAGTGCGGTTAAAGTCATCATACGACGACTCATTGCTACGGGAGATCGTGAAGTTGAAAGTCGCCTTGTTGGTGACTGGGTGATGGATGCGTTACGAGAACTTGATGAAGTGGCCTATGTTCGTTTTGCCTCAGTCTATCGTAGTTTTCAGGACGTTAATGCTTTTCGAGAAGAAATTGAGCGTATGGAAAGTTTATCTAATCCATTAGTTAACAAAAAATAATATGACAAAAGTCACTACTGTTGATGATCGAATTAATCTGCAAGGGATCCGTTATATAGACCAAAGTCGAAGTATTAACCATAGTCATTC
This sequence comes from Pseudomonadota bacterium, assembly GCA_030576275.1. Lineage (GTDB taxonomy): Bacteria > Pseudomonadota > Gammaproteobacteria > Nitrosococcales > Methylophagaceae. Next base: position 140,803 of record JALIBN010000028.1, on the reverse strand, counting down.
AGGTGTGCTTGGTAACTCAAATGGTCGAGCAGATTTTAAGGAACTTTGAATGATGCTTTGGGAAATGGCTGGTCACAGCACGAAAGTGCAAACCATATACGATCTCACTGCCAGCAATCTTATTGGTAATACATGACTTCTGATACCACTTACATGAGCCGTGCTTTGCAATTAGCAGAGCGCGGCTTATTTACAACTGCTCCCAATCCACGCGTAGGCTGTGTCATTGTTAAAAACAACCAGATAGTGGGCGAGGGCTGGCATCAGCTTGCAGGTGAAGGCCATGCAGAAGTCAATGCGCTCAAAGAGGCAGGACTAAAAGCTAAAGATTCTGATTGTTACGTCACGCTTGAACCTTGCAGTCATTTTGGTCGAACACCGCCTTGTGCAGATGCTTTAATAAATTCAGGCGTTAAACGTGTTTTTATCGCAATGACCGATCCTAATCCCCGTGTCGCAGGTAGCGGTATCGCAAAATTAAAAGCGGCAGGAATAGAAGTAACCGTCGGAATATTGGAACAACAGGCTGAAAACTTAAACATAGGATTCTGTAAACGGATGCGCATTGGGCGCCCTTATGTACGCAGTAAAATGGCCATGAGTGTCGATGGCCGCACTGCAATGGCATCAGGTGAAAGTAAATGGATAACTGGCCCTGCAGCTCGTCAAGATGTGCAGAAATTACGTGCGCGAAGCTCGGCTATTTTAACGGGAATAGGCACTGTATTAGCTGACGACCCAGCACTATCAGTTCGCCCGGAAGGTTGGTATCCTCAACAAGTAATTCGACAACCATTGCGTGTAGTGGTTGATAGCCAATTACGTATATCTGTCGATGCCAAAATTTTTCAAGATAATGCTGAGGTATTAATTGCTACAAGCGTTGCTGTTAAAACGATGTTGCCAGCTGAAGTTTGGACTTTTCCATCAGACAATAATCGGGTTGATTTATTCGCTTTAATGACTGAGTTAGCTAAACGTGAAATCAATGAAGTTATGGTGGAAGCGGGTTCACAATTAAATGGCGCCTTACTTCAGTCTGGCTTGATTGATGAATTGGTAATCTATATGGCTCCTAAAATCATGGGTGATGGCGCTAACGGCTTATTCCACCTACCAGACTTCACGACAATGGCACAAAATATTGATTTGCAGATAACTGATATACGAGCCGTTGGCCGTGATTGGCGAATTACTGCGTTACCGCAATACAACGAGGAAAATTAAGACATGTTTACCGGAATTATTGCTACGATAGGCAAGATTGAATCCGTTCAAGCTAAGGGCGGTGATATACGTCTCCAAGTAGCAACACAGAACCTAGATTTATCAGACGTTAAATTGGGCGATAGTATCGCTAATAATGGTGTTTGCTTGACTGTAATCGCTATGTCCAAGGGCTCGCTGAGTTTTGATGTGTCACGAGAAAGTTTAGACCGAACAAGCTTGGGTGCCGTCAAGGCAGGTTCTGAAGTTAATCTAGAAAAGGCACTCGCTGTCGGTGATCGTTTAGGAGGGCATTTTGTCAGCGGTCATGTTGATGGGCTTGGTAAGATTATCGCTAAGCAAGAATCTGCACGCTCGGTGCAATTTCGTTTTGAGGTGCCATTAGGTCTTGAGCGATATATTGCCGAAAAAGGTTCAATTTGTATTGATGGAACAAGTTTGACAGTCAATAAAGCAGAAAATAACTGGTTTGAAGTCAATATTATTCCACATACTATGCAAGAAACAATTATGAAAAGTTATCAAGTTGGCACACAGGTCAATCTTGAAGTTGATTTGATTGCACGTTATTTAGAACGATTATTACCTAAACAAGCCTCAGGTATTACGCGTGAAACATTGTTGCAAAACGGATTTATTAAATGAAATTGAATACTACCGCTGAAATTATTGATGACATGAAACAAGGTAAAATGGTCGTCATTATGGATGATGAAGATCGTGAGAATGAAGGCGATTTAATTATGGCTGCAGAATGTGTAACGCCCGAGGCCATTAACTTTATGGCGCGGTTTGGGCGCGGGTTAATTTGCTTGACCTTAACGGAACAACGTTGTCGCCAATTACGATTACCTTTGATGGTGACTGATAACCAAGCCGCTTACTCGACCAACTTTACGGTATCAATCGAAGCGGCTGAGGGTGTGACCACCGGCATTTCAGCCGCTGATCGTGCTTCAACGATTTTAGCTGCAGTCAATGAGGATGCGGTGCCTGAAGACTTGGTCCAACCGGGACATATTTTCCCATTGAAAGCGCAACTTGGTGGTGTGCTAACGCGTGCAGGACACACAGAAGCAGGCTGTGATTTAGCAGAATTAGCGGGCAAAGACCCTTCCGCGGTGATTGTTGAAATTCTAAATGAAGATGGCAGTATGGCACGTCGTCCTGATCTCGAAGAGTTCGCACAAACACATAATTTAAAAATCGGCACAATTGCCGACTTAATCAGTTACCGTCTAGAAAATGAAATGACCGTACAACGGCTATCACAATGTGCAATGCCCACGGAGCAAGGTAATTTCCAACTATATACTTTTCAAGATACGGTTAATAGCCAAGTTCATTTCGCCTTAGTTGCTGGAGAAATAAATCCAGAAGAAGAAACTTTGGTGCGGGTACATATGGCTGATCCTTTGACGGATTTGATTGGCGCGACACGTGAACCGAGTCACTGGCCTTTACCTCTCGTAATGAAAAAAATTCAACAAGAGGGTAAAGGCGTGTTGGTGGTTTTACGTCAGCCAAAACAAAACATACAAATAGCGGCAAAGATTGAACGCTATCAGCAACAAGATCGTGGTGAAGCTATTCTTGCTACTAAATTAGGCTGGGATTTACGAACGTTTGGAGTCGGGGCGCAAATTCTAGCTGATTTAGGTGTGAAAAAAATGCGTGTTATTGGCACGCCGACTAAGTTGAATGGGCTGTCAGGCTTCGGCTTAGAATTACTAGGCTACGCCGAGAATAATCAGGCGTGAGCCATAAAAATATTGTTGTTATAACTGGCGAAGCATCCGGTGATGCCCATGCTGCTAGAATGATCAGCGAGTTAAAACAGCTGAGACCTGATATTACTGTTAAAGGTATTGGTGGCAATAATATGCGTGCCGCTGGCGCTGAAATTATGGTCGATTTTTCCGAGTTAGCCGTGATGGGACTCGTTGAAGTCCTTAAACGCTACCGCCACATAAAAAATATTTATAATCAATTGCTTGTAGAACTTAAAGCGAATAAGCCTGATTTATTAGTCTTAGTAGATTACCCAGGCTTTAATCTGAAACTTGCCAAACAAGCTAAAAAAATGGGTATTCCTGTCCTGTATTACATCAGTCCGAAAGTTTGGGCGTGGCGGGCCGGTAGGGTTAAAGTCATTAAGCGTTATGTTGATAAAATGGCGGTGTTATTTCCCTTTGAAGTGTCGATTTATGAAAATGCAGGCGTGCCCGTTAGCTGTGTTGGACACCCATTAGTGGATGCCGTTAAAAATACACTGACCTCAAAACAAGCTAAGATTAAAACCGGTTTAAAATTAAACCGTCGAGTTATCGGTTTGTTCCCTGGTAGTCGTCGTAGTGAAATTGATAATCTATTACCTGTGATGCTAGATGCAGCTGAACGAATTCAGCATCGAAACAGCAATGTGGATGTGGTTTTACCCATTGCACCAGGGATAGACGAAACTTATATCAACAGTATTTTAGCTAAATCTGCTGTTCCCGTTAGAGTAGTGAATGATAAGTTTTATGAGTTGACTGCAGCATGTGATGCTATTGTCGCCGCATCAGGCACTGTTACCTTAGAAATCGCCCTATTAGCCGTTCCGCATTTTATTACGTATCGTGTGTCACAGATTAGTTATCATATTTTACGTCGCTTAATCAAAATTCCTTATGTTGGTTTATGTAATATCGTTACTGGAAAACCGGTCGTCTTAGAGCTATTACAAGATGATGTCACTGCAGAGCGATTAGAAGCAGAATTAACGGCACTATTAGCTGATCCGAGTAGCAAAATGAAGGCTGATAAGATCCGTAAACAAGTTTTATCGGCACTCGGGCCATCAGGTGGTGCGCATAATGCGGCCCAAGAGATTTTAAACATGTTAGATAATCATTGATGACTGCTCAGATTTATATTGTAGGAGTCGACGAGGTAGGGCGTGGTCCACTTGCTGGAGCTGTTGTTGCCGCTGCTGTGATCCTCGATCCAAACAAGCCTATTATTGGTTTGAATGATTCTAAAAAGTTAACTGAAAAACGACGTGAACAACTAGAACCCATTATTCAACAAAATGCACTAGCATGGGCATTAGGTCGTGCTGAAGCTGAAGAAATTGATGTCATCAATATTTTGCAGGCTACCTTGTTAGCAATGAAACGTGCAGTAGAAAGTTTACATATTAAACCGACTCATGCATTAGTCGATGGAAATCAAGCACCTAATTTGGACTGTGCAGTAACTACCATTATAAAAGGTGACCAATCTGAACCTGCAATTGCTGCTGCCTCGATCCTAGCCAAAGTGGCGAGGGACCGTGAAATGCAAGTGATGGATGAACTTTATCCTGGTTACGGTTTTGCTAAACATAAGGGTTACCCCACCAAGTACCATCAGCAGGCATTGATGGCTTTAGGGCCGTGTATTATTCATCGGCGGTCATTTAAACCCGTTCAATTGGCTATGAAATCATAATGCGATGATTTTGTCATTTGCGAGCTTCCAAAAAAACATGGTTTAATTGTCTTCGTTAGCCGTTAAACAAAGGCTATTAATCATAAGAAGCATGGTATTATTCACCACATATGTTATCCCTTAATAAAATTATCAGTGGTATTACTAAAAAGAAGCCACGCATTCGTGGGAGAGGACCGAGTAGCTTAGGGCCTGCGCCTACTATTGTTCCTCGTGCAGATCACACGATTTCACGCCGGCAGATTAGTCCTCATGCTTTAAAAGTTTTAAGAGGTTTGCAAGAAGGGGGCTTTGAAGCTTATTTAGTCGGCGGTTGTGTACGAGATTTATTGTTGGGACATGAACCTAAAGACTTCGATGTCGCTACCAATGCCTCGCCCGAAGAAGTTCATCGATTGTTTCGTAAAAGTCGTTTAATTGGCCGCCGATTTAAGTTGGTACACGTTGGTTTTGGCCGCGACGTTATTGAGGTGGCAACCTTTAGAGCTCCGCCTGAAGTTGAACAACATGTTGATGATCAAGGTCGCATCATGCGCGATAATGTCTTTGGTACCTTAGAGCAAGACGCATGGCGACGTGATTTTACGGTTAATGCCCTATATTACAATATTCAAGACTTCTCAATTGTAGATTACACCGGAGGCCTTGCGGATCTGAAAGCAGGAAAAATTCGCCTGATTGGTGATGTTGAAACACGATATCGTGAAGACCCTGTTCGAATTTTACGCGCTTTACGTTTTGTCGGTAAATTAGGCTTAAAACTAGATGATGACACTGAACGTTTAATTCCTGAGTTAGCAAGTTTGTTAGCAGATATTCCTGCGGCAAGATTATTTGATGAAACATTAAAACTATATCTCAGTGGAAATGCCGCTGTAACACATGAGTTGTTATGCCATTATGGCGTATTTGACATATTGTTCCCGCAGACTGGGGCTATGTTGCATACTGAGGTGGACGGTTTTCCTAGAACACTATTAATCAAAGCATTAGAAAATATTGATATGCGAATTGATGAAGGCAAACCGGTTACACCTGCATTTTTATTTGCAGCCTTGTTATGGGAGCCTGTTCGACATCTCTGGCAAGTTCATCAAACAAAGGGGATTCCAAGTATTCCTGCCTTACTACGAGCTGCAACAGAAGTCATTTCTGAGCAAGTAAGCCGAGTGGCTGTACCCAAAAGGTATACCCTTGACACCCGTGATATCTGGGGCTTACAACCACGCTTAGAACAGCGCCAGGGTAAACGAGCATTTAAGCAATTAACGCATCCTAAATTTAGAGCAGGTTATGATTTTTTATTATTGCGTGCTGAAACAGGTGAGCCAGTAGAAGAATTAGCAGAATGGTGGACGCAGTTTCAGTTTGCCAATGAAGCCGAACAGTTAAATTTGGTCAAAAACTTGTCGCCAGCAGCGTTAGCAAAAGGAAAGCCTAAAGCACGTCGCCGTCGTCGTAGAAAACCTGTTACAAAGACGGATTAATGCGGGCATATATTGGTTTAGGCAGTAATTTAGCTGATCCTGTTGATCAAGTGAAATCTGCAATTATCAACTTACAATCATTGCCTGATTCTCAACTTATTGCCTGGTCATCATTATATGCCAGTCCGCCAATGGGGCCACAAGATCAGCCTGATTATATTAATGCTGTTGCAGAAATAGAAACCGCCCTGTCAGCACATCGGTTATTAGATGCTTTACAAGCTATCGAGCAACAACAAGGCCGTATTCGGAAACGGCATTGGGGTGAACGAACCTTAGATCTTGATGTATTGCTTTACGGTCAAAATGAGATTTATGATGAGCGGTTACAGATTCCCCATCCGGGCATTTCTTTGCGTGCATTTGTGCTTTATCCTTTAGCTGAAATAGCACCTAATTTAAAGATACCTAAAGCGGGGGAAATAGGACAATTGCTACAACATTGCCCACGTGACGGCTTACGAAAACTGGAAAAAATATTGCTATGAGAACATTACCGCATAACTATATTGTTGTGGAAGGCCCAATCGGTGTGGGGAAAACCCATTTAGTTAAGCGCCTAGCCGATAGCTTTTCAGGCGCCAGCATATTAGAACAACCTGAAAACAACCCATTTTTAGAAAAGTTTTATTTAAACCCGAAACAGTCTGCATTACCAACTCAACTTAGTTTTTTAATGCAACGTGTAAAATTGAGTAAAGCTCTACAGCAGGACGATTTATTCACTAATTTGCAGTTAGCTGATTTCATGGTTGAAAAGGACCGATTATTTGCCAACATCACCTTAGATGATGATGAGTTAGCTTTATATAATATGGTCTATGACAATCTTACATTACATCACCGTACTCCCGATTTAGTGATTTATTTGCAGGCATCATTACCAGTGCTTAAATCACGCGTTTCGCAACGAGGCATTGGTTATGAACAGCGTGTGGAAGATGCTTATTTGAAGAAATTAGCAGATAGTTATGCAGACTTTTTTCATTATTATGAAGACTCGCCTCTACTTATTGTTAATGCTGAGCAAATTGATTTGGTTAATAGTGAAGCCGATTACAATAATTTACTAGATCAAATCGGCGCAATTACAGGTGGCAAGCACTATTACAATCCATTGCCAGTAAAAGTGAAATAGAGATAATACAATGAGTCGCTTAAATTTAACTCGTCTGCGTCAGATGAAAGCAGAACAAAATAAAATCGCTATGCTTACCGCTTACGATGCTAGTTTTAGCCACGTGTTGGAACAAGCAGGTGTGGATGTCATTTTGGTGGGTGATTCACTAGGCATGGTTATTCAAGGTCAGGAAAGTACGCTTCCTGTCTCGGTTGATGACATTATTTATCATTGCCAAAACGTAGTGCGTGGTAGCGATAAAGTATTTGTTATCGCCGACATGCCTTTTATGAGTTACGCAAATGAAGGCCAAGCGATTGCGAACGCCGCTCGTCTGATGGCTGAAGGTGGTGCTCAGATGGTGAAACTCGAAGGGGGTGCTGTAATGGCGTCAACTGTTGAGCAACTCACTGCTCGAGGCATTCCAGTATGTGCTCATTTAGGATTATTACCACAATCTGTACACCGTGTTGGCGGTTACCGTGTTCAAGGACGAGATGCCGAAACGGCAGAACAATTAATCCTCGATGCTATCGCTTTGCAAGATGCGGGGGCCGATATGTTGGTATTAGAATGTGTGCCTGCCGTATTAACTGCAAAAGTCACCAAGACATTGACCATTCCCGTAATTGGTATTGGTGCCGGAAGTATCTGTGATGGTCAGGTTCTTGTTTTGTATGATATGTTGGGGTTAACGCTCGGTAAACGCCCTCGGTTTAGCTATGATTTTCTGGCTGATACCGGCACTATTCAATCAGCGATTGCCAAATATGTAACGGATGTAAAATCTGGTGAGTTCCCTACTTTAGAACAACAATTTTAATGCAAAGTGTTGAAACAATTAGTGCCTTACGAGCGCAAATTAAAGCCTGGCGAGATCTCAAACAAACAATTGCATTTGTACCAACGATGGGTAATTTACATCATGGGCATCTTTCTCTAGTGAGGAAAGCGAGTGAGTTGGCCGATAGAGTTGTGGTCAGTATTTTTGTTAACCCATTGCAGTTTGATGACAAAGCAGATTTATTCGCTTATCCACGTACGGTTATGGCTGATATCCATATGCTAAGTACAGTGGATTGCGATGTTATATTTACTCCTACAATAGACGTAATGTACCCGAAGGGTATGGCCCCGCATACGAACATTATCGTGCCTAATATGAATGATAAACTCTGCGGACTTAAGCGCCCAGGACACTTTGATGGAGTGGCAACCGTTGTTACTAAGTTACTCAATATAGTCCAAGCTGACATTGCGCTGTTTGGTGAAAAAGATTACCAACAACTATTATTAATCAAACGCTTAATACGCGATCTTAATTTACCCGTTGATATTCTTGGTTCACCGACTTTTCGTGAAGAAAGCGGCTTAGCAATGAGTTCACGAAATCAGTATCTAACTGAGCAGCAACGAGAACAAGCATCAGGTTTATATCAAACTTTGCTAAGTTTTAAACAACGAATTGTCATGGGGGAGCAAGATTTTCCCGCTCTACAGCTAGAAGCCATCACTAAACTGGAAGGACTTGGCTTTGAAGCCGAATATGTAGATATTCGACGTGCAGATGACCTGGCGCAGGCAATATCGGGCGATAAGAACTTAAGGATTCTTGCCGCAGCGCGATTAGGTAAGGCCCGTCTAATCGACAATATCGCTTGTAATCTTGCCTGATTTTGTTGAAAAAGCGATAATGTCCAGCTAATTAACTACAGATGGTCGGATATGCAACTGACTCTATTAAAAGCAAAACTACATCGTGCCTGTGTAACGCACTCAGAATTAGAGTACGAAGGCTCGTGTGCGATTGACAGTAACTTCTTGGAAGCTGCCGGTATTCATGAATACGAACAGATCCATATATACAATGTCGCCAATGGTAACCGTTTTATTACTTATGCTATTCGTGCTGAAGCTGGCTCACAAATAATTTCGGTGAATGGTGCGGCGGCTCATAAAGCATCGCCTGGCGATCGTATTATCATTTGTGCTTATACCCTACTGGACCAAAAAGAAGTGGCCAAATTTAAACCTACGCTTGTCTATCTGAATGAGAAAAATGACATTATCAACACGCGTCATGCCATTCCAGTACAAACCGTATAATCCTAAATTGGTATGAATCATGATCGAGAAAGTGTTTGAAACGCTACTTTGGAATAGCCGTTTTGTAGTTATTATTGCTGTTGTAGTAAGTTTGATCACGGCCTTTGCTATGTTTTATATGGCTTCAGTCGATGCTTTTTATTTGGTTATCCATTTAGGTGATTATCTTTCACCTGATTTGATTGGTGAAGCACGTAAAGATTTTCGTGCCGAAGCCGTAACGCATGTCGTCGAAGTGATTGATGGTTATTTGTTGGCAACCGTCTTATTAATCTTTTCTTTAGGTTTGTATGAGCTATTTATCAGCAAAATCGAACAAGCCGAAGAATCAGAAACCTCATCATCTGTTTTAGCAATTCATAGTCTTGATGATCTTAAAACTCGCCTTGGACGGGTTATTATCATGATTTTGATAGTGAACTTTTTTGAACATGCAATCAGCATGGATTTTCACGGGGCTATAGAATTACTAGCGCTTTCTGGTGGTATTGCCCTTATTGGGGTTACGCTTTATTTAACCCACGCTGAAGAACATAAATAGATTCTACTATCCTGTCATGAAATGGTAACGTAATCATTATCAAGTTGTAACACACCTCCTTTATGCTTTAGAAATAAGGCAAATGAGAGGTGAGAAATGCTTAATATTGAAAGTGCTATCCAACAAAAACTCCCTGACTTTGAACACAAAAGTCCTTGGATAAAAAAGCCAACTCTTGGTTTACTGCGTAAATTATCATACGAACATCAGGTTAATCAGTTTTTAGATGCCCATCAGGATTTGAAAGGTTTCGATTTTATCGATCAGGTATTAGACCACCTCAAATTTAGTTATGCGATTTCGCACCGTGATCGTAGCAATATTCCGGCTTCAGGACGGGTTGTAATCGTTGCCAACCATCCTTTAGGAGCTCTAGACGGCTTATCTCTGTTAAAGTTAGTGGGGGAGGTTAGGCGAGATGTGAAAATTGTAGTCAACGATATATTGATGAACTTTCAAGCTGTCAAAGACTTATTGCTTCCAGTCGATAATTTAAATAAAGCAACTCAGAAAAGTAGTATTGCCGATATTATTAATTGTTTGAACAATGATCAGGCTGTAATTGTATTCCCCGCAGGTGAAGTCTCACGCATCAGGCCCAATGGTGTACGAGATGGTAAATGGACTAGTGGCTTTCTACATTTTTCAAAAAAGACCAATTCACCGATATTACCAATTTATGTCGACGCACGAAATTCATCGTTATTTTATAGCAGTTCAATGCTGTATAAGCCCTTAGCTGCTATGTTATTGGCGCATGAGATCTTTAATAAAAACTCGCAAACAATTACCCTGCGAGTCGGGCAGTCAATCCCCTTTAACCAGATCAGATTACTTCCTTTAGCAAAAAAACAAATGGCGAAACTCATTCGACATCATTTGTATCGCGTAGGTAAAGGTAAATCACCGTTATTCGAAACAGAGCAAACAATTGTTCATCCTCTGGATCGACGAGCAATTAAAAAAGAATTACAACAAGCAGAGTTGCTAGGTGAGACAACAGACGGTAAAAAAATATATTTGTTTGATTATCAATCTGATTCAGCAGTGATGCATGAAATTGGTCGACTACGTGAAATCACGTTTCGCCAGGTCGGTGAAGGCACCGGCAAAAAAAGTGACCTAGATCGTTATGATCGTGATTATCGCCATTTGATTTTATGGGATGAACAGGATCTTGAAATTGCCGGCGCATACCGCTTAGCTGAAGTTAAAAATGTGTTTTTAAAATCAGATAGCCGAGGTATTTATAGTCAGGAATTATTTGATTATAATCAGCAACAGATGGCAGGATTTTTTGAGCAAGGAATCGAACTAGGCCGCAGTTTTGTTAGCCCAAAATATTGGGGTAAGAGAAGTCTTGATTATCTTTGGTACGGAATTGGCGCCTATTTAAAACGTTACCCTGAAATACATTACTTGTTCGGCCCGGTCAGTTTAAGTGATAGTTATCCAGAATTTGCTAAGGCACTCATTATATTTTTTTATCAGAATTATTTTAAGGATATAGATCAACTTGCGATCGCACGAGTACCGTATCGATTAGATTCTAATATGCAACAAAGGGTTAGTAATGTTATCACTGGACTCGATTATGATGCTGATTTTAAAGCCATGCGGGTTCAATTAGCGCATATGAACGTCAGTATTCCAACGCTGTATAAACAATATGCTGACTTGTGTGAGACTGGGGGAGTGCGATTTATAGACTTTAGTCTTGACGCTGCTTTTGGCAACTGTATTGACGGTTTAGTTCTAGTTGACCTACATGCGCTTAAACTTGCAAAATACAAACGTTACTTGGCTGATTAATTCGACACATACTAGTAGAAACCATAAAAAAAGCCATATCAACTTAATGACATGGCCTTTTTATTTGAATGGTTTGAAATTATTTGGTAATTGCAATCAATTCAATATCAAAAATCAATGTTTCGTTAGGACCAATCGGTGAGCCTTGACCTGCACCACGAGGACCATAAGCTAAATTAGCAGGTACAACAATTTGCCATTTAGCGCCTTCTTTCATCAATTGTAACGTTTCTTGCCAGCCTTGGATCACACCGTTAACTGGGAATGTCGCTGGTTCACCGCGCTCATATGAACTATCAAATACAGTACCGTCTAACAATGTCCCTTTATAGTGAGCAATAACTTTATCAGTTTCAGTCGGTGTTGCACCATCGCCTTCTTTGATGATGGTGTATTGTAAACCGCTAGCAGTAGTGACTACACCATCTTTTTTGGCATTATCATCGAGGTAAGTTTGAGCGACTTTTTGTTTGGCATTCATGACATCAGCCAGTTCTTTAGCTTTTTTCTGTTGAAATGTACCAATTACTTTTTCAGCTATTGCTTGATCTAATTGTGGTTGTTTACCGGCAAACATATCTGCGACACCTGCAGTAAATGCATCCATTTCTAAATCAACACCTTCAGACATCATATTTTGTCCGACTTGAATGCCGAAAATATAGCTCAATTGTTGTTGTTCAGTATCTAGTTTTGCGGCATTCGTATCAGCCATTACTGGGGCTCCAAATAAGAAAGGAAGAATTGCGAGTGATTTTAATTTCATTTAAATGATTCTCGAATTAAAAGGTTATTTTACGTAAATGTAAGTGTTCATCAGCTAACTGATGATTCTCTTTAGTAAGCAACTAAGCAGATAAAGTTCACCGTTGTTCATTCTCTCACATTTTTATAAGGATTATTAATTGAAATAACTGAGCGCGTTACTTGGTTATTATTTTAAATGGTACTATAATAGTCCCATATTAAGAGGACGCCATATGTTGCGAATGGGAAAATTAACAGATTACGGTATTGTTTTGATGAGCTATTTGGCTCAAAGAACAGAGATGCAACACAGCGCCCATGCTCTTGCTGACGCGGTACAGGTACCATTGCCAACCGTGAAAAAAGTATTAAAAGCATTATCACAGGCGAATTTGTTGACCTCAGAACGCGGTGCACACGGTGGATATAGTTTAAATAGTAGTCCGAAAAAAATATCGGTTGCTGAAATTATTACCGCAATTGAAGGCCCAATAGCCTTAACCGAATGCGTAGGCACTGAAAGTCATTGTGAACAAGAAAATCATTGCTCTATTCAGACTAACTGGACGCGAATTAATAATGCGGTATTTCATGCCTTGGATGAAGTTAAATTATCTGACATGTTAGTGCCGCAGGTCGCTTCAGAAAGCGTGAGCCCAATACATTTTTATCCATCGACAAATGCGATGGCTTTAGTTAAAACGAAGGATGGTGAGATTAATGGCTGAACAAAAACAGCAAATAGAAGATTTCGTTCCTAAAGAATATTCTGCAGGATTTATCTCTGACATTGAGTCGGATAGTTTGCCACCAGGATTGAGCGAAGAAACTGTGCGTGAAATTTCACGTATTAAAGGTGAGCCTGAATTCTTATTGGAGTGGCGACTAAAAGCTTATTATCACTGGCTTACCCTAGAAACGCCTAAATGGGCACACGTTCATTATCCTGAGATTGATTATCAAGCAATTAGTTACTATTCGGCACCAAAGAAAAAAACCGATGGACCAAAAAGCTTAGATGAGGTCGATCCAGAATTATTACGCACCTACGAAAAACTCGGTGTGCCTCTAGATGAGCGTGCTCGTTTAGCTGGTGTAGCAGTCGATGCTGTATTTGACAGTGTCTCTGTTGCAAATACTTTTCAGGATAAATTAGCGGAAGAAGGCATTATCTTTATGCCATTTTCGAAAGCGGTGCATGCACATCCTGAATTGATAAAAAAATATCTGGGTAGTGTGGTTCCCTACAAAGATAATTTCTATGCGGCGTTAAACTCGGCAGTGTTTAGTGATGGCTCTTTTGTTTATATTCCTAAAGGCACTCGCTGTCCGATGGAGTTATCAACGTATTTCCGTATCAATGCAGCTAACACTGGGCAATTTGAACGTACCCTAATAATTGCTGATGATGATTCATATGTCAGTTATTTGGAAGGATGTACCGCACCAATGCGGGATGAAAATCAGTTGCATGCCGCAGTTGTTGAATTGGTTGCACATGATCGTGCTCAAATTAAATACTCAACGGTTCAAAACTGGTACCCAGGCGATGAAAATGGTCGCGGCGGGATTTTCAACTTTGTAACCAAGCGTGCTGCATGTCGAGGTGAAAGCTCTAAAGTCTCATGGACACAAGTTGAAACGGGTTCAGCGATTACTTGGAAATATCCTAGCGTGATATTACAAGGTGATAACTCAGTCGGTGAGTTTTATTCTGTTGCTGTGACCAACAATATGCAGCAAGCGGATACCGGAACGAAAATGGTTCATTTGGGTAAAAATACCAGTTCAACGGTTATTTCAAAGGGTATTTCAGCCGGTCGCTCTCAAAATGCCTATCGTGGATTAGTGCGTATGGGTCCAAATGCTGAGAATTCTCGTAACTATACCGAATGTGATTCTCTATTAATAGGCGACTTATCGGCGGCACATACTTTCCCGTATATAGAGGTCAAAAATCCAACAGCACAAGTGGAACATGAAGCATCAACCTCAAAAATAAGCGAAGACCAGTTGTTTTACTGTAAACAACGTGGTTTAGATTTGGAAGATGCGGTATCCATGATAGTTAATGGTTTTTGTAAGCAAGTTATTCGTGAGTTACCGATGGAATTTGCTGTTGAAGCACAAAATCTACTGGGTTTATCACTGGAAGGATCTGTAGGCTAAGTTTAGTGTTTTTTACATATAAGCACGTTCCTACCCAATTCATAAAGATAGTTAGAGAGAAATAAATACATGTTAGAAATTAAAAACCTCCACGCCAGCATTGATGGCAAAGAAATTCTTCGCGGTATCAATTTGACTGTGAATGCTGGTGAAGTACATGCCATCATGGGGCCCAATGGTGCGGGAAAAAGTACCTTATCGAACGTCCTTGCTGGCCGTGATGGCTACGAAATCACACAAGGTGAAGTGATTTATAAAGAAGAAAACCTACTGTCGTTGGCGCCAGAAGAACGGGCACAACGAGGTATATTTCTGGCTTTCCAATATCCCGTTGAAATTCCTGGTGTCAGCAATATTTACTTGTTAAAAGCTGCATTAAATGCGGTACGTAAATATCAGGGTTTAGATGATCTAGACGCTATCGATTTTTTATCGCTGGTCCGTAGCAAAATGCAGCTAGTTAAAATGGACGAACAGTTTTTACACCGTAGTGTAAATGAAGGTTTTTCTGGCGGTGAGAAAAAACGGAATGAAATCTTGCAAATGGCATTGTTAGAACCATCATTAGCGATTCTTGATGAAACAGATTCTGGCTTAGATATTGATGCTTTAAAAACTGTCTCTGATGGCGTAAATGCTCTACGTTCACAAGAACGTTCTATTATTATGATCACGCATTATCAACGTTTACTTGATTATATAGTGCCTGATTTTGTTCACGTACTTTCTGAAGGACGTATTGTCAAATCTGGCGATAAAGAGTTAGCGAAAGAACTTGAAAAAACAGGTTATACCTGGATCAATGAAGATGCGGAGGGCCAGCAAGTATGAAAAAGCTCACCGATTTGGTGACACCTTTTTCTAGTGTTGCTAAAGAAAAAATGTTGCCAGGGCAAGAGCTCGCTTGGTTAAACAGTATGCGATTAAAAGCCTTAACGCAATTTAATCACAACGGCTTGCCAGTAAAAAAAGAAGAAGATTGGAAATACACCAGTTTGTGGGAATTGAGTCAACAAGCATTCACACATCAAGCTGAGGCAAGCTCTATTACTTCTGAACAGTGTGAAAAGCTGGCTTTATTAAAAGACGCTTACCGTGTTGTTATTATTGATGGCGTATTCTCCACTGAGCTGTCTCAGCTTGATGATCTACCAGCAGGTTTAGTCATTCGTCCATTATCAGCTGGATTAGAGCTAGCCCAACCTCATCTTGGAAATCAGATTAATCCTGAAAAAGCGGGTTTTAATGCACTGAATACCTTTTTGATGCAAGAGGGAGCTGTTATTAGTGTGGATAGTGACACTCAAATTGCTAAGTCGATTGAGTTATTAGTTATTAATACCGGAACAACAGAGGCATTGGCCAGTCATTTACGTAATGTAATCGTGCTTGGCGAATCGAGCCAAGCGACAGTGGTTGAACATTATGTAGGTTTAAATGAATCGGTTTCGTTGACCAATGTCGTGACTGAAGTAGTGTTAGGGTATAAAGCGACTTTAAATCACTATAAATTACAGCAAGAATCTAAAAATGCCTTCCACATCGCTACTTTATCGGCCAAACAAGCGGCAAGCAGTCATTGGAATACTAATAATATTTCTTTGGGTGGTAAACTCGCGCGTAATGATGTGCATAGTCAATTATTAGGTGAGCAGTCACATGTCACCATGGATGGATTGTATCTAGTGACGGGCGAACAACACGTTGATAATCACACGCGTATTGATCATTTCGTGCCAAATACCACTAGTGATGAATTGTACAAAGGCGTATTAGATGGCAATAGCCATGCGGTATTCAATGGCAAAGTGATTGTGCATAAAGATGCTCAGAAAACAGACTCGAATCAAAGTAACCGCAATATGTTGCTATCACGTGGTTGTGAGATTGATACCAAGCCTGAGATGGAAATTTATGCTGATGATGTTAAATGTGGTCATGGTAGCACCGTTGGTCAATTGAATGATGATCATTTGTTCTTTCTACGTGCCCGTGGTTTAGATGAAGTGAGTGCGCGTAGCTTGTTAACCCATGCATTTGCGGTGGAAGTCTTAGAACGTATTCCTGCAGAAGATATTAGGAACGCCTTATCGGCATTGGTTGAGCATCATTTACCTCGTGCTGCTGGTGGAAGAGTGGGAGTAATAGCATGAGTGTGTTAGATCTTGCTGCTATTAGACAAGACTTCCCAATATTGCATCAGCAAATAAATGGCCATCCCTTGGTGTATTTAGATAATGCGGCCACTAGTCAGAAGCCGAATCAAGTAATTGATGCTGTTGCTAATTATTATCGACAAGATAATGCTAATGTTCATCGTGGTGTGCATCGATTAAGTCAGCGAGCTACCGATGCTTATGAAGGTGCGCGCGATAAGATACGTGATTTTGTTAATGCACAGTCGGATAAAGAAATTATCTTTGTACGAGGTGCAACTGAAGCAGTTAATTTAGTGGCACAAAGTTTTGTCCGGCCACAATTACAAGCTGGTGATGAGATACTAATAAGTCACATGGAACACCACGCGAATATAGTGCCTTGGCAAATGTTGTGTGAACAAACCGGTGCGAAACTGAACGTTATTCCGATGACAAAAGTTGGTGAACTTGACCTATCAACACTTGATGAATTACTGACCAGTAAAACTAAAATAATGGCGATAGGCCATGTATCGAATGCTTTGGGTACGATTAATCCTATTAAAGACATGATTGCCCGAGCCCATGCTAAAAATATACCGGTCTTAGTAGATGGCGCTCAAGCAGTGCCACATATGATTGTTGATGTACAAGATTTAGATTGTGATTTTTATGTGTTTTCAGGGCATAAAATGTTTGCGCCAACAGGCATAGGTGCGCTTTATGGTAAACAAACGTTATTAGAAGCGATGTCACCTTGGCAGGGTGGTGGCGATATGATCTTATCGGTTAGTTTTGCTCACACTGAATACAATGAGTTGCCGTATAAATTCGAAGCTGGTACGCCAAATATTTCGGGTGCCATCGGCTTAGGTGCCGCCATTGATTATATGAATAATCTTGGTATCGCTAACTTGGCTGCTCATGAACATGCCTTATTAATTGCCGCTACCGAAAAAGTGACTGCGTTACCTGGTGTTAGAATTATTGGTACTGCAGCGCAAAAGGCCAGTGTATTGTCTTTTATGATTGAGGGTGTTCATCCGCATGATGTAGGTACAATTTTTGATCAACAAGGTTTGGCAATACGGACCGGACATCATTGTGCCCAGCCAGTCATGCAATTTTTTGGTATCCCAGCGACAGCACGAGCATCGTTTGCTTTTTATAATACCTTTGACGAAATAGATGCCCTTGTTGGCGGAATTAAGAAAGTACAGGAGCTATTTGCTTAATGAGTAATTCAGATTTACGAGATTTATACCAAGAAGTGATCATGGATCACAATAAAAAGCCACGAAACTTTCGTGACATGACCGATGCGAATCATCTGGCTCATGGCAATAATCCACTATGTGGTGATACTTTAGTTGTGTTCTTGAAACTAAATGGCGATGTCATTGAAGATGTGAGCTTTCAAGGCAGTGGTTGCGCAATTTCTGTGGCTTCAGCATCCTTGATGACCGAAGCGCTTAAGGGCAAAACCTTGGCTGAAGCCGAAACTCTTTATGAGTTGGTACATAAGCAAATGACGGGTGAAAAGATTGATTCATCATCTTTAGGAAAATTAGCTGTGCTGAGTGGTGTCAAAGAATTTCCTGCTCGAGTAAAATGTGCCACTTTGTCATGGCACACTCTACATGCAGCAATGGATAGCGATCATGATATATCAGTGTCAACTGAATAAGGCGGATAAAAAAGATGATGACTAAAGAGGATTTTGAAATGAGCCCAGAAGAAGTTAAAGAAGATGTGATCGAGATGTTACAAACCATCTATGATCCTGAAATACCGATCAATATCTACGAATTGGGGCTGATTTACGACATCATTGTGAGTGAAGACTATAACGTAGCAATAAACATGACCTTAACGGCACCAGGTTGTCCCGTGGCACAGTCATTTCCGGGTGAGATAGAAGCTAAAGTTGCTACGGTAGCCAATGTTAATGAAGTTCACGTTGAACTAGTTTGGGATCCACCTTGGACAAAAGACATGATGAACGAAGCCGCCCAATTACAATTGGGCATGTTTTAAAAGGTTTTGATCATTTAGTTAAAAACGCCACCCTCACAACAAGCAATTAGTTTTGGCTAGGTAGGTTCATATTAATAGGCGAACCTACCCTTCCATGCCAATAAACAAAGACGCTTACCAGCTTGCTAAAAATTTATAGACTTCCCTAGTGCAATAATAATAAACAATAGATTTAATTGTTCAGGACTTACCTGAATGAACGTAATCAGATTGCCGTCTATATCATAATTGATGCTGACACCTCGTAATTCAAATCATCATTTACTACGCAGTAACAATTTAGAAATAGCGTTTATGCCGAGCCATTAGATGATTTTGACACCAGCATTTTGTATTTTATGTGGATAGTAATGTTTAACTTCTATACTTGATAATCTTCAATGAGTAGAAAGATTAATAGAAATAAACACCATAAATAGACCAGTCATACACGGGCTCTATAATCACATTATTTCAAATTTCATATTTATTTTTCGTTCTTCTTAATAAAAAGTTTTCAATAATTTCAATGCCATAGCTAAAATTTATGTAATGGATTAATAATCAGCTCAATAATTAAGTTTGCACAGAACGTTTATCTGAACTATAACTGGTTGAGACATGATTTAATAAAATCTAGCAATTATTCTAAAAGTTGAGTTTCGATGAGTACCAATAAGCCTTTAAGTTCCATAAGTGTTTCTTTTTCGGGACCGACGCTATTAAATATGTCATTGCTTAATAAAGGCTGTGCTTTTGATGAGCAAGAACGTAAAGATTTTAATTTAGTCGGTTTGTTGCCACGGCGATTTGAAACAATTGAGCAACAAGTTGCGCGTGCCTACCAACAATATTCGAGTTTTGACGAGCCCATCAATAAGCATATTTTTCTTCGTGCAACAGAAGATAGTAATGAAACTTTATATTATCGCTTGATACAAGATCATCTCGAAGAGATGATGCCAATCATTTATACGCCAACAGTGGGTGATGCCTGTGAGCATTTTTCTGAAATATACCGACGAGCACGGGGCTTATTTATTGCTTACCCTGATCGTGAGAATATTGATGAAATGTTAGCCAACGTTACTAAGAGCAATGTAAAAGTTATTGTAGTAACAGATGGTAGTCGTATTTTAGGCCTTGGTGATCAAGGTGTCGGTGGTATGGGCATACCCATCGGTAAATTATCTTTATATACGGCTTGTGGCGGTATCAGCCCTGCTTACACTTTACCGATAATGCTGGATGTTGGCACAAATAATCAACAGTTATTGGATGATCCTTATTATATCGGCTGGCATCATCAACGTATTGAACAAGCTGATTACGATGAGTTTTTGGACTTATTTATCAAAGCGGTTAAAAAACGCTGGCCTGATGTATTGTTACAGTTTGAAGATTTTAATCAAAATAATGCCTTGCCATTACTCACTCGCTACCGTGATGAGATCTGCTGTTTTAATGATGATATTCAGGGCACTGCCGCGGTCACTGTCGGCACGTTGTTAGCTGCCAGTTATGCTAAAAATGAACGATTAAGTCAGCAACGAGTATTATTTGCTGGAGCAGGTTCAGCGGGTTGTGGCATTGCTGAACAAATCATTGTACAAATGTGCTCGGAAGGATTATCAGAACAGCAAGCACGTAGCCAAATCTATATGGTTGATCGTCATGGCTTATTGACTGAAGGCATGATTGGTTTGCCTAATTTTCAACAGGCACTAATTCAAACTGAATCAGTAGTCGCCGATTGGCAACTTAGTGCTGATTATGCTTCTTTAGCGGAAGTGGTTCAATATGCTCGACCTACGGTATTAGTTGGCGTGTCAGGCCAAGCGGGCTTGTTTACTCAAAACATGATTGAAACCATGTCTTCAAATTGTGAACGCCCTATAATCTTACCTTTAAGTAATCCTTCACGCCAAATTGAAGCCACACCTGAACAATTGTTAAACTGGACCAATGGTCTAGCTATTATTGCGACGGGGAGCCCATTCAAACCTGTTGAATATCAAGGTCAGCACTATATAATTCCACAATGTAATAATAGCTACATCTTCCCAGGGTTTGGTTTGGCAGTGGTTGCTGGCGGCATCACGCGAGTAACCGATGACATGCTTGTTATTGCCAGTGAACAATTGGCTCAAGCTTCACCGATATTAAGGACTGGTCAAGGGGCGTTACTGCCACCATTAACTGAAATTGCCAATTTGAGTAAAAAAATGGCTTTTGCCATCAGTAAGATTGGACAACAACAAGGTGTTGCACCAAAGATGACAGATGATGACTTAATCGCTGCTATTGAAAAGCAATTTTGGCTACCTGACTATCGAAAATATACACGGGTTGCTTAGTTGTTTTGATTTGACCAAGGTTTTTAGAGCTATATCTTTATCTTATTAACCATAAATTTCTTTACGGGGTTATTAGCCAATACACAACACCGCAGTTAGCGACTATAGTTACCCAGTGGGTGACTTTAAAGGAAGGCTTCTTGGACTTATGGCTTAAAAAACTTTGTGCAAGAGTCGCTCCTGGCCAACCACCAAATAAAGACAATGTATGTAAGGTTCTTTCTGGAGTTCGCCAGGCATCAGTTCGTGCGGCGCTTTTATCGTTGGCATAAATGATAAAGGTTATGATGCTCATGGCGGTATAGAGGGCTATTAGTGTAATCGGCATTAAATTGTTATTAAAAAAGAAAATAGTAATACTTGTAAAGCTAAGCAATAATAGCATCGAGGAATACGTCTGTCTTATTGGCGTGCTCCTTTTCTTATGACCGTTTAGCGGGACTACTTTTACTGCACATATTCGGCCTTTAGCATCGTTGGCAAGAATATATTGAACTTGCAGTCCTTTGGAAGGTTTGCGATGACTTTTACTGTAGTCACTTATATGAGTGAATATTGCTTTGCCACCTGATGTTGAAACAATGAACCCGAAACCTTTATCTTCATTCCAGTTAGATATAGTTCCATATTGCATATTCATTCTTTCCATAGAAGACTAAAGCAAGTCTAAATGTAAATGAAAAGGGGCAGATTTATTTTTAAATAAATCTGCCCCTTTTGGACAAAACCTTCGATTCAAACTTAAGCTAAAGAATCACGTTGTTGTTTTAGCTGTGATAATGCTTGTTCCATCTCACCTAGTTTTTCACGTTCTTTTTGTACGACATCAGCGGGCGCTTTGGCAACGTAGTTTTCATTACTTAATTTACCTGAGGATTGCTTAATGATCTTATCTAACTTGATGATTTCTTTATCAAGACGAGCAAGTTCTGCTTGTTTATCAATCAAACCCTCTAATGGAATTAATATCTCCATCTTGCCTACTAATGCGGTGGCAGAAGCGGGGGCATCGCTTTCTAATAGAGCAATACTTTCAAGATTGGCAAGACGGCTTAAGAAGTCGCGATTTGCCTTTAATCGTTGCTGATCAATATCAGTGCTGTCTTTGAGCAATACAGGTAACTGTTTTTTCGGTGGAATATTCATTTGTGAACGAATTGAACGAATGCCTGTAATAAATTCCATCATCCACTCCATGTCCGCTACAGAGCTACTATCTACTTGGTCTAAATTAGAAGTAGGGTAGGGTTGGCTCATAATACTATTGCCCGTAATTCCTGCCAATGGGGATACGGTTTGCCAAATTTCTTCGGTGATAAAGGGCATAAACGGATGAGATAGACGCAATACAGATTCTAGTACACTGACTAAAGTATGACGTGTGCCACGTTTAGCTGCATCTGATGCATTGTCGTTATTTAGCACGGGTTTAGACAGTTCTAAATACCAGTCACAGTAGTTGTTCCAGATAAACTCGTAGATTTCCTGGGCGGCATGATCAAAACGATATGCTTCGATAGCTACAGTTACGGCTTGTACCGTTGTTTGCAGTTGTGAAATAATCCATCTATCTGCTAGGCTTAGTTCAAGGTCACTATTATCAATACCCGTATCTTGATCTTCGGTATTCATCAAAACATAACGCGCCGCATTCCATAATTTGTTACAGAAGTTACGGTAACCGCCAATACGGTTCATATCAAAATTGATGTCACGACCCGTTGATGCCAGTGATGCAAAAGTGAAACGCATTGCATCAGTACCGTGAGCTTCGATACCCTCTGGGAACTCTTTACGTGTGGCTTTTTCAATCTTAGCTGCAAGCTGTGGCTGCATCATGCCAGATGTACGCTTAGCCACTAACGATTCGAGATCAATACCATCGATAATATCAATAGGGTCAAGTACATTACCTTTTGATTTCGACATCTTATGGCCGTGAGAATCACGCACTAAACCATGGATGTAGACTTCTTTAAACGGCACATCGTCCATGAACTTTATGCCCATCATCATCATCCGAGCAACCCAGAAGAAGATGATGTCAAAACCGGTAACCAGTACGCTGGTCGGATACCATGTTTTTAACGCATCTGTATTTTCAGGCCATCCTAATGTTGAGAAAGGCCAAAGGGCAGACGAGAACCAGGTATCCAGTACGTCCTCATCCTGAGCTAAGTGTATCTCAGCGGCTATGTTGTGTTTTGCTCGAACGGCAGCTTCATCATGACCTACATAGACATTACCTGCATCATCGTACCAAGCTGGGATTCGGTGGCCCCACCATATTTGACGAGAGATACACCAATCTTGAATGCCATCCATCCAGTTGTAAAAGGTTTTATCCCAGTTAGCAGGGACAAATTTTATTTTGCCTTCTTTGACTGCTTGAACGGCAGGTTCAGCTAATACATCAGCTTTTACATACCATTGGTCGGTTAGTAAAGGTTCAATAACGGCACCAGAGCGGTCACCACGTGGCACCATTAACAGGTGATCTTTGATGCCTTCTAATAAACCAAGTTCTTTAAAATCATGAACAATGACATCACGGGCTTCATAACGATCCAGACCACGATATTTAAGAGGAGCTTCGTCATTAATGGCGGCATTAATGGTAAGAATATTATATTTAGGAAGATTGTGACGTTGACCTACTTCGGCATCATTAAAATCATGGGCAGGGGTGATTTTGACACAACCCGTACCAAATTCAGGATCAACATAATCGTCAGCAATGATTGGAATTTTACGATCTACTAATGGCAAGGTAATCGTTTTGCCAATCAGATGTTGATAGCGTTCATCTTCAGGATGCACAGCGACCGCGCTATCACCTAGCATGGTTTCAGGGCGAGTTGTCGCCACAACTAAGTAGCCAGAACCATCTGTTAATGGGTAACGAAAATACCACATGTGACCGGATTCTTCTTCAGATAAGACTTCAAGATCTGATAATGCAGTGTGAAGAACAGGATCCCAGTTAACGAGACGTTTACCGCGATAAATTAAACCTTCTTCATGTAACTGAACAAAGACATTTTTAACGGCTTCAGATAAACCATCATCCATGGTGAAACGTTCACGTTCCCAATCCATAGATGTACCGAGACGACGCAGTTGTTGAGTAATTTCACCACCCGACTCTTGTTTCCAATCCCAGACTTTATCTAGAAATGCTTCGCGTCCTAGATCATGGCGAGTTTTACCATCAGCATTGAGTTGACGTTCAACGACCATTTGGGTGGCAATACCAGCATGATCCGTTCCTGCTTGCCATAAGGTATTGTCACCCTTCATGCGGTGATAACGGATTAATGTATCCATTATCGTATCTTGAAACGCGTGTCCCATGTGTAAACGGCCAGTGACATTAGGAGGTGGTAACATAATGGCATAAGGCGTGCCTTGACCAGATGGCTTGAATTCGCCATTTTGCTCCCAAGTTTGGTACCAGCGTTGCTCGATTTCGTCAGGTGTGTAGGTTTTTTCCATGATTTTTTTCAAGGCTGTATTAATAAAATAAGGGAGAGTATTATACCGTAGATGCTAGTGAAAGATGGTTATGGATATTAGCCTGTGACAGGCTAATATAAAGATTATGAGGATCTAGTTGAATATATTATGGAAGATGGGTTTGAGAGTGTTCGTTAGCCTCATATTAGTTACACTTCAATCACTGTGGCTTTATTAGCAGAATGTTAAACGCGGCTTGCTTCGAACTGAATTAGAAAAACTAACAACACAAAGACAGAAAATCATTGGCTATGGTGCGCTTTTTTACAGTTTTCCAAGCTAAATTTAAGCGCTTTATCACGACTTTAACTAATCAATTGAATCAGTTCGTTGCGACTGATTATTTATTTGCTCATAAACATCTTCAAGCTGAATATGGCGCTTTGCCTAATCGTAAGCAATATTTTAATGGTCGCGAGAAAACGGTTTATTTTTAGAGTCGACCTGTCGATGAGTCAAGCATCGAGAAATTTGTAGTCTAGGATAAAGATAGCACTGGCTACTTTATTCGACACCAGTAATTATCATTAGTACTTTTTTAGTTACTAAACTCTATTTAGAGGTCGTTTAATGTTAGAAGTCTAAATTCAGATTTTATGAGTAGAAAGCTCGTAACCACGTTGCTGATAGAATCGATAACGTTCTCGCCCCATAATTTTAAGTTGCTTGTCATCATTTACAAATTCTGCAACACGTTCAAATTGGCTGAAAAAAACAGGTTGTTCAGAACCTAGATTGATTAGTAAATCCATCAAACGAGGTGGTTTAGTGTTGTGACCGATTAATACGGGACAATTATCAGTATTAGGTGTACCAATTAATTGATGGGGAACAAAACTATCGTCACGAAATGACCACAAGATTTGATTAACTAGCTCGGCTTTTTCAGCATTATCTGTGTGAATATATATATGATGGCCTTGCTTATAGGCCTTTTCAATTAATCGGCAGGCAAATACCTGCCGATCATGCTCTACAGAGCCTTTTAAAAGGTAAAAACTAATACGTGTCATAGTGGCTAAAGTTAGCTTTTATTTGCGATTCTGTTCAATAAATATTGAACTAAAAGAGGAACAGGACGACCTGTTGCGCCTTTATCCTTGCCACTGTTCCATGCTGTACCAGCGATATCCAAATGAGCCCAAGTGAATTTCTCAGTAAAGCGCGCTAAGAAACAAGCCGCAGTTACGCTTCCTGCTTCCTTGCCACCGACATTAGCAATGTCAGCAAAATTGCTGTCTAATTGCTGTTGGTAGTCATCCCACAATGGTAGTTGCCATGTCCGATCAAAGCTATCATTTCCTGCTTTTAATAAGTCATCTGCTAATGCTTGGTTGTTAGCCATCATGCCGGTTGCTTGGCGTCCTAATGCTACAATAACGGCGCCTGTTAAGGTGGCAATATCAATAACGATTTCAGGATTAAAACGTTCACTATAGGTTAGGGCATCACATAAAATTAAACGGCCCTCAGCATCAGTATTAAGGATCTCAATAGTTTTACCTGCCATGCTAGTGACTATATCACCTGGTTTATTGGCATCACCATCCGGCATGTTTTCTGAGCTGGGTACAACGCCAATAACATTGATAGGTAAGTTTAGTTCGGCAATGGCCGAGATTGTGCCAAATACGCTAGCTGAACCACACATGTCATATTTCATTTCATCCATGCCTTGTGAAGGCTTTAGAGAAATACCACCGGCATCAAATGTTAAACCCTTACCTACTAAGACGACAGGTCGTGCATCACCAGCACCTTGGTAACTCATCGTAATTAGTCTTGCAGGTTCACGACTACCACGTGAAACCGATAATAAAGAGCCCATCCCAAGTGCTTCCATTTCCGTTTCATCAAGAATAGTCGTGGTAACAGAATCAAATTTTTGACCAATTTCGATGGCCTGATTTGCTAAATAACGAGGCGTACAGATATTGCCTGGTAAATTTCCGAGCTCGCGAGCTAAATCCATGCCTTTAGCAATGGCTAAACCCGCTTGCGCCGCTTTTTCGATATCTTGAGTATTGTCTTGAGCCAAGAATCCTATTTTTTCCAAAGGTAATTCTTGTGGTTTAACATTACTTTTTGTCTGAGTGTATTTATATAGTGCAGATCCTGCAGTGATCATTGTTTGACGTACTTTCCACTCAGTTGTACGAGTGTTGATAGTGACTTCTGCTAAACAGCTTGTTGCACTAATGGCACCCGATTCGTTAAGTACTTTGGCCATAGCTGTAATGGCAGTATTAAACTCATTCTCAGTTGTATTTTCTTGTTTACCGCAACCAACAAGTAAAACGCGTGTTGAATTAATACCCGCAAGCTCATGTAAGAATACAGTTTGTCCCGCTTTACCAGATATGTCACCACGTTCAATGATCCGGCTAATGGCATTATTGCTAAGTTTATTAAGTGTTTTAGCACTAGGACTCAGTTGTCCCTGCTCAAAAACAGCAACGGCGATACAATCAGATTTCTGTGTTGCCAGTGCTTCAGTTGTGACAAAATACTGCATGGATTTCCCCTGTGAAATAGTGCCTGTTTGCACTAGATGATTTAGACTGCAATGTAAATCGCATCAATAAATTAACCATTCTAACTTAAGACCATTAAATAATGCCCGTCATTCGACAATTTTTTCATTCTTATCTAACCATCATTGACCGTTATTTTATGCGTGAGTTCACGCTTAACTTATTAGCGGTCACAGCGGTGTTATGGCTTATTTTTGTTGCAACGCGCTTTTCACGCTATCTTGCGCAAGCAGCCGTTGGTAATTTACCTAGCGATGTTATCTTCACATTACTGGGTTACAGCTCACTAGGCGCGCTACCAGTGTTATTGCCCATGAGTGCCTTTTTGGGTGTTATGTTGGCTCTAAGTCGTATGAGTTCCGATAATGAACTTATGGTAATCTCGGCATGTGGCATTTCTAGCCGTCGTGTTATCCGAAATGTGCTTTTGTTTGCAGGTACCGTGTCATTAATTATTGCTACATTGTCGCTTTTTATAGTGCCAGATGTGCTGTCCAATCGTAATACGCTCGAGCAAAAATCTAAATTATCCGCAGATACCGCTGGTTTGATTGCCGGTAGCTTTAAGGAAAGCCGTGATGGTAGCTGGACGTTTTATTCAGAAGGGCTAAGTGAGGATAACCTCAACATGGTCGAGGTCTTTATTGAAATTCATCGTGAGACTAAACCCTTAGTTTTTCGGTCAAGTCGGGGGCGATTTGAAATTGATGCTGAGACTAACAATAAATATTTGGTGTTAGAAGATGGTTATCGATATGAGGGTAAAGCTGGGCAGCAAGATTATACGATTACTCAATACGAAACACACAGTATTTTAGTTGAAACGGGAGAAAAAAAGCAGCTTGCTGAGTATCTTAAATCACTGCCTTCAAGTCTGTTATGGCAACGTGGGACTGCGCGAGATTTAGCCGAATTACAATGGCGAATTTCAGCGGCAGTAATGACGTTGATTTTATGTGTGATGGCCTTAACCTTTGCGAATAACGGACCTCGAACCGGACGCTTCGCAGGATTCCTGCCTGCGATACTAATCTACATTATTTATAGTAATTTACTAGGTGTAACACGTGCTTGGGTGACAAAAGGTGCAATGGCGCCATGGTTCGGTCTTGTCTGGGTACATCTGGTGATGATTTTATTGCTAATAGTAATGTTAAATCGACAGAAGATTCATTTTTATTGGCTACAACTGAGACGTAATCGAGGAGCTGTATGATGGGCCTTCTACAGCGCTATATTGCAAAAACGATATTAACCAGCACCTTATTAGTTTTGTTGATATTGTTGGGTTTATATACTTTTATGGATTTTGTAGCTGAGCTTGGAGATTTAGGCAAAGGTGAATATCACCTACAAGAAGTGGCTAGTTATATTTTATTGTCGATGCCTGGGAGAATTTACGAACTGTTACCAGTAGCCGCACTGTTGGGTAGTGTTTTAGGTTTGGGTAATCTCGCAAGTCAAAGTGAACTGGTCGCAATGCGAGCCGCGGGAGTATCAGTACAGCAGATTAATAAAGCGGTAATGATTGTGGCTCTCTGTTTAATGGTTGTGGCTGTATTTGTAGGTGAGATATTACGACCACCATTAGAACAGCATGCACGTGAAATCCAATCTACAGCCCAGACAGGAACGGTGGGCTCTCGTACAGAACATGGTTTTTGGACTCGAGATGGCCTGCATTTTAATCATATTCGCTCTATTTTGCCTGATGGCCGTTTTGCAGATATTTCGATTTATGAGTTTGACAAACAGCATCGTTTACGAGTGGTGACAAAAGCACAAGAAGCCTATTACGAAGGCGCGACTTGGGCACTATCCGATGTAGTACAAAGTACGATTGATGAGAAAGGTGTAGAGGTGCGATCTATTGCTCATGCCATTTGGCGATCGCAACTTAACCCTGGGATGGTCAACATTGTATTGGTACCACCTGAATTTTTACCAATTTGGAGTCTTTTAGATTATATAAACTATTTGAAAGACAATCATCAAGCTGCCGCACAGTATGAAATCGCTTTTTGGATGAAAGTTATGATGCCTATTAGCTCCGCTGTGATGGTTTTTCTAGCCGTGCCCTTTGTTTTTGGTTCCCTGCGCTCTACACCTATTGGAGGCCGTATCTTAGTAGGTTCGTTAGTTGGGATAGGATTTCATCTGTTTAACCAGAGTTTTCAACATCTGGGGATAGTATTTGGCATATTACCTTGGCTTACGGCAGCCTTGCCCACTCTGGTCTTTGCGATATTGGGCGTATTTTTAATGCGGCGCATTCATTGATATAGGCTGGTTGCTGTATTTGTGTCAATATTTGAGGATTTTCTCTGAATTTTAGGCAATAAAAAAGGCTTAGGTAAAATACCTAAGCCTTTTATATATGGCGTCCCCAAGGGGGTTCGAACCCCTGTTACCGCCGTGAAAGGGCAGTGTCCTAGGCCTCTAGACGATGGGGACCTAAAACTGTTTTTTTGCTACATTGTCGAACTAAAATAAAAAGGCTTAGAACTTACTTCTAAGCCTTTATATATGGCGTCCCCAAGGGGGTTCGAACCCCTGTTACCGCCGTGAAAGGGCAGTGTCCTAGGCCTCTAGACGATGGGGACCTAAAACTGTTTTCTTTCGGTTAACTGGTGGAGCTAGACGGGATCGAACCGTCGACCTCTTCACTGCCAGCGAAGCGCTCTCCCAGCTGAGCTATAGCCCCCGAAAGGAAGCGCATACTATAGGGACTTGAGCTTTAAGTGTCAACTAACTTTCAAAAATAAAGTTAGTTGAATTGTGCACCTCGACGGGATTTGTCTTTGTATCGTGTAATTTCGATATTACAATGTTGCCGCTAACTTATTGATGTTACTTGCTCTAGGAACGATAAACGTCATTAATTAGGCATACTATTTGATGAAATGTGCTTTCTATGCGATAAATTAGCGCATATTTAATGCATAACCGAATTTATTTTCTGACTTCGGCGGCACCTTGAGGATAGTCATGCGCAAACTGATTATATTGTCCACTGTCACATTGACATGTTTTAGTTCCTTGGTTCTTTCTGAGGTTAGTTGGCCGCTATGTGACATAAGCAACGATGCTGATTTTCTACCTTATTTTGAAGGCTCTGAAGAAACGGCAGTAGATGTTAAGGCTGATGATGCGCGTTTAACAGAAGGCGGTGTCTCTGTCTTTACCGGTAATGTAATTGTAAATCGAGCTGGACAAGAATTAACAGCAAGTCGTGCAACCTATGATCAGAATACTGGTGACGTCACAGCGCAGGGTGATGTTAATTTGCGTGATAGTGAAATGATTGTAAAGTCACAACAAGCCGAATGGTCGACGTCTAAAGATGAAGGTACTCTAGATAATGCCCAGTATCGTATTCGCGAGATGCATGCTCGAGGCGAAGCCAGTCATGTATATCGTCAAGGAAAAGTTGAAACGGAGTTAACAGGTGCCACCTATACAACGTGTGCGCCAGGTGATGATGCATGGTTATTACAAGCTTCAAAAGTAAACTTAGATCATGAAGAAGCCGTAGGTTCGGCGCGTAATGTAGTTATTCGTTTAGGCGGAATTCCTGTTTTTTATACGCCATATTTAAGTTTCCCGTTAAATGATGAGCGTAAATCTGGGTTTTTAATACCGTCACTCGGCACTAGTGATAAAACAGGGTTTGATGTAAGTACACCTTATTACTGGAATATTTCACCCAATACTGATGCGACCGTGACGCCACGATATATGGCAGATCGGGGGCTAATGTTAATGGGGGAGTTTCGCTATTTGGATGAGCTTGGACAGGGTGTGATTGATGCTGGATTTCTTTCCAGTGATGATTTGGAGAATGATGGAGCGAAGGTTAATCCAAATTACCAAGAAGTTCGTAAGCATTTCTCATGGCAGAATGCTAGCCAACTATCTTCACGCTGGAATTCAACGCTAGATTACAACTATGTGTCAGATTCTTCGTATCTTGAAGACTTTGGCACCAGCCTAAGTTTAGCGAGTACAACCCACTTAAATCGTGAATTAAATGTCCGATATAATGCTGATAACTGGAATTTCACAGGCCGGTTGAAAGGCTACCAAACTCTAACCGACGATGTGACGCCATATAAACAACTGCCACAATTACGATTTAACGGCTTATTGCCCGATCATGCGATGGGCTTAAGTTATGGTATGACTGCTGAATATGTTGACTTTGATCATGATGAGAAGACTGCGGGGCAGCGTTTCGATATTGAACCTTCCGTCAGTTTACCGTGGCGAAATGCGGCGGGATTTATTACGCCACGCCTAGCATTACGACATACGCAATACAATCTGACTGAGAACGGAACTACCGTGGCCAATAAAACACCTAGTCGGACATTGCCTGTTGCGAGCTTAGATAGCGGCTTATTTTTTGACCGAGAGATGACCTTTGCAGGAAGTAGCTACACTCATACATTAGAGCCTCGGGTATTTTATTTGTATATCCCTGAGCGCGATCAGGCCGAAATCCCTGTTTTTGATAGTGGATTACGCACATTCAATATGGGGCAAATGTTTGCTTATGACCGTTTTACAGGTGCTGATAGAGTGGGTGATGCTAACCAAGTCACCACTGGATTAACTTCACGCATTATTGAACAACAATCGGGACGTGAGCTATTACGAGTTAGCCTTGGTCAGATCCATTACTTTCAAGATCGTAAGGTATCCATTGCCAATAATTCAGTCGCAACGCGATCGGATTCAGATATGGTTGCTGAGATAGTGGCATCGATTGCAAAAGAGTGGACTGCTCGTGGTGAGATTCAATGGAACCCTAATGGCAGTACGAATAATATGTCAGCATTAAGCTTGAGATACCGCGGTGATAACGGTCAATTGCTTAATGTATCTCATCGCTATCGTCGTGATGCCGTCAATACTTCAGATGGTTTAGAACAGTTGGATATATCTGCGCGTATTCCTTTTAATCAGCAATGGAGCATGGTTGGTCGCTGGTATCACTCATTACAAGATAATCGTACACTAGAAGGATTAGCCGGTATTGAGTATGGTAGTTGTTGCTGGGCCACTCGATTGGTGCTGAGAGATTATGTCAATAGTGCCACGGATCTGGACCGGAATTTAGCAATATTCTTCCAAATAGAGCTGAAGGGACTAGGTAATTTCGGTCAAAATTCAGATTCGTTATTAGAAGAAAGTGTTTTGGGTTTTGGCTCGTAAACCATAATTGAACCATTCGTGTTGTTTATTGTCTCTGGATATAGTGTGATTTTTATCCACAGTGATTAAATAATTACTATCAAGCCATGTTTATGGCTTCTGTTGTTTATATAATAGATACAGTCATTCGTTTTTTGTTGGGATTTTCATGATTAAAATTTTACTGCTTACCTTTTTAATGGTTAATGCCGCATGGGCTGAACCTATGGATCGAATTGTTGCGGTGGTTAACAATGAGGTGCTACTTGAAAGTGAATTAGTGGATATGGAACAAACTGTTCGCCAACAATTACGTCAGCGTAATGCTACTATGCCGCCATCAGATGTGCTTCGTAAACAAGTTATGGAAAGACTGATATTGCAACGAGTGCAATTACAAAAAGCAGACAGTACTGGTATACGTGTTGGTGATGATGCTTTGAACGCAGCATTAAAGCAGATTGCAGAAAACAACAAAATCACCTTACGTGAATTTCGTGATGTGTTAGCAAAAGATGGTTATGATTTTGCTGATTTTCGTGACTCAATTCGCGAAGAAATGATTATCAGTCGATTGCGTAAGAGTCAGGTAGAAGACCGCGTAGTAGTATCGGATAGAGAAATTGATACTTATTTGACAACTCAAGCAGTCCAAGGCGGCAGTGAAACCAGTTATCACTTACTGCATATGTTAATTAATGTACCAGAAGCAGCTTCTCCAGAGCAGTTACAAATTGCCCAAGCTAAACTCGACAATATTCTAGGATTACTGAATGCTGGTGGCGATTTTTCAGAGGTGGCTTCAGGTTATTCTGATGGTCAAAATGCATTGGAAGGCGGCGATTTAGGCTGGCGTAAAAAGGGTGAGTTACCTTCATTATTTTCTGATGTTGTACCTAGCTTAGAGGTCGGGGAAGTAAGTAAGCCTTTGCGTAGCGGCAGTGGTTATCATCTAGTAATGGTGAAAGATAAAAAAAGTGAAGAAACTCATTTGGTTAAGCAGACCTTAGCTAGCCATATCTTGATAAAGACGAATGAATTAACGACAGACATTGATGCAGAAAAACGTTTAAAACAGTTGCATGAACGAATTTTAAATGGTGATGATTTTTCAGAATTAGCTCGTGCTCATTCTGATGATACTGGTTCTGCTATTGCAGGCGGTAGTTTAGGCTGGAGTAGTCCTGGCGCAATGGTGCCTGAATTTGAAGAAAAAATGAATGAATTACCGATTGGTGGTGTTAGTGATGTTTTCAAAAGTCGTTTTGGTTGGCATTTAATTAAGATCGATGACCGTCGTGAGCAAAATATGGCTGAAGAATTTAAACGTAACAAGGCAAGAGCCGAAATTCATCAACGTAAAATTGAAGAAGATCTTGAAAGTTGGTTGCGTGAACTTCGTGATGAGTCCTATGTAGAGTATCGTGACTTTTGAATACATGCTACCGAATAGCTCTCACTGCCGGTGAGCCGGCAGGAATTGGCCCTGATCTCTGCGTAGAGCTAGCACAGCAACAGCAAACGTGTGAATTAGTAGTTATCGCCGACCCTCAATTGTTAGAGCAACGTGCTCAACAATTAGGATTGCCTATTAAGCTAGAGTTAACCGACCTTTCTAAACCGTCACAGGCGCCAGCAAAAGGTACATTACGCTATCTGCCTGTAGCGTTAGCTGAACCAGTGACGGCGGGCGTATTAAATAGCCTCAATTCGACCTATGTTTTAGATAGTCTACAGCTAGCTTTGAATGGTTGTCTGAAAGGAGCCTTTGACGCCGTCGTAACAGCACCCGTCCATAAAGGTATTATTAATGATGCTGGATTTACGTTTAGTGGTCATACAGAATTTTTTGCTGATGGCGCAGGTGTTGAACAAGTAGTAATGATGCTGGCGACACCTACATTACGGGTAGCATTAGCAACAACACATTTACCGTTAAAAATGGTGAGCGAAGCAATTACCCAAGCCTCATTAACTCGGGTTATAGAAATTATTCATCACGGACTTTCTTCACCACGGATTGCCGTTTGTGGCTTAAATCCGCATGCTGGAGAAGGCGGGCACCTAGGCACGGAAGAAATAGACGTTATTTCACCTGTCATACAACGGTTAACTAAACGGGGCATCAATTTATCTGGCCCATGGCCAGCAGATACGATATTCGTGGAGGAAAAATTACAAGATTTTGATGTAGTGCTAGCGATGTATCACGATCAAGGATTACCTGTACTTAAGCATCAAGGCTTTGGACGTGCAGTGAATGTCACACTAGGCTTACCCTTCATTCGAACATCAGTGGACCATGGTACGGCGCTAGATATCGCTGGAACAGGTAAGGCAACAATAAGTAGCTTACAGGCCGCGATTGATATGGCTAATACAATGATAAAGAGTAAACAATAATAATGAGCGATAAACGCTATCCGAAAGCACGAAAACGATTTGGTCAGAATTTTTTACAAGACCAAAGTGTCATTGATGATATTGTCGCCGCATTTGATCCACAGCCTGGCCAGCACTTAATTGAAATTGGCCCTGGACGAGCTGCATTGACCATTCCGTTATTACAACAAGGTGACCAGTTAGATGTTGTCGAATTGGATCGGGATCTAGTACCGTTATTAGAAGCCCGCTTAGCAATTTACCCTCATTTAACCATTCATCAAGCGGATGCATTGACGTTTAATTTCCGAAGCTTACAAAATCAGCAGGAAAAATTGCGGATCATTGGCAACTTACCCTATAACATTACTACACCGTTATTGTTTCATTTACTCGACCAATCTGATTGTATTGAAGATATGTTCTTCATGCTTCAACGTGAAGTTGTAGAGCGTATCTGTGCGCAACCAGGTACTAAGCGATATGGCCGTTTGAGTATTATGGTGCAATATCGGTGTCAGGCAGAATTATTATTTATAGTTCCACCAGAAGCTTTTGACCCTATTCCTAAAGTTGAATCGGCGATAATTTACCTACATCCCTTAGCTGAACGTATTGGTGGAAATGTCGATATACAAGCATTAGGTCAAGTAGTCACACAGGCATTTTCTCAGAGACGTAAAACCATTGCTAACACCCTGAAAAACCTAGTCGGACTCGATATTTTGCTAGCATCAGGAATCGATCTAGAACAGCGACCAGAAACCATAACGGTTGTTCAGTATGTGGAAATAACCCGTACATGGCTGGAATCAACAAAAGATTAAGTATTTGGCGATAATACCGCGGACAGAACCTCCCCATACATAAAGGGAGTTTATCTAAGACTGTAAGTAATATGAGCAAAGACTTGACACTCTGATTTTGCTGTAGTTAGATAGCCATTCCCTATTAGGCCATTCGGCTTGGGTCGAGACAATATTATAATTAAGTATAAACGAGATGAGGAATTGAATTTTGAATAAATCTGAATTGATTGATGCTATTGCAACTGCTGCTGATATTTCAAAAGCGAAAGCGGCTCTAGCTGTAGATGGTATGACTGGTGCGGTAACAAAAGCACTTAGCTCGGGTGATCAAGTAACATTGGTTGGCTTTGGAACATTCTCTGTACGCGACCGTGCTGCACGCACTGGTCGTAACCCACGTACGGGTGAAGAGATTCAAATTGCAGCCGCAAAAATACCAGCATTTAAAGCTGGCAAAGCGTTAAAGGATGCTGTAAACTAGTTTTTTTTCTTGGGGTGCTTAGCTCAGCTGGGAGAGCATCGCCCTTACAAGGCGAGGGTCGGGGGTTCGAACCCCTCAGCACCCACCAAGAAAAATGGAGCGGTAGTTCAGCTGGTTAGAATGCTGGCCTGTCACGCCGGAGGTCGCGGGTTCGAGTCCCGTCCGCTCCGCCATACATCGAAAAGGCGCATTTTATGCGCCTTTTTTTTTGCATCTTTTTTGGGTGTAAATTTACAACACTATTTTACTGAAGGTCCTATCCTATGTTGCATTTTATTCGTGAACGAGCCCAAGGTTGGGTTGCATGGTTAATTGTAGGCTTAATTAGTATTCCATTTGCTTTATGGGGCGTTAACTCCTACATGACTGGTCCATCTGATGTCATTGTGGCCGAAGTTAATGGCCAACCAATCCAGCAAGTTGAGTATCAAAAAGCGTTACAGCAATATCGTGATCGCATGAGAAATATGATGGGAGAAAATTTTGACCCGGCGATGTTTGACGGTATTGCTGTAAAGCAGAACGTCCTTGACGGACTTATAGAACAAAAACTGCTCATTTTGGCTGGACATGACTTAGGACAGAAAGTCACTGATAAGGCATTATTTGAGATTATTAAATCAACGGCTGCATTTCAAAAGAATGGTCAATTTGATAACGACGTTTATTCAATGACACTTGCCCGTGTTGGTTTGAATCCGGCTCAATACGAATCACAATTACGGGTAGATGTATTAACACAAGAATTAGCTGAAAATGCACAGCGTTCGGTAATTGTTACTGATTATAATTTAAATACAATTTTGCGATTAGAAAATCAAACACGTGAGATTGCTTATGGTGTTGTGGCTGCCCAAGACCAATTAGACCAAGTTGTAGTAACTGATGAGGCCGTTCGTAGTTATTATGATGAGCATTTAATTAACTATATGGCACCAGAACAGATGGTGGTCGACTATGTTGAATTATCAGTTGATGAGTTAACTAAAAATATTACAGTTGATGACGAATCACTCAAAGCTTTTTATGAAAAAAATAAAGACCAGTTTGTTGGTCCAGAGCAACGCCAAGCCAGCCATATTTTAATTGAAGGTGATGAGCCTGAAGCAAAGGTAACGCTAGAATCGATAACAAAACGGCTTGAACAAGGCGAAGATTTTGCCGCACTAGCTACTGAGTTTTCACAAGATACTGGTTCTGCTACAGAAGGCGGTGACTTAGGTTTGTTTCAGCGGGGTGTAATGGACCCTATATTTGAAGAAGCCGTATTTTCGATGGCAAAGATCGGTGAAGTGAGTGAACCTGTTAAAACAGAATTCGGCTATCACCTAATCAAATTGACCGCGATTCAAACATCTGAAGGTAAGTCTTTTATGGATGCCCGTGATCAGATTGAAGCGCTTTATCGTCGTCAAAAAGCAGAAGATTTATTTTTTGAACAAGCAGAAAAATTTGCCAATTTAAGTTATGAAAATCCCGACAACCTAGACGTTGTCGCTGAAGAGTTATCCTTAAAAGTAAAAACTAGCCAAGCATTTATGCGTGATGGCAACACCACTGGCATTGCAACGAATAAAAAAGTTGCGAGTGTGGCCTTTAGTGAAGATGTATTAGTAAATAATCTAAATAGTGCTGTGATTGAACTAAGTAAATCTGATTTTATGGTACTACATAAAAACAAACATATCACTGCAAGCCAACTGCCATACGAGTCTGTTGCACCGGCGATAACTGAACAACTACGTTATGCAGGTGCTAGAGACAAAGCTCGCGAAATTGGCGAGGCGATCTTAGCTAAACTAAAAGCAGGTACGCCACCTGAAGGATTATTCGCTGACAATCAGTGGCATACAGAGCAATCATATACACGTACGAGTAAAGAACTCAGCTCGCAAATATTAGAGCGTGCTTTCGCTGTAGCGAGACCTCGTTCAGAAACGTCATTTATCGGGTTCACAGCAACTAATGCCAATTATATTGTGGCTAATATCATCTCTGCTAAAGATGGTGTTGCTACTGATGCGCCACAAGAAGAACGTGATGGCTTAAAGTCTCATTTAGTTCGGACTTATGGAACCAGTGAGTTACAAGCATTGATTGATAGCTTAAAAGAACAAGCAGATATTGAATTGTTTAAAGAAAATCTATAACGACGCGTTTAATTTGTTCAAAAAAAAGGCGCTTATAGCGCCTTTTTTTGTTCATACTGAGCAGTAAATTAGAGACTAGTCAGTATGAAGATCCCTACTGTAATTTAACCTGAAATACCCACAATGTTGTAGCCACTGTCAACATAGGTAATTTCACCAGTAATACCTGAGGCTAAATCTGAACACATAAATGCTGCAACATTACCTACTTCTTCTATAGTAACGTTACGGCGGAGTGGTGACACTTGCTCACCCATGGCCATTTTTTTACTAAAGTCTGCAATACCGGCAGAAGCGAGCGTTTTAATTGGTCCAGCCGAGACGGCATTAACGCGTGTGCCATCAGGGCCCAATGAATAGGCCATATAGCGAACGTTAGCTTCTAAACTCGCCTTAGCCACACCCATAACATTGTAGTTATCAATGGCTCGTTCTGCGCCCAAGTAGCTCAAGGTTAATAATGAACCTTTTCGTCCAGCCATCATGTCTTTTCCTGCTTTAGCTAAAGCAACAAAGCTGTAAGAACTGATGTCATGTGCAGTCGCAAAGCCTTCACGGGTTACACTGTCAACATAGCTACCTTGTAATTGATCACGGGGAGCAAACGCGACAGAGTGAACGATGGTATCCAAGCCATCCCAATGTTGACCTAATTGTTCAAACACGGTTGCAATTTCTGTATCACTAGCAACATCGCATGGAAACAATAGCGCGGGATCAGAACCACATTCTGCAGCAATTTTTTCGACACGAGATTTTAATTTATCGTTTTGATAAGTAAATGCCAGTTCGGCACCTTCACGTGCCATTGCGAGGGCAATACCTGATGCAATTGACCGTGCACTAGCAACCCCGACAATTAATACACGTTTGCCTTGTAAAAATCCCATAGTTAATCCTTAGTTTGTTATGTTCGAAAACGTAATAAAGTAACGTAAATTACTTATTTCTGAAAGAGGCAACATCACATATAACTAGATATAATAAAGTACATTTGTAAATTGGCGGGTTATTCCATGCGATTTTTTCCGTATTTTAGTATTGTTTTATTTTTTTTGGTTGGCTGTGACTTACCTGCCGTTAACTCTCCGTATTCACAACAAGCTGATGATGATGTGATTTTGTACACTTCATTTTCGCTACGACCAAAACATTTAGATCCCGCTAAATCATATAGTTCTAACGAAGCGAGTTTTACAGGGCAGATTTATGAGCCACCATTCCAGTATCACTATCTAAAACGACCATATACATTAGTGCCTCTGACAGCCACTAGTTTGCCCTCAGTACGTTATTTTAATGAACAAAGCATGGAAGTCAGCGAGGAGGATATTACTAGCGACGTGGCCTATAGTGTTTATCAAATAACGATTAAACCGAATATTCTTTATCAACCACATCCTGCCTTTGCAAAAAATAATAAAGGGATGTTTTTATACCATCAACTGACGGACGATGAACTAGATAACATTAATAAGCTTTCTGACTTTGAACAACAAGATAGTAGGGAATTAATTGCTGAAGATTATGTATATCAAATTAAACGGCTAGCCCACCCAGATATACATTCTCCGATATTGGGTGTGATGAGTGAATACATAGCGGGCTTAGCCGAATATGCGGACCTATTACGAGATGACAGTCAATCAGGACAAGCAATAGATTTGCTAACCTCAGATATTTCAGGTGTATCGGTAATCGATCGATATACTTATGAAATTAAGGTCATCGGAAAATATCCTCAGTTACGTTATTGGTTAGCCATGCCCTTTTTTGCCCCAGTTCCATGGGAAGCAGATTCATTTTATGACCAGGCTGGATTAATTAAAAAGAATATTACGCTGGACTGGTATCCAGTTGGAACAGGTCCTTATCAATTAACTGAGAACGATCCAAATAGTCGAATGGTGCTTGAAAAAAACTCAAATTATCATCCTGAATATTATCCTGAGGAAGGGGAGCCAACAGATTCAGCATTAGGACTATTAGCTGATAAAGGTAAAAAACTACCTTTCATAGATAAAGTTATTTTTACATTAGAAAAAGAAAATACTTCATATTGGAACAAATTTCTCCAAGGTTATTATGATATTAGTGGGATTAGTTCGGACAGTTTCGATCAAGCAATTCAAGTTGCATCTCAGGGGCAATTTTCGTTGAGTGATGCTATGAAAGAAAAGGGGATAGCACTTAGAACCGCAATCGCGGCTTCAACTTCCTATATCGGATTCAATATGCAAGATCCCATCATAGGTGGATATAGTGATGCTTCAAAAAAACTAAGGCAGGCAATTTCAATTGCGGTTGATTACGAGGAATATATTTCAATATTTCTAAATGGGCGCGGTATTCCTGCTCAAGGACCTATTCCTCCTGGTATCTTTGGTTATATTGATGGGGAATCGGGTCTTAATCATAATGTGTATGATTGGGAGCAAGATGTTGCTAAGCGTAAATCTTTAGATAAAGCTCGTGAATTATTAGGTGAAGCGGGTTATCCAGCAGGTAGATCTCAAGAAACTGGTGAGCCGTTGACTTTGTATTATGACGTGCCTGCAAGTGGGCCCGATGCCAAGGCACAGTTTGATTGGTTACGGAAACAGTTCACTAAATTAGGGCTACAACTCGTTATTCGCAGTACTGACTATAATCGTTTTCAGGATAAAATGCGTACTGGCCAAGCCCAGCTTTTCCAATGGGGCTGGAATGCTGATTATCCTGATCCTGAGAATTTCTTATTTCTACTGTATGGCCCCAATAGTAAGGCAGTTAGCGGTGGTGAAAACGCCGCTAACTATCAAAATGACAAGTTTGATCACTTATTCGAGCAGATGCGAGTGATGCCGGATAACAAGGACAGACAAGTCATAATCAAAAAAATGTTAAATATACTCACTGACGACTCGCCATGGATATGGGGTTTTCATTCGAAACAATTTTCTTTGTATCATTCGTGGAATAAAAACGTTAAACCGAATTTAATGGCAAATAACACTATCAAATATCGACGAGTAGATGCTGAGCAACGGCTAAGCCTACAAAATGAGTGGAACAAGCCTATTTTATGGCCTTTGTTCGCTTTAGTCGTCTTATGTATTTTTGTCTTAATGCCTGCATGGTTACTATATCGTCAAAAATTAAAGAAAAAAATACTATTAAATTAATAGAAAAGATTTTTTGGTCGGTATTAAGTAGAATAACCCTTTAAAATTAAAGGATCAGGGTATAGTCACATGAAAGCTTTTCTACTTTTATATCCTGTTGTTGAACTATATATTTCAATTACACGGCACTCATCTAAGGGGATTGATTTGTGGATTTAGCTACACTAATAGGACTTTTATTTGCCTGGCTGCTTATTCTTGCGACCATCGCCCTAGGATCGGGAGCATTGGTCTTTATCAATGCTCCGTCATTCGTGATAGTAGTAGGCGGTATTATAGGCGTTGTTTTAATGCGATTCACCTTTGGGCAGCTTATTGGCTCAATGAAAACAGCATTGAAAGCGTTTTTATATAAAGCTGAAAGCGCTGAAGTCTTAATTGCTAGCGTTGTTGAATTGGCGGGTATTGCACGAAAAGAAGGTCTTTTAGCATTGGAAGGGCAGGAAATCAGTAATCCAGTATTATCGAAGGGCATTACTATGCTGGTTGATGGTCATGAAGCTTCTGTAGTAAAAAAGGCACTTTCGACAGAAATGAATGAAATGGTCGCGCGTCATAAAATGGGACAAGATATTTTTAAACAAATCGGTGATGCAGGTCCCGCTATGGGAATGATCGGTACGCTCGTCGGCTTGGTACAAATGCTGTCCAATATGTCTGATCCTAAATCAATTGGTCCTGCAATGGCTATCGCGTTATTGACAACACTTTACGGAGCAATGATAGCCAATATGTTTGCATTACCTATATCTGATAAATTGGCATTACGTAGCGCTGAAGAACAGCTGAATAAAAACATCATTATTCAAAGTGTTCTGGCTATTCAAGAAGGTCAAAATCCGAAAATATTAGATGAGTTATTGAAAAACTTCTTACCTCCATCTAAACGTGAAAATGTTGAAGCCGCTAAATAATTAGCCATGGAAGGAATCAATTCAAATGAGTGAAGAGTTCGAAGATGATTCTGTTGAACAAGACTGTCCTCCTGTCGGCTTACCCGCCTACATGGGGACTTTTGCAGATTTAATGGCATTATTAATGTGTTTTTTTGTTTTGCTACTCTCTTTTGCTGAAATGGATGCGTTAAAATACAAAATGGTGGTGAAATCCTTAGATGATGCATTTGGCGTGCAACGTGAAGTATTAGCCAATGACATTCCTAAAGGCACGAGTATAATTGCCCAAGAGTTTAGCCCCGGTGAACCACGGCCAACACCATTAAAAGAAGTAAGGCAAGATACTAACGATGAGACTAGAGAGGCTTTAGAAGTAAAAATGGATGTGGATGCTAGAATTGAGGTGGCAGAAAAAAAACAGAAAGAGCAAATTACGGAAGAATCATTGAGGTTTCAAAAAGCCTTAAAATCGGAGATTAAAGAGGGCCTAATTGATGTTGAAACGCAGTTCGATAGAATTGTAATTAGAATAAGGGAAAAAGGGTCCTTCCAATCTGGGGATGCGAACTTAAACAGAGAATTTTTACCAATTCTTGATAAAATACGATTCGTATTAAGTAAAACTGATGGGATGATAGTCGTCGCTGGCCATACTGATAACATACCCATAAATACGCCTCGTTATCGCTCCAATTGGGAACTCTCAACTTCACGGGCAACATCTGTGGTGCATCAATTATTGGCTGATGGTGCAATGCCACCGGAACGATTTGTTCTTGAAGGACACGCTGAAACACAACCACTCATGACCAATGACACATCTGAGAATAGGGCGAGGAATAGACGTGTTGAAATTATCGTGCTTAAATCTACATCTCAGCAAGATGTAACAGATTCCATTGAACGCCTTAATAGAGACTATGAATCGGTTGATGGTGAAGTCACTACTGCCGAATAAATAAAGGAAATTCGAATGAACATATCAAAATTAACAAAAAGGGTAGTGCTAGGACTTGGTTTATCTATAAGTTTTATCTCTGCTCATGCTGTCGACTGGGTTATCGATGGTAATGATTCTCAGTTGAATTTTATTTCAATCAAAAAAACTAATATTGCTGAAGTTCATGAGTTTAAAAAGCTACAAGGTAGTTATGATTCTCAAGGTCAATTTATATTAGATATAGATTTGGTCAGTGTTGATACACAGAATCCTGTTCGCGACGATCGAATGAAGAACTACTTCTTTGACGTCAGTAAGTTTTCAACAGCAAAAATCACCGCAACAATCAATACTGATCTCGTTGATGCAATTGCCGAAGGTGCAAGTCAACGTTTTATTGTAGATGCTAACCTAGATTTACATGGTGTAATCAAACCCCTTAAACTAGATATTATAGTGACACGTTTGGTTGGTGCTAAATTATCAGTGGTTAGCGTACAACCGGTCATTATTAATGCCGATGATTTTGAATTAGCATCTGGTATTAACAAGTTGATGGAATTAGCTTCACTCCCAAGCATTAGTCAGGCTGTGCCAGTCAGCTTTTATTTAACATTAAAACTAAAATAAACTCAGTCAAAGTGAAGAAATAAGCAATGCAAGTATTTTCAGTAGAAAAAGGTATCGTAATCCCATTAGATAGACCTAATGTAGATACTGATGCCATTATTCCTAAACAGTTTTTAAAGTCCATTCAACGCAGTGGATTTGGCCCCAATCTATTTGATGAATGGCGTTATTTGGACCT
Organism: Pseudomonadota bacterium; assembly: GCA_030576275.1. GTDB lineage: Bacteria > Pseudomonadota > Gammaproteobacteria > Nitrosococcales > Methylophagaceae. Next base: position 96,733 of record JALIBN010000028.1, on the reverse strand, counting down.
CGGTGAGCCAGGTCAGGATTGTTCGCATCGACCGCTAAATGAAAAGTTTGAGTTAAATCAACCCCGCTATCAAGGTGGGACGATATTATTGGCGCGAGAAAATTTTGGTTGCGGCTCTAGTCGTGAGCATGCCGTTTGGGCCTTAGATGATTTTGGGATCCGAGTTATTATTGCGCCGAGTTTTGCTGATATATTTTTTAATAACACAAGCAAAAATGGTATTTTAGCAATTAAGCTTGATGAACATATTGTAGAAAGCATGTTTACTGAGGTTGAAGCCCAACCTGGATATCAGTTAACTGTCGACTTAGAGGCGGAGCTAATAAGTATGCCAAATGGCGAGACTATCGCATTTGATATTGATCCATTTAAAAAACATTGCTTACTTAACGGTTTAGACGATATAGGCCTTACCTTGCAACATACCGATGAAATACAGAACTACGAACAAAATAGGCAGAAACAATCGCCATGGTTGTTTTCGTAAGTCAATTCTTGGCACACATTAATTTTAAATTTTAGTTTAGTGAAATAAATAATGACAAAAAAAATTGCAGTATTACCCGGTGATGGTATCGGTCCAGAAATCGTTGCTGAAGCGATAAAAGTCTTAAATGTACTTAAAAAAGATGGCTTAGATATCGATTTTGAATATGGTTTGATTGGTGGAGCGGCCTATGATGAAACAGGAACACCATTTCCTGATGAAACATTAGCTTTATCAAAATCGGCAGATGCTATTTTATTAGGTGCGGTTGGTGGTTATAAATGGGAGTCACTGGATATCAGCGTGCGACCAGAAAAAGGCTTGTTAGCTATCCGTAGTGCGTTAAATTTATTCGCCAATTTGCGTCCGGCGATCTTATATCCGCAATTGGCGGATGCTTCGACTTTGAAACCTGAGGTTGTTGCTGGTTTAGATTTGATGATTGTTCGTGAATTAACGGGGGGTATATATTTTGGCCAACCTCGCGGTATTCGCACACTCGAAAATGGTGAGAAAGAAGGTTTTAATACTCTTGTTTATCGTGAAAGTGAAGTGCAACGGATTGGTAAAGTGGCTTTTGACATTGCTCAAAAAAGACAAGGTCGCTTGTGTTCAGTAGATAAAGCGAATGTATTAGAAAGTACTGAGTTGTGGCGTGAAACAATGATTGAGCTCGCTAAAGACTACGGTGATGTTGAATTGAGCCATATGTATGTTGATAATGCGGCCATGCAACTAGTACGTGCGCCAAAACAATTCGATGTTATGGTCACCACAAATATGTTTGGTGATATTTTGTCAGATTGTGCTTCAATGTTAACGGGATCTATTGGCATGCTACCATCAGCATCGTTAGATGAAAGTGGTAAAGGCATGTATGAACCGATTCATGGTTCAGCTCCAGATATCGCCGGAAAGAATATTGCTAATCCTTTAGCTACTATTCTATCTGTAGCGATGATGTTACGTTACACATTAAATGAAGCTAAAATGGCTGACCGAATAGAGCTTGCAGTGGGTAAGGTACTGGATAAAGGGCTCCGTACTGCAGATATTTATTCTGATGGTATGACTAAAATAGGTACCTCGGAAATGGGCGATGCGGTAGTCGCAGCTCTTTGAGAAACATTAATATAAATTTTATAGATTGGATTCCTTGTGAATAAGAAAGTAGATGTTGCAGTAGTAGGTGCTACCGGTGCGGTAGGTGAAACAATGTTAGATATTTTGCATAAACGGAAATTTCCGGTGGGCAAGGTCTACGCTTTAGCAAGTGAACGTTCGGCTGGTAGTACGGTTAGTTTTGGTAACAAGACATTGATTGTTGAAGATTTAGCGACATTTGACTTTTCTAAAGTGCAAATTGGCTTGTTTTCACCTGGTGCTAGTATTTCAAAAATATATGCACCTATTGCAGCGGCAGCAGGTTGCGTAGTTATAGATAATACGTCTGAATTTCGCTATGTAGACGATATTCCATTGGTCGTACCAGAAGTAAACCCTGAAGCGATTGCTAATTATAAAACGCATGGCATTATCGCTAATCCGAATTGTTCAACCATTCAAATGATGGTGGCATTAAAACCTATTTATGATGCAGTAGGAATAACCCGTATTAATGTTTGCACCTATCAGGCGGTATCTGGAACAGGTAAGCCTGCTATGGATGAATTGGCTAAACAAACCGCTGCTTTATTAAACGGACGTCCAGTTGAAGCTAGCGTTTATCCAAAACAGATTGCATTTAATGTGATCCCTCAAATTGATGTGTTTGAAGAGAATGGCTACACCAAAGAAGAAATGAAAATGGTGTGGGAAACTAAAAAGATTATGGGTGACGAATCTATTCAAGTTAATCCTACGGCTGTTCGAGTCCCTGTTTTTTATGGGCATTCTGAAGCAATTCATATCGAAACTCGCGATAAGATTACAGCAGAACAAGCAAAAAAATTACTGTCGGAAACTGATGGTATTGTAGTCATAGATGAACATATTGATGGTGGTTATCCTACTGCAGTATCAGAAGCTTCTGGTACTGATCCAGTTTATGTAGGTCGTATTCGTGAAGATATTTCACATCCAACAGGTTTGAACATATGGGTAGTAGCGGATAACGTACGTAAAGGTGCCGCATTAAATAGTATTCAAATTGCAGAAGTTTTAGTTGAAAAATATCTGTAAATGATAGACCTTTATGGACATGAGCATTAAAAAAAGGGGTTTGAGATGATGACACGAACATTTGCCAGTGTTGCGGTAATGGCTGCGTTGGGGCTTTTAGCTCCGATGCAGGTTAGTGCTTTTGGTTTGGGTAAACTTGAGCTGTCATCAGCTCTCAATGAGCCCTTCAAGGCGGAAATAGCTATAACCGCTTTGAAGGGCGATGATGCTGATAATTTACAAGTGCGTTTGGCATCAAGTAAGGAATTTGAACAAGCCGGAATTGAACGAAACTTTTTACTGACACAGCTCAAGTTCGATGTGGTTGAAAAGTCTGGTAATATAAAAATTGTTATTAGCTCGCAACAGCCAATTCGAGAGCCATTTATAGATTTCTTATTGACTGCCACAACAAGCGGTTCAGGTCGTCTAATTCGTGAATATACAGTATTACTCGATCCGCCGAAAAGTATATTCAACAAACCTGGTACGCCACTGGTGCAAAGCCCAGCGAAAGCCTCGGTTGCTTCCACTAACGTAACAACCAGTAATTATAAGTCAGCATCATTTGACGGTGATAGTTATGGCCCAGTAATCCGTACTGATACCCTCTGGGATGTAGCGTTAAAAACTAGGCCAGAAAGTAATATTACCGTTCATCAAATGATGATGGCCTTGCTAAAGGCAAATCCAGGGGCATTTCAACATGACAATGTGAATGGATTAAAAGCGGGTTATACATTATCGATTCCTAGTAAAAGTGATATTTATAAGCTAACTAGACAACAAGCGATTAATGCCTTTACAGAGCAAAATTCTTTATGGAAGAATCGAAACAAACGTTCAGCAATTCCGACAATTGAAGCCAATACCGCTGATAAAACTATTGCACCAATAGCTGAAAATGCTCCTGCTCCTGCTCCTGCTCCTGCTATTGGTAAAACTGTGGCTACAGAAACAATCGCCCCTTCCACCGAAGTTGATGATACGGCTCGGTTGAAATTAGTAGTCCCCAATGATGAACCATCGTTAAACAATGAAGCTTTATCTCCATTGGGTGCAGAAAAAATTAAAGTACTCAGTGAGCAATTGACCTTAGCTCAAGAAACGATTGAAGGACAAACACAAGAGAATATCGATTTCAAAGCTCGTATGGATGCGTTAGAAGTGCAAATGGAGACGATGCGTCGCTTGATCTCACTGAAAGATGCAGATCTAGCCCGATTACAAAGCATGTTGGAAAATGATCAACAGCCTGATGAAAATACGCTTCCTGAAGATGCTACAGTTGTTGACAATGCTGAAGCAGATACAAAAAATGAGCCTTTAGACTCAACCAGTGAAATCATCGCGATAGAAGATGAATTAAAATCGATGTTTGTTGCGGCACAAAAAATTGTGACTAACAATAAACTTGAAATGGCGATAGCTTCAGGAGGTCTATTATTACTAATAGTTGTGCTCTTAATAGTCAAACGCCGTAAGGAGTCTGACGAGGCAGATGAATGGGACGAGACTCAAAATCTAGTAAATAACAACGATGATGATTTAGTCGCTGTTCAGCAGTCTAATTTAGCTGACGTTCAACACACAGTTGAGAGGGCAGTAATTGATAAGAAAACAGTAGCTGAACTTATTGAACAAGCCGATATGTTAGTTGCATATACTGATTATGAAAAAGCGACGGAATTACTTGAAGAGGCAAAACAACAAGAACCTGCAAATCAATTAGTATTAAGTAAGTTGCTGCACGTGTTGTTCAAACAACAGGAAAAAGAGGGCTTTGTTACGTTAGCTAGAAGCCTCAATATTGATAAAACGTCGCCTGAATGGTTGGAAATCGCAGAATGGGGCAGAGAACTTGCGCCATTAAATACATTATTTCAACTTACCCCTGATAATAATGACCTCGCTAGCCCCTTGACTCTCGACTCTTTTAGCGATGTTAAAGAAGATGAGTTATTAGCGGAGCCTATTGTAGTTCAAGAAGTCGATGATATAGCAGAAAATGAATCAAACACCATCGAATTCAATCTTGATGATTATGGCTCAGATGACGTTGTTAGTAATGCTGATAGTTCAATCGCATCAATTGCTGAAATAAATGATAATGACGAATCTCTGACCTTTGATACTTCATTCCCTCTAGATGGTGAAGAGAAAAGGCCAGCTTTTGATGCGCCGCAAAACTTTGAAGATGACTCGGATAAAGATGAAGAGGTATTGTCTTTGAATGATGAACCGATATCGTTAGATTTGACAGATGAAACATACCAAACTGAACTATTGTCGACGGAAGATAATCGTCAAGATATAGATACTGAAAACAATGACTTTGAATTTGACATTAGTGGTTATGATGAAATTGATGAAGCTGAAACTAAGTTAGATCTAGCTGCTGCCTATACTGATATGGGAGATCCTGACGGTGCGAGAAATATTTTAGAAGAAGTGCTTAAAGAAGGTAATGATGAGCAAAAGTCTAAAGCGCAAGCATTATTAAAGGACTTGTCATAACGTGGTGATTAGGTGAAAGTAGCCTTAGGCGTTGAATATGATGGAACTCGATTTTCAGGATGGCAGGTACAACCATCGCAAATGACGGTTCAAGGCTGTCTGGAGCGAGCATTAAGTCTTGTTGCTAATCACCCGGTAAAAACAGTTGCTGCGGGTCGTACTGATTCCGGGGTTCATGCCCTGCAACAAGTGGCACATTTTGAAACAACAGTGCATCGTGGTGAGCGAAACTGGATTCTAGGACTAAATACTAATCTACCGTCCGATATAAATGTCACCTGGGCTAGACCGGTTGATGATGATTTTAGTGCGCGATTTTCTGCCCTAAATCGCAGTTATCGTTACGTTATTATGAATCGTGTCAGTCGTTCAGCTCTTCAGGCTCACAAAATGTGGTGGATCTTCAGCCCCTTAGATGTAAAACTGATGCAAGCTGCCGCTGATCTATTAGTCGGGCATCATGATTTTTCCGCATTTAGAGCAAAAGAGTGTCAAGCGCATAGTCCCTTTAAAACCGTCGAAAAAATTAAGGTTACCCGTCAGGGAGATTGCATTGCTATTGATGTGAAAGCGCAATCTTTCTTGCATCATATGGTCAGAAACTTAGTGGGTGTCTTAGTGCCAATTGGTGAAGGTAGAAAACCAGTTGAGTGGGCTAAGGAAGTTCTAGAAGGACGAGTTCGCTGTCATGGCGGTATAACCTCGCCACCAGATGGTTTATATTTCATAAAAGTCGAATACCCAGAGCAATATAAGTTACCAACAGTGTCAGCTTTTCCCGTGGTCTGGTAAAGTATCAAGTTAGATTTTTCCTGAAAAGCGATTTCATGCGAACACGTGTAAAAATTTGTGGCATTACTCGTCGCCAAGATGCTGAATTTGCAGTTGAAATGGGCGCTGATGCATTGGGGCTGGTATTTTATGCGCCTAGTCCGAGAGCTATTTCTATTGCGCAAGCAAAAGAGATTGTTAGCGGCTTACCGCCATTTGTCAGCATCGTTGCATTATTTGTTGATGCTACTTGTGATGAGGTCTATGCATGTATAAAAGACCTACCAATGGTGATGTTGCAATTCCATGGTGACGAATCGGCCGAATATTGTGAACAATTTGGTAGACCATATTTAAAAGCGATTAGGGTGCAAGTTGATACAGATTTTGTGCATATAGCTAATGAATACGATTCTGCCTCTGCAATATTGCTAGATAGTTACCAACCTGGCGTACCAGGGGGAACTGGACAGGTGTTTGATTGGTCATTAATCAAGTCAATTAATAAACCTTTAATTCTTGCCGGTGGGTTAAATGTGGATAATGTGGCGAGAGCGATAGAACAAGTGCAACCTTATGCGGTTGATGTCAGTGGTGGCGTTGAGCAAGCTAAAGGGATAAAAGATAAACAAAAAATAACTGCTTTTATGCAAGAGGTAGCAAATGGCTGAACAATTGGATAAAGATTATTACGACACATACCCTGATGATAAAGGTCACTTTGGACCTTATGGTGGACGTTTTGTAGGTGAGACCTTGATGGAAGCATTATATGCACTTGAAGAGGCTTATAATCACTATAAAAACGATCCTGAATTCCAAGCTGAAATGGATAAAGATCTAGCTGATTTTGTTGGTCGTCCATCACCTATCTATCTAGCAGAAAATTGGACCAGAAAATTAGGTGGAGCACGAATTTTCCTAAAGCGTGAAGATTTAAATCACACGGGTGCTCACAAGATAAATAATGCGCTTGGTCAAGCCTTGTTAGCTAAACGTATGGGTAAAAAAAGAATTATTGCTGAAACTGGTGCCGGCCAACACGGTGTGGCTACGGCTACGGTTGCCGCTCGCTTAGGGATGGAATGCATTGTTTACATGGGCGCTGAAGATATTCAACGTCAAGCACAAAATGTCTATCGGATGAAATTATTGGGCACGACAGTAGTACCTGTCGAATCTGGTTCACGTACCCTGAAAGATGCACTGAACGAAGCTTTACGTGACTGGGTAGCTAACGTCGATGAAACCTTTTATATCATCGGCACGGTTGCAGGGCCACATCCTTATCCTAAGATGGTACGTGATTTTCAAGCCATAATTGGTCGTGAAGCTCGAAATCAGATCCTAAAAGTCACGGGTCGTTTACCAGATGCATTGATTGCATGTATCGGTGGGGGGTCTAATGCCATAGGTTTATTCCATCCCTTTATCGCCGATACAGAAGTGGCGATGTATGGCGTTGAAGGCGCTGGCTACGGTATAGAAACAGGTAAACATTCAGCTCCACTTTCTGGTGGTACCCCCGGCGTATTACATGGTAACCGTACCTATTTAATGCAAGATAAGAATGGTCAAATTATTGAAACCCATTCTATTTCTGCTGGTTTAGATTATCCGGGCGTTGGTCCTGAACACGCTTGGTTAAAAGATATCGGTCGTGCTCAGTATGTTTCAATAACTGATGATGAAGCATTACAAGCATTTCATGAATTAACGCGTACGGAAGGTATCATTCCTGCACTGGAATCGAGTCATGCTCTAGCTTATGCGACTAAATTAGCGCCAACTATGTCACCCGATCAAATTTTGTTGATCAATCTCTCTGGTCGAGGTGATAAAGATATGCATACAGTAGCCGCAATGGCTGGTTTAGGTTTCTGAGGGAAAACAGATGAGTCGTATTAAACAATGTTTTGATAAGTTAAAGGCTGATGGTCAAACTGCACTTATCCCTTATATTACTGCGGGAGACCCTGAACCTTGGGTAACCGTACCAATCTTGCACGCTTTGGTTAGTGCTGGTGCAGACATCATAGAATTAGGTATTCCTTTTTCTGATCCGATGTCTGATGGTCCCGTTATTCAAAAAGCATGCGAGCGTGCTTTAAAAAATGATGTCTCACTTCACCATGTATTGGATATGGTAAACCAGTTTAGACAAAAAGATAAACATACGCCGATAGTGTTAATGGGTTACGCCAATCCATTGGAAGCAATGGGCTATCAAGCATTTGCTGAAAGAGCACAACAAGTGGGTGTAGATGGTATTTTGACTGTTGATATGCCGCCCGAAGAATCAGATGAGTTCTTATCAATTATGGATAAGCATGAGATTGACATTATTTTCTTGGTAGCACCAACAACATCTATTGAGCGTATGGATAAAATTGCTAAGCATGCAAAAGGATTTATTTATTATGTATCTATTAAAGGTGTTACAGGTACGGCTAGTCTTGATGTAACTGAGGTGGCTGAAAAACTTTCTATATTGCGATCGCTAACGGATCTACCGCTAGGCGTTGGTTTTGGTATTCGTAATGGTGCCGCTGCAGCCGCAGTATCTGAGGTTGCAGATGCGGTCGTTGTTGGAAGTTCACTAGTAAATTGCATTGCAGATCATGCCGATAAACCTGAGGATTTACCCGCCGCCGTTGCTAATGTATTAGCTGAAATGCGCCATGCCATTAATTCGCGTGATATGGCTAAATAACTCGTCGAAAATAAATACAATAGGTGACAACAATGAGTTGGTTTGAAAAGTTAATTCCTTCGAAAATTCGCACAACAGTCCGCAATCGTTCTGTACCTGAAGGCGTCTGGTGTAAATGTCCTGAATGTGACAGCATTCTTTACCGTGCTGAACTTGAGCGAAATCTCCATGTTTGTCCTAAATGCGCTCATCATCAACGTATAAATGCCCGTACTCGACTCGCTAGCTTCTTAGATGAAGGTGAACGAAAAGAAATTGCCGCTGATGTTAAACCCGTTGATACGCTAAAATTTAGAGATAGTAAAAAATACAAAGATCGTATCCACCAAGCACAAAAAACAACGGGTGAAAATGACGCCTTATTAGCGATGCAAGGCACTATTAATAACTTGCCTATTGTTGCTGTGTCATTTGATTTTACCTTCATGGGCGGCTCTATGGGCTCAGTGGTTGGAGAAAAATTTGTTCGAGCAGCACAAGTAGCACTAGAAAAGAAAATCCCATTGGTTTGTTTTTCTGCCAGCGGTGGTGCACGTATGCAAGAAGGCCTATTTTCATTGATGCAAATGGCTAAAACGAGCACTATTTTGGCTCAACTTAGCAAAGCTGGAATACCCTTTATTTCAGTATTAACCGATCCTACTATGGGTGGTGTTTCAGCAAGTTTGGCAATGTTAGGAGATCTTAATGTGGCAGAACCTAAAGCACTAATCGGTTTTGCTGGCCCTCGAGTTATTGAACAAACGGTAAGAGAAACGTTGCCAGAAGGCTTCCAACGCAGTGAGTTTTTAGTTGAACACGGTGCTGTAGATATGATTATTGACCGTCGCGATATGCGCGATCGATTATCAAGTATTTTGTCGGTGTTACAAAAGCACCAAGCCGCTTAAGACCGTCTGAATCGATGCGTTTTCAAACTCTGCCACAATGGTTAAAGTGGCAAGAGTCACTCCATTTTACCGAAGTTGATCCAGGCCTAGAGCGAGTAGGTCAGGTATGGCAACAGCTCGGCGGTATTTCAAAGCTACCTTTTACTGTGCTCACAATTGCAGGTACGAATGGCAAGGGTTCCTCGGTGGCAATGCTGGACTCGATTCTTCGTGCAGCAGGTTATCGTACTGGTACTTATACTTCACCGCATTTATTACAGTATAACGAGCGTATCTGTATGGATGGCAAGTCATGTGATGATAAAACGATCTGCGAAACTTTTGATCGTATAGATAAAGCGCGTGATGATATATCACTGACATACTTTGAATTCGCAACCTTAGCTGCTGTCGATATTTTTATTCGTAACAAGATTGATATTGCCATTTTAGAAGTCGGCATGGGTGGTCGATTAGACGCGGTTAATATCTTTGATACTGATATTGCTCTAATTACGCCGATTAGCCTTGATCATACTGCCTGGTTAGGCACTAACCGCGAAGCTATTGGTTTTGAAAAAGCGGGCGTTATACGGCGGGATAAACCAGTTGTTTGCTCCGAAAAAATTCCGCCTCAGAGTCTAATCAGTTATTCGGCTTCACTTCAATCACCTACTTATCTGGCGGGTAGTGAATTCAATATTGTCGTAAATAAAGACCAATGGCATTGGTCTAATAGCCATACTCAATTGAAAAACCTGCCTTTTCCAGCATTGATGGGAGAATATCAGCTTCAGAATGCTGCGGCTGTACTTCAGGTTATTAGTTTATTAAATCATCAAGGCTATGTTATTTCTGAAAGTGCCGTCACAAGAGGTTTAACAACCGTGACGCTAGCAGGGCGATTCCAACAAATTCAAGGTGAGATTACAACCATTTTGGATGTCACGCATAATCAACAAGGTGCAGAGAATTTAGCAAAACTATTAGTTGAAATACCTTGCCAAGGACAAACATTTTCTGTGCTATCAATGTTGAAAGACAAGGATGTAGCCGCCGTAGCATCCATATTGAAACCTGTCATTGATGTTTGGTATGTTGCTGGACTTGAAGGAAGCAGGGGAATGACGAGTGAGACACTAGCAGCACAGCTTAGTAATATCATAGATGAAGATAAAATCAGGCCTTTTTCAACAGTGATTGAGGCTTATGCCCAAGCAATGATCGATGCCAAGAAAGGTGACCGAGTGTTGGTATTTGGATCGTTTCATACCGTTGAAGCAGTGTTAACTCGTCTTTAAAATACCGGCATAGAATTACATTATTTGTACTATAAGCTGTTATTAAATTAGCTATACATTTTCTCTATTTCTGCTCGATGAAACTTAAGTACTTTACTTCGTTTTATCTTCATAGTTGGCGTCATTAAATCATTTTCGATAGTCCAAGGTTCTAGCATTAGCGTGACGCGACGAATTTTTGCATAGGCAGGGAAGTCATGTAATAAAGTTCTCAAACGTAGGGTCAAGTTAGTCTTTAAAGCTTTATTAGCGAGGCTATTATGATCAAACGCATCTAAGCCATGCTCTTTGGCTAACTTTAACCAATGATCGGCATTAAGTACTAACAGGGCTGCTAAATGCGAATGACCTTCGCCTACGACCAATGCTTGATCGAAGATATCGTCCATCAAGATCGCTGCCTCAATATCGCTAGGCGGCACCTTTTCACCATTACTTAAAATTAGAATATCTTTTATCCGTCCAGTTATGTAGATATGTCCATTTTTGCCGATACGTGCTTGATCGCCAGTGTGCAACCAGCCTTCAGCATTAATGATTTGAGCAGTGGCTTTGTGATTATTCCAATAACCTAGCATATTACCTGGACCACGAGACAACAATTCATCATTTTCACCGATCATAACGCTAACGTCTGGAATAGGTATTCCAACACTGGCTGGATCATTACTGTCAGGCTTATTTACACTAATGACGGGACTGGTTTCAGTCAAACCATAGCCTTGTAATAAACAAAAACCAAGACCAATGAATAATTTAGAGACGGGCAGGGGTAATGCTGCACCACCGCTAACAATCAGGCGCATATTTCCGCCTAACCGGTCTTGTACTTTTGATGCTACAAGCTTTTCAAGCAGTGGCCACATCATAAAGCTAGGATGCCATCTGCAATGACCTTGCTGATATTGAAAGCGCGACCAGCCTGTGGTTACCGTAATTTGAAATAAAACTTTTGCTATGAATGACTTCGCTGATAATTGAGATTTTAATCGGCAATAAATTCGCTCAAAAATACGCGGTACAGCAATCATGATGGTTGGTTTTACATATTGCATATCATCTGCAAGCTGGGGAATACCACGAGCATAAGCAACAGTTGCACCGGCCATCATCGGTAAATAATAGCCTGCAGTTCGCTCCAAAGTATGAGACAACGGTAAAAAAGATAAAAATATATCACTAGGTAATACATCAATATATTGTAATGAGCTAGCGGCCACAGATAACATGTTGTAGTGACTCAGCATAACGCCTTTAGGACGGCCAGTTGTACCGGAAGTGTATATGATCGATGCTAATTGTTCGGGTTTTGCATTGCATACCTGTATGCCTCCACTATTGCTTGGCAACCAGTCTTTCGCATAGATAGCAGGTTCGGATAATACCTCATCATTAAGGTTATTAATAATGACGCGTTGAAGATGATGCGCTTCCGTGAGAGATGGTTCTAACCGTTTCCACTGAGCTGAATTTTGTAAAAAGAGTAGCTTAACATCGGCATCTTGCAAGATATAAGCAACGCTGTCCGGTCGATCATCTGGATATAAAGGAACGACAACCAGCCCTAATCCCATTGCTGCTTGATCAAAAAACACCCATTCTTTACAGTTTTTTAAGTTAATTGCAACGCGATCACCAACAGCTAAATTTTGTTTGGCTAAGGCATCTTGCCAGCGTGCAACCTGTATTGCTACTTCCTGCCAAGAAATGTCATACCATTCTTTTCGTGAATTAGAATAGCTACGGTAGGCGATATGTTGAGGACTGCGTTTTAGCCGTTCTTGAAATAAACCATAGAGTGTTCCAGCTTGTTCTGGTGGAATGGAATCATTATGCGTCGAAATGACTACCGAGTTTTCTGGTGGTATGAAATCGGTCTTCGTTGTGACAGTCATGGGATAAACCATGACCTTACAAGAATAACCAGCGCATTTGCATGCCTAGAATATCAACACTGGCATTGTAGTTACCTTTTAATGTGTAACCATTATCATCTGTGTCATTAACTGACGGATCGCTGACAAAGATATGGGTATAGCCAGCATCGAGGGTAATGTTATCTGAATATTTATAGCTAGCACCTATTGCCAGCCATTTACGATCTTCATCTGGAATGCGTGGTGTTCGATATTGATCTGAAACAGGTGTTTGATCATAAGCAATACCGCCTCGGAATGTCCAAGTATCGTTATGAATGTAAGTAAGGCCTAGACCATAGCGCATATTATTGTCCCATTTTTCTTCCTTGCTACTATTGAGACGTACAGAATCGGTTGAGTTAATTGTTAAATCTTGGAAGCGACTCCATCGTGTCCAACTGGCATCACCCATGATGGCCCATTTATTATTAATTTGGTGGTGAACGGCAAAAGAGGCCGTTTCTGGTAAGGTAACTTTGCCATCTGTATCACCGTTGGCAAAACCAGCGATGTTTGCCACAGTTTGAACTGCGCCATTATCGGGTATATCAAAGGTTCCCTTTCCGTGTAGGTGATGAGAGATCTTTGAGCGGTATGCTAAGGCAATTCGTGTTGCATCGGTTGCTTGAAATATTAAACCAAGATTATAGCCCCAGCTCCAATCATCAGCCGTTATTTTTGCTTTACCATCATGAGCCTGAGGATCCGCACATTCTAGTGCTAATTCTTTGAGAGGAGTTGTAATTGCTGGATTTGTACTCACTGCTGTAGAAGCACAGGCAGCACCAAAATCAACTGCTTGCGTAAGCTCAAGATCAGCATATTGTAGGTTGATACCAAAACCTAATGACAATTTTTCAGTTGTTTGAAATGCAAATGATGGATTGATATTAACAGTTTTCAAATCAGATTTAACGGCATGATATCGGCCTACCCAATTATCATCATAATCAGTTACTAAGCCAAAAGGTGCAACAATACCAATGCCAGCAACCATGCGGTCATTAAGTCGGTGTGCATAATAGAGATTCGGGACAAGAGCAAGTTTGCCGCCATTATCTCCATTGCCAGTTATTGCTGTGCCACCAAGAGTTGATGGCAGGGTCGAACCTTCATTGTTAAAGTCACTTTCAGGCTTTATGAAATTTAGACCGGTAGAAAATTCAGAGTGCGATAAATAAGTTAAGCCTGCCGGATTAAAAAATATGGTGCTTGCATCATCAGCAACTGCGGCACTACCTGCAAAAGCACGGCCTAGACCAGTAATACTTTGTTCGATAATCGCAAAACCAGAGGCATAGCTCAGTGAGCTAAGTGTTGAGGCAATTAAAAAGCTGCCAAGTTTTAATTTATAGTGCTGTGCCATGCGCAGCTTTCCTCTTCAATGAATGGTTATATAATGAAAACTAGCTTAAGCATGCTGATGCTGCAAGTTTAATTACGTTACTTAACGGCGTTTAAATAGTAGATCCCACACGCCATGGCCTAATTTATGGCCTCGCTGCTCAAATTTGGTGAGTGGACGATAACCTGGGCGCGGGATATATCCTGTGCTGTCAGCGCAATTTATAAATTTATCACTATTAGATAAATCTTCTAACATCTGTTCAGCATAATGTTGCCAATCCGTCGCCATATGCAAATGACCACCCGGTTTTATTTTAGAGGCTAAAATATCGACAAACTTGGGTTGAATAATACGACGTTTATGGTGACGTTTTTTGTGCCATGGATCAGGGAAATAGAGCTGCACACGATCTAATGCATTATCAGCAATCCGGTGATTAAGTAATTCGACAGCATCGGTACAGGCAACACGTAAATTAGTTAAACCTTGTTGATCAATCGCCTTTAACAACTGGCCTACACCAGGCCTATGTACTTCAACACCTAAAAAGTCCTGTTCAGGTTGTTCAGCGGCCATTTGAGCAAGCGTAGCGCCATTACCAAAACCTATTTCCAATACTTTCGGTGCATCACGACCAAAAAGTTGATTGAGATCAATCATTGAGTCAGCTTCATCAATGGCGAATTGCGGCCAAAGCTCATCGATAGCGCGCTGTTGTCCCTGCGTTAAGCGTCCTTCACGGCGGACAAAGCTACGCACGGTACGAAGTGGTTTCCCTTCAATCATTATAATTTTGCTACCTAAAATGTATGATTTAACTATATTATTGTTAATGTAAATATCGCTTACAATCATACATTAAATTTTTGGATTTATGTGTCATATAGTATGCTCACAGTTAGTGAACGACTAAGTTGTTGTGATGACGAATTCTCCCAAAAATATCATCATAACCGTATAATTAATGGTTGATCTTAGTTTTAGTGAGTGGCGCTCATATTTTAGCTTTAGTTTGAGTTGGGATATTTTTTTCTGTCTTTATCAGAACACTGATATTGCCATTCGCAAGTTAATCACGAAAAGGTGAAACGGCTTAGTAGTCGGAATTATTTTGCTCGGTGTATTAGCAGGTAATGCAATTATATCAAGCCTGATCAGCTTAGGTATAGCAATAGATTATTCTGATATTATGTCGTTGTGTGAAACAAGATAATCATCAAGAATAGCCTTGTTTCTGCTGATAGTCATCGTGTCTCAAGTTGTCTTCATTATGATAAATGATGAATGTTGCTACAGAGAAAACTGATAATTTTGAATGGCTAATCGTGCGAAAAAAGCCCATTCGAGTTAGAATGTCAGATCAATTTTAAAATTTATAGCGGGTTTAGCTTTTATTCAACCTTACATAACGAGAATTTTGCTTGTTTAAATCAAGCAAAACAGAGAGAGAGAAATACCTATGGTTCATCCAGTATTAGAAGCAGTTACTAACGACATAATTGAGCGAAGCCGTGTGGGTCGTGCGTCCTACTTAGCAAGAATTGATGCCGCAGTTGAAACTGGGCCTCATCGGGCTAAATTAGAATGTGGCAATTTGGTTCATGGTTTTGCTGCTAGCACTGTCGGTGAAAAAGCGGATTTATCTGCCAATGTTAAAGCTAACATCGGCATCATCTCTGCCTATAATGACATGTTGTCAGCACATCAGCCTTATAAAAACTACCCGGATTTAATCAAAAGAACGGCACTTTTAGCCGGCGGCGTCGCACAATTTGCTGGTGGTGTACCTGCTATGTGTGATGGAGTAACACAAGGTCAGCCGGGCATGGAACTATCGCTATTTAGTCGCGATGTTATTGCGATGGCATCAGCAATTGGCCTAAGTCATAATATGTTTGATGGGGCTTTGTTTTTAGGTATTTGTGACAAAATCGTGCCGGGATTATTGATTTCAGCATTGAGCTTCGGTCACTTACCTGCGATCTTCGTACCTGGTGGCCCAATGCCAAGTGGCCTGCCAAACAAAGAAAAAGTCCGTATTCGTCAGCTTTATGCCGAAGGAAAAGTGGGCCGTGATGAACTTTTGAAAGCAGAATCCGAGTCTTATCATAGTGCTGGGACATGTACTTTTTATGGTACGGCAAATAGCAACCAAATGATGGTTGAAATGATGGGGCTACATTTACCTGGTAGTTCATTTGTTAACCCTAACACGCCATTACGCGATGCCTTGACGGCAAGTGCTACTGAACACGTATTGCAATATACCGCTATGGGCGATGATTTCCGCCCAATCGGCCATATGATTGATGAAAAAGCTATCGTCAATGCCATGATAGGCTTGATGGCAACAGGTGGCTCAACAAACCATACCATGCATTTAGTGGCTATCGCCCGTGCCGCAGGTATCAGTATTAATTGGGATGATTTCGACAAGATTACTAGAATTATTCCATTACTTACGCGAATTTATCCTAATGGTGATGCAGATATCAATCATTTCCAAGCCGCAGGTGGTATGGGCGTATTGATTGGTGAATTGTTATCAAAAGGCTTACTGCACGAAGATATTATGACTGTCGCATCAAAGCGTGGCATGAATACCTATACGCAAGAACCAAAACTAATTGAAGGTAAATTGATCTGGGAAGAAGGTCCGGGTAAATCCTTAGATCTTAGCGTTATCGGCACGATTGATGAGCCATTCTCAACTACGGGTGGCTTGCATTTGATTCACGGTAATTTAGGTCGTGGTATGTCGAAGATTTCTGCAGTTTCTGAAGAACATCAAATTGTAGAAGCACCAGCGATGGTGTTTGATGACCAAGACGATGTAGTGGCAGCATTCAAACGTGGTGAAATGGACAAAGATCTTATTGTAGTGCTACGTTTCCAAGGTCCTAAAGCGAACGGTATGCCTGAACTACACAAATTGACGCCATTATTAGGAGTGTTACAGGATAAAGGTTTCCATGTGGCGATTGTGACTGATGGTCGTATGTCTGGTGCATCAGGTAAAGTACCTTCAGCTATCCATATGTGTCCAGAAAGTGAAATCGGTGGTCCATTAACCCGTGTTCGTACCGGTGATATGTTGCATTTAAATACACAAACGGGCGATTTAAATATCTTGATTGATGACGAAGTATTTAATAATCGCACACAATGCATTAAAGGTAGCGTCGAGCATCATTATGGTATGGGACGAGAATTATTTGATAGTTTCCGTCGTGGTGTTTCATCAGCTGAAACTGGTGCTATCAACATGTTTAACGCTGAATAAATAATTATTTAAAATTTTGGAAAAAACACAATGAGCCTAACCATTAAAGAAATTATGACTATCTCACCAATTGTACCGGTGATGGTTATTAATAACGTTGAACATGCAGTGCCATTAGCCAAAGCTTTGGTTAAAGGTGGATTGAAAGTATTAGAAATTACCTTACGTACGCCAGCAGCTCTTGAATCTATTAGACGTATTAAAGCAGAAGTACCAGATGCTATAGTCGGCGCAGGTACTATCATTAATATCGAAACATTGAACGCCGCAATTGAAGCTGGCGCGCAATTTATTGTGAGCCCAGGCACAACAGATAAATTAATTGATGCCGCTCTAGCAACTGGCGTGCCTTTATTACCAGGTATTGCTAATCCTAGTGATGCAATGCGTTTGCTAGAAAAAGGTATTACTGCAATGAAGTTTTTCCCTGCAGAAGCAGCGGGTGGCGTGCCAATGCTAAAATCAATTGGCGCACCGATTCCACAAATTACATTTTGCCCAACTGGCGGCGTAAGCCAAAAGAATGTTAAAGAATACTATAGCTTGCCAAATGTGGCGTGTGTAGGTGGTTCTTGGATGTGTGCGGCAAATTTAGTAGATGATGAAAACTGGGATGAAATTACCCGTTTATCAGCTGAAGCGGTTCAATTAGCAACTAGCTAGTTCATCTCTTCGCCAAAGAGGGGCTGGGAGCATCGAGTCAATATCTCGGGGGCTCTCTGCCCTTTTTTTGTTGCGGAGCTTATTTTTAAATATGTTTCTTTGTTATATAAACGTCTAGTTTGTAATTAATATTTCACGTTGTAACCAGTCATCAATCAAGGCACGGGCACCATCAATTACAACTTGTGGGTTAGGATGTTGTAATTCACTAGCAACTGTTTCTGCTGCCATTTGGCCTGTTAGTCCTTCATTAAGTAAATTGATAAGGCGTGCGCTTACAGGGTTTAATTCCAAAAATGTGATGCTATCCTCTTTGTTACGATAGACAAGTAAGTGAACGGGGATGGTGCTTGCTTCATTGGGCTGAAAGTCGGAATCAATCTGATGAACAGGATAGTTGTAAACTAAAGGCCATGCGAGTGGCGATGTTTTAAAACTAATGTCTAAGATGTCTTGGTTTGGATTGATCTTTGAGTATTTTACCTCATTATCTAAAACACTCAATGCTAATTCTACCCATTCATAATGTGCTAGCTCTTGAATGAAAATAGGATCATCGGTATTGTCACGATCATTTTCAAGGTAAGCCATAAATTCACGGCCAATCTTATGAAACAAGGGCGTTTTACAGTGGTGTTTTATCATGAAATCACGAATCATACTGTGCCAAGCGTCATCTGTGGTGATTTGCCTTAATACCGGAAAGCCATTGGCGATAAAGCCTTCAATATTGTTGTAAAAAAGTTCACGATAAATAGCCATGCGCCTGGGTTCTATGTTGTCAGGCACTGGTTGGTTATCAGGATCACGCAGGAAGGCTGCAAACTTATATTGGGTATCGATAAAACTAGACGTTTTAGGCTGTTGCGACATGGGCTCGTTCCTGAATCGACTGATAATGACGAATTTTATCTACTTCAGTTATTAATGTATCAAGTGATGGAATGTTAAAGTCACGCTCTAACAGTGTTGGCAGTACACCGTGATGTTGATAGGTCAGTTCTAATAAATCCCAGACGGGATCGATGATATCAGCACCGTGAGTATCTACTTTTAGATCATCTGCTTCATCATAGTGCCCTGCGATATGTAGGTAGGCAATACGATTACTCGCTATGGATTTAATATAATTTTCTGCATCATAACCGTGGTTAATACTATTGACGTAAATATTATTAACATCTAATAGTAAGTCACAATTAGCCTGTTCAATTACGCCATTTAAAAAATCAATTTCAGACATTTCCTGCCCTGGCGCTGCATAATATGAGACATTCTCTATGATTAAGGGCCGTTCCAAGATTTCTTGGACTCGTTGAATACGATTGGCAACATGATCAACTGCTTCTTGTGTGAAGGGAATTGGCATCAAATCATATAGATGACCATCATCACTACAATAGCTTAAATGTTCGCTATAAGACCGTATATTGTGTTTATCGAAGAACCTTTTCAAGCGTATTAAAAAGTCTTCATCTAATGGCGCTGGGCTACCTATTGATAGTGAGAGGCCATGACAGATCATAGGGTAACGTTCGGCAAAATGTGCAAATTTTTTACCTAAGATCCCGCCCATTTCCATCCAGTTTTCAGGCGCAACTTCAAGGAAGTCAGTAGGGTTATGGTCAAGTGCGTCTAGCTCGTTCATAAAGCTTCTGCGGAGCCCTAAACCTGCACCAGATATTGGGCGTGAGGCTGTATACATTAATTATCTCCTAATTAGCTTTCTGTCATTATGACTAATGATAATGGGAAATGTTACATAATGATTTATGTTTTAAGTGTTATTACATGGTTAGATAGTTTAGTTGGGTGTGTATTTTGGTTTTAACTGAATCGTCATTTTTTGGGTCGGAGACGTACTTAGTGTTAAAATAAGCGTTTTAATTATCAGGAGCCTTTTTGAATGGCTTTCGAACATATCAACTTACCTGAGAATGGCAATGTTATTCGTGTTAACGCAGATTTTTCTTTAAATGTGCCAAACCAACCAATCATTCCATTTATAGAGGGTGATGGCATTGGTGTTGATATAACGCCAGCAATGATTTCAGTTATTGATGCTGCTGTTGAAAAAGCCTACATTGGCGAACGTAAAATCGCATGGATGGAAGTCTATGCCGGTGAAAAAGCCACCAAAGTCTATGGTGTCGATCAGTATTTGCCTGAAGAGACTATGCAGGCGTTAAAGGATTATGCCGTTTCTATAAAAGGTCCCTTAATGACGCCAGTCGGTGGCGGTATGCGCTCATTAAATGTGACTATGCGTCAAACACTTGATCTATACCTCTGCCAGCGACCTGTACGTTATTATCCGGGAACACCTAGCCCAGTTAAAGCACCTGAAAAAATTGATATGGTTATCTTCCGTGAAAATTCAGAAGATATTTATGCCGGTATAGAATGGGCCGCAGAAAGCGATGATGCTAAAAAAATTATCAAATTTTTACAAGAAGAAATGGGCGTTACTAAAATCCGTTTCCCTGAAACCTCAGGTATTGGTATTAAACCGGTTTCACGCCAAGGGACAGAGCGCTTGGTACGTAAAGCGATTCAGTATGCAGTTGATAATAACCGTGATTCTGTCACCATAGTACACAAAGGTAATATCATGAAGTTCACAGAAGGTGGCTTCAAACTTTGGGGTTATGAGCTTGCGGCAAAAGAGTTTGCTGCAATGCCATTAAATGGTGGTGAATGGAAATCATTTAAAAACCCAAATACGGGTAAAGAAATTGTTATCAAAGATTGTATTGCCGATGCCTTTTTACAGGAAATTTTGTTACACCCATCTGCTTATGATGTGGTGGCGACATTAAATCTAAATGGTGATTATATATCGGATGCCTTAGCTGCTCAGGTTGGTGGTATTGGTATTGCACCTGGTGCAAATCTATCCGATTCAATCGCTATTTTTGAAGCAACTCATGGTACAGCACCTGCTTTAGCGGGTAAAAACATGGCAAACCCATCGTCATTGATCTTGTCAGCCGAAATGTTACTACGCCACCTTGGCTGGCTTGAAGCCGCAGATTTAGTTGTCGCGGGTGTTGCAGGGGCAATTATGAACTCTCAAGTCACGTGTGATTTGGCCGAGATGGTTGGTGTAGAAGCCCTAAGTAGTAGTGATTACGCGGCCTCAGTTATAACCCATATGTAATCGCACTGTTGAGAAAAGTGTGAACTGAACTCAACAAATATAAATTCAATCCTTAAGGAAATTAAAATGAAAGTAGCAGAAAATACCGTTGTAGTCATCGACTACACCTTGACGAATAATGAAGGCGAAGTTATCGATACTTCTGATGGCGCAGGCCCATTAGCGTATTTACAAGGCTTTGGTAACATCATTGATGGTCTTGAAGAAGCCTTAGAAGGCAAAAAAGCGGGCGATAAAGTTAAAGCGAGCATTGAACCTGCAAAAGCTTATGGCGAACGTCATGATGAAATGGCACAAGAAGTGCCAAAAGAATTATTTGGCGGCGTTGAAAATATCGAACTCGGTATGCAGTTTGAATCTGAAACTGATGACGGTCCTGTAATGGTTACTGTTGTTGCTATCACTGACGATATGGTCACTGTTGATGGTAACCATCCATTAGCAGGTGTTCACTTGAACTTTGACGTAACAATACGTGAAGTTCGTGAAGCGACTGCAGAAGAATTGGAGCATGGCCATGTACATGGTGACGGCGGTCATCACCATTAAGCAATAGTTTTTTTAATTTCGATAGATGGTTAAGTTGTCTGTCCTGATGTTGAATTAAAGACCTTTTGTTTAAGTATAATAATAAAACAAAGGCGGGCTTTTATAGCCCGTCTTTTTAATTTTTAACATAGCTAGAATAAATATAATATATGCAAAATCATACTCAATTGAACCAGCAGTTTGGCATTAAGGATCAACTCCAGTTTAGCCTAGCTGATAATGGATTCATAATGATTGACATTTCTAATCAGTATGCCAAAGCTACAATTTCTACGTATGCCGGCCAGATCATTTCATATCAACCTAATAGCGCGACAGAAGATTTATTTTTTCTAAGCGATAAGGTGCTGTATCAGGAAGGTAAATCGATTAGAGGTGGTGTACCTATCTGCTGGCCATGGTTTGGCGATGATACTTCCGGTTTTGAACGTCCGCCGCATGGTTTTGTACGCAATCAACAATGGAATGTACTATCCACTGAGACGCTAGAAGATGGCAGAACAAGTGTGATTTTAACTACTTCAGATACCGATATGACTCGGGAATTATGGCATTATGAATTTAATTTAGAGCTGCAATTAATTATCGGTTTAAATCTTGAAATGAAGCTAAAAACAAAAAACACCGGTAAACAATTCTTCACGATAACCCAAGCTTTACACACTTATTTTAAGGTGAGTGATGTGAGTAATGTGTTAATCAAAGGTCTTGATGGTAAGCCGTACATAGATAAGCTAGATGCGTTTGCTGTTAAGCAGCAAGCAGACGATATTATCGTTTCTCAAGAGATCGATAGAATTTACCAGAAGTCACCCAAACAAATCTCATTGACGGATAGTGGTTTTAAACGCACGATTACGATTTCATCTTACGGAAGTGATACAACCATAGTATGGAATCCTTGGTCGACCTCAGTTAGTAAAATTGCTGATTTGAATTTAGAAAGTTATCGAAATTTTGTCTGTGTTGAAACAGCAAATGTGTTTACAGATAGTCTCACCATCATACCCCCAGGTCGCGAACATGTCGTTACAACGGTATTTAGTATCAGTTAGTTTGGCGTAAGTTTTTTCGGTTAATAAATAACCATTGAATGGCAATAATGGGAATGGCAGACAGTATTTTACCGTCAAGCAGTAATTGATAGACTTTATCAAACTTCATGGTAGTGACGAAGATATCTTCATCTTCATGATCTAAGCCATGAATACCACCGATATGGGTTGTATCAACTCTGCCATAAAATAAGCTTAACAATTCTGACGTGCCACCTGGCGAAGTAAAAAAGTCATTTATTTTGATTAGTTGTTGAATTTCGCAGCCCGCTTCTTCGATTGATTCCCGATAGGCAACTTCTTCGGCTGTTTCGCCAGGCTCAATGGCACCCGCTACAATTTCTAATAACCATGCTTGCTCGGGAATTTGCATCGCGCCAATACGAAATTGTTCAATGATGACCACTTCATCGCGTATTGGGTCATAAAGTAAAACGGCTACACAATTACCACGTTGAAATATCTCACGAGTAATGGGTTGGCTCCATCCCCCTTTGTATAAAGTATGTTTCAGTGTGAAACTTTTCAAACTGAAAAAGCCTTGGTACTGTGTTTTTTCTTCAATAATGGTGAATTGCTTTTCAGTCATGATTTACCTTTAGCTAATGTTATTTGGGTATAAAACCAGATTTAACTTCACTAACGGGGCTAAAGATATTGGCAGTAGGAATGCCTTTTAATCGATGAAGGTTAGCAGTGAAAACGGTGCCATCTTTTTCAGTATGTTCTAATTTTACGGGTAAGTAATTAAGGGCGGGGGCGCACCATAATACTGTTTGGCGTTTACTCGTTTCATCACGTAGCCGCTTGAGTTTTATAGTCTTTATTCTACCTAGTGTCGTAGTCACTATTTCTTCATTCATGACATCAATAGTGTAGGTTTTAATTTTTCCACCATCAGCAATGCGATAGTTATATTGATTTATGCCCTTGTCCATATCCATCATTAAGGCAAGTTGATACACTAATTTATCTAACGTATGAGGCTCAAGAGCGAGTTGCCAAGGATAATTTTTATCGTCGATAGAAAGTTGTTGTGATTGCCAGTCGAAATCGAGCTTGAGATATTTATCTTTTTTACCGCCACTACGTTGATAGAGGTAATGACGCGGTTGGATCCTGTTACCGACCAATGTCCACGTACTTATTTCTTCAACTAAATCGGGTTTGAAAAAGGCGAATAGGCCCTGTGCTTGTGTTGCCGAAGTAAATTTACGTGAACCATCACTATTACTTGATAAGCGCTGTTTTAAATCACCGGCTTGTATGCCGTTCAACATTACCTGGTAATTAGCTGAAAAGTCAGGGAGTTCTTGTGCCGATATAGTTAACGGCATTAAAAGAAGAAAGGTAATTACTATTCGTAACATATTACGACTTAGTCACCAATTTATTGATCGCTTCAGGATAAAGTTTGTGCTCTTGTTCGAGCACTCTAGCTGCTAATGTCTCTGCAGTATCAGTACTTAAAATGGGTACCTTAGCTTGCAAAATTACAGGGCCAGCATCCAGTTCAGCAGTAACAAAATGAACACTAGCACCATGCTCTGTTTCGCCAGCAGAAATTGCACGTTGGTGGGTATCCATGCCTTTAAATTTTGGCAATAAAGCAGGATGAATATTGATTAGTTTATTAGCGTAGTGATCAACAAATCCAGTGGTTAAAATTCGCATAAAGCCAGCTAGAACGACCAAGTCCGGCGAGTAGGTATCAATTTTACTCGCCATTTCTTGGTCAAATTCTTCGCGTGATGCAAAAGCTTTATGATCAATTATTGCCGTATCAATACCCGCTTGTTGAGCAAACTCAATACCCGCAACATCGGGACGATTGCTAATGACCGCTGCTATTTTAATCGGCAACGAGCCGTTATTAACCGCGTTCACGATCGAAATCATATTACTGCCACGCCCTGAAATCAGGATGACAACGCGAGGTGTTTTATCTGTCATAGTCGAGGTTGTATTCATTATCATTTATTAATAAGGACATGAGGAACCGTTCGGTCAGACTTTTCAATATGACCAATTCGATACGCTGATTCACCGTATTCTGCTAACAGTGCTAACGTTTGTTCAACGGCATCTTGCGCTACACAAATAACCATGCCGATACCGTTGTTAAACGTGCGATACATTTCTTCGTCGATAACATTACCTTGGTCTTGTAACCAGTCAAAAATAGCAGGTCGCTGCCAGCTATTAGCATCAATTACTGCGCAGACATTATTTGGAAGTACCCGTGGAATATTTTCTAATAAACCACCGCCAGTGATGTGAGATAAAGCATGAATATTAATATTATCAATAAGTTGAAGTAGAGGCTTAACGTAAATTCGTGTTGGAGCCATTAGATGTTCACCTAAAGTACTACCAGCAAATGGTGTTGATAATTCATCTTGACTGCGTTCAAGAATTTTACGAATAAGTGAATAGCCATTTGAATGTGGGCCTGAAGAAGCGATACCGATAAGTGCATCACCAGCAGCTACTTGGCTACCATCAATTGCTTTGTCTTTTTCAACGATACCAACACAAAAGCCAGCAAGATCATAATCACCATCTTCATACATGCTTGGCATCTCGGCTGTTTCGCCACCTACTAATGCCGCGCCCGCTAATATACAACCATCTGCAATGCCGGAGACTACTGATTCAGCAACATCAATATCGAGTTTGCTGGTTGCATAGTAATCTAGAAAAAATAACGGTTCTGCACCCAGTACAATAATGTCATTGGCACACATGGCAACAAGATCGATACCAATAGTGTTGTGAATACCAGATTCGATAGCAAGACGTAATTTAGTGCCAACACCATCTGTTCCGGAGACCAAAACGGGCTTTTTATAGCGATCAAGTGGTAATTCAAACATGCTACCAAAACCACCTAAGCCAGACATTACACCAGGACGACGCGTTCTGACAGCATGGGGTTTAATGCGATCAACTAGAGCGTTTCCGGCTTCGATATCTACCCCTGCATCGCGATAGCTCAGTGATGTAGTGGCTGAAGTATTTGTGTCGGCCGAGTTTGTCATATGTCAGTTCCTGAGGATTGGTCACATTGCTCGAAGCATTTTCTTGCGCTGATCTTTCGAGCAAAGCTTTAAAATAAATAAAACGGCATTCACGCCAGTAAAAACAGCGTGATAGAATACCACAATGCATAAAATTATCTTAATTGTACTATCATTGTCTGCAACTAGCAGTTTTGCCACTGAGCTTGCAGATATATATCAATCACAGCTCGCCGTTGCTAATCAACAAGAGCAGGAGCGAGAGCGTGTTTCTCCAGACATATTACGTCAGGTGTTGCTTAAGGTTGTTGGCGACCGCACGGTCTTAAATGCGGCTGATTTGACGCAGATATTGTCAGAAGTAGGGGCACTCATTCAGCAAACTCAATATCTTCGTTTGACCGAAATGGATGACGATTTAACGCAGTCCGACAAGCTTGCTTTATTACTCTCATTTAATGAGTCGGGGGTTAATCAAGCGCTGACAAATAATGGTTTACCTATTTGGTCTAAATCACGACCAGATGTAATGGTCTGGTTGGCCATCGACAACGGACAAACTCGTCGGATTGTAGCCGCAGATGATGAAGATACAATTTATACCAAAACATTAGAAAAAACTGCTGCTCGACGTGGATTGCCAATTTTATTGCCGATAATGGATTTACAAGATCAAAGCCAAATAAGTGCTGATGATCTTTTGTCTGGATTGACCGGTCCTATTGTGCAAGCCTCACAGCGTTATGGTGCTAAAATTATTTTATTGGCGCGTGTTACTGTTTTAACTAACGATGTCGTGCAAATCGGTTGGGAGTCGATAATTAATGGGGCCACTGAACAATGGCAATCAAAAGGCGAGATAAGAACCAGTCTACAAGCAGGGATTGATGAATTTACGGATAGGTTGGCTAGAAATTTTACCCAAGTTGTTACTAGTCAAAATCATGAGTTATCAGCCTTAGAGATCAATAATGTAAGAGACTATGCTGACTATTCACGCACCATGGCCTATTTAGCTAATTTGCAGTATGTTTCGGAGCTTAAAATGGTCACATTAGAAGATGATAAGCTGATTGTTACCATGCAGATCAAGGGTGATAAATCGGTCTTTACACGTACATTAGCTATCGAACATATCATAGAAGAAGAGGGTGGTGACGGCACTACAGATGTAATGCGTTACCGGTTACTACCTTGAATCGGAGCCATATCCCCAATCTGATATCTTTATTAAGAATTATTCTTGTCATTCCCGTTGTTTGGGCTTTGATGACAGCTGATTTTTTTACAGCGTTAGTGCTATTTGCTATGGCTGGATTTTCAGATGCATTAGATGGTTTTCTCGCCAAACATTATCATTGGGAATCACGTCTAGGTTCTATACTGGATCCTTTGGCAGATAAACTGTTACTAGTGGCTAGTTTTGCCGCCTTAACATGGTTAGATTTATTGCCTTATTGGTTATTATGGCTGGTGTTAGGCCGCGATGTATTAATCGTAGTCGGTGCATTGGCTTATCACTATATCGTAGGGAAATTTGAACTGTTGCCCTTGTGGAGTAGCAAGATCAATACAGCCTTGCAGATTAGCCTAGTATTGCTCGTTATGTTTCATCAACAAGTTCTATTTGGTGCTCAATATTGGATAACAATAATGACATGGCTAGTTGTGGGCAGTATCATAAATAGTGGTGGCGAATACCTGATTGTTTGGGGACTTCGTGCATGGAAGACAAGCAAGGAACAATGATGACGGACAGTAATAAATTATTATTAATGATTTCTACGGTAGTCGCTGGCTGGTTATTTTATCAACTTAGCCCCGTATTGATGCCGTTTTTCTTGTCTGCACTGCTCGCCTATTTGGCAGATCCGATTGTTGATAAGTTGGAAGCTAAAAAATTATCACGGACGTTATCGGTATCCATCGTCTTTGCGGTTCTATTTTTAGTGGCTTTATTATTATTACTGGTGATCTTACCGCTGTTATCAGCTCAAATTGGTGCCTTATTTAAACGATTGCCGGATTATCTATCTGTGTTTCAATCAACGGTAGTGCCATGGCTGAATTCAATAGGATTACCGGTAGATTCTTTTGACATCAATACAATTAAACAAGCTTTAACAAAATACTGGTCTGAAGTCGGCCAGATTGCTGGCGGTGTATTTAGTTATATTACGGGCTCTGGTGTTGCTGTGTTGCAATGGCTAGCTAATCTTATTTTAGTGCCGGTGGTTACCTTCTATTTATTACGTGATTGGGATTTGATAATCGCACGATTTAGAGAATTATTACCTCGTCGCCATGCTGCAAAATTTATTGAACTAACCTTAGAATGTGATGATATGTTAGCCGCCTTTATTCGCGGTCAGTTGATGGTCATGTTTGCACTTTCAACTATCTATACCATCGGCTTGGCAATGATAGGTTTGGAATTATCATTACTGGTTGGTATTGTTGCCGGCGTAGTGAGCTTTGTGCCTTATTTAGGCTTAATTGTAGGTATTGGTTTAGCAGGACTGGCCGCTTTTTTC
Source organism: Pseudomonadota bacterium (assembly GCA_030576275.1). Lineage (GTDB taxonomy): Bacteria > Pseudomonadota > Gammaproteobacteria > Nitrosococcales > Methylophagaceae. The sequence continues at coordinate 68,384 of JALIBN010000028.1, read as the reverse complement.
CAGTTTCACGAGTGGTTACCCATCGTAATGGTTGTAGTGGTATTTGGTGTGGCTCAAGTGATAGAGAGTGTTGTGCTGACACCTCGTTTTGTTGGTGAGCGTATTGGTCTACATCCTGTCGCGGTCATTTTTTCTGTATTAGCTGGTGGCCAACTATTTGGTTTCGCCGGTGTATTATTAGCGCTGCCAGTTGCAGCTGTTATCATGGTGCTTTTACGCTATGCACATCGCCGTTATCTTACTAGCCAGATTTATTCATAAGACCTCATAATGCAAAAATCAGCCACGCAATTACCCTTGCGTTTGAACCCACAAGAAGTTTATCGACTTGATAACTTTTATTTTAGCCAAGCAGAAGTAAAACAGGCATTACTTGCCTTTTGCGAACTGACAACACTCGACTTTCTGTATTTATGGGGTGACAAAGCTTCCGGTAAATCACATTTATTAATGGCCATAATAGATCAGATTCAGACACAACAAGCGGGTAAACGAATCGTTTATTTGCCCTTAGCTGAATTAGTGGCATCGAGTTCTCCGGAACTGTTGCAATCGTTAGAGCAATTAGATTTATTGTGTCTTGATGAGTTGGAAGCCATTGTCGGTATAGCTGAATGGGAAGAGGCCATCTTTCATTGTTTTAATCGATTACAACTGACTGGCTGTAAATTACTAATCGCTTCTAGCCATAATCCTGCGACCATAAAAATTCAGCTTGCTGATTTACGCTCGCGTTTGGCAACGGGCTTAATTTATCAATTAGAAATTTTAGATGATGAAGCCAAACAACAAGCTTTAATTGTCCAAGCACAAGTACGTGGTCTGGATTTACCCAATGAAGTCGCACAATACTTATTGCGTCATCACAGTCGCGACATACATGTATTGATGGACTTATTACGTGATCTTGATAAAGCGTCGATGGCTGCAAAACGTAGGTTAACCATACCCTTTGTTCGTCAAGCGCTGAAGTAAAGCGTGGCTAAAACCGAGTTAACCATTGTCTGGCAAGGGCTAGCCAGAATAGTCGGACAACAGATTAATGCGGGTAGCATTCCATCGGTTTTAGCCAAAATAATTAAAAAAGCACAGTTTGTAGCTGACACAAATGGCTCAGCACGTTTATTATTCAATCACTTTAGCCAAACACCACTCACTGATACGGATTTACCTGTCGCGAGTTTGATTAATTCCGAACAGCAGATAATCAAAGCCGATCCTTGTTATTTACATCCTGATCGTGACCGTTTACTGCTATTTTCTGATGATTTAGATATAACAAAAGAAGAAAGTACCGCTCTGATAGCTGAGATTCAACCGCTATTGGAAGAATTTAATGGCAAACTATTTCCCCTAGAATCAGACAGCTGGCTATTAGCATTAGCAGATATGCCTAAACTAACCTTCACAGCCTTGCCTGAGGTTAGCGGCAAGGGGGTTGATACTCATTTGCCACAAGGTTCGGATCAAAGAGCATGGATACGCTTATGGAATGAAATCCAAATGCAACTTTTTGATGCGGATATTAATCAACAACGAATTGCAGCAGGCAAATTACCGATTAATAGTGTTTGGTTTTGGGGCGCAGGTACATTTATCGCCAAAAAAAATGCATGGCGACAAGTGCAAGGTAATGGTCGACTTCTTAATCAATTAACCAAGCAGTCTGGTGTTAAACTGAATGATAAACAAGATTGGTCGGGTAGCTCATTTAACGCATCAAACACCGGTAAGTATTTGTGGGTGGTAGATGAACTTGATCTTGAAGCTGACTGGCAAGAGCAACTACAGCAATTTGATGACAATAGTCTGCAGACACTTTGGCAGCAGTTAAAGAATAGAAAAATATCAAAAATAACACTGCAAATACCTGAGCATGGCCAGTATTTTTTAACTCCCCTCGACGCTTGGAAATTTTGGAAATAATGACTGAAAAAATAATTCAACGTAACGCTTCAGGTTGGGAAAACTTACCCGTAATATGGCCAGACAGTATACGGCGCGTGCTGGCTGCGCGAGGTATTAAAGCAGAAGCAGACTTGAGTTATTCACTCAATGAACTACCTAAACCTTCATTAATGTTAGGCATGGAAGAGGCAGTTACATTGTTGGCTAAGGCCGTTATGGCTCAACAGCGTATTATGATCGTGGCTGATTTTGATACTGATGGTGCGACTAGTTGCGCGGTAGCAATCCGTGGTCTACAAGCCATGGGCGCTAAACACCTAAATTATATTGTGCCTAATCGTTTTGTTCATGGTTATGGACTGACACCTGAGTTATTGGCAGAAGTGCCAGAGCAACAACAACCCGATTTATTACTGACGGTTGATAACGGTATTGCCAGTATCGCTGGTGTTGAAGCTGCCCATGCACGTGGCATCAAAGTGTTGATAACGGATCATCATCTACCGGGCGAAGTTTTGCCAAAGGCAGATGCGATTATTAACCCTAATCAACATGGTGATGAATTTCCGAGCAAAAATATGGCTGGAGTCGGGGTATGTTTTTATTTACTACTTGGCTTACGTCAGTATTTACGAGCAGAAAACTGGTTTGAACAACAACATATTGAAGAACCCAAATTAAATAGTTTATTAGATCTGGTTGCCCTAGGAACGGTAGCCGATGTTGTTCCCTTGGATAAACTTAATAGAACCTTAGTGAATTTAGGCTTGGCCAGAATTCGGGCTGGTAGAGCATGTGCTGGTATTAATGCCTTGATTGAAGTTTCAGGTCGTGATCTGCCTACTCTAGCTTCGCAGGATATGGGCTTTTCAATTGCACCGCGCTTGAATGCGGCAGGACGATTGGAAGATATGGGCATGGGGATTGAAACATTATTAATGAATAATCCAGTTGAAGCCTTATCTGCCGCACATGTGTTGGATGATATCAATATACAACGACGCGTTGTAGAACAAGATATGCAAACCGATGCTTTAACAATGTTAACCGGTATGTCGTTTGACGAGAATAATCCGCCATTAGGTTATTGCTTGTATGATGAGCAATGGCATCAAGGCGTGATTGGTTTATTGGCATCACGGATCAAAGAACGTCAACATCGGCCAGTGATCGCTTTTGCTCCAGGTAATGAGGGTGAAGTAAAAGGCTCTGCACGTTCAATTCCTGGCGTGCACATTCGCGATGTATTAGCACTGGTTGCCAATCAAGCACCTGCAGGCATGTTGACTCGTTTTGGTGGTCATGCAATGGCGGCAGGCTTAACTATTGCTATAGAAGATTTAGCACAATTTGAACAATTGTTTTTATCGGCATTACAACAAACGATTGATCCAGCAGTATTACAAGCAGAATTATTATCAGATGGCGAACTTACTGGCAATGACATTTCATTACAACTAGCTGAGTTATTGCCAACCGTCGCGCCTTGGGGTCAAGGATTTTCCGAGCCACAGTTCCACGGTAACTTTACCGTAACCGAAATTAGATCCGTTGGACAACAACAAGATCATCTTCGATTAACAGTAGATACTGGTAATGGACAACTTGTTACTGCCATGGCCTTTCGCCAGCTACAACCCGCATGGTTAGCAAAAGGCGGAAAGGCGCTTATTCGATATCGCCTAGCAGTGAATGATTTCAGACAACAACGATCAGTACAAATGCTAGTAGATAATTTACTTGAACCATAAGTTAACATTTCGATGAAAATATAGGGACGTAGTTTTATTGTTTTTATATCTATGTCTAATAAATGACCGCTTTATATCCATATGAAAACAGAGTGAATAATAAAGTGATTATTGCTTAATCATAGACACAGAAAGTTATTATATTAGGAATGCACCAAAGCTGATTTATTCCGCACTACGTCGGTGCGCAAGCAAGCTATTTTACCGCAAAATATAACTGTGTTGGCATATAATTTTCATAGGTATCAATCGCATATAAAGTTAGGCGCGATATGTGCTTAAAAGCCCTAATAAAGTTAATTAGAATATTTGAGGCTTGCATGAGTAACAAACAAACATTGGTTGTAAGTTGAGGATATTGTTGATTAACCATGCAATTGCACATTTAATTGATCAACGACCTCTGCCCAGTCCGAGTCATCAACTAAACATTCTTCAATAAAAGCAGCTTGTGCTGGCGTCCAAATATGAGCATCTTGCAAAGGCTCATTATCAAAAAGCTGATTATGACTAATAAAGTCAGACATAGCCTGTTCATTATTGTCCAAACCAAGCTGTAAGAACAGGTTAGGCATAGTATGCAGAGATGTATCCATGGTAATGCTCCGTGATAATGTTGCTCAAAATAGAGGTGAAGCTTAACTAAGTTAACACTACGTAACTCTTTGATAACTTTATCAAGCCTACGCTTTTTATGTTAATTGTAAAGAAGGTAAATACAGAGAAGGTTTAGCCTTTGGCGTTAAAATAGCACTATAATATTTGCCTACGACTGTGGCTAAATACTCAGTGTATGGATTCCCGCCTACGCGAGGATGACGAAATGTACACCAAAGCATCATCACCATTTTACTATTAGGTTCGCCTCCGATGTATCGGCTACTATTTCACTTAATAAATAGGGAGTCACAATTAGTTTAAATTAAGAAGAAGTGAAAAAAGTGGAAAATGAAGCGGGTAGTTGGACTATTTGTCGGAAATGTCGGGGCCTTGGCAGAACAAGCAGGCGCCTTCGTAAGAAAGTGCGACTGCAGTTCCAGAGGGAACTGGATGAATTTGAAAAATTTAATGGTGAAGGAACGGCCCCCGTACCACCTAAGCGTCATCTCGAATTATGTTTAAATTGTGCTGGCTCTGGCTTAATTCGTGCTTCTAGTCGTCCTGTAGCGGATACAGAAAACTACCCTCACGTTGCTATTATTGGTGGTGGTATAGGTGGCGTTGCTCTGGCTGTGGCTTGTTTGCACCGTGGGATCCCTTTTACACTTTATGAACGCGATAGCGGTTTCGATACTCGATCTCAGGGCTATGGCCTGACCTTGCAGCAAGCAAGTAAAGCGATCGAAGGATTGGGCATTTTCACCTTAGAAGAAGGGGTGATTTCAACAAGACATGTGGTTCATACGACAGCAGGTAAAGTGGTCGGTGAATGGGGAATGAGAAAGTGGATGCATTCAGGTGAAAAAACAACTCCGAAGCGTACTAATGTCCATATCGCTCGGCAGTCTTTGCGTTTAGCGCTGCTTGAACAACTTGGCGGACATGATGCGATACGGTGGGATCATCAGTTAGTCTATTTTAAGGAGTCTGAAGGTGTTGGTGTTGATCTGAGCTTTGAAGTAAATGGTGAGATGAAGCACGCCAAAGCAGATCTTGTCGTGGGAGCAGATGGTATTCGTAGTGCGGTGCGAAGCTTGCTGATTGGCGAGGATACTACCCCTTTGCGTTATCTAGGTTGTATTGTGATCTTGGGTATTTGTCCTTTGGCGGATCTCGATGGTATTGAAAGTGATTTGCTGGATTCAGCAACAGTATTTCAAACTGCAAATGGCATTGAGCGGATCTACATTATGCCTTACGCATCAGACTCGGTAATGTGGCAGCTCAGTTTCCCAGTGCCAGAAGACGAGGCGAAAGCGTTGAGTGAGCAAGGTGCTCAATCTCTTAAAGATGAAGCATGCCGTAGAACGCAGTGGCACGATCCCGTTCCTCAGATTTTAGCCGCCACTCAGGCTACACAGGTGTCTGGTTATCCGGTATATGATCGAGCATTACTCACTTCAGAATTGTTGGAAAAAGCAGCTAAAGTAACCTTGATCGGAGATGCGGCTCACCCGATGAGTCCATTCAAAGGACAGGGCGCGAATCAAGCACTACTAGATGCGCTGGCGCTGGCTCGTGGGATATCAATAGGCTGCAGGCCCTTATCGCAATGGAGGGACGCTGGTGTGAGGGAAAGTGTATTAACTGAGTTTGAATCAGAAATGTTAGAACGCAGTGCTATCAAAGTGAAGGAGTCTGCAGAAGCTGCACAGTTCCTTCATTCCGACATTGTGCTCTATGAGGGTGATGAGCCGAGAGGGCGTTGTCTAAATAGAAAAGATGAAGCCATTTAGGGAACCGTTAGCTTGAAAAGACAAAATAAACATCAATGTCATAGGCATAAAGTCAGGTCGCAATTTCTTCAATCAATATTTCAAGGTAACAGCTAGCTTAAAATGATAGCTGGCTCATTAAGTACGACTCAATGGGGGCTGAGACTTGATTGATATTTTTTTATTAATAATCTGCCACTTTTGTGAGCTGTCTTCGTATAAAATCTATCCTAAATTATTGCTAATTAACTATTTCTAAAATAGTAAGGTTTAACTAGCAACGCCTTCTTGTCCCTTTCTAAAATGACACAAAATAAATGACTGATAAAATGATAGCAACGCACAACGGTAATTTTCATGCAGACGATGTTTTCAGTATCGCTGCACTTAAGAATATTTTCCCCTCTTTTAAACTGATACGCACACGAGATTTAGAGCTTATCGGCAAAGCAGATATTGTGATTGATGTCGGTGGTGAATATGACCCAGAGGCAGGGCGTTTTGATCATCATCAACGTGGCGGTGCTGGTGGTCGAGAAAACGGCATTCCGTATTCTTCATTTGGTTTAATTTGGCAGAAATATGGCTTAGAAATATGCCGAGGTAATCAAGACATAGCTAATGCAGTAGATGCGGGTTTAGTATCTACAATTGATGCTATTGATTGTGGTCATGTCGAGGGAGTTTCTCAAGGTATTAGCCTTAGCCAAACTATTTCAATGTTTAACCCAACGTGGCAAGAAGATAGTCACTTTGATAGCTGTTTTGATGAAGCCGTTGAGTTTGCATCTCGTGTTTTAACACGTTTCATTGCCTCTGCTAACGGCGGTATTAGTGCGAAAGCAATTGTGGCTAAAGCTATTGATAATGCAGAAGATCCAAGAGTGATAGTATTAGAAAAATATACGCCGTGGAAAAGAACGGTTCACTCCCTATCTGAAGCTGCTTTATATGTCGTTTATCCATCTCAGACTGGCCAATGGAGAATTCAAACCGTACCTGTAGAACCCGGTTCATTTGAAGATAGAAAATCGCTACCTAAACAATGGGCTGGCTTATCTGATGACGCACTTAAAGAAGTCACTGGTATTGATGATGCTATGTTCTGCCATAACGGTTTATTTATTGCGGGTGCAGAATCATTTGAAAGTACGATGAAAATGGCAGCCATGGCACTTCAAGAATAATAAGAGTGCTATAAAAAGCATAACAATTCAAATTATCATGGGCATGATATTACGCTAGTTTTAAAGTTGACATCATGCAGGTATTTACAAATTGAGAAGACATAAATGAACCGTCGTCAAAAAGGTATTGAGATAGTAAAGGCTCGTATTAAAAAGGCTAAGGCCAAATTGGCCCCACAAAATAAGCCCAAATACATTAGTAAAGCCGAACGGGCGAAATTAGAATTAGAAGCAGAGTCCACTGAAGATACAGTTATTGTTTCTGAGAATTGAGCCAGCATTAATAGCAACAATTGGTGTCAGACTCGACTTGTATTTTCCCAATACCTGCCTCTAAGGGCTTGAACTATCTACTGGTACAATGCATGCTAAGCTACATTATAAAACGTCATGCCAGTTAGTAAGCATAATCACCTAGGAGTGAGATAGTATGAAGCTCGAATCAATTGCCCTTCATGAAGGTTACAAATCGGAAGAAACGACTAAAGCCGCCGCCGTTCCGATTTACCAGACGACGTCTTACACTTTTGACGATACTCAGCATGGTGCAGATTTATTTGACCTTAAAGTACCTGGCAATATTTACACTCGCATTATGAATCCTACAACTGATGTACTAGAAAAGCGTATTGCTGCAATGGAGGGTGGTATTGCAGCTCTATGTGTTGCATCTGGAATGGCTGCAATCACTTACGCCATTCAATGTATCTGTCAGGTTGGAGATAATATCGTCAGTACCAGTGAATTGTACGGCGGTACTTATAACTTCTTTGCACATTCACTACCAAGACAAGGTGTTGAGGCTCGCATGATTTCGCACGACGATTATGAAGGGTTTGATAAAGCCATTGATGAAAAGACTAAAGCGGTGTTTTGCGAATCCATCGGCAACCCCGCTGGTAATATTGTTGATATTGTCCGTCTAGCAGAAATTGCACACAAGCATGGTGTGCCATTGATTGTTGATAACACGGTAGCAACACCTTATCTATGCCGACCATTTGAGCTTGGGGCGGATATCGTCGTGCATTCCCTCACTAAGTATATTGGTGGTCATGGAACCTCGATCGGTGGTGCGATTGTCGATTCAGGAAAATTTGACTGGGTTGCAAACAAGGCTCGTTTTCCTGTTTTAAATGAGCCAGATCCTTCATATCACGATGTCATTTACACTGAGGCATTAGGTGCCGCGGCCTATATTGGACGTTGTCGCGTTGTGCCTTTAAGGAATACAGGGGCAGCTATATCCCCCATGAATTCTTTTCAAATTCTACAAGGGCTTGAAACCCTTGGTTTACGTATGGACCGACATTGCGAGAATGCTGAAAAGCTTGCTAGATATCTGCAGCAACATAAAAAAGTTAAGTGGGTTAGTTACGCTGCGTTACCGGATAGCCCTTACTTTGAAAGCTGTATAAAGATCACTAACTCTAGAGCATCAGGCATTTTGAGTTTCGGAGTTGAAGGTGGTGTAGAAGCCTGCGCAAGGTTTATTGATTCTCTTGAAATGATTTTACGTCTAGTAAACATTGGTGATGCAAAATCGCTAGCTTGTCATCCAGCCTCAACCACTCATCGGCAGTTGAATGATAAAGAATTAGCTTCCGCTGGCGTCAGTGCTGATTTGATCAGGATATCTGTTGGTATTGAACACATCGACGACATTATTGCAGATGTTAGCCAAGCTTTAGAAAAGGTATAACAAAACGGTTAATAGAACATTGTTTGCAAGGCTACCGAAAATCAATAGGGCCAGCGTAATTGATACAGCTGACTATCCCGCTTCGATTTAGTTTTAGACTAGCGAAATTACCTGATATTTAGGAGTTAGATTGCTCAGGAGAAATATATGGCATCCTGTTGTGACAATAATTGCGCTATCGAAGCGCTACAAGAAAGGCAACGTATCACGCTTATCAAGGTGCTATGGATCAATGCTGTTATGTTCATTGTTATAGTCTCTGCAGCCTTTTATAGTAAATCTACCGCCTTATTTACCGATGGCTTAGACAACCTAGGAGATGCACTGACTTACGGTTTGAGCTTTTACGTTGTAGCTAAAAGCAGGGCTAAAAAGGCTCAGGTCGCTCTATTTAAAGGTGGTTTAATTTTTTTAGCTGCTTGTCTTGTTATTGCTCAGGTAATCTATAGACTCGTAACTCCAGTACTGCCCTTATATGAAGTAATGAGTATCTTTAGTATTGCGGGTCTAGTAGCAAACGGTTTATGTCTATACTTACTTTGGCGCCATCGGCATGAAGATATAAATATGAGTTCTGTTTACGAGTGTTCACGGAATGATATTGCAACAAATCTTTCTGTCATTTTAGCGGCTGTCGGTGTTTGGTTGTTCAACTCAGGGTTGCCGGACATCGTTATTGGCGGACTTTTGGCCGTACTTCTTTTGAATTCATCCGCCCGAGTGATAAAAGAAGCTTTATCTGAGATGGCGCAGTCTAAGCAGTCAAAAGGAGAAATTATATGAAGGTTTTTATTGTTATGAAAAAAGCTACTGGAATCTGTCACCGTTATTAAGCTTAGAACTAATGGGTTCAGTCACGATATGGCTGCGGAAAAATAATTGGACCAAGAATTCTCGATTTTATTATGAATCATCTGCTCACCGAGTATACTGTTTGCCGTTAACAACACGTTAGATATAAATGGGTGGAATATATGTTTGAATGGGTCGTGAATCCTGAGGCATGGGTTGCTTTAGCTACATTAATAGCCTTAGAAATTGTGCTTGGAATAGACAATATTATATTTATATCAATACTTGTTGGAAGATTACCAGAGGCTCAACGAAATAAGGCTAGAAAATTCGGGTTAGGGCTAGCCATGCTCAGTAGACTATTGTTACTTTTCAGTCTGGTTTGGGTGATGGGTTTAGTTGAACCCTTTTTCTCAATTGTTGGCCATGAAGTATCTGGAAGAGATATCATTTTGATCGTAGGGGGGCTATTTCTTCTTGCTAAGTCAACACATGAAATACATAACAGTTTAGAAGTTGTAGTTGAATCTGAGCATTCAAAAAAGGTTTCTAGCTTTTTATCCATATTAGTTCAAATTGCAGTGCTGGATATTGTTTTCTCTCTCGATTCGGTAATAACTGCCGTTGGATTGGTCGACCATCTGAGTATTATGATTATAGCAGTAGTGATCTCCGTTGGGGTTATGTTAGTTGCCGCTGAATCGATAGGTAACTTTGTAGACAATAATCCAACCATCAAAATGTTATCGTTGTCTTTCCTAATGTTAATTGGATTTACGCTAATGGCCGAGGGATTTGGCGTTCATGTACCAAAGAGCTACATCTATTTTGCAATGGCATTTTCATTCGCTGTAGAAATATTGAATATTAGGGTGAGATCTCGCAAAAATATTGAGGTAACTCCCGTTGTGCTTTCAAAACAAATAACCGATGATACAAATGTCTAACAAAAATTCCAGCTGCCACTGTGTCCTTTGCTTTGTTTATAAACATATCTTGGTAGAATCATTAGGTTAAGAATAACTCGTTATGCCAAGATAGAGCGATTATCGATTGCTCTGAACTTATTGATATGATTTTTACATTCAGTGCCACTACTAGGCAAAAGACTCTAACCAGATGTTTAAAATAAACTCCACAGCTAAAAAATTTCATATTAAACATGAAACACATAAAGAAACGTTATTAAAGTTCATTGCTATTGCACTAATCTTTATAGGCTATTTTTTATATATGATCTGGAAATATGATGCCTCGACAGGCTTTGCCGTTGCAGCGTTGACCTGGAGTATTTTGTACTCTGTACACCGGTTGCTGATGGCGGGTTTATTTTAGCATTTCCAATTCGCTTACTATTTGGAATTAAAATGGCACTAACACAGGTAGTGCTGTGGTTTGTCGCTATAGGTGTTAATGTATTTATGCTACTTTCAGAATCTAATGCCTATGATTTGACCTTCTTAACTAAGCTGTTAAAGCATATTTTGACTGTGCCTTATCCATATTGGACTATCTTGATATTAAGTGCGGCAGGCACGCTTTTATCGATATATTTTGGTGATGAAATGATGGCTGTGACATCGCACAAAGAACGAAAAATTCATCATAGCTATGGATTGAAATACCGCACAGTTGTGGTTGCAGGTCTTTCTATCTTAACGATCGTTTCTTACTACTATTTATTAGATAGTTTGAGTGTAGTATTGCCAACCTAATAAGAGTCTATAAATATATAATAACACGCTCGTTCTGATGATTAGTTCAATCTAAAGCGTTAATTGCTGGCATCCTTGTCGCATTTACTGGCAGTCGCTTTCCTGATCAATACTATAGGAGAAATTTATGTCAGTAACACTGGCGTTTGATGTGTATGGGACATTAATTGATACGCAGGGTGTTGTATCAAAATTACAGGAGTTAGTTGGTGATAAAGCGGCTAGTTTTTCGCAAACTTGGCGAGAAAAACAGTTGGAATATACCTTTCGTCGTGGGCTTATGCAGAATTACCAGAATTTTTCTGTTTGCACGAGCAATGCGCTTGATTACACCTGTACCTTTTACAAAGAAAATCTCACAAAACACCAAAGATTAGCGTTACTTGATCATTATCGTACGCTTCCGGCATTCCAAGATGTGCAAGCAGGTTTAAGTCAATTGAAGGAAGCAGGATATCGCTTATATGCTTTCTCTAATGGTAGTGCTGATGCTGTTGAAACACTCCTAGTAGCTGCAGGTATAAGAGATCTCTTTGTTGGTGTTATTAGTACCGATGATATTCAATCATTTAAACCTAATCCTGCAGTCTATCGACACTTTTTAAAAGAATCTAACGCCTCTGCTAATCTGGCTTGGCTAGTTTCAAGTAATTCATTTGATGTTATTGGGGCCATTTCAGCAGGTATGAATGCTGCTTGGATTCAGCGTTCGCAAGAAGCTATTTTTGATCCATGGGGAATCGATCCTACGATTACGGTAAAAAGCCTTTTAGAGCTTAATGATAAGTTGGCTAATAAATAACATCTGCTCGGACAGCAACAAGGGCTGAATGAAGATCATTCAAGATTCACTGTAAAAAGAAGTACGCAAGTCAGAAATCAATCGAGTCTGACCCGATTGCATAGCTCGCCCCCTGAAAAATAATCAGCATCACCTTATAGCCAATTAATACAGATTAAAGACATTAGCTCATTTTCTGATGTTAAATGGAGTATCATTTCATTCTAGCGGCGCATTAATACACCTCCTAAAACACGAGTTTCAATGTCACAAGAAAGTAGTTATGAACTGAAGGGCATCATCAAACAGGCCTTTAGTTATAAAAAACATTTGATCAAAGCAAATTTTATCGCCTTGTTGGCAACGTTGTGTGCAGTGCCTATACCGTTATTATTGCCCCTAATTGTTGATGAGGTATTGCTAGATCAACCGGGACCGACGGTTCATTTTATTGCACAATTCACACCTCAAGCATGGCATGGGCCTGTTTTATTTGTGATGGCTGTTTTGGTATTCACTTTGGTATTACGGCTTGCCTCAGTATTACTGAATGTTGTTCAGTCACGTTATTTCACCATAATTGCTAAACACATTACTTACCGCATTCGTACTCGGCTTATCAAACGTTTAGGCACTATTGCGATTAGTGAATATGAAACACGAGGCAGTGCTGCTATTGCTTCACATTTTGTAACGGATATTGAAGTCATCGATAATTTTATTGGTGGCACGATTAGTCGTTTTATTGTGGCGACTTTGAGCATTATCGGTACGGCAGTGGTTTTATTGTTTCTTCATTGGCAATTAGCCCTGCTCATTTTGTTTTTTAACCCCTTGGTTATTTATTTTACGACGGTCGTAGGTAAGCAGGTTAAAGACCTAAAAAGAAAAGAAAATTCAGCATTTGAAATATTTCAACAAAGCCTGACGGAGACACTAGATGCCGTGCAGCAGATACGTGCTGTAAACCGTGAGAAATATTATCTGGGTCGTGTTATCGGCAATGCACGACAAGTGAGAAACCATGCTTCAGAATTTGCATGGAAAAGCGAAGCTGCTAATCGATTATCATTTGTTATATTTTTGTTTGGCTTTGATATCTTTAGAGCGGTTGCCATGTTGATGGTGGTATTTTCTGATTTATCAATCGGCCAAATGTTTGCCGTGTTTGGCTACCTGTGGTTCATGATGGGGCCGGTACAAGAAATACTGAACATTCAATATTCATTTTATTCTGCATGTGCTGCTGTCACCCGTCTAAATCGTTTATTCTCGATGAAACAAGAACAGCATTATCCCTCTAACGTTAATCCATTTGAAGTTGGTAAGCCATGCAGTATTCGTATTGAAAATTTGCACTTTCAATATGGTGACAACACAAAAGTATTGAATGGTGTATCACTCAATATTAAAGCAGGTGAAAAAGTTGCATTGGTAGGCGCCAGTGGTGCTGGTAAATCAACCTTGGTGAATGTTTTATTGGGCTTATATCCAGCTGATCAAGGCATGGTGTTTTTTAACGAAACACCCGTAAGTGAGATTGGTTTAGATCTGGTAAGAGAACATGTTGCCACCGTGTTACAAGCCCCAGCATTATTCAACGATAGCGTACGACACAATATTACTATGGGCCGTGAATATGATGATGCTGCCATCTGGGAAGCCATTCATATTGCTCAATTAGGCGATGTTATTAAGGCCATGCCTAAGCAACTTGATTCGATTATTGGTCGTGATGGCGTGAAGTTATCAGGCGGTCAACGTCAGCGTTTAGCCATTGCTCGAATGGTGTTAATTAACCCAAGTGTAGTGGTGTTAGATGAAGCGACTTCTGCGTTGGATAGTAATACTGAATATCAACTACATACGGCAATGGAAAGTTACTTGAAAAACCGTACTACGATAATTATTGCTCATCGTTTAAGTGCTGTGAAACAGGCTGATAGAGTGGTGGTTTTTGATGGCGGTGAGATTATCATGGATGGCGATCATGATTCATTAATAAATCAAGAAGGCTTATATAAAAGACTTTATGCTAAGCAGGTTTAAACTATACCAACACTTAGCGACACTAATTGTCATCCATTTATTGCGTAAGTATAACCCATGAAAATATCTCGAATTGTAATCGTATTATTTATCTCTGCAACCATACTAGTTGCAGTAAATATTTACATTACTCTAGGTGCTGTTAATAAAAGTGAGCACGCTACGTTTGAACGCAAACGATCTCTGATTACTATGGACGCATCGAGTCGCCTTCTCTCTAATATAATAGATGCAGAAACAGGAATACGCGGCTATATTCTCACTGGTGAAAAAAATTATCTTGAACCTTATTGGACCGCTAAGGACAAAATGGTTGCTGATCTAAAAACGCTTCACGATGTTATGCTGGAGGACTCTAGTCAACAAACACTAATTCACGCTATTGAACCTATCCTTGACAAACTAATGGTGTCATATGCTAGCTACATTCAATTGGAGAGTAATCATCATAACGATGAAGCATTGGCAAGGCTAAAATTGGGTCTAGATAAGAAATTAATGGATGAAATTCGTCAGTTGATAAGAAAATTCGAAAAAAGCGAGACTGCCTCATTAGCCCAGCGAGAAGAACAATTTGATTACAGATTGAGTAATTTGTCATTAGTTAATACTACATCGAGCATTATGATTCTTTTGATGGCCATGTTTTCTTCATTATTTATTTATCGCGAATCACGTCAGCGAATATTGTCACAAGATCAGGCCAATAAAGATCTTTTAGAGCATAACCTTGATCTTTCTAAAGAAGTCTTGATGCGTCAGAAGGTTGAAATTGAATTGCGTATCGCTGCCGTCGCTTTTGAATCACAAGAGGGTGTTTTTGTCACCGATTCTGATAGCCTAATTCTTCGAGTCAACAATGCATTCACCCAAATTACCGGCTATACTTCAGAAGAAGCGGTTGGCCAAACTCCTCGACTATTATCATCGGGAAAGCACGACCCAACTTTCTACGCTAATATGTGGAAGGAAATTACTCATAACGATGCTTGGCAAGGTGAAGTCTGGAATCGGCGCAAAAATGGCGAAGTCTATCCAGAGTATCTCACTATTACTGCAGTGAAAGACGGCAGTGGGATGGTTTCTAATTATGTTGCCTCGCTCACTGACATTACCAAGAGTAAAGCTGCCTCAGAGGAAATTAATAGCCTCGCCTATTTTGATCCGCTCACTCACTTGCCAAATCGCCGGCTACTAGTTGATAGGCTTGAGCATGCCCTCGCTACCAGTGGGCGAAGTCGTCAGTGTGGTGCATTATTGTTTCTTGATTTAGATTACTTTAAAACCCTCAACGACACGCTGGGCCACGACGCGGGAGACACACTCTTACAGCAAGTAGCCACTCGCTTGACGGACACTATAAGAGAGGGTGACACGGTCGCTAGATTAGGTGGGGATGAGTTTGTGGTGCTACTAGAAAGATTAAGTGAACAAGTCATTGAAGCTGCGGCCCAAACCCAAGATATTGCAGAAAAAATCATCGTTGTACTCAATCAATCCTATCAACTTGGTGCGCATGAGCATCGCAGTACGCCCAGTATAGGCGCGACAGTATTCAGTGGAAATGAAGAAACCTCTGGGGAACTGTTAAAGCAAGCAGATTTAGCCATGTATCACTCCAAGGACTCGGGGCGCAATACCGTGCGTTTCTTTGACCCAGTAATGCAAGAAGCTATCACTCTCCGTGCAGACATGGAAAGAGACCTACGCAAAGCGATTGAACACAATCAATTTCAGCTATATTATCAAATACAGGTTAGCAGTTCTGGTCAAGCATTAGGGGCGGAAGCGTTGATCCGTTGGTTGCATCCATCCAGAGCACGGCATGATTTCGCCGTTTAACTTTATTACTTTAGCCGAAGAAACAGGACTGATTTTACCTATTGGGCAATGGGTGCTGGATACCGCCTGCGTTCAACTTAAAGCATGGCAACACAACCCACTGACCCAAAACCTTTTACTCGCTGTCAATGTCAGTGCCAAGCAATTTCATCATGATAATTTTGTAGAACAAGTGCTTACCACGATAGCGCGTCATGACATTAACCCTACCAGGCTCAAGCTAGAGCTCACTGAAAGTATAGTGGTGAACAACATCGACGACATCATTAGCAAAATGAATGTGCTGAGCAAAATAGGTGTTCACTTCTCATTGGATGACTTTGGTACGGGTTATTCATCATTGCAATATCTAAAAAAATTGCCACTCAATCAATTAAAGATCGACCAGTCATTTGTGCGTGATCTTGTCACAGATGCCTCTGACAAGGCGATTATACGCACCATCATTACCTTGGCGTATAACTTGGATATTGACGTTATTGCTGAGGGTGTAGAGACACAAGAGCAAAGACAATACCTGTTAGATAATGGCTGCATGGATTATCAAGGCTACTTATTTAGTAAGCCTGTGCCGATTGATGAGTTTGAAGCGTTGCTCAAGAAAGGCTGATTGTTAATCGTCTACTAAAGCTGGGAAGTTCAGTTTCGCTATGGCCTAACTGTCCGTTGAAAGCGGTTCTTTTAGGCAGATACTACCCTTTGAACTTCGCTTTTGCATCACTGACAGCAGCCCTTAGCGAATCCCACGCGGAATCTAGACCCACTTTAATCGACTCCCACGAATCTTCGCTAGTGTCGGCAAGTTCAGTAAGCTTAGTCTTTCCTTGCCCTATTTTTCCTTTCAGTGCGTTGAGCTCCTTGTTCAGCTCCAGTTGTACATTAGCACTGGCTCCAGACGACTTAGCCTTGAACCTCACGACCTCTGCTTCCCATTCGTCCAACTGGGCCTGCATCTTCTGTTTATAAAGTTCTTTCTTGCTCATTGTTTTCTCCGTTTGATTACTTTGATGTTTTACGACACCTTACCAGAAGCGTTCATTACCTTAATATTTAGCGGTATTTGGTCAAGGTTATGCTTTTTTAGGTTTGATAGTTACTGAACTCAAAAATAAGGTGGAGGATCAGGAAGTTTACTGCCACAAGAACACTGGCCTTTACTTTTTTCATGGTTAATCATTGTTTTGCATCCCTTGCATCTTATCCATAGGGGATTAATGTGATCAGGTACCCATACACTTGTATGCGCCGCATCACTTAAATTATCCCAGAATCTTTTCATTGCATGATCATGGGCAGGACTTTGCATAATCTGGCGAATATCTTCAGGTTTTTCCCATGCACTGATGCTAACCCCACGTCCACCAGCACGGGATAAGCTCAAACCAATAAAGCCGTCCATACTTAACATTTCCTTGGCTATTTCTCTTGATTGGTTTTTTATTTCATCAACATCATCATCAGAACTCCAAATCGACGTGATACTAAATGCACCAGGTTTCACCAATTTTCCAGTTTGTGCAAAGACACTATAGCCAAACGAAAAGGGGCCAAGTTCAGACGGCTGAACAATCACCTGTAAGCCAAGCTGTTCTGGAATCACTTTCGTATCGAAATACCCCTTAACCGATTCAATTTTATCAGCTGATATCTTGAAAAAATCGGCACCCGCAAGTGAAATTTTATTCCCCGAAGGAGGTAAGCCTTGGAATGGCTTAGAATTGGTTCCAGTCATTAACCATTCTGTTGCCACCATTCCAGCGGCAGTCTCTGCCTTGCTGACAATTTCAAAAGAAAGATCTGGGAATGCTTCCCACAGGCTTTGGGCATTAGCGCCAATTTTATCACCACGGGCTGTTATAGTAGGATCTTGGTAAACACCATTAATCGCAAAGATGTTGACTATACTAACCGCATCGTGAGAGTTCCACGCATCAAAATATCTTTGTGCCACGTCGATAGGATTACTCATAAATAGGTCACTCCTCTTAAAAGTATAGTAAATTTTATTTAGCCATTTAACGACAACATTTTTATGATGTATGTAGCGGCTATTAGTAGGTTACTTTATACAAAGACTGCTTTCGTTAACAATCTAACAGGCTAATGTGGGTCGGCAGCAGACTTTTAACAATCCGTCGCTAGCGTGCCAGAAGCGTTCGTTCTTCATTGGGCTATATTACGCCAATGCAAAAATAGCATAGTTGAAAAATATGGCTGATATCCCCCTTAAGAATTAGATCATTACAGTCAAATGTTGACATTGTTATAAATATATTGAACTTTTTATTAAAGTCAAGGATGATTAGTTATGTCTTGTAAATTATGCCGTGAGCACTTCTAGTATTTAATCCAAGGTCGGCTCTAAAAAGCACGGTTTTTTATGTTCACCTTATTTAAAAAGCGTTAACAGTCTAAGGTGATTAGACCTCTTATAACGGCTCTTTCGGGAGCCGTTTTTGTTTATGACCTTGGGCGAGCGAAAATAAAGTTTCTATGCTAAGTTTGTTTTAATAAATAGGATGCCTGCAATTATTGAGACTCTTTCTTGCTAAAGTTTAATACTCTGACTGTCCGGTGTGGGTCGGAAGAGCAGACTGTTAACAATCCATCGCTAAGGTGCTAAAAACAGTCATTTGTATAAGGGGTAATTAACAGCCTAATGTAAGCCATCGATGAGTTAGTTGTACTTGCTAATATATTAACCTATAGTGTTCTAATGTCTTTTTTCAAGCGCATGCATAAACCAACTTTGTTTCTGTGGGTACTTTTGTTATCCGTAGCACAATTGTGCGCGCAGGGTGTGAAACTCCATGTACACAGTTTTGGTCATGACCATGAGTCGAGACACAGTATTGCACCCGAAGTAGCGGCTGGACATTTACATCAAAGTGGCATTCATTTAACTACTGACTTATCACATGCTGACCACCATGATGAAGTAATTTCTGAGCAAGGACTAAATTCGCAAGTATTGCTTAAGAAAATTACTAGTTATGGTCCCATGCTGGCCATATTCGTTATGGTGTTTACTTTTCTTCTTCATAACTTTAATGTAATTACATTACATCGTCGGCGTGACAAAAATGTCATTACTGTTCGACGATATATCCTTTCCCCCCCACTGCGCGCACCCCCAGTTTAAACTATCCATTCGGATAAGTTTGTTCCAGAGCTCAATTGTAAGTCTGAGTCAGAGAACTGCTATATCTAATTTTTAAATTGCTGGGTGGTCAACAGTAACCGTGCCTGCCAAAACTCGCTTCCTTAGAATATTGATAGTGAAATAAGATCAAAAAATGATCATTTTTACTTTGGAAGTGCAGTAATGGACTATATGAACAAGGAGCATAATAAGTGCTACCCACAAAAAATTTCTATACCCGTACTTTCTACCTAAGTGTAGGCCTACTAATATTGTGTTTATTTTCACAATTTTCCTATGCTCACGGTATGTCTGAAGCTGAAAAGTTATCTATTATCGAAGGGGGTAATCTTCGCTATATGTGGCTAGGTGCTACGCACATGTTGTCTGGTTACGATCATCTGGCATTTGTGTTCGGAATTATCTTTTTTCTGACCAGCTTCCGAGATATTGCGAAATACGTCACGGCATTTACGCTTGGCCACAGTGTCACGCTAATTTTTGCTACCTTTAACGCGATTCAACTTAATTACTTTGTCATTGATGCAGTGGTTGCTCTGAGCGTTTGTTATATTGCCTTTGCCAATATTGATGGTTTTAGAAAATATCTCAATATTAATCCGCCCAACATGTTGTTAATGATTGTTGGGTTAGGTCTGATACACGGCTTTGGTTTATCCACTCGCTTACAAGAGCTACCATTAAGTGGAGACCATCTTCTTCTAAACATCATATCGTTTAATGTTGGCATTGAGCTAGGTCAGATCAGCGCATTGGCTCTTATGTTAATTTTGCTTGTTGCTTGGCGAAAAAGCCACGCTTTTAAAACATTTAGCTTGATTGCAAACTATAGCCTTATCCTCTTCGGTGGATTACTTTTCCTGATGCAGATGCACGGTTATGAACACAGCACTAATTCAGAAGCGTTTAGTGGGGCTGAGGTTAATGCTCAAAAACTGAGCGGTGCTAAACCAGTTGCAATCGAAAAAAGTTCTGAATTATCTCAGCAATCCCAATGGCAAGACTCAATCAGCGTTACTATTCCTGCTAGAGAT
The DNA here is from genome assembly GCA_030576275.1 of Pseudomonadota bacterium. GTDB lineage: Bacteria > Pseudomonadota > Gammaproteobacteria > Nitrosococcales > Methylophagaceae. The sequence goes on along the minus strand of JALIBN010000028.1, from coordinate 48,085 downwards.
TACAAGGAATACAAGTTATATTTAGAAAAAGATTCAACACTTAACTATGCATGGGAAACAGATGGCGAGGCATTGTTTTATGACTTTCATGGAGAACCGGCAGGTGACACATCAGGCTATTTCAAGAGTTACCTAGAAAATACTGATAGTCAGGCTAGCGGTACGTTAACAACGCCATTTGCAGGGACTCATGGTTGGTACTGGAAAAACGATACCAAACAACCTGTCACCATCACATTAAATATTAAAGGGGCTTACCAGCGTCTAGATACAGGAATGGAAATAACAGAAGATCCACTAGAAATCTCAACCCCAAAAATTCACGATAGCATTGATTAATTGGGAGATTCATATTATGCGATTAAATATATTATTACTTGGTTTCATTTTTAGTTCAGTCACATTTTTAGTTATGGCAGGAAATGATCAGGACCACGGTCACGATCATGGTCACTCACATTCACAGGAGGCGGTGGATAATGTAAAAGCAGAATCAAATGCGACCAATATTGTTGCCGAACTCGTGCAAAAAGAAAAGCTGGAAGTGAGCTGGGGATCTATCTCAGCTACTACCGTCGAGAAAAAAGAGTTTGATGGCACGCCTGAATGGGTGGTGATCTTTCTAAATGATGCAATTCCTGACGTGGCTAAGCAGAAACTGTATGTGTTCCTTACGGTGAATGGCGAATATATTGCAGCTAATTACACTGGCAAGTAAAAATCCTGAAGTATTCATCCCAGCCAGAGAATAATCACTTTGATTGGGATGTTTTATTACAATACTTTTTACTTTGATTAGCAACAACTAGTCTCTGTGGACCTAAGTGGCTTATTACATATTAAAAATCGTAATTACAAAATTTTAGACTAATTCTCTACTACTTAAATTTGTATTAGTTCAAGTACCCATTTAAAAGCAGTGGGTGAAATAAAATATTCACACAGATACAATTGACAAAAAAATGGGATAAATCATGAATAATATTTCAAAAGAAGAAAGAATAAAAGGTGCTTTTTTTGGTGCGATAATCGGTGATGCACTTTGTCTTGGAAGTCATTATGAGTATGACGCTAAAAAAATATATAAAGCTTATGGCAATAAACCTATAGAAAAATTCATGTCACCAGGAGAGATGATGGGTGGCCATACACATGGCATTGGCTGGGGAGAGCGTAACTACCATCCAGGTAAAAAGGCAGGTGGGACAACTGATGCTGGAGACTACAACATCTTGGTATTAGAGTATTTGGCATCTCTTTCAGATAGCCCAATACCATTTAATGTAACAAACATGATTCCTCACTGGATGAAGCGTCTTGAAAACGGCTGGGGTTCTTGGATATGTACTATGACTAAAGAGACTTATGGACAAGTAAGACAGGGGGTACCTGTTGAGCGTCTTGGTGGGATTTCTAACGCGATGGCAATACGTCATGTAGCAGCACATGCATATTACGACACAGAAGATGAAGTAGTAGATGTTGCAAGAAAAAGCATGTTCACACATAGAGATGTTCATGCGCTAGGTGGCGGCGAGTTTTTCGCTCGTGTCACCCACCTTGTAATTAACAAAGAGACAGCATCGAATGCAATTGAGTCTGTTGCTTTAAAAATGGGCGGTTTTTTTCAGGATAAAGTTGCTCAAGCAATTGCAAAAGTAAAAGAAGTAACTGATGAAAACTCGGCACTTTCGCAGGAGAAGTTTGCTGATGATCTTGCAATTACAAGCATGGCAAGACTATGGGACGTAGGTCGCTCAGAACCGATAAAAGTAGGCAAAGCAAGTCCGACTGAGGGAACGCTTCCAGGCGCTGTCTACTTCATACTAAAATATGAAAACGAGGAAGATGGACTAAAAAAAGCACTACAAGCAAATACCATGGTCGGTGGAGACAATGCTTCAAGGGCAATTGCTATCGGCATGGTTCTTGGTGCATACAAAGGCGTAAATGCGATTCCATTGGAGTGGAAAGAGACATTGGATGAATGGGATTATTGTGAAGAAATGCTAAACAAGCTTCCGTTACTTAAATAAAAAAGTGTAATATCGGTGAGTGAATAACTATTTCTACTGGCAGTATGAAAATTAGTATCGATCTATTTTTTGGTGATGAGTCGCTATAATCCCAACTTTCAAGAATTAGTCAATGTCCGCTTTACGCCCTGAGGTACTCCGTCAAGTTGTTTTACATCCTCTGAGAGGTTTGCCAATAAAGGAGAACCTCTGCGTCGTAGTGATTTTAAATAAATTGACTCGTCATAAGGTGTCTTTGATTGCCAGCAACGATAAAGGATCCGGATCCACTTAAAGGCCAACGCTCGCACGGCAACACTGTGAGAACAACCTTTGTTGCGTTGCTGTTGGTAGTAAGCTCCGGCCCAGAACGATCTCGGAATGGTAGAGCCTGCCCATTCAACAAAGGTTTGCCTTAAAAAGGTGGGACAGGCAATCCGCCAATGTCCCCAACACTTTTTACCGCTGCGTTCAACCACTGGGGCTACGCCAGAATATCGTTGGATCTGAGCGGCATTGGTATATCGCTCACGATCCTCACCAAAAGCAACTAATAGCCTAGGTGCCATAACGTGTCCAGCACCAGGCAATGCGGCAAACAAATCATAGTCTGGCAGACCTTTAGCAATCTGATCGATTTCAGTATCGAAATCGTCAATGGCGTGCAACAGTGCTCGTAATTGTTCAGTCATCGCTTGTGCGACCATCTGATAAGGTCTAATTACAGCTTCATCATCTGTCAGTGCAGTTGCAGAACGGATCCCTTGAATACGTCTTTCAATGAGATAGGCTCGACGTACGTTGTGCTGATGGAAGAATGATTCGAGCGTGGATTGTCTTGCTCGTTTGACCTGTTTGAGGGTTGGCCAGCGGTTTAAAAAGTCACAGAATATCACGGTATCTTTTTGTTCGAACCACTCCAATGCCTGCGGGTAGTATTGCTTCAGTGCGTTGGTTAAACGATTGGTGATGCCAATCACCTCATTGACTAAACCACGTCGCTCTTCGACGAGCCTAGATAGCATTCGCATAGGCTCACTTTGCAATTGAATGGGGTCAAGTTTGTCTGGATGGCGTAGCAATATCTCCAGTGCCATTTCAGCAACCGTCGGATCATCTTTAGCATGACTGGGTACGAAAGCTTCTCGGTATTTGGCCAGTGTCGATGGGTGTACGGGAAATATCTCAAGAAATGGGCATCGCTGTAATGCATCGACCACTGGGCCTTTGGATAACTCAAGACAGATAGCGATGGGGCCATCAAAGCGGTCATGTAATGCTTTAGCCCATAAGGCGATAGCTTCAGGCGTATGAGCAAAGGTTCCAAATTCCCGCTGACCTTCACCTGCGACTTGTAAACAGAAATCATGTTTCTTGTCGGCCCAATCAATGCCAACAAGGGCTGTAAAGGAATGTATAGATTGCGTATTCATAATCATCTCCACTTAATGGTTGATTATGGATATGGATATGGATATGGATATGGATATGGATATGGATATGGATATGGATATGCATGCTGGGTTCTGCGAAGCCAATATAGCGAGCTGTTGTGAGGCGAGCCCTGAGTATTCGTTAGTGAACCCCAGCGCACCTAAGGACTCGAAGCCAAAGCAGAAAACATCGAATGTTAGGGTCGAATATTCGTAATCCGTAGGTACATATCCTATTTTCACTGACAGCTACCTGCCAGTTGTGATTATTATCACGGAAAACAGGACGGAGTTACTATAATGGGTCGGAAGGCGACCTTTGAGAGATTCGTCGCTTAAGTGCCATGAGCGATCGTTCGAGTATTAATTTAACTTATCGCCTTAAGCGAGTATGAGCTAACAAGTGACTGTTGGCATCATAATAACGTCTTATTTCGGGTGAATTTTGATAAGTGAACTGTTAAGTCATTTTACTATTGCTCAACAGATCCTATAAAAATATGCGGTACAGTGGGGTACACTCAAAAGCCGTAGCGTAGCCACCAAAAAAAGCATCGGCTTTGTCGACGGTGAAAATCAACGACTCTGACCCCATTGATTTGCCATTGATTTGACGCCATTGATTTGATAAATGCTGGTTAGTTACATTTTCTTTAACCAGTCGTGAGTAGCAATAAGTGGTATTTTCTATTTGTTGTGTTCGAGTTTGCTATTATCTCTACCATATTTTAACGTTCTGTTAAATTATTAAACATATTCATAGCATTAAAGGCAGGGTGCGTTTGTCGCGCTCTATTACGAAATACGCTAAACAGAGACACGCGCTGTTATGACCATCTTTTTTATATGTATCACTATATTGATCCTTGGCTATAAGTTTTATAGCCCCTTTGTTGAAAAACAAGCAGGGATCGACCCGACTATTGTCACTCCGCAATCTCGCTTCAGTGACGGTGTGGATTACCTGCCGATTCATCCTGTTCGCGCTTTTCTAATCCAGTTTTTAAACATTGCCGGTGTAGGCCCTATTTTCGGCCCTATTTTGGGCGCGTTGTATGGCCCAATTGCATTAGTGTGGATTGTTATAGGTAATGTTTTAGGAGGGGCTGTTCATGATTATTTCTCTGGTGTGATGAGCATTAAAGAAGGCGGTAAAAGTCTGCCAGAAATAGCAGGCCATTATTACAACCTGGTATTCAAGGGCTTTATGCTGATATTTACTGCCATGTTGCTGTTTTTTGTTGGTGTAGTCTTTATCATGAGCCCCGCTGGTTTATTAAGTAATTTGGATTCATTCCAAGGTACGTTTTTAGCTAACAATACTTTTTGGGTGCTGGTTATTTTGGGTTACTACTTTTTAGCGACCTTGTTGCCCGTCGACAAAATCATCACCAAGTTTTACCCTGTTTTTGGTTTGTTAATGATAGTGATGACCACCATGATCGCGGTCGCGTTATTAATCGATGCGCCACACTTACCGGTAACGGGGGATTTTATGGCCTATTTTGAGGCCGACCATGCTCATGATTTCTTAACGCCTAATCCCGATGGCTTTCCGACTTGGCCGCTATTATTCGTGACGATTACCTGTGGTGCGATCAGTGGTTTTCACTCGACCCAAGCGCCTATTATCGCTCGTTGTTTAACCAACGAAAAATACGTGCGTCCGGTGTATTATGGCGCAATGTTGTGTGAAGGCATCGTAGCCTGCGTTTGGGCGCTAGCCGGTATTGCCGCGTTCCCTGATGGTTATGCAGGACTAAAAGAATTACTCGACCAAGGCGGTCCTGGATTAGTGGTGAACCACATCGCGAACAGTTACTTAGGTGCATTTGGCGGCATTATGGCGATTGTTGCCGTGGCTGTGTTCCCGATAACCTCGGGTGATACCGCGTTTCGTTCATTACGCTTAACCGTGGTTGATGCGTTTAATATTCCACAAAGTGTGCGTAACCGCTTATTGCTAGCAATACCTATTTTGACTATTGCTTACTTTATGACGAAACTCGACTTTTCATTAATTTGGCGTTATTTCGCGTTCTCAAACATGTTATTGTCTACCAGTGTGTTGTGGTTAGGCACTAAATACCTGTTTGACCGTGGCACCTTTCATTGGATTGTCAGCATTCCTGCCGTTATTACTACCGGTGTAACCATTTCTTATATTATGACAGCTGCAATTGGCCTTAATTTATCTCAAAATTTGGGTAAGCCTATCGGTGCTGTTGTGATTGTTATTGGTATGATTTTACTTGTGTTTACTCACAACAAGCATAAGCCTGTTATGGGTTAATCGCCTATTAGATTTTAACCAAGCAAAAACGAGTACGCACGTTAAAGCTACTATACTGTCATACCTAATATTCATCTAGAAAGTGCATCCAATGACACAAGAAAATACGACGAATCACAAAGGCAGACCTAAACCAAAACGCGTTGTCTCGTTAAAAGATTTATGGCCTTTTTTAAAACCTTATCGCTTACAAATTGGCATTGCTTTTGTGTTGTTATGCTTGGCTTCGGTAACTTTACTATTAGTGCCATTAGCATTTCGTGATTTAATTGATGTGGGCTTTGGTAATCGTGATGGCCAAGTTCCGACAATTAATATCGATACCAAGTTTGGCGTGTTATTTGGTTTAGCTACTTTTTGGGCACTCATGGTTTCCTCGCGCTACTACATAGTTTCATGGATAGGAGAGCGCGTAACGGTGGATTTGCGTAGTGCGGTTTATGGTAGTGTATTGAGGCAATCTCCACAGTTTTTTGAAACGCTACAAACAGGCGAGGTGCTTTCTCGTTTAACGGGGGATACTACGCTTATTCAAACGGTCGTGGGTAGTTCGGCGTCGATGGGTTTACGCAGTTTGTTTCAGTTTGTTGGCGGCATGATTATGCTTGCCGTGACCAGTTTTTACTTGTTTTCAATCAATATTGGTTTAATGATCTGCTTGATTTTTCCCATCATGTTAATCGGCCGTTCAGTCAAAAAACTTTCACGTGAATCGCAAGACCGTATTGCCGATAGTTCAGCCATGGCCGGTGAAATTTTAAATGCCATGCCAACAGTGCAATCTTATACGCAAGAAATGCGTGAAACTAACCGCTTTGCTAATAGTGCTGAATTAAGTTTTTTAACTGCAATTCGAAGAACAAAGGTCAGAGCATTATTCACCGCAGTGATTATAACCGCGGTGATGGGCACGATTATTTTTGTATTATGGTTAGGCGCACGGCAAGTGAGTAACGGCGTGATGACGGGCGGGGAACTGGCTTCATTTGTCTTATATGCCGCCATGGTGGCGGGTAGCGTAAGTACAATGGCTCAAGTATGGGGCGACATTATGCGTGCCGCTGGCGCCACTGAGCGTTTGCTCGAATTATTGCATACAGAAACAGCCGTTACCGAAACGGCTAATCCCTCACCATTAGCCAACAGTTCCCGAGCTGATATTCAATTTAACAATGTGCAATTTCACTACCCATCACGACCACTTAACCCAGCATTAAAGAACGTTAACCTGCACATAAATGCTGGTGAAACCGTGGCTTTGGTTGGGCCGTCAGGTGCAGGTAAAACTACCATTTTTCAATTGCTGTTACGATTCTACGATGCTCAAACAGGCAACATTAGTATTAATGGCCAAAATATTAATGACATCAGCTTGCATGATTTACGTCGATTAATTGCGATTGTGCCTCAAGATCCTATTATTTTTTCAGCTAATGTATTCGACAATATACGCTACGGGCAACCAGATGCGACGGATGAAGCAGTAATAGCGGTCGCAAATGCCGCACAAGTAGCACAATTTGTCGTGCAATTACCCGATGGTTACAACACTTTCTTAGGTGAGCGTGGTACACGTTTATCAGGTGGGCAAAGACAACGTATTGCGATTGCGCGCGCCATGTTAAGAAATGCGCCTATTTTATTATTAGACGAAGCTACCAGTGCACTCGATGCTGAATCTGAGATACTCGTGCAAGAAGGACTCAATGCCGCCATAAAAGGCCGAACCACATTGATTATTGCCCATCGATTAGCCACCGTACAAACGGCCGATAAAATCGTCGTTATGGAAAATGGTGAAATTGTAGAAATAGGCGATGCGGTCGAACTGCGACAAAAAGGTGGCTTGTATGCAAGGCTTGCTGAATTACAGTTTGAAAACTAATCGCTAATCAAGCCAATGAGCAATCTGGGAGCCCTTTGATAGTGACTAAATTGATTGTGTGCGAAAAGGAGATAGTTATAGATGCAAAATGCTAGTTCGTTTTTAGCCTCTAGACACTAAAAGTTATTGAAGCCCCAACACGATTGAGTATTGGGGCTTTTTATTGAGTGATATTTTTAGTTACAGCCAGCTATGGTAGAGGGGTATACCCACTAAAACATTAAATGGGAAGGTCAGCCCTAACGAAGCTAGCATAACAAGGCCAATATCTGCTTTAGGAATGGCTGTTCTGATAGCAACGGGTGCTGCAATGTATGATGCACTGGCAGTGAGACTTGCCAGTACAAGTATCGAGCCACTCTCCAAACCAATAATTTTACCTGCGATAATGCCAAATACCGCCAGGAAAGGAGGTATCAAGACGGCAAAAATAATCACTCTAACGTTTCCGAAAGAAACGTTCAATAAAGCAACCGCTGCAACCATACCCATCTCTAAAAGAAATAAGGCCAAAACACCCTTGAATGCAGTGCTATACAAATCGGTGACAACAGCCCCCTGAATTGGACCATATATCATACCAATGATAACTCCTCCAGCCAATAAAATAACACCTCTGCTTGTTACCGCTTCTCTTAGTATATGGGGGCCTCCAACTGGATCCGACTTACCTTGCGTAAAATGTTTAAAAATCATAATCCCAAATAGTATGGCGGGTAATTCCAAGAGGACTAGGTAGAGTGTTACTTGTCCACTAACATCTAGAGCATGGGACTCCGCATATGCAAGTGCTACAGCAAATGTCCCGGCACTAACAGAGCCATAATGGGCTGAAAAACTGGCACTATCAGCAATGCTTAAGTTTAGAACTTTTCTTGAGAGAGGATAAATAATACTTGGAATGATAACGCCTAAAAGTGCTACGCCCATTAATTCTGGCAACAGATGCCAACCGATATTACCATAGAGCGCCATCCCACCTTTTAGACCAATCGTTAGCATCAACAGTAGACTGAGGACATCATACGCTGCTTTAGGAATTTCAAGATCTGACTTTACGAGTCCAGCTAATAAACCAAGCAAAAAAAACATCACGACTATGTCAGGCATTATAAACTCCTATTATTGATATGTTATTGATATATATCTGATTAATAGAATGAAATTAAAGCGTAAGTCACTCGAAAAAAAGCCCCTATTTGGGGCTTTATAGTATGTTGAGTCCTTTACTTTGTAATAGTCAATTGAGTCATATCACTCAATCTGAGATAAAAGTTCGGGGTTTATGACAAGGTTTCTCACTCCATGGGCATGGTCTTCATCAAACGTGTTTTGTTTGCACCATTCTCCAACACTACTAATATTGACCTTGCGAACTTGAGGTCTAACACTCCATGAAACCTTTAAGGGAGATGCCTTTTCATTATATCCGGGGCCAGTGGTTGAACCTTCATATTGGACGGGAATACCAGTATCACTCGGAATATTGATAGCCTGATGCAAACCATTAACGAGGCTATGCTCGGTCAATTTAGAGAAATCTGCTGCTTGATTGTCATTCACAAGCACATATACCTGAGTCTCTACTCGTAATTGAGGATTAACTACCGCATCACTAAGACATGCACCGAGAGTCGACCCTGGTGTTGCTTGTGCAGAGGAATGAACGTAATGCACTTCAATTGTATCGCCCGGAAATAAAGCTTGATGCTCACTAGGACAAATTTCAATATCTAATGGCCTTAGCTCTTTGTCTGTTAAATTTCCTGAGTATTTGTAGCCAGTGCCATAACCTTTGCCGTCACCATTACCTGCATATTTTGTAAATTCACCCCCCTTATGCTCAGCATTTTGATGAAAATGAATGTTACACAAGTTCATTTCTGTGTAAGCCGGAGCCTCACTGAAAACTCGTTTATTAACACCTGATTTAGAATCAATATCGCGAGGTGATTGTGGCCCAAAACCAATTCCTTTGGTGTTTCTGGCAAGATTATCACGTTGTTTTTTGACTATTTCATCGCTCGCTTTAGTATGGCCTAAATCAGCCGCATGAGCAGAAAAAGCAATCAATGTTGAAGCCAGAGTAATGATGACTAATTTCATTTTCCATTTCTCCAAATTTTAATTTAAGTTTATGGTTTCAAAAATCTGTCGTTACTATGCCAAAAATAATACTATAATAAAAATATATAATAATTATTAAATACATTAGTTTAACTAATCATGAAAAAATTAAATTACCACCATCTTTATTATTTCTGGCACATTGCCTTAAGCGGAAGCGTCACAAAAACAGCACAAGAATGCTTCGTTTCTCAATCTGCACTCTCACAGCAAATCAAGCTTTTTGAGCAAAATATGAATGTAAGTCTTTTTGAGCGAACAGGCAGGAAGCTAACGTTAACTGATATGGGTGAAAAGGTTTTTGCGTATGCCGATGATATATTTACAACGGGGCAAGAGCTTGAATCATTTATCAAAAAGGGTTCAGAGAACCATCAACAACATATTTCTGTTGGCGTTCAAACTACGCTATCGAGAAATTTCACAGAACGTTTCATTAACCCTCTTTTATTGAAACCTGACAATACATTTTCTATTTCAACTCGAGGTATAAACGATCTTTTAGATGGCCTAAGCAAACATAAATTCGACATTATTTTAACTAATCAACATATTGGTATTCTAAACAAAGGGCCCGAATACAATTCACAGCTTATTTCACGACAATCAATATCTATTATCGGACCTGCCGGTAAAGCACCATCAGGTGACTTTCCCAAAGGCTACAGTAAAATAAAATGGATATTACCTTCTCAAAATATTGAAATTCGTTCAGCATTCAATGCGTTTTGTGCTGTGAAAAATTTTAAACCGACAGTAGTAGCTCAAGTAGATGATATGGCAATGCTACGCCTTTTAGCTCGAGATACGGGGACACTAGCTGTTTTACCACCAGTGGTTGTTAAGGATGAGATTGAGAATGGTGTTTTATCAGAATATCTGGTCTTGCCGAACGTATATGAAAATTTTTATGCCGTAACAATGAAGCGTAAGTTCATTCCTGACATTGTCCGTGAAATGATGAACTCTCATTTTTAGAGGGCAAATGTGATTACATTTAATTAAGGTTTATCTCGTCAGATTTAGTTAGTCATAACTAGATAGCGTATTACTTAATTTTTAAAATCTAATTTTTACGGCGTGAATGTTTTTCTATTGAACTATAATCGCAATAGAGCAACCTTTTTATAGCGATTGGAGAAGTAATGTCTGATGATTACAATGCAAGCAGCATCAAGATACTGCTGAATGTAGAAGCTGAAGACCGGTGGATATGGAAGAAGGCAGAGCATTTAGCTATCAGGTACAAAAAACCAGCGGCATGGATCAACGATGGTCTGACCGCGTGTTATTACTGCAATGTTGATCTTGACTGGTTTGAACAACGCTATTTAGCCAAAACCACTACTGAAAATAAGCCAGAAGTTTTGGCTGCCTACCTTGAGCTTCGTGATGGAATGGGGTAATTATTAATCAGCCACCAATTACCCCTGATATTGGTGACTTGCAAGCATTATCATAGATAAAGGGTAACGTCTCTATTAATTGACGTCCCTTTTAATTGCTTGACGATATGCTCTGTCCTAAATTTTGAATTGGCATGGTATAGAAGTAAACTTAATAGACTTCATCTATAAAGGCACGCCAACTCTCTAGTGCAACGTGGAAATCCTCTAAGCCACAGATAGCTTCCGATTCACCATCATAGAGAGACATTGCATCTTCAAGTTCAAACTCTTCACCACTTTCAAGATCATTGGCATAAACCCTAACTTGCTCACTATCGAGTTCTATTGATAAGGCTTTACCTACGCTACGCCACTCTGTTAGCTGATTGAACTGCAATTTAGTGATGACTTGGCAGATCTCTCCATATTTTTCTGCACATTCCCCTAGCTCCTCGACCAACCAAAAACCTAGTGCTTCTTGATCCATACTAAAATTCGCAAGTAAGGTACCTGTTAAGGTATTACGTTGAAATTCATATTCCATAATTATTGTGCCTTAAAATATATTGAATCAAATTTTAACTTAATGCATTGAAAGATGGGTAATATAAAGAAATAAAGGCTAATATCAGCTTTAATTTATATCCAACCGGTAGATTAAGGAGCAAAAAAATATACAAACCGATTTTATTCAATCACATGATGTTAATTGAAATCGATAGATCGACGGTGATAGATGATTTAGAAGAATGAAAACAAGATGGGGATGATGATGTTAGGCTGAATGGCGACCATTTTAAAAATGGGTCGCTAAGTCCTTTAATCTAATTACTCATGAATTGAAAGCGCTTCAACTTCTGCATGCGTTAATCTACGCCAATGGCCAATATCTACATCCAATTCTAGGTTACCAATTTGCTGGCGATGCAGTGATTTAACTCTATTGCCGATGGCAGAAAACATACGTTTGACCTGATGGAAGCGACCTTCAGTTAGGGTTAACAATACGTTATATGAATCAATAATATGTAATTTCGCAGGAAGGGTTAGCTTTGACTCACCTTGAAGTATAATTCCTTCCAGAAAACGCTTGGTCGCATCAGCTGATATTGGTCTAGATAACAACACCCTATACACTTTTTCGCATTTATTCTTAGGTGAAGTTAGATTAAAAGACCAGTGCCCATCATCAGTAATCAGCACAAGACCAGTCGTATCCGCATCTAAACGACCTGCTATATGTAGTTCTGTCACTCTATCTACATCAAGAAGTTTGAGTACCGATGGATATTGCTCATCAACATTAGAGCAAATCGTATCAATGGGTTTATTCAGCAAAAAATACCGGGAAGGTCGTGGCGTTAATGTTTTACCATCCAGCATAACAATATTATTTTTATGTACTTGATGAGATGCTTCTGTTGCAATAATGCTGTTGATGACAACACGTCTATTTTCGATTAACGCTAATGCATCAACCAAAGCGTATTCTGTGCTTTTGCATATAAATTTATCTAAACGCATAACGTCAATTAACACGTGCCGGTATTGTTGTCTTTTTCAATTTTCATCCAAATACATAGCGTCGAAAGAAACGCCGGGAGGGTTGGTGGTGTTTTTGCGGACTTTACTTGTGTGGGATTTGAATACTCAGATGGATGATGTCGCTTGAATTTTGGTGAGTTTATCAATTTAAAATAGACAACATACAAATATCACATTGAGCTCTTCCGATACGCCACTCGAAATTTTATTAGCTATAAAGTGCCAGGAGCAATTTATAGTTAATAAAATTCAAATAAGTAAGAATTTAATTGTCTGAGTTTAGATTTGATATGACACTGTTTAAAGTAAATTTTTGATGAAATTTAACACTCTGTTCATTACCATAAGTGAACATTTTTTAGCTACAGTTTAATGCCATTGCGTGTCAGTTAAAAGAGTTTTTTCTATTGACATCGGGTGATTAAAGACCTTGTCCCCGCACCACGTAAATCAGTTGATTATGCTACTTTCGTTTAGGCTTATTACCCGAATTCATAATTACTATTATACGTCCCAAAATTTAGGATTATTTCACCTCTATTTTGGAACCTTTTGCAATAAGTTAAGTCATAATTCGACAATATCAATAAGGAACCGTGATGGGATACAACAAATTATCAATCATTTTTATCGCGTTATTGTTTAATAACCAATCCAATGCTGAAGAATCTAATTATCACGACTGTCTTTTCAATAAGAACAACGACGTAAACGCTGAAAAATTCAAACAAACAACGGCTATATATTGTGCCTCGCGTTATTTTGATACAGCCCCCAGAGCTTTTCAGGCAGAGGTCTTGAATCAGGATCTAGAGGGAATGAAACAACGTGATCCTAGATTTAACATCTACTATGAAAGTATACGTCAACATGGCAACAATGACATTTATACAGATCAGCAAATTATTCTAATGTACATTGACAAAAGAGAAGTCAATAAAGACTAGACTAAGTCAATGTTGGACGTCCATGAACTCCATTCTATTTTTAGATCATGAACGGTCCACAACATGATTTCAGACTCATTACCTGTAGCGTGACTCTTTGTTTTTCTCCATATGGATCAGAGAATTGCTATATGAAAATCATTTAATTCAATGCCGCGATGAAACACCTTTCATTCAAGTCTTTGATATGGCAATTAACGAAGTTAAAGCATGGAAGATAAGATGGTTAATAATATTGCGGTTATCGGTAGTTCAGGCGCTATTGGCAGTGCATTCACACAGCAATTAGCTGTATTGTATCCTGAGGCAACCATTCACGCTTTTTCTCGGAGTGAGCCAAATGAAACCACCCAAAATACCTCACACTACAGAATAGATTATGCTGATGAAGCCTCAATTGAGGCTGCAGCATTACTTGCATCAAAATATTTTCCACTCACTATGATCGTTATTGCGACAGGCATTTTGCATGATGATGGAGTCGAGCCTGAAAAATCACTGAAAGAGCTGTCAGCTGTAAAATTTCGTCGTTTATTTGAAGTCAATACGATTCTACCCGCACTTATTGCTAAACATTTTCTTCCTAAACTAAGCAAAGATAAACGAGTAGTCTTTGCGGCTATTTCTGCCCGTGTGGGAAGCATCTCAGATAACCATCTTGGTGGCTGGTATGCATACCGGTCATCGAAAGCGGCGCTGAATATGATCATTAAGAATGCCGCTATTGAAATTGGCAGACGCAACAAGCAAGCAGTTATTGTCGGACTACATCCAGGAACTGTCGATAGCGTTTTATCAGAACCATTCCAACGCAATGTCCCAGAGGCTAAGTTATTTACGCCCGAGTTTTCAGTAAAAAAGCTGCTTATAGTATTAGAAAACCTAACAGCCAAAGATAGTGGTAAGTGCTTTGCTTGGGATGGCAGGGAGGTTGAGCCATAAATGCATGTCGTTTGGTTTAAACGCGATTTAAGAATTGAAGATCACATAGCATTAGTAGAAGCTGTCAAACATGGTCCTGTTTTGCCACTTTATATTTTTGAGCCAGAATTGTGGAAGCAACCCGATCTCAGCTACCGCCGCTATCAATTCTTAAAAGAATGCTTGGCAGAGCTTGACCAATCACTTCATGGATTGGGTCAACGTCTGATAATTAAAGTTGGTGATGCTGTTGAGATTTTAGAGCAGTTAAATGAACGCCATAGTATCCAAATGCTATGGTCACATCAAGAAACATGGAATGGCTGGACTTACGCGCGTGATAAGAAGGTTGAGCAATGGACTAAAAATCACAATATCCCATGGCATGAACCCATACAATATGGTGTTATTAGATGTTTAAATGACCGTGATGGCTGGGCAAGCCGTTGGTATGGAGAAATGAAGAAGCCTGTTTTAAATTCACCTAAGCGTCTATGCCCTGTTGATGAGGCTTGCGACGTTTTACCTGCTGAGGAAAAATTAGGCTTGTACTATGATGGCGGTATGATTCTTCAAAAAGCTGGCCGAGCTGAAGGACTCAAGTTGCTACATAGTTTTTTAAGTGAGCGCGGTGAAGGCTATACAAAGGATATGTCATCACCAGTGACTGCATTTGAGAGTTGTTCAAGACTATCAGGGCATCTTGCTTTTGGATACATCTCTATTTGCGAAGTGTTTCACGCTTTGGAACAGCGCATTCAAGAAATTAAAAAAATGCCATTCGGCACCAAAGGTAAATGGTCAAGCGCTCTGCGGTCTTATTCAGGAAGATTGCGCTGGCATTGTCATTTTATTCAGAAACTAGAAGACGAGCCACCTATCGAATTTGAGAACGTTCATCCTACATACGATGGTTTGAGAGAAGCCAAGTTTGATGACGCGTATTTTGAAGCATGGAAAACGGGTAAAACAGGATATCCCATGGTAGATGCCTGCATGAGAGCATTAACCGTTACTGGATGGCTAAACTTTCGAATGCGTGCAATGTTGATGAGCTTTGTCAGCTATCATTTATGGCTACATTGGCGCGAACCGGCATTACATCTGGCCAGACTTTTTACCGACTATGAGCCTGGAATTCATTACAGCCAAGTCCAAATGCAATCAGGAACCACAGGTATTAATAGCATTCGTATTTACAACCCTATTAAACAGGGCTTTGATCATGATCCTAATGGCGAATTTATTCGTAAATGGGGTCCCTGAATTAATGGCTATGCCACAACAATACATTCACACCCCGTGGATGATGCCTTCTAAAATGAATGGCTATCCAATGCCTATTGTTGATGAAAAAATCGCCAGAAAAGCCGCTGCAGATAAACTTTATCCATTGAGACAAAATAGTGAGCACAAAGAAGCCGCTCGCAAAATAGTCAGCAAGCATGCTAGCCGAAAATTAGCAACATCGAAAAGAGCAAAGAAAGAAAAGACAAACAAACAAACAATTAGAGTTACCTTTATGACAAATAATAAATACACTGCATGAGTACCTTGCGACTCATTTTAGGAGACCAACTCTCTCAGACGATCTCAAGCCTTGAGGGATGTGAAAAATCGAAAGATATCATTCTTATATGTGAGGTGTGGGACGAAGCCACCTATGTCAATCATCACAAAAAGAAAATTACTTTTATATTCTCTGCAATGCGCCATTTTTCGCAGGAACTAAAGAATAATGGTTACCAAGTTTCATACATAAAACTTGATGATAAGCATAATGCAGGTTCCCTCCAGGGCGAAGTAGGGCGAGCTTTAAAACATCACACAATTTCTCGTATCGTTGTGACCTACCCCGGTGAGTATCGAGTGCTAAAGGACATGCAAAACTGGCAGAGCCATTTTGGCATTCCTGTCGAAATTCGGCCTGATAATCGTTTTCTGTGCGAACCAGACGAGTTTTTTCAGTGGGCCAAAGAGCGCAAGCAATTACGTATGGAATATTTTTACCGGGAAATGCGTAAGAAATATTCAATTCTAATGAAAGATCATCTTCCTGAGGGGGGGCAATGGAATTATGACGCTCAAAATCGAAAGCCACCAAAAGAAGGCCTGCAGATACCCAAACATTATTGCAATGAAGTTGATGAGATTACTCGCGAGGTGATGGAGCTAGTTGCTGATCAGTTTGCCAGTCATTTTGGTGATATTGAGCCATTTTATTTCGCTGTGACGCGTGAACAGGCACAGCAAGCGTTGTTCTTATTTATAGAGCAACGGCTGTGTAATTTCGGTCATTATCAGGATGCAATGCTCGAGTCTGAACCATGGATGTATCATTCCCATATTAGTTTTTATTTAAACTGTGGCTTGCTGTTGCCTTTAGAGTGTGTTCAGGCAGCCGAAGAAGCTTACAATCAGGGAAAGGCTCCTTTGAATGCTGTTGAAGGCTTTATTCGTCAGATTATCGGCTGGCGGGAATATGTACGTGGGATTTACTGGTTGAAAATGCCAGACTATCCAAAACAAAACTTTTTTGATGCCAAACGTAATCTTCCTGACTTTTATTGGACCGCTGATACAAAAATGAATTGCCTGCATCAATGTGTTGAGGAAACCAAACAGAATGCGTATGCACATCACATTCAACGTCTTATGGTTTTGGGTAATTTTGCACTGTTAGCAGCTATTGATCCTGTATATGTCAACGAATGGTTTCTAGCCGTTTATGCCGATGCCTATGAATGGGTGGAGCTTCCAAATGTCTCCGGTATGATACTTTTTGCTGACGGTGGATACTTAGCAAGCAAGCCTTATGCCGCTGGGGGGAATTACATTAATAAGATGTCGAATTATTGTAAAAATTGCAGTTACAAGGTGACGGAAAAAAATGGACTAGACGCCTGTCCGTTTAATTACCTATATTGGGACTTTTTAGCTAGAAACCGAGATAAACTAGAGTCTAATCATCGTATTGGAATGATGTATAAAACCTACGATCGTATGGCCGATGATAAAAAACTGGCTATTACGTATGACAGCCAACAATTTTTTGATAGTCTTGACGACTAATAAGTCCGAGTTGCTATAAAATTTATTCACTGCGTATTATATAAATGTCTTTGTTAATAAAAAATGAAGACCTAACCTTTCTTGTGTTCTAAGGACTCAAGCAGGATTAATCCAAGCACCGTTATTGATTCACTTACTACCGGAGATTAAATAAATTAACTGTGCTTTTTAGAGAAAATGAAATCCTCCTTTCTTTCAAGGTTAGTGCTTGCTCAGCAAAGCCTAATTGTTAGACGTGTTTCATGAAAATCAAGCTGAATAATTTCTTGATTGCATTTTCTTGCGGCTGAACAACTTACTTAGGACTTTTTGTTCTATTGTTAACACCCTACAATCGTTATGAAAAACTATCTGAATTAGAAAGTGATCTAAGAAAACCGAATCCTAGCTTTTTAAGAGAAGAGCAGTCGCCGTTGTTAGAACGTAATCCATTAGGGTTTTGGAAAGCGATGACCGGAATTTTATTTGTGGCTAACCTTGTCTTGCTTTATTTGCATGTTACCCATAACTAGCGTTCGACTTTAATCATAACCTTAGATAATGTGTTACACATAGTCTGCGTGACAAAGTCTCTGTGAAGGCTCGATTTGTTGACGAAATAGTTTATATATCTAATGTTTCAATATTAACGAGTTGCCTAAAATCGGCAAGTTCATGACCTGAAAACAATTCGGTACCTGGATGCATGACCGTACCCGCGCCACAGGCAATGCCATAACAAAGTGCTCGTTTGGGATCATCATCTAGACTTAGCCCCGCAACTAAACCCGCCACCATTGAGTCACCAGCACCAACTGTGGTATTAACTTTAACATCAAGCGCTTGAGCATAATAACTATTGTCAGGACTGACTAATACCGCACCTTTATCACCGAGAGAAACACACACATGGGTGATGCCTTGTCGCTGCAAGCGCCGTGCTTCATTAGCAATATCGTGAATAGTCGGTAACTCACGTTTAATAATGGACTCTAGTTCGTATAGATTGGGTTTAATAAGAAAGGGTTTAGCATTAATGGCATGGCGGAGGGTGTCACCATGGGTATCAACAACGGGTTTACCACCATTGGCATTGATACGTTCGACAAGGTCAGCATATAGGGAGTTGGGGATATTGGACTGACAGGATCCGGTGATAATACCAAAGCCCTTTCCCGTTTGAGCGACAAAGTCTTCAATGATCGACGTCAATTGCTGTTGTGGTATGTCAGTGCCAGCATCCGTGACTTGATATTGCATCTTAGTATCTATTTCGATAATAGTGCTATTGATACGCGTCTCACCATCAACTTGTTCATAATAAACGTTGATAAGCTGTTGTTTTAATAGTCGTTGTAGTAACTGACCTATATCACCCGCAACGATACAAAGAGTGCGGGCATTAACGTTCATCCGTTGCAGTGCTCGACCAATGTTAATACCATTGCCACCGGGATCATGGCGCGCTAGATCAGAACGAGATTTCTGCTCAGCTATCAGTTTGGAGACATGGTAAGTAACATCCAGAGCTGGATTAAGGCATAAGGTAGTGATTGATGAGGCTTCGAGAGGTTTAGACATATTAATTACTCTATGATCAATATACCTTATATAAGGTTTATTGGTTTCAGTCTATTTTATTTCCAGGAGTTAAGCTGAATTCAACGCTCAACTCCTGAAAAAAGACGAATTCTAAAAGCTATTTAGCATTTATTTCAAACATAGTGCGATCAACACCGACATTCCCCGTTTTTTTATCAAATAAATAAACGATGGCTTTATAGTGTCCTGGTTTAGTAAGCGTGGTTTTACCTGAGAAAATGCCAACGGGTCCGGTGAAATCTAACTTCACTTCTTCGACTTTAACTTCATTTTTCATCAAGATTGCCGTCACTTCATAATTACTTGGATCCCAAGGGCCATCTGGATAAATCGGGCAACCACATAACATCGACGCTTTGGTAAAAATATCAACATGGCCACCTTCTAATACGTTTGTCCAAGCATCAACAATAAAACCAGGCATGTTAAGGGTAATACCATCACCTAAGATATCTTTGCCAGGAATCACCCAACTGGTGACTGTTGCTTCTTGTAATGATTGACGAAATCCATAAGGACCAATAAGTTTAAAGCGAAGTAAACGTGGGCTCTTAATGTCAATTTTAGCTAAAAATCCAGCAGTACTGTCATCTGTTAACACCTGACCGCGTGCGATAGGTTCTTTGATAAGGCTAGTAGTGCTTCCTGTATCACCGTTAATCCATCCTTGGTCAAGGATCTCGCCTGTTTCAGCATCTTCGACAACGACTTTAACGCCACCCACACTAGTACCAATGTATTTAGCATCATTCGATTTAGCTCGAACCATAACGCTAGTTTCAGTCGCAAAAGAATTAAAACTGATTGCGAGACCTATTGCGGTTATGGTTAATAATTTTGTTAATTTCATCTTAATCTCTCCTTAGCATTATTCTCTAAGTAATTGTATTTGTTTGGCTTATTTTTCAGCCGGAATATCAGAACCAGCGTTCCAATCATCAAAACCACCTAGCATTGATTGAACGTTGCTAAAGCCCATTTGTTGTAAGGTTTCAGTCGCTAAAGCTGAGCGTCCACCGCTTTTACAATACACCACAATGGAAGTAGCACTATCGTGAAAATCAGGGTGATTAGCAATTTTAAATTCCAGCATGCCACGTGAAATATGACGAGCATTGGGTATATGACCTGTTTCATACTCTAGTAATTCGCGTACATCGAGAGGAATACTTCCCGTTACGAATAATTCATTAGCTTGCGAAATTGTGATTTCAGTTATGTTCACTTTTGCTGCCTGAACTAAATCCATTGCTGATTTTGTCATGGTTGAACCTCGGTTAATAAGAATTAAATATCTGGCTGATCTGTTTTGTTAATTAAAAAAGGTACTCGCCATATTTTTGATAAACAACTTCTTGTTAGAAAATAAAACAAACTGATGATGATTGCTAGTACTAATAATGACCATAAAAAATTATGTTGTTGAAACCAATCTTGCTGAATAGCTATAGGTAGCTCTGTAGCAATAAGCAATAAGGCGACTAAAATAATGAACAAAGAAAAACTTTTTCGAAGCGTATTTATCGAAATCTTGATCGCGATTTTCCCGCCTATTAAAGCACCCATAACAGCAAGTAATGTGATGATGGTAATTAACTTAACATCTAACGTACCATTTTGAAAATGAGCAATAAAGCCCGAGGCCGTATTGAGCGATATAATAAAAAGTGAAGTGCCGATGGCGATAGGTAAGGGCAATCTAAGGAACACGACGAGCGCGGGTACCACTAGAAATCCACCGCCAGCCCCAACCGTACCCGTTACAATGCCCACTGCTAGGCCAATTGCTAATATACTGATAGGTGAATGTATCGTTGTGTTTAGGTTACAGAGTAAGGTCTCATTTTTATGACATAACATGGCAATGCTACTCGCTAACATCATGGCGGCTAGCATGAGCATTAAAGCTTGTGAGGGGAAGATTACAGAGAGCTGAGCACCCACCGCAGCTCCGATGATGCCGCTGAAACCAAGTAAAGAACCTTCGCGCCACAATACGTATTTTTGTTTGGCATATTGCCATGTTGTAACAATACTTGTTATACAAATTATAAGTAGTGAGGTAGTGATAGCTTGATCGACAGGCATTGCTAGACCGTAATGTAACAGCGGCACGGTTAAAATTCCGCCACCACCGCCAAAAAGGCCTAATGTAATGCCAATTATCATTGCTAAGCCGATCACAGGTATCATAGTAAATAATTTGATTGCCGAAGTAACATGAAGATTAGCAGTTACTAATATATAAATACAGCCATTTTGGAAATACTTGTTTATGTTCGCTTATATCGTTAGAAGAATTTTGTACGCATTTCCGATCCTTATTGGTGTTAATGCGTTGACCTTTGCCTTATTTTTTATGGTTAATACACCTGATGATATGGCACGGATGAATTTAGGTGCTAAACATGTAACTCAAGAAGCCGTAGATGGCTGGAAACAAGAACGAGGTTATGACAAGGCCTTATTGTGGAATTCAGACAGTTACGGGCTAAGTAAAGCAACGGACACGATATTTTTTGATAAATCCTTGTCGTTATTTATCTTTGAATTTGGTCAGGCGGATGATGGCCGCGATATCGGTCAGGATATCAAAACGAGAATGTGGCCGAGTTTAGCGATTGCGATACCGATCTTTGTCATTGGTCTAATGGTGAATATTACATTTGCCTTATTAATGGTGTTTTTTCGGGCAACTTATATCGATCTTGGCGGTGTAATTATCTGCGTGGTCATTATGTCCATCTCTGGGCTGTTCTATATTATTGGAGGACAATTTCTAGTGGGTAAATTGATGCAATTAGTGCCTATTTCTGGTTACGGCGAAGGATTTAGTGCTATAAAATTTCTGATTTTACCAGTAGCAATTGGTATTGTGTCGGGCATTGGTGCCGGTTCACGTTGGTATCGCACCTTATTTCTAGAAGAAGTATCCAAAGACTACGTACGAACTGCACGGGCAAAAGGTTTATCAGAAGTGCGGGTCTTGTTTAAACATGTACTTAAAAATGCGATGATTCCGATTTTGACCGGTGCGGTGGTGGTCATTCCTACCTTGTTTATGGGTAGTCTAATTCTCGAATCATTTTTTGGTATTCCCGGTTTAGGGAGTTACACCATTGATGCGATTAATGCTCAAGACTTTGCCATTGTGCGTGCCATGGTTTTTCTGGGTTCTGTACTCTATATCGTCGGTTTAGTTCTTACCGACGTGTCTTACACCCTTGTTGACCCGCGAGTACGTCTAGATGGATAACTATACCGATTTACGTTTAGGCGCCTTAGCCTGCCATGCCATCACTGATCCACTGCTTAAAGTCGAACAAACACAAAAGCTCCATCAGCAATGGCTTGCAGGTGACTTAACACTCACAAATGATGAAATATCCGTTCCCGATGTAGCGGGACATCCTGATAAACCTGAACTAGTCGCGGCACGAGATTTACCGCGTCGACGTAATAGCGCTGAGACGGGTGTTGCGCCCCTTATTCACGCTGTTACTCATATTGAATTTAATGCCATTAATTTAGGCTTAGATGCCGTGGCACGATTTGCTGATTTACCCACACAATATTACAGTGATTGGTTACAAGTAGCGTTTGAAGAATCGCAACATTTCACCTTATTACGTAACCATTTAATAACACTTGGTTATGACTATGGTGATTTTCCTGCACATGGAGGGATGTGGGAAATGGCTCAAAAAACACATCATGATGTATTGATACGCATGGCTTTGGTACCGCGAGTACTGGAAGCGAGAGGCTTGGACGTTACGCCTAAAATGATGAATAAACTCAGGGGCAGTGGCGATCATCGGGCGGTTGAAATTTTAGAGATTATTTTAAGCGAAGAAATTGGCCATGTGAAAATAGGTACTCACTGGTTTAACTATCTCTGTGAACTGCGTAATGTCGATTCATTAGCAACTTTTAAAGATTTATTAGATAACTACTTTGCAGGTGAGCTACGAGGCCCATTTAATACTGAAGCGCGAAAATTGGCAGGCTTTACCGATGCTGAAATGGCCTTATTAGAAGTCAGATAGTTGGCGTAAACTATATCTTAGCTCAAAGGCATCATTAAAATACTGAAAACTCAGTGACGCTGATGATTTATCTTAAGTTTTGACTATTCTTCAAAAGCAGGACGGAAGTAGTAAATTTATACCTAATAATAATTTGATGCAGATACGTTATCTGTATCAAATCAGGGCAATTACTGCGCTTCTTCCAAGGCTTTCTTTTTTTGCATTTCAGCTTGTTGACGGCGTGACTCTTTAGGATCTGCGATTAATTTCCGGTAGATTTCAATTCGATCTTTATTACGAAGCGTTGCACTGAGTTTGCACATCTTACCGAAGATACCGACTTTATCACTACCGAGATCTATATCAGGATAAGCCTCTAGAATACCTGAACGTTTGACTGCTTCTTCAACAGTACAATCACTAGCGACTTCCAATGACATAATGACCTGTTCTTCAGGTAGAGCATAAGCAACCTCAACGGTAATCATATTAATTGCTTCGCTTGCTTGTTTACTGACTGCCATAGATATCCTGAGCGCGTTTACAAAAGGCATCAACCAAAGAGCCTGAAATCTGAGTAAATATAGGACCAAGTGCCATGCTGATAATACGATTTGAGAATTCAAAATCCATATCTAGTTGAATACGGCAGCCTTGATTATCGCCTATCTTGCCGAATTGCCAGTGGCCTTCTAAATGTTGAAAAGGACCTTCTATTAATGCGATGTCGATCGATTCACCCGCTACCAATGTGTTTTTTGTTGAAAATACGTGATGAATACCACCTTTAGCCAAGTCTAAGGACGCAGTAATCACCGTATCGGTTTTAGTAATAATTTTACTGTTCCGACACCACGGTAAAAAGGAAGAGTAGGCTTCTACATCATTAACTAAGTCAAACATTTGGTCGGGAGTGAATACAACGAGCGAGCTACGAGTAATGGTTGTCATAATTAAATTAATTTATCCTAAGAGACCAATAACGTTCAAGAATACAATAATAACGGCTATTGGTGTAATGAAACGTATGATCAATCGCCAAATAGAATAGAAAAATGGTATCTGAATAGCTAATTCTTCTTTAGAGTTATTTTTCGAGATGACCCAGCCTGCGAATATGGCGGTTAATAAGCCACCGATGGGTAACAATATATTTGCAGTTAAATAATCTAGTAACTCAAACATAGTTTTACCAAACAAAATCCAATTCTCACCGATATTAAATGAAAAAACAGTTAGTAAGCCTAACAGCCAGATGCCAAAGCCTGCGGTAACACTTGCTCTACGGCGGCTAATATTTTTGTTCTCAACCAGCCAAGCAATAACCGGTTCGACAATTGATATCGCAGAACTCCATGCTGCAAAAACCAGTAATAAGAAAAATAGACCACCAAATAATGCACCACCAGCCATATGACCGAAGGCAATAGGTAATGTTTCAAAAATAAGGCCTGGTCCTACTCCCGGCGTTAAATCATTGGCAAAGGCTAGGGGAAAGATCGCCATTCCAGCAAGCAGGGCAACGACTGTATCGGTAATCGCGATCCAGATAGATACCTTTACGATTGAGGTCTTTTTAGAAAGATACGAGCCATAGACCATAATGGCCCCCATGCCCAAACTAAGGGTGAAAAAAGCATGGCCCATCGCAGTCAATATAGCGTTGGCCGTTAATTTTGAAAAATCAGGTGTGAATAAAAAATGAAGACCTTGCGTGAAATAATCTCCGGTATTTGCTGCGTAACCGACTAACATTAATAAAATGGCAAATAGCGCTGGCATGATGTATCTAACAAATCTTTCTATGCCACTTTTAACGCCACGAGCAACAACGACCATCGTCAAAACCATAAAAACGGTATGCCATGCTAATAAACGTTCTGGATCATGAGTTAGTGATAAATAAATATGATGAGCGCCATCGGCCGTAACACCTTCAAAAACACCGGCAAATGATCGAAATACATACGCTATCGCTTGACCAGCAATCACGCTGTAATAAGATAAAATAATAAAACCGGCCACAATGCCGATCCAGCCAACCAATCCCCAAGAGGCGCTTTTGTTTTCGTCTTTAGCTAGAGAACGAAGCGTATTGACAGGATTTTGCCGCCCACGGCGCCCGATCATAACTTCCGCCATCATTAAGGGTAGGCCAATAGCTGCAATGCATAATAAATAAACTAAAACAAAAGCACCGCCACCATTTTCGCCTGCGATATATGGAAACTTCCAAATATTACCCAAACCGACAGCAGAGCCTGTCGCTGCGAGTATAAATGTCCAACGTGAAGACCATTGGCCATGAATAGAGTCTGTTGGTCTGCTCATAAATGTACTCGATTTAGTAAGAATTAAGGTCTGTTTATTGGCCATTAATGAAAATGCTTGAACCTACAACTAGAATAGCATTATATAATAAGCGAATGGCAACGAAAAAAAATACAAAAAATCCAGCTGGCACTAGCAATATTGCCCAAAATCGACGAGCGCGACACGATTACTTCCTTGAAGACAAGTTTGAAGCAGGTATTGTCTTAGAAGGGTGGGAAGTCAAAAGTCTGCGTGATGGACGACTACAACTGAACGAAAGCTATATCGCAATCGATAAAAGAGAAGCGTGGTTACATGGCGCTCATATTTCGCCACTGTTGTCTGCCTCAACGCATATACATCCGGAGAATATTCGGCGTCGTAAATTATTATTAAATCGCGCAGAGCTTAATCGACTCATTGCAGCAGTAGATCGCAAAGGCTACACGATTGTGCCTGTTGCCATGTATTGGAAGAAAGGCCGAGCAAAACTAGAAATAGCGCTAGCCAAAGGTAAGCAACAACACGATAAACGCGCAGCATCGAAAGACCAAGATTGGGCACGTGAAAAAGCTCGTGTGTTTAGAAACAAATAATAAATTACCTAGTAGTGGAACCTCCACTCATTTATACTGTCTTAATCGTAATACTTTAGGGGGCGACCTGGCTTCGACGTGGGTTACAAAACTTAAGGTGCATGCCGAGCACGCCAATTCTACTCGCTAAACAGATTGGCAAAATATAGTTGCAAACGATAACAACTACTCTCTAGCAGCCTAGGCTTGCTAGCCTCTGACTAAAGCCGTGCTTATGCGTTTAGGTTTCAGGGGTCGATTCTCATAAGACAAGCTTGACGCATGCTTGGTGCTGATAGATTGAAATTTCACAAGATCGCTATTTGTTTTCCCTGTTCATCGGGTAGCTTGTAGTTAAACTAATAGATGAAATAAGCATGTAGATCCGAAAGCAGAGGATTTGCGGACGGGGGTTCGATTCCCCCCGCCTCCACCAAATACTAGTTTCAAGATGTACCGGAAAGACCTTAGAAGCCCGTTTTATAACGGGTTTTTTTGTGTCTGGCGTTTCATAAGGTCTCACGGCATTCCTTGACATGCACCATGATAGGGGGCAACATTAGGAACATGTGGTTACATGACAACGGAGATGCACCCAAATGCCTTTAACTGATGTAAAGATAAAAAACGCAAAGCCAAGCGTAAAGCCTGACGGTACGCCCACCAGTAAGCCTTATCGTATGACAGATGAATAAGGTTTATATCTTGAATAGGAAGGTCGATAGTTTGATGTCGCGTTATAAGCAATGGCAAACCAGCCGTTTCATTTGTACGATTATCATCTTATCTCTACAAGGAATCAGTTTGAAAAATAAATGTAGTGACTAAACAAGCATTAGCAACATTAATTTCGTTTGGAGAAATATGATGAAACTATTAATCATAAGCCTATCATTACTTTATTCATCAATGTCATTAGCATGTTATAAAGCCGAATTATCAGATCAAAATAACTTTATAAACTGCCAATCAGCTGCTGAAAAAGGTGATCAGAAAGCGCAATACAATTTGGCCTTGATGTATCGGGTAGGTAACGGTGTAGAGCAAGACCTTGAGCAAGCGTTCGTATGGTATCGTCATGCAGCCGAACAAGAAAATGTTAAGGCACAATATAATTTAGCCTTGATGTATCAAAAAGGTATAGGCACTGAACAGGATATTTCACATGCTATTGAATGGTATCAACGTGCTGCAAAGCTCGGTAATGACAAAGCGCAGTTCAATTTAGGTCTTATATCCCATAAAGGCGATGGTGTTACTCGCGACTATGCCAGTGCGGTCGATTGGTATGCCAAGTCGGCGAAAAATGGTAATGCCAATGCACAATACAATTTAGCAGTAATGTATGATCAAGGTCTAGGTATTGAGCAAGATTATGCAATGGCATACATGCTATGGACTCTCGCAGCTGATAATGGAAATCAACTGGCAAAAATGAATCTTGAAACATTAACCGATGCCATGTCAGCTGAGCAAGTTATACAATCACAACAATTGGCAGAAAAATGGTTGTCAGAGTAGTTCAATAATGAGACTAATTAATCAGATTTTCTAATGGGCATACTAGATATTTATCACTAACGCAGCACTACATAGATCGATGCGCTAGCGAGTAAGTAGTGCAAGCCGCCATTAGCAGTTAATTCTTTCACGAGTACGGCAACACACTTTACGTGAATGTGCTTTATGAAGATCGATATTCATACATTGTTTAACAAGATTGCCACAACTTATTTGTTCACCATAAGCCAGAACTGTCGCGGCTAGCTGGGTATCAAATATTGTTGCGGGCAACCTATTAAAAAGCAAATAGAAAAATTCAAGATCTTGTCTAGCTGCGTGAAAAATAACGGTGACATTCGGGTTGTAAAAGATGTCGAGAATGGGGCTTAAATCTTCAAGCGCTATAGGATCCGATACAGGCAATATAGCCATCATTTGCCACTTGAATTAAGCCAAGTTGTGGATAATATGTTTGTTCACGTAGAAATTCAGTATCAACTGCTAACCATGAACTATTAGTAATATGCTGACAGAAGTCGGTGAGTTGGCTGATTCCTCAATGTATTCAACTGTCATGAATTTTTACTTCAAAAAGCTCAAAGTATAGGCGTTTTAGGGCGATTTTATGAGCAGTGTAAGGTCAATCACATTCGAAATAGCATCGACGATGATCTCTGGTTGCTGTTTAGGAATATCATGGCCACTGTCATTAGCAAAGATTTGTTCACTAATTGGAGACAATTGTGTTAAGTCCCGCTGTAAATGAATCCAAATTTTTTCTCTTTTTGTGGCATCAGGACTACCATACCATTCTGGTTTTCCTCTGCTGATTACAATTAGTGGTACTGGAGGAATAGCGCCGGAATTTTTTACTTGAAGTGAGCTTTGCGACAAAGCGGCAATCTCGAAACTTGCCGAGCGAAATGCACGATCACGTAACGTATAATTTTTAGGATCATTGGCATCCATTTTATCCAGTGGAATAGATACAAATATGGTGCGATGCCCTTTATCAGGTGGGGGTAATTTGATATTTAGCAGTTCATATTGGCCTTCATGTGAGGCATCAACTAAGACTAAACCTGCAACATCTTCTGGGTGCGAAGTAGCAAATAGTCTCATGTTGTAACCTCCAAATGAGTGACCAACTAGAATATAAGGTGGTGATAGCTGTGCTTCGTTTAATAATAAATTTAGTTCTAATGCAATACGACCACTGGTACGTGGCCTTGGACCAGTATCGCTCCAACCATAACCAGCACGGTCATAGACACAGGTTTGACTCTTTTTTGATGCACTTTTGACAATCTCTTGCCAGTCCCATGAATCATCACCTAGGCCTGCATCAATAATGACTGTCGGTGAACCTTGACCTTGGCAATAGATATGCAGTTTGTAATCACCAATATCATACCGTGTACCTAGCATTGGCGGTAATTCCTTTGCTAATAATGGCGGAGGTAGCTGGATTAGCACTAGCAACAAACTGATAATTAATTTAACCATATTTTTCCTCACAATTCATTGATATAGGTGCAATAAATTGAACATACTTCATCATAACCTAAATTGATCTAACTTAGTGTATTTTTGACTAAAAACTGGTTAGTAAGGAAAGAAAAGTGATCAGGCAATTCAACTACTTTGTAGCTGTTGTCCTAAGACTCACTATATGGAACGATGCGCTTGCGAGTAATTAGTGCAAGCCGCCATTAGGAGTTGGAAATTACCGCAGCTTTTGTAGCGTAGCGAAGAATAGTGCAGTAATTACATCCTCACTCCGTCAGTCGCTTGAGAGCCTAAGCGTTAGCGAGGTGACGAGGACGTCAGGGGCAAATTGGTCGTCTTCGAACGGAGTTGAATTAAACCATGGAGGAGTTAATTCTTTCACGAGTAAAGCGACACACTGGTTAAGAGGCTAATACTTGCAAAATCCTGATGCGCAAGTGTTGTTTTTTGTGTCAACGAATTATTGATTACATATCATTCATACGGCAGCATCAATCATTTTTTCTTCTACCTGACTTTCTCTCACGATTGTCTATCTCAACCAAAGAGCTTTGCATATTATTCATGGAGTATCTTCGGTCATCAGCATCACGTCGATCATCATGATGGAAATACGAGCATGTGCAACTGTTATTGCAACCATCTAAAGGCAACATACTTACCTCACTACCAAGAAATCTCTGCCCCTGTATTTGGAGGCTCTGTTGGCATGCGTTAGCGCAAGGATTAATTGATACTGCTCTGAATGGGGATGACTTTTTCAGTGGCGTTGGCTTGGGCCTTTCAAATAAAATAAAGAAAGCAATTAAACAGAAAGTAATTACCACGACAGTGACGATAATGATTAATGCGTACATAAAAGATACCATAATATAAAAATAATTAATCGGAATAATCACGTACTATTAAGACAAGATCATTAAAATGCTGCTTTTTTTATAGGATAGAGACTTGAATCTCGGATAAAAATTTAATGCCTATGCTGCATCGACCTGTTGAATCCACAGCACGTAAGCGACGAATTGTCAAAAGACTTTATCAGCAGAACTAAAGCCGAGAAATATAAGTAACTCGGTACTTCTAGTAATTCTGGTATTTCTGGTATTTCTGGTATTTCTGGTATTTCTGGTATTTCTGATTTCATCATACCAGAAATTTAAAATATCTAACAATTAGTTTCTGGCCGTCTCAGATTGAAATTCAAGAAGAGGGCAAACTTATTGAGCTTGACGGTAGATCTTGTATTCGGATCTAACAACGAGCTTCCCGATCTAGCGGATGTTTATGCGGCTAATGTTGCGAAATTGCACTTCATTAATGACTTTGTTACGGCATGGTCAAGGTAATGACGCTGAATCACTTTGATCTAGATCACCTATCAAAGTAGTAGAAAGGGCGCTTAAAATATTCAGGTATTCTTTTGTGATCCCAGTAGCCCTTGGCAACGAGGTTCAAATGAAAATACCAATAGTTTATTAAGGCAGTATTTTCCTAAAGGAACTAGTTTATCGATTCACACCCAAAGTAAACTAAGTGCAGTTGCTCGCCAACTCAATGAACGCCCCATAAAGACACTAAACTTTGAAACACCAGTAGAACGATTTAATATATGTGTCGCGTCGACCGGTTGAATCCACAGCACGGAACGGACGGTCAGGCTATTCCGTAACGCGCCTGGCTTTTTCAGGAATGCATTATCAGCAGGCGCTTCAAATGATAGCGACTGTAATCTCACACCCTATAAAAAATATCATGGCACTAATCTAAAGCGCCAACGCCTAGACTCAATAATTACGGCGTAGGCTGTTCGTTCAGCTTGATCGAGTTAGGGTAGGGATCGGCTAGTCGCGCATGTGATGAGCAGTAGATGTAGAGAACGCACCAATGATGAGTTTCAGGGTGTATGGGTGTCTCACTGTACAGAAGAATATCCCGAAGAAAACTCACCAATAATCTTTTAGCATCCCAACACACACAGCACGGGATAAAAAGCAGTACACAAAGCCTTCGGGCTTGCATGTTTCGCAACATTACACTCATCAGCTAGATTAAATTTAAGAGCAACGGCTATATAAAAAGTTCAATAGGGTGACTATTAGCTGTATTGTTTGGTGTGGCTGAGTCTTATAGAAATGATGGTGTTGTTGAACAATCTAATCGGTCCCTGCTGTTAACCGTTCTGTTGTGTTGCACGGTGAGTGCGGCACATATAAAAGCATTATTAGAGATGGGTAAGAAAAGATGTCTGGTGGGGCTTTAGGTTAATGTTATTTTTAAGTGTTGATATGTATGGAATTAGATGCTCAGTATGGTCGTGCCCGCCACCATATAAAATGCAGGTTTACAAAGTTCTTCAACGGTTTGGACGGTTCTGTCCACCGTTGATATACTCTCAAAGCTCCAAAAGGGGCCAAGAGCATCAATCCTCTTTATCATCTAGTATTTTTATATTAATTAGTTATGGCATGGCTACTAAGTTTAAATTCCCCAAAACAAGATTGGTGGCTTAAATACCCTTCGGGGTACGAGTCGATTAGTGTAAACACTTCGCCATGTGGGAGGTGTTTGGCCCAGAGGATTTGATGATACTTACGAAGTGTCGGGCTACATTTATCTGGATCACATTTGGGTGCAATCTCTGAGCGATAATCAAAATTTATATCAATTTTGTAATTCAATCTTTTTTCACCAAAAATGTTCTTAACGGGAAAGATGTTTCCGTTCACCTGTTAATCCGTTCCCAATAGTTTTTACCGGTCAGCACCAGTAGCGAGAACCGCTTATTGGTAATTAATTATTACACCTTGAAAATGCGATGTTTAACGGTTGTTTAGTTGATTTTTGATTGTCTAAAAAGGAACAAAGGCAATCAAAAACTAATTCAATAATCCTTAAATCAACCTAGAAAGCAATATTTCGAGACTAAGTGTGTAAGTGAAAAACTTTGTTTATAACCTTCCATTGCCCATCAACTTTTAATAGATTGAAGAAGTCGGTAAATCGGTTTCCTGTCCAGTTGTCCATCTCTATTCTTACACTCGCTATCGAGCCAACAATCTCTATTTTTGAAATTTTATAGACTAAATCTTTAGCTGCTCCATTTGAGTCATTCCAGTCAAATAATGACTGAATTGGACCTGCCACCAAATCTGGACCGACATATCCAGCCCAAGTTGCACCTTCACTGAAGGATGCTTTCATTTCAGAGCCTTTTCCCGAAATAGCACCTTTTAAATAATGGTTTGTCACTAAGTCAGTTATTGCTTCATAGTCGTTTATATCAGTTATGCCAGTCATATTCTTCTCCAGAAATTATTCTAATTTACAATAGATTGCTCGAACGAGCTTCATGATAACGCCTTTTTAGCTTGCAAAATATCGTTTTGTTTAATCTAAACTCTACCTTAAAAGTCTCGGGCATTTTTCCTGATGTTAGTCATCTTTTAAGGTAAACCAAGTATTCTGCGAATTTGAAAGTTTTGCCGACTCAGTAATGTTTTTAACCTTTCCTCACTGCAGAATCAATAACATTCTTTTGAGTATTTTCGGTCTCACGTAAACTAGAAGGTCAATATGTCTACCATTTACTCAACAGCTCTCTACAGTCATCTGTCTCCGCACTGATTAGCCTGCATAGACGTGAAGTTTCTTGTTAGCCTCTGGAGAACTTGTACAGTGATTTAGTGGTGGGGGCAGGGTTTGCTTTGTTTTTAGATTATAGTAGTACCTACGTAGACACTTTAGAGGTGGATTTTAGAAAAGAATTTAACTTTAAAGCCCAGTAAAAGCAAAAAGCCCCAGCAGAATTAACTACCGAGGCTTTTTTTAAGCTTTTTGTAACTGTATCTTAACGATTGCAGATATACATTGTTACTTCGAAGCCGAAACGCATATCTGAGTATTCTGGTTTAGTCCACATGATAATATCCTCGTGTTAACTATTTAAGTGTTGAAAGAACATTCTTATCAACGTTATAAACATTATGACCCTCTATAGCTATTATGGAAATAAGCGAAACGCTTGTTAATGATCAGGATTTTCCTTAGATAGACACATCGCGATGCTTTTCGCTTTTATTTATGTATGAGTAGCAAACATATTACCAATCAATCAATGTCCGCTGAGGGTCAAGAAGCGTCCTTTGAGACATTCGACGCTTAAGTGCCATAAGCAGACGTTTGCATTTCATCTCTGGACCCAAATCGCACACATGCCTGCCACATAACGTCGGGCGGCATTGGGTCCACTCGACGACATTGTTAGGCTGCGCTTAACTCTCTCGGTTGGACCTCAATCTCTGTTCTGGTATATCCACCACTCAGGTCTCTCAGTATATCCCTGGAATCAGCCGATATCGCACGCGTCTTGCATAGTCTTGATAGCCCGGCAACTCTTCTTGTAAAGTCTGGTCTTCAAGTTCGGTTCTAATCACCGCGATGATTAATGCCACCGCGGCAGGAATCAGTGTCCATACCGAGCCCAAAGCAAGAACAATACCGAACGTTGCAAGAATATTCCCGGCATAACCCGGATGTCGCACAAACCGGTAAGGGCCACTGTCACACACCACATGCCCTCGATTCGTCTGAATGCGGACCACACTGGAGAAAAAGCGGTTCTCAGCCAATGCCCATGTAGCGAAAGCGTATCCGAGCGAGACCACAATGAAGCCAATCACGATGAGCCATAGCGGAAATTCAGAGGACCAGTTATAGCGGTGGTCTAGCCCTGCTAAAATGACCATAGGAAACCCAACACTAACTGCCATCAGTGGAGCAAGCACTTTGTCCCAGGCTTTTGCGTTTTGGATATTTTCAATATTTTGTCTTTCGGCTGTTAATCCGGGATGTCTTCGTTCCGCCCACATGCGCCCACCAATACCAGCGGCCAAGATCAACATGGAATATAGCCACGCCTGCCACCAGCCGAAGTCCCAACCACATATAAATAAAATTAGCGGGATTAGGAGAAACGCCACAACTAATCTAATCCACTGGCGAGCGGATACTGTTTGAGTTACCTCTTCATTAACCGTCTTTGCTGACATGTCATTCCCCAAAATAAAATGGATTTGAGCGAGTGCCTAACTTGATGTTAAGGGTAATAGTCTTTCCCTGTCATATCTACATGTGAGGCTATAATTCCTAGTAAGCGGATAATCAAGACAAAACAGGGAATGATGAGTCTTTAGCCTTACTTCGCTTGCTCACATGTTATATGCTACTTAGCCTAAACCCTATAGATTAAGTTGGTTATGACTGCTTTGGGTTGT
This sequence comes from Pseudomonadota bacterium, assembly GCA_030576275.1. Classification (GTDB taxonomy): domain Bacteria; phylum Pseudomonadota; class Gammaproteobacteria; order Nitrosococcales; family Methylophagaceae. Next base: position 13,674 of record JALIBN010000028.1, on the reverse strand, counting down.
GGATTCAACCGATCGATGCAACATCACATCAATCTCAGACATAAGTGAGTGCGGAATATTAAGTCTGAACTATATACGATTTAACTAGCTAGTGGTGGGTAGGGCGCGTTCAAAATGCCAGTAGATGCAAATCCATGACCAATGCCTTAGATAAACATTCATACGGTCACTTGAGAGATTTTGAAAACGATGACGGATAATAATATAATCGCCAGCTATCTACTACCAAAAAACTAAGAGTCTGATCCGAAAGTGTCAGGAATTTAATGCGTGCTAATTAATGAACACTTGCATGGTTTTGCTGGTGGATTTATATTTTAAGCCTCGTCTAGTTGGGCTAAGTGGCACACTAAATTTAGTGCAAACAGAACAGAAGACCATTCAGCTAGAACATTTAATCGAATACAAAATGATGCTTTTCCTTGGATTGGCAAGAAAAAATCAATTATATAACTGCACCTGAATTATTGACTGTTTAAAAATAAAATAGAGGTTTATTAATAATTACACTTGAGAGCAATGCAACATTTGTAAGAGTTTTCAGTACAACTAAATCCATATTCGACTAACTTTTGACCAACCCTACATCATCAAATCTTTTCCCGTACTAAAATGATGCCGTTATCAACGACAGTAATGTAATGAGAGCATTATTTTCATTCCCAACGACAATATTCGATTACTATGGAATTGCTCCATTCAATATCCATTGCACAGAAACAAACTATATATTTCTATAATCGTGTTCTAATGGCCACTCATCTACTCTACAGATATCTTGATTTGTAGCTGATTATAAAGAGAGGCTGGAATTAGGCATATTTTCAATATCTCCTCATGTTTGTAACTCAATACAACTATCAGTCAATACAAAAATCAGAGGTCAGATTGCTACGATTTATTAAACTAGTGAGTGTATATCGCTCCAATCAACATCTAATGTTATGATTTGTCTGGATTCAAATCATGAAGGATATATGATTCTTTCGGTGCGATTTATAAAAGCTTACAAAGCTGACTATGGCTTTAGTGAGAGATTCATATTATAGATACTCATAAAATATCATAAAAGGAAAATGATGGCGGATACTGTAGATACTTATGTTGATTCTGAACACTCTCAAACTATTACTGAAATAATTAAACCTGATAGTAAAGAAGCACTTTCTATCTTAATTGTGGATGATGAGCCCGGCATACAGGATTTTCTACAACGCGCATTGAGCAAAACTTATGCATTAGTGGAAACCGCCGGATCTGTTGAAGAAGCAGAGACTCTTCGTCTGGAGAGTTACTTTGACCTATTAATTATTGATATATGTCTGCCGGGGCTTTCTGGTGTTGATTGGCTAAAATTACTTGCCCAACAAAACTGCATGCCAGATGTGGTCTTCATGACAGCATTCTCAAATATTGACAATGCTATTGAAGCACTACGTCTTGGCGCTTTTGATTTTATTCAAAAACCATTTCGCTTGGAGGAAATGACCTTATCTGTAGAACGTTGTTTGAAGCAACGGCGTTTGCAACGAGAAAACTTTGTTTTACGTCGTCAAATTGATCAATTATATTCATTTGAAGGGATGATTGGTAACAGCCCTCAAATTCGAGATATGTGCCAATTGATAAACCGAGTTGGGCCAACACCCTCTATTGTATTGATCGAAGGAGAATCAGGTACAGGTAAAGAGCTTGTTGCCAATGCCATTCACAAAGAAAGTAATCGCACAGGTCCGTTCGTACCTGTTAATTGTGGTGCCATATCACCTGAATTAATTGAGTCGGAATTTTTTGGACATAAGAAAGGTGCTTTTACAGGGGCAGACCATGCCCATAGTGGGTTATTTTCCTACGCTGATGGAGGAACATTATTTTTAGATGAGATCGCTGAAATGCCCTTATCAATGCAGGCAAAGTTTTTACGGGCGTTAGAAGAAGGATGTATTCGTCCAATCGGCAACGAACGTGAAATTCCTGTAAATGTTCGAGTAGTAGCTGCAACTAATCGAAATTTAAAAGAAGAGGTTGAGGAAGGCCGCTTTCGTGAAGATCTCTTCTATAGGCTCAATGTGTTAAATATTCGTGTGCCACCATTAAGAGAAAGAAAACAAGATATTGCCGCTTTGGTGCAGTACTATTCGACGATGCTAGCAAATCAACTTTCCTTGCCGGCGATTCCTTTTAACCACAATGATATGCAGCAATTAGAATCATATAACTGGCCAGGTAACATTCGTGAGTTAAAAAATATGGTGGAGCGCTGCATATTACTCGGGCGACTACCAAGCGAACTATTGATTTCAGATCGTAGCAATAAGGATAATAAAACCGGTTATCCTGACTTATGGTCTCTAGATATGGTTGAAAAAAATCATATTATGAAAGTTCTAACAACTCTTGAAGGTAACAAAAGTCAGGCAGCAAATAGCCTTGGCATTTCTCGAAAGACACTAGATCGAAAACTACATGCTTGGAATCTAGAAGACGCTAATGATTAAGAAAGTGTATGCACTCATTATCAGTTGCCTAAGATATAAGCTACTGGCTTTAGTGATGCTACCTGTTTTACTGGTCATGAGTGCCATAATTGTTATGGCTTATTTATGGGTAAACGAGGTCAGCTACCAACAATTATTAATGAAAGTAAATGCTGATATTAATGTCGCTCATCAAGCTTTTCTCGATAATCAGAATAAATACCTCACTGAACTTGAGTTGTTGGCTGAATCCTATCACTTCCGTAAGCCGATGGAAAATGAGTTATCAAAGGAACAGCAGCATCTTGAAATTAGAGCATTGATGAATGATCTCCAAACAAAAAAAGGATTTGATTTTGTTAAATTAGTATCGGTGAATGGTTGTGACTATTGGCAATCAGATAACTGTAATATAAAGAAAACCCCGCTGTTAACTAAAGCATTATCTGGTCAGCCAGTAACTGGCGTTAAGCTTTTTACATCGCAAGAGTTACACGCTATAAACCCCAAATTAGCTGAACTCGCATTTTTACCCCTGATACAAACACCACATGCACAACCTTCCCTTAATTTATCTGAAGATAGAGGAATGGTACTTTATAGCCATTACCCAATACTTGATGGTAATTCAAAGGTACTGGCAATTTTAGTTGGAGGGGTATTGCTCAACAAAAATTTTAAGTTTGTCGATACACTTCGAGATCTAGTTTATAGCAAGGGAAGCTTGGCAGAAAATGGTCTAGGGACGGTAACCATTTTCCTTGGAGATGTTCGTATAAGTACAAATGTACCTGAACAAATTCAGTATCCACAACAGCGAGCAATCGGCACTCAGGTCTCAAATGAAGTTAGAGATAAAGTACTGACACAAGGAAGACCATGGATAGATCGGGCTTTTGTAGTAAGTGACTGGTACATCTCTGCCTACGAACCCATTGTAGATGTATTTGGGCAACGTGTTGGTATGCTCTACATCGGTTTTCTCGAGGCGCCGTTCCAAGCAACATATTTTACTGGACTAGGCTTATTATTATTGATATTTGTCATCATCATCTTATTATCTGTGCTATTGGCCGTGTTTGGCGCAAAATCAATCTATAAACCTATAGAGGCCATGGCAAAGGTAATTAATACCATCGAACATGGTAAAGAAGTTCGTATAGGTCAACTAGACTCAAAAGATGAACTGGCTATACTGGCACAACAATTTGATGCCATGTTAGATAAGTTGCAGGAACAACGTGAACAAATCCAAGATGCTGCGAATCTGTTAGAGGTTAAAGTTGAAGATCGCACCCACCAACTACGAAATCAAAAAGCCAGTCTGCAACATAATCTTCGACTCTTAAAGCAAACTCGTGAAAAATTGGTTGCCAACGAAAAACTTGCAGCTATAGGCGAGCTTACTGCAGGTATTGCCCATGAAATTAATAATCCAACCGCGGTCATTTTAGGTAATATGGATTTGTTGATTGAAGAGTTAGGTGACAATGCAAAACTCGTAGAACACGAAACTAAGCTTATTTTTCAACAGGTCTATCGGATTAGGGCGATTATCAATAACTTATTACAATATTCACGACCTGAAGATTATCAAATAGTCTGTACTGATGTTGATATTCGACATGTTATCAATGACACCTTAGCATTAGTTCAACATGATTTGAGTCGCCGAAAAATAACATTAAATCTAGATTTGAAATCAACGCTACTAGTAGATGGTAATCATCAGCAATTTCAACAAGTCTTAATCAATTTAATTGTAAATGCAATAAATGCACAAGATACAAATGGTCACATTACCATTCGAACTAGAAACTGGCGTGCCCAAGGCGTATTAATGGTTGTCCGCGATAATGGTAAAGGCATTAGCGCGAAAGCATTGCCCAGAATTTTCAATCCCTTTTTCACTCAGACAAAGAGCGGAACGGGATTAGGTCTCTATGTTAGTAGCGGCATTCTAAATCGCTATGGTGCTGAAATTTTGGTCCGCTCGCGAGTTGGTGTGGGGAGTTGTTTTTTTGTTTGGTTTTATCGCGATTCAGTAAAGAAAAATGAGACCTCGCAACTTCAGCTTTAATAATAAACTGTTCGATAACTCGAAATTCATAATGCACTAACCATATTAAAATTGCTAAGGCAATGTCACCCATCACCACGTATAAAACTGCTAAGTCAATATCAACTTTTCATTTAATTACACCATCAAAGCCACACTTCAAATCTAGACTTGTTGCCGAACATAAATAAATATTTTACTTGGACAAAACGTCCCGACAATCAATTAATATGAGACATTTTGTCCAAGCAGGTTGTGTGTATTGATTGCAAACATCAGAAATATGGTCATTTTAAAGTTGGTTTAAAAATTGCTCTAATATTTGTTCGGAAGTTTCAAATAATGGAAGTCCGTAATGAAAAACATGCAATCAGCAAAGCTAGTTCATGCCTTTTTGTTCTAGTTTTTATGAGCATTTTTTAGTCATTTTTAAAGGGTACCATTTTATGCCTCAACAACCCGGTCTTATGACCTTTCTATCTAAGCAACAAATAGTCGCCAAATCAGGTTTTAATAGATGGCTTATAGCACCAGCAGCCATTGCGATTCACATGTGTATTGGTTCGGTCTATGCGTGGAGCATATTTAATCCACCGTTGATTAAACAGTTCGGCGTTGTGGCAAGTTCAGCTGGTGATTGGAGCTTTTCTTCCGTTGTTTGGATATTTTCTACAGCGATTGTTTTTCTTGGTCTTGCAGCGGCTATCGGTGGTAAGTGGTTAGAAGAGGTTGGTCCCCGAGCCACAGGTTTTTTAGCGGCATGTTTATGGGGAGGCGGTTTTATTATAGGCAGTATTGGCATTTCATCACACGAACTGTGGATGATTTATCTAGGTTATGGCGTTGTTGGGGGCTGTGGGCTAGGTCTTGCTTATGTTACACCTGTAAGTACATTGATTCGATGGTTTCCAGATCGGCGAGGCATGGCTACTGGGATTGCCATCATGGGGTTTGGTGGAGGCGCCATGATCGCTGCACCATTAAAAACCTACCTGTTAAAACATTTTTATCAAGCACCAGAATATCTAGGTAAAACAGCCGACATTAACCTTGTTACTGAAGGTGGCCGTCGCTTTGCTGAAATTGCCGGAAGTAAAGTTGAAGTTGTTATTGCTTCAGTAACGGATATGGCAAAATTACCTGTTCCAGGACCTGAAGGTGTTTATGTGATCGGCACGGGTGATACCGGCGTTGCAAGTGTCTTTATCACGCTTGGCGTACTGTATTTTATAGTGATGACTATTGCGGCATTTTCTTTCCGTGTTCCGGCTAAAGGTTGGAAACCTGAAGGTTGGGTATCACCTGCGGCAAATGAATCCGCTAAAAGTTTAGTGACAGATGACCATGTACATATTGATCAAGCATTGAAAACACCACAATTTTATCGTCTCTGGATTGTACTTTGTTTTAATGTGACTGCTGGTATTGGTGTTATTGGTGTCGCTAAAACAATGATAACGGATATTTTTGGTCCAAGTTTACCTGATATTGTTGATGCTAGTTTTGCAGCAACCTATGTGTTGATGATAAGTGTGTTCAATATGAGCGGGCGCTTCATTTGGGCATCACTATCCGATTATATCGGTCGAAAAAATACGTATCACATATTTTTTGCCCTAGGGATACTGCTGTATGTATCAATCCCATATATAGCAACGCAGGCTAGTATCAATCCTGCCGTAACATGGCTGGTCATGTTTTATGCGGTAACCATGATTATCTTCACTATGTATGGTGGCGGTTTTGCTACGATTCCTGCATATTTAGCAGATATCTTTGGCACTATGCATGTCGGCGGGATCCATGGTCGATTACTTACCGCGTGGAGTACTGCAGGAATATTAGGTCCTTTTGTTATTACATATCTTCGACAAAATTCAGTTGAAAGTGCAATCAACGCATTAGTCGCAAGAATTGATCCGGCAGCCTTCCAAGAAAAATTTGGTGCCAGTGTTAGCCATCTTCAAGAGTTAGTTGATGCAAAAACAGTATCAATTTCTAAATTAATGGAGATTTCACCGGTGGGGACAATTGACCCAACTCCAACATTATACAATTCAACGATGTATGCAATGGCTTGTTTACTACTGATAGCATTTTTCGCCAATCTGACACTTCGTAAGGTGGACAGCAAGCATCATGTTCACAACTCACACCCAGAACTAGAAATAGATGGTGTTAAGTAAC
>JALIBN010000028.1:0-6851 GCA_030576275.1 Pseudomonadota bacterium | reverse complement strand
TAACAAAAGTATAAATTTTCTTGTATGCAGCTACAAGAATAATAATGTTGGAGACGCTGTAATCTAAAATTATAATTTAGGAGAAGAGAGATAATGAATAATAAGAAACAAGGGGGTAGTGGAACTCTGATGAAAGTCGGGCTTGCATCGCTTTTAATGACTGTAGGGGCACATAATGTTCTCGCTGGAGAAGAAGTAAGTGGTGGCTCGTTGTTTGGTGATATGCAAACAGTAACCCAGGACTTACTAGATAGAGCTGCAGGCGATTCAAACAACTTCTTGCATACAAATGCTAACTATGAGCAAACTCGATTTTATCCTGCCCAGCAAGTTAATCGTGAGAATGTGCATAATCTAGAGCGAGCATGGACTTTTAAGATGGATGTTGTTGATTCATTAGAAACGACACCCATCGTTATTAACGGAACTATGTTTGTGACGTCGTCGTTTAATCATGTATATGCACTAGATGCTAAAACAGGTAAGCAAAAATGGCATTATGAACATGAAATGGGGCTAATAACAACATACTGTTGTGGCCCTAACAACCGTGGTGTTGCTGCGCTTGATGATATGGTTTATATGGGAACCTTAGATGCTAGATTAGTTGCGTTGGATGCTAAAACGGGTAAAAAAATGTGGGATGTCGAAATCGCTGATCCTGAACTGGGCTACAGTGAAACTATGTCCCCAACCATTGTTAACGGAAAAGTGTTAATAGGTACCAATGGTGGTGAATATGGTATTCGCGGATTTGTTAAAGCGTTTGATGCTAAAACAGGTGCTTTATTATGGACTTTCCATAGTATCCCTGAAGATTCAACAGGCGTTTGGGCTGAAAATGATGCAACTGGTTTGTATATGCATCGCGATATTAAAGCCGAAAAAGCAGCACTGAAAAAACTCGGCGACCCATACAAAACGCTTGGTGGTGGTGTATGGCAGAATATGGCTATTGACCGTGATGCAAACAGAGCGTATTTCGTGGTGGGTAACCCATCCCCTGATTTATATGGTGCCGTTCGTCCAGGTGATAATCTTTACACCAACTCACTGGTTGCAGTAGATTTGGATTCAGGTGAAAAAATCTGTCATTTTCAATATATCGCGCATGATGTATGGGATCTTGATGCTGTCAGTCCTCCTATCCTCGTTCCAGTTAAGAACGAAGACGGACAAACAGTTAAGGGTGTATTACACGGTGGTAAAACAGGCTATGTCTATGTGCATAATGCATCAGACTGTAGCTTGATTCGCTATTCTGAGCCTATGGTAATGCAACGTGATCGTTGGGTATTGCCTACTAAAGAAGGTGCAAGCATGTTACCTGGCGCTAACGGTGGTGTTGAATGGTCACCAATGGCAACAGATCCTAGTCAAGGTTTAGTGTATGCAGCTAATATACATCAGCCAATGACTTATCATGTTGAAGAAACACCCTATCCAGGAGGAAAACTATGGCTTGGTGGGGCATTCAAAGTGATAACCGATCAACAACAATGGGGCAATATAACAGCTGTTGATTACAATACAGGTAAGATTAAATGGAAAGTGAAAACACATCAACCGATGATCGGTGGTGTTCTTGCTACAGCTGGTGGACTAGTGTTCGCTGGAGAAGGTAATGGCCTGTTCAAAGCTTATAACTCAACTTCTGGTGAATTGATGTGGCAAGATCAAACCGAAGCTGGGGTAAATGCACCTCCAGCATCTTATAATGTTGATGGTGAGCAATACGTGGTTGTTGGATCGGGCGGTAACGCTCAAATGAACTACACTCGTGGTAATGAAATTATTGCCTATAAGTTGAACAAAAAATAACACCTGAGTAAGGAATTTGACCGCCTTTATATAAGGCGGTCATTTTTAACATCTTACAGTTACCTATTTATCAATTCACTTAACCTGAGCAGATAATATAGATAATTAATTAACGGAAAACATTCAATTATGATTACATCAAAATCACTATTGTTGATGCTTACAGCATTAATGATATTTAGTAACGAGGTGATAGCAGAAGCTGAACGGGCTGCTCCTGAAGCTAGTGCTGAGATAGGCGAACAAGATAAATATGCTTCAATACGCGAGAACTTAAAAACTTGCTTCACCTGTCATGGTGACAATGGTCAGTCAAAACTGGGGACATTTCCTATTCTGGCAGGACAGGAATTTTACTATATGTATGTCCAGCTTAAAGATATGAAAACAGGGCTAAGAGAAAGCCAAGTTATGGGTCCGATTGTTGCCAATATAGAGAAAGCAGATTTAAAGTTATTGGCAATGTTTTTTTCTGAGCAGAAATGGCCAGAGACCTCATACGAAATAAATGCAAAACAATCCGCAAGAGGACAAAGAGTAATTGACGAAGGTGGTTGTACAGCGTGTCATCTAGCAACGCTAAAGGGTAATAGTAGAATTCCACGGCTTGCAAATCAACATCCTGAATACTTAAAAAATACAATGCATGATTTCAGAAATGAAGTTCGTAATAACGCTCCTGCAATGGCTTCTTTACTTAAGACTTATACCGACGAAGACATTGATGCGATTGCAAATTATTTAGGTAGTTTTAAAGAATAATTGCGAATTAGTGCTGATAATATTTATATAGGTGTCGAATCATGATCAATCATAAAACTAACATTCTTGTTTACGTGTTTATTTTTTTATCGCTACAATTTTCATATGTACAAGCAGATGAATTTCGAGAGCTTAATTTCAAGTTGTTTGATGCTGCAAAGGCAGGCAACGTTAATCAGGTGAAGCAATTAATTGAACAAGGAGCATCTGTTAAAGCTAGAAATCGTATTGGTAATTCAGCACTTATTTATGGAGCTAAATCTGGCAATCTAGAACTAGTAAAGTATTTAGTTGAAGCGAAGTCAGCAATAAATATGCTAAACACACGAGGACAAGCTGCACTAATGTTTGCCTCACAAGGAGGCTATATTGAGATTGTTAAATATCTACTAAAAAATGATGCTGAAGTTAACAATTTTAGTTTAAAGAATGTGACTGCATTAGCTGAGGCTGTTTATGGTGAACATCTTGATGTCGCTGAAGTACTGTTGGCTAATAATGCCAAAGTCGATGTTGTTGATAATACTGGTAAGACAGCATTAATTTATGCGGCGGCGAAAGGTAATGTCGAAATGGTGAAGTTATTATTAACCAAGACGGATAATATAAATCAGACATATAACCACAATTTAACAGCATTAATGTGGGCATCAGGTTACGGAAGTAATGATGCAGTGACTGTATTGTTAGAAGCAGGTGCAGATGTCGAACTTCAGGATGATCGTGGCCGAAATTCATTAATGATCGCTGCTAGTGCCGGCCATGCTGACGTTGTAAAACAACTTTTAAGTCATGGTGCTCAACTGGAAGTAACAGATAGCGACGGCAAATCTGCTCTTGATCTTGCTTCTGAAGCAAAAAATGAAAATGTCATTTTGGCATTGTCGGCAGCTCATTAATACTTGCAATGAATATTTAGAAATATAGTGTGAATGCTAAGCTCATCCACTAAATAAAAATGTTCTCATATCATCCGATGCAATATATTGAACGATGCGAAAGCGAGTCAGTTGGGTAATTCCTTCACGAGTATCTTGACTAGGCCAGCTAGCAATGAGAGTTTTATCCTCTAGTAAAGCGAACGATGTAATGTCTCATCAATCAAGTATGTATACCTTTACGTTGCTTAACATGCATGTTCACAGAAGAAGTATTGCTCAAATACACTGGTTAGCTTGAACTAAAAAAACTTACAGTTTCAATTCATAATCTTAGAACATGTCAGGAGAACGTATGAAGATTGGTGTGCCTAAAGAAATACACGAGGGTGAAAAGCGTGTAGCTACAACGCCCGATGCTGCAGAAAAAATCATTAAACTTGGTTTTGAAATAAGCATTGAAAGTGGTGCCGGATTGGCTGCAGATATCTCTGATGAAGCTTATCAAGAAGTGGGTGTGAAAATTGTAAATAATGCCGAAACATTATGGAAAAATTCAGACATTATCATGAAAGTCCGAGCACCGGAAAAGCATCATGAACTAGCTAGAGATGAAGTTGAATTGTTCCGAGAAGGCCAGCATCTAATTAGTTATATCTGGCCTGCGCAAAATGCAGAATTGATGCAACGTTTGGCGAATAAAAAAGTGACCGTACTAGCGATGGATAGTATACCTCGGATCTCCAGAGCTCAAAAAATGGATGCTTTGAGTTCTATGGCTAATATCGCTGGCTACCGTGCCGTCATTGAGGCTGCCCAGCATTTTGGCCGGTTTTTTACCGGTCAGATCACCGCCGCGGGTAAAATACCACCTGCCAAGGTTCTGGTCATTGGCGCTGGAGTTGCAGGGCTAGCAGCTATTGGAACTGCCAAAAGCTTGGGAGCTATAGTTAGAGCTTTTGACACACGTCCGGAAGTCAAAGAGCAGATTGAAAGTATGGATGCAGAATTCCTGATGCTAGATTTTAAAGAAGAGGCTTCTGGGGCTGGCGGTTATGCTAAAACAATGTCCAAGGAATTCATTGAAGCTGAAATGGCATTATTCGCACGCCAAGCGATGGAGGTGGATATTATTATTACCACCGCATTGATCCCTGGAGAGCCAGCTCCAAAATTGATTACTACCGGCATGGTGAAATCCATGAAGCCTGGGAGCATCATTGTAGACCTTGCTGCCGAACGAGGTGGTAACTGCACATTGACTGACAAAGATAAAGTTGTCATGAAACATGGAGTAACAATTGTTGGCTACACTGATTTCCCCAGTCGATTGGCTAATCAATCGAGCCAACTATACAGTACAAACCTGCGCCATTTATTAACCGATTTGTGTCCAGCAAAGGATGGTGATTTGCTACTAAATATGGATGACGAAGTAATTCGTGGTACTACTGTAATTCATCAAGGCCATATCATTTGGCCACCGCCGCCACCTATATTATCGACAAAACCAGCACCTCAAACAGAAGCGCCGGCTACACAACAAGAAGCCGTTGGAAAACGGCCGCTTATGCCTGAATTGATCAAGCAGAGTTTGCCATTAATTATTGTCGCTTTAGTATTATTCGCTATTGGTGCAGTTGCACCAGCATCATTCATGTCTCATTTTACGGTCTTTGTTTTGGCCTGCTTTATTGGTTATCAAGTAATTTGGAATGTTTCGGCTTCGTTACATACACCATTAATGAGCGTCACTAATGCGATCAGCGGCATTATCGTAATTGGAGCACTGGTGCAGATTTCTACACCCGATGTCTTGACTACCTTTTTATCGGGGCTGGCGATACTAATCGCAACCATCAATATTGTCGGCGGCTTTATGGTCACTCGTCGCATGCTTGAAATGTTTAGAAAATAGGAAAGTAAGATGATGTCACAAGGTTTAGTATCAATGTCGTACATTGTTGCGTCTATTCTGTTTATTTTAAGCTTGGGCGGGCTTAGCAAACAGGAAACAGCTCGCCGTGGAAACTACTACGGCATGATCGGCATGGCTATCGCTATCATTGCTACTATTATGAGTGATGCGGTTTCATCTTACACCATACTGATAATTGCTCTGTTATTAGGTGGTGCTTTAGGTGCCAAGGCGGCATTAAAGGTTGAAATGACTCAAATGCCCGAATTGGTGGCATTAATGCACAGTTTGGTCGGAATGGCCGCTATCTTGGTTGGCTATGCTAATTTTATGGATAGTTCTTCTAGCCTTGCAGGAGCAGAAAAAACCATTCATCACGTTGAAATTTATATTGGTATTTTGATTGGTAGCGTTACTTTTTCAGGATCTGTTATTGCTTTTGGGAAGTTATGTGGAAGGGTCACTGGTAAACCAGTATTGCTAGCAGTTCGTCATTGGTTGAATTTAGCGATGTTGTTAAGTGTCATCTGTTTAGCCGCCTTATTTATCATCGGAGCTGACACGGAGAATGCCATATTGCCATTGGTTCTGATGACCATCATTGCATTGATCTTTGGTGTACATATGGTGATGGCAATAGGCGGTGCTGATATGCCTATCGTGGTTTCCATGCTGAATAGTTATTCAGGTTGGGCCGCTGCCGCTACTGGTTTTATGTTAAGTAATGATTTGTTAATTATTACGGGGGCATTGGTAGGTAGTAGCGGCGCCATTCTTAGCCATATTATGTGTAGAGCTATGAACCGGAGCTTTATTAGTGTTATCGCTGGCGGCTTTGGCAATACGGCTGGCGGCATAACTGAGGAAGTTGAAGGTGATATACAACCGATTGATGTTACTGGCGTCGTACAGATACTCCGTGATGCTAATAGCATAATGATTATTCCTGGCTATGGAATGGCAGTTGCTCAAGCTCAACACACCGTGAATGAAATCACCAAGTTGTTACTTAATTGCAATAAAAAAGTTCGTTTCGGGATTCATCCCGTTGCTGGTCGAATGCCGGGTCATATGAATGTTTTACTGGCAGAAGCAAAAGTGCCCTACGATATAGTGTATGAGATGGACGAAATCAACGATGATTTTCCAAATATTGATGTCACAATAGTTATTGGGGCAAACGATATCGTTAATCCGTCAGCTTTAGATGATCCTAATAGCCCAATTGCAGGAATGCCGGTGCTAGAGTGCTGGAAAGGTCATGCTACGATTGTATTAAAGCGCAGTATGGCTTCTGGTTATGCAGGTATTGGTAATCCATTATTTGTACATGAAAATACACAGATGTTATTTGGTGATGCTAACGAGAGCCTACAGTCAGTTCTCATAAGCTTGCAAAGCTGAATATGAAAAATTGGTTGGCACTAATTACACTTAAACCTAAATATTCAAAGGTCGCTTGTCGACCCAAA
>JALIBN010000027.1:9762-10661 GCA_030576275.1 Pseudomonadota bacterium | reverse complement strand
TTTCGTAGACTAAATGTTGATGGAACTTTAAATTTAGCGAGACAAGCTGCCGATGCTGGCGTTAAACGATTTGTATTTATTAGCTCCATTAAAGTTAATGGTGAAATGACTTTGGTAGCTCAGCCATTTAAGGCGGATGATAACTTTTTACCTACCGATCCTTATGGATTATCTAAATATGAAGCTGAACAAGGCTTGTTAGCTATTGCTAAAGAAACGGGAATGGAAGTGGTGATTATTCGTCCGCCGCTAGTTTATGGACCAGGTGTTAAAGCGAATTTTTCCGCAATGATGAAATGGATTGATAAAGGTCTACCATTACCTTTTGGTACTATTCATAATCAACGTTCACTTGTTGCTTTGGATAATTTGGTTGATTTTATTGCTTTGTGTGCGGATAGGAAAAAATCCTACAAAGCGGCCAATGAGGTGTTTTTGATTTCTGATGGTGAGGATGTTTCGACAACGACGTTATTACAAAAAGTGGCAAGGGCTTTTGGTAAGAAGCCAAGGTTAATTCCAGTACCGGTTGGGTTGATGATATTCGCCGCCAAATTGATTGGCAAGGGTGATATAGCAAATCGTTTGTTTGGTTCTTTACAGGTGGATAGTTCTAAAGCTCGCGATTTATTAGGTTGGCAGCCGGTAGTGACGATGGATGAACAGTTGGCAAAAATGGTTGAAGTTGGTGGGAATAGGCGTGTGTTGTCGGACTGAAGTCCGACCTACGGTGTTATTCATTTAGTGTGGACTAGGTTTAATGGAGGTGGCGCGTGTTGTCGGACTGAAGTCCGAGCTACGGTGTTATTCGTTTAGTGTGGACTAGGTTTAATGGAAGTAGCGTGTGTTGTCGGACTGAAGTCCGAGCTACGGTGTTATTCGTTTAGTGTGGACTAGGT
>JALIBN010000027.1:0-9662 GCA_030576275.1 Pseudomonadota bacterium | reverse complement strand
TTAATGGAAGTAGCGTGTGTTCTCGGACTGAATTCCGACCTACGGTGTTATTCATTTAGTGTGGACTAGGTTTAATGGAAGTGGCGCGTGTTGTCGGACTGAAGTCCGACCTACGGGGTATTCATTTAGTATGGATTGGGTTTAATGGGAAACAGTATGAAAAGATTTTTTGACCTTATAGTGGCCTTGATTGCCACAAGCATTTTACTGTTGCCTATTGTCATCGTTGCCGTGTTGGTCAAGTTGACCTCTAAAGGTCCGGCTCTGTATTGGTCTGATCGCGTGGGCAAGCATAATACTATTTTTAAAATGCCCAAATTTCGAAGTATGAAGGTTAATACACCCGCTGTGGCAACACATTTATTGCTTGATCCAAAAAGTGTGTTAACCCCGATTGGTCATTTCTTACGAAAGTCGAGTTTGGATGAATTACCTCAATTGTGGTCAATCGTTAAAGGGGATATGAGTATTGTTGGGCCTCGTCCAGCGTTATTTAATCAAGATGACCTTATTGCCTTACGGACAGTAAAAGGCGTGCATAATTTGGTGCCTGGTTTGACGGGCTGGGCACAGGTTAATGGCAGGGATGAGTTGCCTATTCCTCAAAAAGTTGCATTGGATGTTGAATACCTTCAGAAACAATCTTTGTGGTTTGATATTAAGATCGTTTGCTTAACCTTTTTGAAGGTTATTAAATCGCATGGTGTTTCTCATTAATCTGCAAAATACACAGGCATGTTGATAGGTTTTGTGTATTTAAATCAACTTTAACTCGAGTTAAAAGATAAACAGTACAAACTTAAAAACATCGTCATTCTCGCAGTCTTTTAGTAATGATCTATGTCAAAACTATTTGATTGTTGGGCTCTGAGCGTGGATTACGGCTAAAAATTTCACCGGAATAACACCACTTTTTGTATGCTGTGGGAATGAGGACATTTTCCAGATCCCGAGTTGGGGTTAAATGATCAGCGAATTTTAGGCATTATGCCGGTTGAAGTGGCACTCATGCTGATTATCGAGATAATACAAACAAAACAGTTGTTATTTTTTTACAAACTATCAAATCTCGGTCACTTATTTCCGAGACTAACAATTTGTAAAGATGGTCAACAAAGAGCGTGATTCCCATAATCATTTCATCGACAAGGTTATCAAACAGCAAGTTGCAATAAACGTTAGATGAGCTTAAGCTGATCTGTACTGCTAGTAAGGCAGTTTATGTTAAATAACAGGGAGTAGGGACTATGTTTAAAAAAGTACTAATGTCATTATTATTGGCAATGGTGTTATCAACGGGATTTGCGTATGCAATGGATAAAGTTAATCTCAACACAGCAACAAGTTCGGAGTTACAAGCTTTGAATGGTGTGGGTGAGGCAACGGCTGCTGCGATTATTCAATATCGCGAAGAAAATGGCATGTTTAAGTCAGTGGAGGACTTAGTTAATGTCAAAGGAATTGGTAGTAAGAAAGTAGAAAAGTTCACTGATAGTGTTACCGTTTCTAAATCAGAATAGGTTTCATTTTTAAGAATAGGGGCGCAGTTAGTTTTGCTAATTGCGCCTTTTTTTGCCTGTAATACACGAGTATGCCAAATCTCATCTCTGAATAAGACTAATGAAGAAGCCTAAATTCAGCTTGTTCTAGTTAATCAAACTCGACTTGAGATAAGCAGTACAAACTTAAAAACCGTGGTCTTTTTAGCCGGGATCCATAATGAACAAGCAATTTGGGCATAGATTACCGCTAAAAAGATGGCGTTTTTTTAACTCCCTGTTCAGCTTAATTAGATAAAGTAATAGTCAATTTCTGTTGCAGATTATTTTGTTCAACCGAGTCTAATGGCTCGCCAGTGAGCGTTGAGATAAAAAATACATCTTCAACTTGATCGCCTAATGTGATAAGTTTTGCATTACTAAGTTGGATATCTTGTTGTAAAAAAACTTGGGCAACGGAAGATAGTAGTCCCGGTCTATCATGAGCTTTCAGTTCCATTACCGTGTGGTTTTGTTGTTCATTAGTTTGAAATTGAATGCTCGGTGTTGTTTCGAACAACTTCATTTTTCTAGGGGTAATAACTGAGCTAGCATTTTTGATGTCGCCTAAGTTATTGAGTTGTTTTTCTAAAGCATGGGTAATGTCTGTTTGGTGTTGATTTAAGCCGTTAACGATATAGGTATTAAGTGCATAACCATCCGCAGTAATACTAATTTTAGCATCGAGAATATCCAGCTGCAGTTGTTCTAAACAAGCGGTCGTTGCGGCAAAAATTCGAGGTTTATCTTGGGTACAGATAAATATCTCAAGCATATTTTCTTGATCGTGTTTTCTGCTGTTGACGAGCGTCGAGGCCGTAGGATTTTGCATGCGACACGCTGATTGCCAGCAGATCTCATCGACAGTGTGACGTAAAAAATAATCAGGATCATAATCTTGCCATAAGTCGATTATTTGTTGTTCTGAAAATGATAGTTCAATAAGTGATTTTAACGCTGCAGCTTGTTGATACTGACTCTTTTCTGCCGTATTTTTTGCGACTTCGTCATGATGAACCAACCATTGTTGGGTGGTGTGATATAGCTGTTTTAATAAGGAATCACGCCAGCTATTCCATAGATTGTTATTGGTGGCACGAATATCGGCAACGGTTAATAGGTAGAGATAATTAAGGCGTTCGAGAGTGTTTACCTTCTCGCCAAATGTCTTGATGACTTCGGGATCATGAATATCAAATTTTTGTGCCGTTGCTGACATAGTGAGGTGTTGGCGAACCAAAAATGTCACTATGTCGGTATCAAAATCACTGAGACTGTGTTCGCTACAAAATGCGGCTGCATCAACTACACCTAGCTTACTATGATCGCCACCGCGGCCTTTGGCTATATCGTGAAATAGACCTGCAATAAATAATAATTCTGGTTTTGGTAATTGTTCATAAATTTCAGAACAAAGTGGAAATTCTGCGTGGTATTCTGGACACGAAAAGCGCCGTAAGTTTCTCACTAGGAATAGAGTATGTTCATCGACTGTGTATATATGAAATAGATCATGTTGCATCTGGCCAACTATATGTCCAAATGCTGGCAGATAGGCGCCTAAAATTCCTAATCTATTCATACGACGGAACTCATGGGTAACGCCTTTAGGCTGACGAATAATCTCCATAAACAGGCTGCGGTTTTTGATGTCAGCTCGAAAGCGTTTATCAATAAGGTGTCGATGAGCATGAAGTTGGCGAATGGTATCGGCACGAATACCTTTGATCTCTGGCTGCTGTTGTAATATTAAAAATACTTCCAACATGGCGTAAGGATAAAAAGCAAATATCCCTGAATTGATCGTTTCAAGATAACCATTGTGGATTTGGAATCGTCTGTTGATAGGTTTAATTTGAGGTTTTTCGTCGGCGAGGATGATATTTTCTTCAAAAAGTTGCAATAAAAGTTCATTCATTTGACTAACTGAACGGGCGCAACGATAGTAATCTTTCATAAAGTGTTCAACGGCAAGTCGACTGTCCGTTTCTTGATATCCAAGTTGTTTAGCGACTTCTCGTTGATGATCGATCATTAACTTTTCTTGTTTGCGATTAGCCACAAGATGAAGTGAAAAACGAACGCGCCACAAAAAACGTTGAGCTTTATCTAATCGTTCATATTCACTAGTCGCTAGAAAACCTTTTTGTTTTAGGCCCTTTAGATCTTTTACGTCGAAATGTTGTTGAGCAACCCAACTAATGACCTGTAAATCACGTAAGCCACCTGGGGATTCTTTAATATTCGGTTCTAGATTATTGGAAGAGTCATTGTATTTGATGTGACGCTCTAATTGTTCTTGTTTTTTTTGTTGATAAAAGCGCCGTGTATCCCATGTTTTATGGTTTATTGTTAATTGCTGCAATTCAGTATATAAGGTTTTATCGCCACATAATAGACGCGTCTCAAGCAGATTTGTGGCAATGGTGATGTCATCTTCTGCTTGTTGGCGGCATTCTTGAATTGTGCGGACACTATGACCTATTTCAAGGCCTACATCCCAGAGCTTAGTTAGAAATGTAGAAAGTTCACTAGGTGGTTGTTCCGAAACAGATTCATCGAGTAAGACTAATAAATCGATATCTGAATAAGGATGGAGTTCACCTCGACCGTAGCCGCCAACGGCGAGAAGACTGATCGGCACATCTGCAGAAATATGATGTTGCCATAAGTCTTGTAATACTTGATCAATAAAAGCAGCACGTTGCTGCACTAGCGTGATGATATCTGCTTGAGATTCAAACTGTTGTTTTAGATAAGCTTGGCCTTCCTTGAGCGCGCTACGATAAAAACCAACATTTAGCGTATCTGAATTAGGTTTTTGATTATTACTGATTTGCCAAAGCGATAACAACGAGTTCGTCATAAATTAAATCACTTCATCCTTACGCAAGGTCAGTATTTCGTGGCCTGTTTCAGTCACTAAAATGGTATGTTCCCATTGTGCTGATAAAGATCGATCTTTGGTCACCACTGTCCAATTATCAGGGAGTTGTTTGATATGACGTTTGCCGGCATTCACCATCGGTTCAATAGTAAATGTCATGCCCTCTTCTAAAACTAAGCCTGTTCCTGGGGTTCCATAATGTAATACCTGTGGTTCTTCATGGAAACCGAGTCCAATGCCATGCCCACAATATTCTTGCACGATAGAAAAATTTTGTGCCTCAGCATGTACTTGGATAGCGTGACCGATATCACCAAGTTGAATGCCTGGTTTTACCATGGCGATGCCAATCAGCATTGCTTCGCGAGCATTTGTACATAAACGTTCAGCAAGGATAGATGTTTTACCTACGTGAAACATCTTACTAGTATCACCATGGTAGCCATCTTTTATGACGGTGATATCAATATTGATGATGTCGCCATCTTTAAGTTTTTTGCCACCAGGAATACCATGACAAATAACATGATTGACCGAGGTGCAAATCGATTTTGGAAAGCCGTGATAGTTTAACGGGGCAGGGATCGCTTGTTGAATATCAACGATATAATCATGACAAATTTTGTCTAATTCGTCGGTAGTAATACCAGCTACTACATAGGGTTCAATCATAGTTAATACGTCAGCAGCTAGACGACCAGCGACACGCATTTTTTCGATTTCTGCTGTTGTTTTAATACTAACTGCCATGATGGGGTAGTTTCCTTAGATAAATGACGGAACAATATTTAGATGTAACTGTTAGTGTGCCGGAAAATAAGTCATACGACCAGTAAATTGATGGTGAAAGCTTAACCTTATTACCGGATTTAAACGTGTCTTGTGCTCGCTATAAGTACAGTCATTATCGGGGAACCCTGTTGTAGATAGTAAATTCAATCACTTGAAAAGGTCGATGTTGTCGCGTTAATCGCGATAAACAGATTGATTTTACTTTGTTTTTATACGTGATTTGTGGAATAATATGCGCGCCTAATATAAGGCACAAATCACACATGCACCGGCACAAGTCTCGGGGTGCTAACAGCTTAGTGAGTTAGTCGATACTTGGGGTGTGTGGAGGTTTAACCCCACTTTCAATATAAAGGTTTTAATTAACATGGCAAAAACAACAATGCGCCAAATGCTTGAGGCAGGCGTCCATTTCGGTCACCAAACTCGCTACTGGAACCCAAAAATGGGCCCGTATATTTTTGGTAAACGTAATAATATCCATATCATGAATCTTGAGCACAGCTTACCGATGTTCAATGATGCGTTGAACTTCGTTGGTAAATTGGCTTCTAAAAAAGGTCGTATCCTATTCGTAGGTACAAAACGTGCAGCTCAAGATCCTATCCGTGAAGATGCAGAACGTGCAGGTATGCCGTATGTAAATCGCCGTTGGTTAGGTGGTATGTTGACTAACTACCAAACAGTGCGTAAATCAATCAAACGTTTAGACACTATTCAAGAAATGATCGAGTCTGGCAAATTAGAAGGCTTGAAAAAGAAAGAAGTTTTAAACTTGACACGTGAACAAGAAAAATTAGAAAAAAGCATCGGTGGTATCCGTAAAATGGGTGGTTTACCTGATGCATTATTCGTTATCGATGTTGACCATGAACGTATTGCTATTCAAGAAGCTAACAAGTTAGGTATTCCTGTTATTGCTATCGTTGATTCTAATAGTAATCCTGATGGCGTTGACTATGTAATTCCTGGTAATGATGACTCTATGCGCGCTATTAAACTTTATACATCAAGCATGGCTGAAGCGATTTTAGAAAGTCGTGCAGCTGTGGCAAATGGTGCTGAAGAGATGGCTGAAGTTGTTGCTGCTGAAAGTACTGACGCGGCGGCTGAGTAACATCATCTAGTTAAATCAAGTATGCAGGCTCACTAGTTTAGTGGGCCTGTATTGTATGTACGGCTAGATTTTTCTGGCTAAACATAGTTCAAAGATATAAAGGGCTAAATAAATGGCAATTACTGCTGCATTAGTAAAAGAACTGCGTGAGCGTACTGGCTCAGGCATGATGGAATGTAAAAAAGCGTTGGTAGCAACTAACGGTGATATCGAAGTTGCAATTGATGAAATGCGTAAATCTGGTTTAGCTAAAGCAGATAAAAAATCTGATCGTATTGCCGCTGAAGGTGTAGTTGCAATTGAAATCAGTGCAGATGGTAAACAAGCTGCCATGCTAGAGATTAACTCTGAAACTGATTTTGTTGCTAAAGCAGAAGATTTTATAGCTTTTGTCAGCAATGTATCTAAAAAAGTGTTGGATGCTCAACCTGCCGATCTTGAAGCGTTAATGGCACTACCAGTAAATGATGCTGGTGAAACAATTGAAGTTGTTCGTCAAGCATTGGTTGCTAAAATTGGTGAAAACATCAAAGTACGTCGTTTTGCATTAATGGCAACTGACGATGGTATTATTGGTTCATATCGCCATGGCGACCGTATTGGTACGATGGTTAAAATGACCGGTAATGACGTGGCACTAGCTAAAGATTTAGCGATGCACGTTGCAGCTAACCGTCCTCAAGCTATCTCTGCTGCTGATTTATCTGCAGAATTGCTTGAAAAAGAACGTGATATCGTTGCGACACAAGCAAAAGAAAGTGGCAAGCCAGATGCTATCGTTGAAAAAATGGTTGAAGGACGCATGAGCAAATTCGTTAATGAAATTAGCTTAATGGGTCAGCCGTTTGTTAAAGATCCTGATGTGACCGTTGAACAACTTGTTAAAAAAGCAAACGCAACAGTTGAAGCATTTGAGTTTTTTGAAGTCGGTGAAGGTATCGAGAAAGCAGTTGATAACTTTGCTGAAGAAGTAATGGCGCAAGTGAAAGGTAACTAAAAAATGACAGAAACAGGCAATAAACCGGCTTACAAACGTGTTCTACTTAAATTAAGTGGTGAGGCGTTAATGGGGGATGCAGACTATGGCATCCAGCCGGAGGTTATTGCCAGTTTCGCGACAGAAATCGCCGAGCTCAGCGCACAAGGTGTTGAGCTCGGGATTGTCATTGGTGGTGGTAATATATTTCGTGGTGCCGGTTTAGCTGCTAGCGGTATGGATCGTGTTAGTGGCGATCATATGGGCATGTTAGCTACCGTTATGAATGCATTAGCACTACAAGATGCCTTAGAGCAAAAAGGTTCGTTTTGCCGTGTCATGTCAGCAATACGAATAAATGAAGTATGTGAAGATTATTTACGTCGTCGTGCCGTTCGTCATTTAGAAAAAGGTCGTATTGTTATTTTTGCGGCAGGTACAGGGAATCCATTTTTTACAACCGATTCTGCAGCCAGCCTCCGCGCAGTCGAAATTGGCGCTGACTTGCTAATAAAGGCTACTCAAGTGGATGGCGTTTATTCTGCTGATCCTAAAAAAGACCCCAATGCAGTTCGTTATGATGAGTTGAGTTATGATGAAGTTATCACTAAGCGTTTAGCCGTAATGGATACGACTGCAGTAGTGATGTGTCAAGAGCAGAAGATGCCCTTACGTGTCTTTGATGTGCATAAAAAGGGTAACTTGACCAAACTAATTTATGGTGAAAATATTGGTACTCTGGTTAGATAGTTTATTGGGTCAGATAGATTTCTGGTTTAAAAAATTTAGAGTTCAAGCTAGTCAAGTTAATAGCTAAGTAGGATACAAAAACATGATTGAAGATATAAAAAAAGATGCGGCTGATAGAATGCAGAAAAGTGTCGCCGCACTTACAACAGCCATGGCTAAAATTCGTGCTGGTCGCGCCCACACTAGTCTATTAGACCAGATCATGGTGCCTTATTACGGTTCAGATGTTGCACTAAGCCAAGTCGCGAATGTAGGGATTGAAGACTCTCGAACTTTAACGGTTACGCCTTGGGAAAAAAACATGCTGTCAGTGGTTGAAAAAGCCATCATGACTTCAGACTTGGGTGTTAATCCCAATAGTGCGGGCATGACAATACGGATTCCAATTCCACCTTTAACTGAAGAACGTCGCAAAGACATGGTTAAAATTGCAAAAAATGAGGCCGAAGGTGCGCGTGTTGCGATTCGTAATATCCGTCGCGATGCCAACAGTACATTAAAAGAATTGTTAAAAGATAAAGACATTTCAGAAGATCAAGAACGTGGCGCAGTAGAGCTCATTCAAAAATTGACTGATACAACAATCAAACAAATTGACGCCGTATTGGCTGAGAAAGAAGTTGACTTGATGGAAGTATAACGACGGATAACTTACCGTCATTTAAATACCCATGTCTGAGGAAACTCACATAGTCCCACAACACATTGCTATCATTATGGATGGTAATGGTCGTTGGGCAAAAAAACGCCTTCGACCTCGTTTTATGGGGCATAGGGCCGGCGTGAAATCTGTCGAAAATATTGTTAAACACTGTATACAACGCAACGTCACTGTATTAAGTTTATTTGCCTTTAGCAGTGAAAATTGGCGCCGTCCAAGTAAAGAAGTCAGTTTGTTAATGGAGTTGTTTGCCTTGTCATTAAAGCAACAGGTTAAACGGTTGCATACAAACAATATTCGCCTGCGAATTATTGGCGATGTCAGCAAGTTTTCCGTTAGCTTACAAAAACAAATTTCTCAAGCTGAGCATTTAACAGCATCTAACACGGGTTTAATTATTAATATCGCGGCTAATTATGGTGGACGTTGGGATATTACACAATCTGTTAGGAAACTAGCTGAAAAAGTAAAATCAGGCGAATTGTTACCAGAGGATATTACTGAAGAGGCAATTTCCGCCGGGCTAACGACAGCCGAAATTCCAGAACCAGATTTGTTTATTCGAACGGGTGGCGAACAACGTGTCAGTAACTTTTTATTATGGCAAATGGCCTATACCGAATTCTTTTTTACCGATACATTATGGCCGGATTTTAATGGCACTGAATTAGATAAAGCTATTAGCTCTTTTTGCCAGCGTGAACGTCGTTTTGGTAAAACATCTGAACAACTACGAGAAAACGATAATGCTTAAACAGCGATTATGGACCGCGGGTATCTTGATCCCAGTGGTGATGTTAAGCATTTTATACTTACCAACATCAATTTTACAGTGGTTGATCGCCGGCATAATTATTTTGGCCGCCATAGAATGGTTTTCGATAATCGGCTATGCAGGTCGTCTGCAGATGATATTAGCGATAGTGTCATTGGGAGTAATT